>JBOZRR010000050.1:0-21706 GCA_050789245.1 Bryobacteraceae bacterium | reverse complement strand
CTTTGCTCGGATTGAGGATGTGTTCCTGCAAGAACTTCCTCCATCCTAGCCGGAGCTTCACCTACCCCCAGCCGCCGCTAATTTGGACACGAGTGCTCCCACCCACGATGAAGACGACTACGAGTTCTTGCGCAGTACATCCTCAATACTCCTTCGGAGTTCGGTCGAGACTATCCATGATGGGTATTCTGCAACTCTCTCGAGGATCTTCTGTGGCGAATTGCCTGAGGTGATCAAGCCTTTAACAACCAGCATGGCAATCTTAGGTAGCCCATACTGAGCCAATGCCTTCGACGCGAGCGCGAGCAGAATCAGAACTCCTATACCTCCAATCATGCCGAGAGGGCCGCCGAGTGCCGCAAGTGCCGAAGTGATCGCGGCGGCTCCGGCAAACCCCGAAGTCGCGACTGCAACAAGGAGGATCAGCCCAGGAATGCCAAGTGCCACCAAGCCCTGAACGACTCTTTCCAGTAGTCCATCTGCACTGGGTCGTGTTGTTTCCAGTTCAGCGATCCTAAGTGCCGCTTCTTCCAACTGTTGCTGGAGTGTCGCGGTTTGTTCTCGGGACTGCTGCAACTCGGTAGCAAGGGCAGCTTTCTGGGTCTGAAGGCGCCAGACGATCCAGCCGAGACTCAGGCAAATGAATGCCAAAGCGTATATGGCCATTTGCGCCTGACAATAACACAGGGCCTGTCCGAATCGTATACCCCGGGTCATCCACCTGGGGTAGGATCTCAACAACAGTCCTGCGCAATTACGTATAGATGAACTGGGCAGTCACCGTGGCGTCGCTCCGAGCCATCAGCCGAACCCAGTGTGCCGAGAAGCCTTCCGGGAACACGAACGCGCGGTAGCCGCCCACGGTAAGCTCCTCGTAGTTCACCCACTCGCCGTTGCCGAGGAAGTCGACTTGAA
Source organism: Bryobacteraceae bacterium (assembly GCA_050789245.1). GTDB lineage: Bacteria > Acidobacteriota > Terriglobia > Bryobacterales > Bryobacteraceae > PNKE01. The sequence goes on along the minus strand of JBOZRR010000050.1, from coordinate 20,791 downwards.
TCACGAAGCTCACGCCGCTCTCAACGCATTTCAGGTGCAGCACTTTCTTGTCAAAGCCCGTCATCAGGAACGGCTCCGACGCCTCACCCCTTCTCACTTTCGTGTTGCGCCACACCCCGCCCCAGCCCTGCGGCTTGCCCCAGTTCCATAGGTCGTCGGTCTTGCCGAACCAGAGGCCACTCTGCGGCTGCCCGCCGAGCGGGTTGTTGTCGGCGTTCGGCGACGCCTGGTTGCCGCCCAGCGCCAGCAGTCCGCGGAAAGCCGTGAAGTCGGGGATGATCCGCAGATGCTGGCAGATCGGCTTCACGCCCCAGATTCGGTCCTGGAACGCCATGGGCTGCAACTCGTAGAACATGCCCTGGATGTCCATCAGGAAGTGCTCGGTCTCCACCTCGCGAATGCGCATCCATTCGGTCTGCCAGGCGTGCTGCATGGCGTGGCTCGCCTTCGGTAGACGGTAGCGCTGCCACTGGCCCTTCACCAGCGCCCACAGCAGAACCGACATCTCGTCCCAACCCGTCGCGAACAGAACCTCGTGCATGTTGGCGCGCGCGGCCACGTCCATGTGCGGCTTGCCGCTGAGCCGGTTCCATGCGCCCTTGCCGTCCCATTCGAACAGCCCCGCTCCGTCTTCACCGAACTCGTAGAATCCGTTGTTCGCCACCACCACGCGGCCTTGCGCCGTGAAGCCGCCCTTGAAGTGAGGCCGCTTCGCCAGGCCCATCTGTTTGACGAGATCGGCAATCAAGCGCGGTTTCAGCGTAGCCACGTCCATCTCGAAGAGCTGCCCTTCCATCGTGAGCTGATAGACGCGCCCCGCGGGGTCTGTCAGGTGCCGCATCGTCGACGTCAGCCGGTGGTTCTCAAACTCCGGGATGAACTTGAAGTTGCCCTTCAGGTCCAGAGCGTACGGCCCGATGAAGACCTGGTTCGACTCGCGATGCACCAGCCGGTTCGCGTGTGTCCCGTTGTGCGTGTGGACCATCTCCGGCTTCAGCGTTTCGTCGATCCGGTACAGCCCCAGCCCAGCGCCAGTGCCCTTCATGTGCGAGTTGTAGGTCACCGCCCACAACGAATCGGCCCACGGCATCAACGCGCCTATTCCGCATTCCGAGCGCGCCGGCCCCGTGTCCGATTTGAATCCCACATTCGGGATGCCTGGCAGGAACGACTGCGCCAGCGCCGGTCCGGCGCCCATCACTGAAAGCAAACTTCGACGGCTCAACATGCCATCGATCTTATCGCCGGGCCGCAAGCTTCTTCGGCGGTACGCCCTTCGGATGACAATCCGCGCACTTCACCCAGTGGATGTTGTGCTTCGACTCCTTGTTTGCGAACGTCGTGTCCATCGTTTCCACGTCACGGCCACAGTTCGACAGCCGCGGATGGCAGTTCGCGCAGGAGGCTCGAGTCGTTCCTCGGTGCTTGTCGTGGCACGCCAGGCAGCTCAGCCCTTCGTGGACGCCCAGCGGCGTGCGGTCGTCTCCACTCTTCACTTGCTGGGTGGCCAGCGGCGCGTGGCACTGGTAGCACAGCGTCTGCCTTGCGTCGGGACTCATCTTCACCACGCGCTCGCCTTCCAGAACCGCGGGCACGGGAAGCAGGTTCAGCGGCAAGCCCGTCATCCCGCGCCGGTCGAACAGGCCGAGCGACGGCCTCGCGATCTCTTCCTTCCTCGATATCCACACCTTGCGTACATGACCTTTGAGCGGCGCGCCGTCGCGATGCATCGCATGACACGTCAGGCACGGAATGGCAGGCGCGTCCTTCAAGTCCGCGCGCTTCAACGACCACGGCCCCTTCGTGTTCACCGGCGTCACCAGCTCATTCAGCGCGCCTTCGAAGTGCATGCCGTGGCACCGCAGGCAGTCGTCCATCAGCATCCGCTCGCTGTTGTGCTTCTTGTCGAGAAAGATGGACTCATACGTCACGCTGTGCGGGCCGTTTTTCCACTGAGCGAACTCCTGCTGGTGGCAACTCCGGCAGCGTTCCTGCATCGTCAGCACATCTTCATGCCGCAGCTTCGGCTTCGCTGCCACCTCTCCCGACCAATGCTGGCGCACGCGCCGCAGGTTGCCCATGTGGAACTTCGCTTCCATGGTCAGCGCGTCGCCGTGGCACTTCGCGCAATCCACGCCACGGTGCGCCGACACTCTCCACGACTCTACTTGCGGCGCAATCTCATGGCACCGTGCGCACGCCTCCGGCCCGCCGGACTCGTAAACGAAGCTCGTCGCCGGCACCATCAGCAGCGCGCCGAGCCCGATCAATGCGGCAATCAGCAGCGTCTTCATGATGCCCTTCCCCGCAGCTCTTTGACGATGTGCTCGCCCGCGCGGTACGCCAGCGCCATGATCGTCAGCACCGGATTGAACCCTCCGTTCGTCACGTGCACGCTGGCATCGACGACGTATGCGTTCTCGCTGCCGTGCACGCGGCAGTTGCGGTCCACCACGCCCGTCTTCTCATCCGGACTCATGCGGCACGTGCCCGCCTGGTGCTGTCCGCCGCTCAAGCCCCGCCCGCCGCCCTTCGACCACGTGCGAACCGCGCCGGCCGCCTTCAGCCACTCCTCGGCGCGCAACGACATCACCGCGCCGATCTCCAGCGTGTGCTCGTGCTTGCCGCCCGACATGCGCAGCACCGGAATGCCCCACTTGTCCTTCACCTTTGGATCGAGCTGCACGCGGGCGTCCCACACCGGAATCTCCTGCGTCGGCCCCTGAACGGCCACCGCGCGCCGGTAGAAGCGCCGCATGTACTCCTTATGCGCCTTGCCCCAACGCGGCAGGTCCGGCGGACGCATATTCATGAAGTGAATCGGTAGCCGGATAAACTCATTCGCCAGCATCGCGCCGCCCACCAGCCCCGGATTACCGTGGTTGTAGTCGCAGATCGCGATCGACGCGCCCGGCCCCAGGTCGTCGTACGTCTCTTCGTCGAACAGCCCGAACGCGCCCGTGTACGTGTGCCCTTGCAGGTTGCGCCCCACCCAATCGAAGCGGTTGCCCAGGCCCTGCGGAAACAGGCGGCTCTTCGAATTCAGCAGCAGACGGGCGCTCTCCGTCGCGCCGGCGCTCACGATGACCACATCCGCCGGCTGCGTCTGCAACCGCCCATCGGCGTCGAAGTACTCAACGCCCGTCGCCTTGCCGCGATCGTCGATCAACACCTGCTTCGTCATGCAGCCCGTGCGCAGTTCGAGCAGCCCCGTTGCCAGCGTCGTCCGCAGCACTGTGTTCTGCGTCCCGCACTTCGCGTCCACCTCGCACGCAAAACCCACGCACCACCGGCACCGCATGCACGCCGGGCGCCCTCCGTATGGCACCGAGTTCCTCAGCATCGGGATGTGGAACGGATGCAGCCCCAGCTTGAGCGCGGCCTTCTCGAGCATCGCGTGCTCGCGCGTCTTCGGCTCCAGCGGAGGCATCGGTAGCGGCTTCCGCCGCGGACCCTTGAACGGGTTGCCGGAATCGTCGCCCGACACGCCGATCTCCCACTCCGCCTTCTCGTAGTAAGGCTCCAGATCGTCGTAGCTGACCGGCCAATCTTCGAGCGTCGAACCCGCCACCGCGCCGTACTGCGACCTCATCCGGAAATCGTTCGGATGAAACCGCCACGCCATCGCGCCGTAGCTCAGGGTGCCACCGCCGACGCAGGCCGCGTTGTTGTTGTAGCCGCCCTGCGACGCCAGTACGACGCGCTCGCGCCCGTTCCCATCGACAACGACGCGCGGATTGCCGTCGTCCTCCGGCCCGAACGCATTGCCGAGGATCGTCGTCCGCTGGTTTCGCAGATCGTCCTTGCGGCACTCCCACGGCTCATGCCACCGGCCGCGTTCGAGCAGCACCACCTTGTGCCCCGCCGCCGCGAGCTCCTTCGCCACAATCGGCCCGGCCGCCCCCGCGCCAATCACCACCGCCGTTACCTTCGGGAGCGCCATTAGCCCTTCTCCCCCAACCTGTAGTGCAGCCGCCCGCGCACCTGCACCGGCTTCAGCCCCACCATCGTCCAACTCGCGTAATCCTTGTTGCCGCCGTGACGCGGGTCTCCGTAAAAGCCCTGCATCGCGTGGTTCAGCACCATCTCGAATGCGCCTTTGCCGCCGTCCGCGCCCCACACCCCCTTGTCGCCGCGCCCGGCTTCGATCGCTTCGAGCAGTGCCGTCTGCTGGTCAGCGCCCATCTCCGAGAACGCCTTGCCGTGCGCCTTTCGCGATGCCGCCTCCATCGAACCAAGCGCCTCGCGATACTTTTTCTGGTCTCGCTTGAAGAACCGCGTCAGTTGGATGTCGATGTACCGCGCAACCTGCGCCTCGCGCGCCCCGGGCGATTCATCGCCAGGGATCAGGCACTCCACCCAAGCGTCCAGAGTGGCGGCCTCGGCCTCCGTGAAGAACCTCCACGGCGACACTTTCGACGAACACCCTGCGCCCACCCCCGCACCGGCCACAGCGCTGCCAAGAAAGATACGGCGTTTCATGCCTGAAACTCCTGAAAGAAACTGCCCCGATCATATATCACCGGGGTCAGGATGCTCAATTCGTGCGTTCAGTTCGCGCTGTTTCGATACGCCGAATCCCCTTCGGAGAGGTCGTCTGCTATGTTCATTCTCAGGGGGATGGTCGAAATGTTGGTCAGGTGTGCGCGAGAAGTCTGGCCCTTACGGGGAGCATGTCTGCTGAGTGTGCTCTGCTGCTACGGATTGCTCGCCCAGCCCAAGGACCTTCGCGGCAGTCTGGAGTTGATCAATGCTCCGCCGCAGAGCACTCCAGTCAGCGCTGTCTCGTTCTCCATCATGAACCTCGACAATCGCATGGGTTCAGGGACTTTGCCGGATGCGAACGGAGAGTTCACGCTCAGGCAAGTGACGCCCGGTCGGTATTCTTTGGAAATTCCGGTGCCAGGCAGAATCGTCGGGCTTGAACTCGGCTCAAGGCGCCTCGATCCCGATGTGTTCGAGATCCGACTCGAAGATTCCGGACCGCTTCGAATCGTCGTTAGCCTCGAAACCGCAGTACTGGTGATCGATGCCAAAGGATCTCTCCCCGATGACGCGGAAGTCGTCGCGGTTGTCTGTCCGCAGGATCCCTGGCTGACTCTTCGCAACTCGTGTGGTGTTTCGCCCGTCCAGAATGGGAAAGCGATGTTTTCTTACAAACAACCGGGGAAATACCGGGCCTTTGTGGTGAACCTGCGATTTGCGGGAGACGTGGCAAAGTATGGCCCGCGCGATCCCGAGTTTCTGCGGGACCGCGCCAGGTTGTTTGAAGTAGTGACAGGCCAAGAAAACCGCATCGTCGCGGAGTATCTGGATGCCGAGACGGTGCAGCGGGCTGTGCAGACTGCAGAAAGCACCTCGAAGGGGCCACGCTAGTAGCGCGCCAGCGCCCCGTACAACTCCGGTCGCCGGAACCTGTACAAATACTCCGGCTCCGAGCGCGCCGTCTCCAGCTCCGCCGAGCGGAACTCCACGACAAAGACGCCGTCCTCGACGCGCCCCTCCAGGCTCTCTCCACGCGGCCCAAGCGCCGTTGCGCCGCCTGGAAACGTCTGCGAGGCCCCCGCCATCTCGACGTGCCCCGCGTAGTTCACCGCCAGCCCGAACACGCCGTTCTCCGCGCATCGCGCCCGCAGTGCCGTCCCGGCCCACGCCGCCCAGCCTTCGGGCGTCTTCGGGTCCGGATCGGCCGCGAACGGGAACAGCACCATCTCCACGTTCTTCACCGCCAGCAGTCGCGTCGACTCGGGCATCAGCGAGTCGAAGCAGATGTTCACGCCGATCCGCCCCAACTCCGTAGACGCCACCTCCGGCGCCGGACCGCCTCCGTAGAACGGCATCTCGAACATCGGGATGTGCAGCTTGCGCCACGCGCCCGCCAGGCCGTCCGCGCCCACCACGACCTGCGTGTTGAACACCAGATTGCCCGCGTCCTCCAGCAGCCCGGCGGAGACCATCAGCCCGTGCCTCGCGGCCAGTTCTCTCAGGCCGCGTACGCCCGCGCCATCCAACGGCTGAGCCATGCCGCGCGCCTCGCGCAGTGCCCGCCGCAGCCACTGTTCGTGGTCGCCCACCGGATGGTTGGGCACGAAGCCCGTCAGCGATAGCTCCGGAAACAGGATCAACTCCGCTCCGGCCCGCGCGGCGCGTGCGCACCAGCCGTCCATCTTCTCGAGATTCGATTCAAACGCGCCGGGACGGCTCTCGACGGCCGCCGCGGCTACTCGCACACTGTTCTTCATCGTCAGAACGCTTCACGGGTTTTGCCCGCGGGATCTCCCTCCACTGGTGTCAAACGGTACCGGAACTTGTAGCTCTGGTCGCCGGGAATTCTGTACTTCTCCAGCGGCAGCGCGTTGGGACTCCAACTGTCCACGCCGCCCACGCCCATCTGTTTCATGTCCAGATTCAGGAAGGTCTCACCCCTCTTGGGCAGTTGCCACGTGTAGGCGGCTTTCTCCACATCGGACTTCGACGAATGCCGCGCCGCCACGCTCAACGGAACGTCGCCTACGGCCAGCAGCCCGAAGCCGCTCTCATCCGTCAATGCCACCCAGCGCACGCCGGTCTTGTTGCCGTTCTCCTGCGGACGCGAGTAGTCCACCCATTCTCGCGCAACGGTGGAGCGGTACACGCCAATGCGCTCGAACTCCCTGTCGATATGCGTTTCCACGGGGCCGCGCCCGTACCACTCGATGTGTTCCAGGCCAGCGGCCGCCACCAGTTCCGTACCGAAGCGCGGCAGGAATGGCCGCACGCCCGTGCCTGGCTCATACGCAGTCTCGACAATCACGTCGCCCGAGCCGTGCACCGTGTAGGTCATCGTCACTGTCGCGCCGTTCGGCAGCGGACCGCCGATCGTCACCTTCGCCGTGGACGCGTCTACGCGCTCGACTTTGAATGACGTGTGCTGCCAGCCGTCTCCGGCCACGCGCCACGAGGGCCAGTTGATCTGAGGTTGCTTTGTGATCCAGGAGCCCATCGCCTTCCACGCACCGACGTCGTTGTCCGTCATCGAACGCCAAAAATCGGGACGCGGCCCGCGCTCCAGCAGCTTGCGGTTCTTGTAGAAGTAACTGCCGATCGTCCCTTTCACGCGATCGAACGTCAAGCCGAAGTTCGGCCCCGCCATCCACACTTGCGGCCCTTCGTCCCATACCGACAGCGGCTCGCCCGACGTCTGCATGGCGCGCTTCGCCGGCGCGGCTACGGGGAACTGCTCCCAAGCCACCTCGTGCCCGCGCTTCGCCCAGAGCGTGTCGTTCTTCAGCGTGAAGCTCAGGTTCAAGAAGTACTCGTCGCCAGGTTCCATGTCGGTCGCCGGCAACGGGATGTCGAACTTCTTCTGCTCCCTCGGCGCCAGGTCCAACTCCGGCAGGCGGCCCTTCGCCACCGCATGTCCGTTGCGGACCAGCGTCCACCAGCCCTCGGCCACGTCCTTGGCGTTCACGAAGTCATACCAGTTCTTGATGGTCACGCTGCGCCCGTACGAGCCCGCATCCGTCGCGTGGATGTAGCGGTAGACGTACTTGATCGCATGCAGCCCCGGATGCGGCTTGCGGTCCGCGCTCACCAGCCCGTTCATGCAGAAGTTGTTGTCGTTGTGCAGACCCAGCCTGTCCTCCCACCAGCCGCCATAGGCGAGGAACGTATCGCGGCCGGAGGACTCGCGGTAATCGGCCGGCACCTTCTGCCGCATGCCCTGGTCCACCCAATCCCACACGAACGCGCCCTGCGCGTTGGTCTCCTTGTAGAACAGGTTCCAGTACTCGTCCAGGCCGCCATTCGAGTTACCCATCGCGTGTGTGTACTCGCACAGAATTAGCGGCATCGACTTGCGGTCCGCCGCCAGCTTCTCGCTGCGAGCCGCCGTCGGGTACATGAACGAGTTGATGTCCGCGCTCAACCCGTCGTTCGCCGTCGAGCCTTCGTTATGGAAGACTCGTGACGCATCGCGCTGCTTCGTCCAGTCGAACGTCAGTTTCCCGGCCAACCCGTCGCCGGACTCGTTCCCCATCGACCACGAAATGATCGACGCATGGTTCTTGTCGCGCTCCACCATGCGCTTCACGCGGTCCAGGTACATCTCGGCCCAGACCGGATCATTTGTCAGGCGGTTCCGGCGGTCGTTGCCGTAATGGTGCGTCTCGATGTTCGCCTCGTCCATCACGAACAGGCCGTACCGGTCGCACAGGTCGTACCATTCGGGCGTGTTCGGATAGTGCGACGTGCGCACCGCGTTCACGTTGAACTGCTTCATCAGTTCGATGTCGCGGATCATCATCGCGCGCGTCGTCACCTTGCCGCGATCCGGATCCGTCTCGTGCCGGTTCACGCCTTTGATCAACACCGCGCGCCCGTTTACCAGCAGCTTGCCGCCCTTGATCTCCACCTTGCGGAAGCCCACTCGCTGCGGAATCACCTCCACCACCGCGCCGCTGGCCGACTTCAGCGTCAGCAGCAGCGTGTAGAGGGAGGGCGTTTCCGCCGTCCACTTCTTTGGCGCAGGGACGTTCATCGACAGCTCCGTCGACGACGTCGCGTTCTTCGTCACGCCTGCCGCCGCCGGCTTGCCGTCCGGATCGAGCAGCTCCATCGTCAGGCTCCCGCCGGGGTTCAGCACCTCCGCCTTCACCCGCAGTGAGCCGTCGCGATATTGCGCATCCAGATCGGTGATCACTTCGAAATCGCGGACATGCGCCGCGGCCGTGCTCCACAGGAAGACCTCGCGGAAGATGCCGCTCATGCGCCACATGTCCTGGTCTTCGAGGAACGCACCGTCGGAGAAGCGGTAGACCTCCACCGCCAGCAGATTCTCGCCCGGCTTCAGGAACCGGGTGATGTTGAACTCGGCCGATGTGCGGCTGTCCTCGCTATAGCCCGCGCGCTGTCCGTTCACCCAGACATAGAAGGCGGAGTCCACGCCCTCGAAATGCAGGTAGACTTCACGGCCCTCCCAATCCGCGGGCACCGTGAACGTGCGCCGGTAACTGCCCACTTCGTTTTTCTCGCGAGGCACCACCGGGGCCGCCCTCGGATCCTGCGGCCAGGGGTAAACGATGTTAGTGTAGATCGGCACGCCGTGCCCCTGGATTTGCCAGTTCGAAGGCACGGGCAACAGGCCCCAGGCCTTGTCGTTGTACTCCGGCTTGTAGAACTCCGCTGGGCGCGACATCGGGTCGGGCGACCAATGGAACTTCCATTCGCCGTTCAGCGTCCGGAACCATGGCGAGCGCGTCCGGTCCAGCGTCCGCGCCAACTCCGCCGCCGGATACGCCATCATCGTGGCGTGCGGCTTCTCCGCGCCGACCTGGATCACCTTCGGATCCGCCCATTCCTGCGCGGCTAGTGATCCGGCCAGCGCCGTGAAAAGAAACAAGGACACGAAACTCCGCATAGAGGCTCCGCCCGCCAACGTATCACAGGTGATAGATTGCCCTGAGATGATCTCCCGTCGCGCCCTCATTGCCGCTCTGCCCGCCTCGCTGTGGGCCTTCCAGCGCCCCACCGTCTCGAAGTTCGCCTGGACGACAAAGCTCTCTGGCGCCGCCGCCGCGCCTTCAGCGCCGCTCGCGCTCTGGTATCGCCAGCCCGCGAGCGACTGGAACCAGGCGCTCCCCGTCGGCAACGGCCGCCTGGGCGCGATGATCTTCGGCGGCATCGAATCCGAGCGCCTGCAACTAAATGACGATTCACTCTGGGACGGCTACGCTCAGGACACCACGAACCCCAAGGCGCTCGAAGCGTTGCCCGAGGTGCGCCGCCTGCTCTTCGAAGGCAAGGAACTGGAAGCCACCGAGCTCGCCTCGAAGACGATGATGGGCAACCCCACGCGCATCAAATCGTACCAGCCGCTCGGTGATCTTTTCATCGATATTCCGGACCTCACCGCCGCTTCCGGCTACCGCCGCTGGCTCGACCTCGACACAGCCACCGCCGTCACCGAGTTCACCGCGAACGGCATCACTTATACGCGCGAGATCTTCGCCTCCGCGCCGTCCAACGTCATCTTCGTCCGCATCGCCGTGTCGCGCCTCGGCGCGTTGCAACTCAGTCTCAGAATGAGCCGCGAGAAGGACGCCCAACCGCTCACTGAGCCTGGCGCGCTCGTCCTCCGCGGCCAGGTCCAATGTCCCGACGAGACCGGCACGAACCGTGGCCTCCGTTTCGAGACCCGCGTCGAAGCTTCCGCGCCCGGCGCGAAGGTCACCCCCTCCAACGGCACGCTGAAGATTGAGAATGCCACCGAAGTGGTTCTCCGCATTGCCTCGGCCACAAGTTTCAAGGAGCGCAACCCCACCGCCGCCGTTCGCCGCCACATCTCCAACTCTGGCGGCCTCTACGCCGACCGCCGCCGCCAGCACGTCGACGAGCACCAGTCCTTCTTCCGCCGCGTGTCGCTCGACCTGGGCGGTGATCCCAAGCTCGCGGCGCTCCCCACTGATGAGAGCCTGCAACTCATTGTCAAAGAGCAGAAGACTGATCCGGGCCTCGAAGCGCTTCACTTTCAGTACGGCCGCTATCTGCTCATCGCCTCCTCGCGCCCCGGAACGCTGCCCGCGAACCTTCAGGGCCTTTGGAACGAGCACTTGAATGCGCCCTGGAACTCCGACTACCACACCAACATCAACATCCAGATGAACTACTGGCTCACCGGGCCGGCCAACCTGAACGAGTGCGCACTGCCGCTCTTCGACTGGATGGACTCCATCGTGCCATCGGGCGAGCGCACCGCCAAGGTCCACTACGGCGCGCGCGGCTGGGTGGTCCATCACCTCTGCGATCTTTGGGGCTTCACCACCCCCGCCGACGGCATCTGGGGCGTCTGGCCAATGGGCGCGGCCTGGCTCGCGCGCCACATCTGGGAGCAGTACCTCTTCACCGGAGACCGTGAATTCCTAGAGAAACGAGGCTGGCCGCTGATTCGCGGCGCCGCGCGCTTCATCCTCGATTTCCTCGTCGAGGCGCCCGCTGGCACGCCCGTCGCCGGAAAACTCGTGCCGTCGCCGTCGCATTCGCCCGAGAATCGCTTCCGAAAGGCCGACGGAACCGTCGCGATGTTCACGTACGCGGCCACGATGGACGTCGAGATCTGTCACGACGTCCTGTCGAGCGCCGCTCGAGCGGCCGCCGTGCTGAACATCGACGCGGACCTCCGTGCCGAGTGCGAAACGGCCGTGAAGCGTCTGCCCGATCTGAAGATCAGCCCGCGCACGGGAAAACTCCAGGAATGGGTCGAGGATTACGACGAGCCCGAGCCCACGCACCGCCACGTTTCAATGCTTTACGCGCTCCATCCCGGCGAGCAGATCAGCGTCACACGCACGCCCGAACTCGCCGAGGCCTGCCGCAAGACTCTCGAGGCGCGCGGCGACCGCTCCACCGGCTGGTCCACCGCGTGGAAGATGTGTTTCTGGGCGCGTTTGCGCGACGGTGACCGCGCTTACAAGCTCTTCCAGATGCTGCTCCAACGCTGCACGCTTCCGAATCTCTTCGACTCCCATCCGCCGTTCCAGATCGACGGCAACTTCGGCGCCGTCGCCGGCGTCTGCGAGATGCTCTTGCAGAGCCACGCCGGCGAGATCCACGTGCTCCCGGCGCTGCCTTCGGCTTGGGCGTCGGGCAGCGTCAAGGGCCTTCGCGCCCGCGGCGGCTTCGAACTCGATTTCGCCTGGGACCAGGGAGCGCTGAAGTCGCTCACCGTCAAATCGCTCAACGGCAACCGCACCAGCCTGCGCATTCAGAGACAGTCCGAAACGAAAGAAATCGCCATCGCGCGCGGGGAATCCTTTACCATAGCCCCATGAAGGCGCTGCTCCTCCTTCTTGCCGGCCTGTCTCTATCATCGCCCGAGGGCTGGAAAACCTTCAACGGCGAAGGGTTTCCCGCGCAGGGCTGGGCGTTTGAGAATTCGGTGATCCACGCGCTGCCGGCGCGGATGATGCCTTGCCTCGCCACCGTCGAGGAGTTCTCGGATTTCGACATGACGTTCGAGTGGAAGATTTCGCGCGGCGGGAACGCTGGCGTCTTTTACTCGAACCGGATGGACAAGGTGAAGCCGGGCAATTTCCGGGTGCATTCGTCGCGCGGGCAGGAGTACCAGATTCTCGACGACGCGAACAGCGCGGAGTCGCTGGTCGCCTCGAAGTCCGCCGCGTCGCGCTACGGGAAAGTGGCGCCGACCCCGTCGAAGCCTCTGCGGGCGGCGCTCGAATGGAACGAGGGCCGGATCGTCCTGCGCGGCCTGCACGTGGAGCACTGGCTGAATGGCGTGAAGGTGCTCGAATCCGAGTTGTTGCCCGAGGAAAAAACCAAGTCGCCCATCGTGCTCCAGCATCATCACGATGAGGCCTGGTTCCGCAATATCCGTATTACCCGCCTCGATTAGACTGTTCGTTAATAACGGAGGCACGTTGTGTCCGAATGGTGGCGAACGTTCTTCGATGAACAGTACTTGCAGATCTGGAAGCAGGTCTTCACCGACGAGGTCAATGCGAAGCAGGCCTCGGAGCTGTGGTCGATGCTCGATCTCCGCCCCGGATGCCGGATTCTCGATGCTCCGTGCGGGTGGGGCCGGTTATCGCGCCCGCTGGCGGAGATGGGCGCGTACGTGCTCGGTGTCGATCAGTCCGAGGCGATGCTGGCAGAGGCGGAACGGGATCGCAATGGCCTGGGGCTTGAACGGCTGCGCTACCTGAGGCACGATCTGCGCGAGACGCTGCCCGAGTCGGGTTTCGACGTAGCCTGCAACATCTTCACCTCGTTCGGTTACGGCACGGAGCAGGACGACCTGTCGATGTTCCGAACACTGCACGATGCCCTGCGGCCGGGCGGAATGGCCATTATCGAGACGAATCACCGAGATCTGATGTGCGCCTTCATCGCGCACGGCGCCTCGGCGTCGCGGCGCATGCCCGACGGAACGCTGTTCGTCGACGACGCGAAGTTCGATGCCATCAGCGGCATTGCACGACTGAACTGGTATTGGGCCGGGCCGAATGGGTCCGGCGAAAAGCACGCCGACTGGCGCTGCTACACGCCGACGCAGATCGTCGAGATGCTACAAAGCGCGGGGCTGCGCTACTGGAAGTCCTACCAGGGGCTCACGACAGAGCCGTACAAGGCCGAAGGCCCCGATGCGGGCGGACGCCTGACGGTCATTGCCGTGCGCGACGCGTAGCTGGGAGAGGCATTCAGCGCACGGTGTACCCGCCATCCACGACGAGTGCGTGGCCAATCACGAAACTGGCACCAGGGCCGCAGAGCCACAGAACGGCCGCTGCTATCTCCTCGGCACGGCCTAGCCGTCCAATTGGCAGATCTCTCAAAATGTCCTTCATCGCGTCGGGCTCCTTGGCGAGCATGTCTGCCACCATTGGCGTCTCAATGGTCCCCGGGCATATAGCGTTGATGCGGATACCCCTGGCGGCGTATTCGAGAGCCGCGCTCTTGGTCAGTCCAAGCACGCCGTGTTTGGTTGCGTGGTAAATGGCCCGGCCGGGAATTCCGATCACGCCACCGATCGAAGAGTTGTTCACAATCGCGCCGGAGCCCTGTTTGCGCATTTGGAGCAGCTCGTACTTCATGCAATTCCAAACGCCGCGGAGGTTGATTGCATTGACACGATCGTATTCCTCGCCGCTCGCATCAGCCGTTTCCACCGCGAGGCTCTGCACCCCGGCGTTGTTGAAAGCGGCATCCAGTCTGCCAAACGCGGACACGGTCTGCTCGACCATCGCTTTCACCTGCGCCTCATCAGCCACATCGCAACGAATGGCGATGGCCTTGTGCCCGGCCGCAACCAGTTGTTCGGCGGCCGCGCGTGCGGCAGCCTCGTTGACGTCCGCCAGCGCCACGGCAGCGCCCTCGACAGCGAATGCCTGGGCCGTGGCTAAGCCCATGCCCGAGCCGGCGCCGGTGACGAGCGCAACTGAGTTTTCAAATGGCAAATTCATAAACGTGATCCTCCCCCTGGCCGCGGTACGACCTTGACAGTCGCAGCGCGGGCTCGCTCGCCGATCATTGGGGCGAGATACGGGCTGCGGCGGTATTTTGCCCGATAGGCATCGTCGATCAGTTCGTTCAGCGCCCCATCGTTCACCGGCTCGAAGGTCACTTCCTTCGTCAAACCGCCGGACGTGATTCGTCCCGCCTTCTGCCGCATCGCGGCCTGGTACCAGCGGGAGCTCTGGCCGTTGTACGCGCGCACGTAGAGCGCGTCCTCGACCGCAACGGACCAAATCCACGTCGGAGTTCCGTAAGTCACACCGTCCTCGCGGAACGGTGAGATGTGGAGGTCGTCGGCCTCGGCTATCCTGCGCACTTCGTCTTTAGACCATGTCATTTCTTGCGGTACTGCTCCTCGCTGACTTTTTCCATCCACTCGACGTTCTTGCCTTCAAGTTGCTCCTGGATCGCGATGTGCGTCATCCGCGTCGAAGGCGTCGCTCCATGCCAGTGCTTCTGTCCTGGCGGCGTCCAGACGACGTCACCCTCCCGGATCTCCTGGACGGGACCACCCCACTGCCCCACCCAGCCGGTGCCGGACGTGACGATCAGTGTCTGGCCCAACTGGTGCGAGTGCCAGACGGTGCGGGCGCCAGGCTCGAAGGTGACGCGGGCGCCAGTGGTCCGTGCCGGCGGATTCGCTCCGAACAGCGGATCGATGCGCGCGGAGCCGGTGAAGTACTCGGCAGGTCCCTGGCGCGAGGGTTGAGACCCGCTTCGGGTGACGACGATCCCTTGCTCCGGCGCCTGCGCGGACATCAGGCCGAAGAACAACAGCGCCGCGATTGACGGGGCCAGCGGTCTCATCCTGCCCTCCGCTTCCAATACTCCAACGTGGTTCCCGTGTACACGCCCGCGCCTGCCACGGCCCGCTTCCTGACGGCCGCGATCTCTTCCGTCGTCATTTTCTTGAAGTTCTGCACGGTCCTGATGTTGTCTTCCATCTGACCCTGGGTACCGGCGCCGCAGATGGCTACATGGACGCCTGGCTGGCTCAGTACATAGCGCAGGCAGTCTTCGGGGCTGAGCGAGCGCAATAGGAATGCCTTGCCGAACACCTTGATCGCCTGGACACCAACGCCACGTTCCACCGCCTCCGGCATCGTGGTCTTCTCGAAACTGAGGTACGCGTGATCGGCGGCGTGAATCGGCATCATCACCGTGTCCCACTTGTCGTACGCCTTCAGCAGCGCCGCATGAGCGGCGGGATCGAAATGTCCCGTGAACCCGATGAAGCGGCATTTGCCGGCCTTCTTCGCGGCTTCAAATGCTTCCATCGCGCCGCCCGGAGCCAGGATCGCGTCGATATCGGCCTGACTCTGGATCGAGTGCGCCTGCCAGAGATCCAGGTGGTCGGTCTTCAGCAGGCGTAACGAAGTCTCCAAATCCTCATTTGCTTCTTTCGCCGTGCGCTTCATCGTCTTCGTGGTCAGGAAGACGTTCTTGCGTACGCCTTCGAGGCCGATGCCGTAGGCATCCTCCGAACGCCCGTCCCAGTAGGCACGAGCGCAGTCGAAGTAGGTCACGCCGAGCTCGTACATCTTGCGCACATGAGCCGCCGCGGTTGGAACGTCGGGATGAAGGTCCATGCGCGCCCCGCCTTGAGCGATGACGCTGACCTTCACCCCGGTCTTGCCGAAGGTCGTCGTGGGGATGTCGCCGGACTTCACTTTCTGCGCCGCCACCGGAGTCCCGGCGAAGGACAGGCCTGCAAATGCGCCTCCCACGAACAATCGACGTTCCATGGATACCTCCCGGCTGCTGTTGTGTTACTCGGCTTTGAGCGAAGCCATGTCGATGGAGAATCGATATTTTACATCTGACTTCAACATGCGTCCGTAGGCTTCGTTGATTTTCTGGATGGGAATCACTTCAACGTCGGACGTGATGTTGTGCGAACCGCAGAAGTCCAGCATCTCCTGGGTTTCGGCGATGCCGCCGATGGGCGATCCGGAGACGCTGCGGCGGCCGAAGATCAGCCCCGCCGGAGCCAGGCTGAGCGGCTTCTCCGGCACTCCCACCAAGGTCATGTTGCCGTCGACGCGCAGCAGTTGAATGTACGCGTTGATGTCGTGATCGGCGGAGACGGCGTCCAGGATGAAATCGAAGCTGCCCGCGTGCTTGCTCATTTCGCCTGCGTTCCGCGAGATCACCACCTCATCCGCGCCAAGCCGGAGCGCGTCGTCCTTCTTGCCGGGCGAAGTGGTGAAGACCACCACGTGCGCGCCCATCGCATGAGCGAACTTCACCGCCATGTGGCCCAGGCCGCCCAGGCCCACCACGCCCGCCTTCTTGCCCTTCCCCACGTTCCAATGGCGGAGCGGCGAGTACGTCGTGATGCCCGCGCACAACAGCGGCGCGGCCTCCGCCAAATCCAGGTTCGAAGGCACGCGCAGCACGAAGCCCTCGTCCACCACGATGCTGTCCGAGTAGCCGCCATACGTCACGCCGCCCAAGTGCTTGTCGGGCGAGTTGTAGGTGAGCACCATGTTCGAGCAGAACTGCTCCAGACCCGCCTGGCACTTCGGACAAGTGCGGTCGGAATCCACCAGGCAGCCCACGGCCGCCAGGTCTCCGGGCTTGAACTTCTTCACGTGCGCGCCCACCTTTGTGACGCGGCCGACAATCTCGTGCCCCGGCACGCACGGGTACACCGTCGGCATGATGCCGCTCCACTCGTTACGCGCCGTATGGAGATCGGAGTGGCAGACGCCGCAGAACAGGATCTCGATTTGCACGTCGTGCTCGCCCGGCTCCCGGCGGGGGATGTTCGCGAAAGCGAGAGGCGTAGTCGCACTCGTCGCGGCGTATGCTTTAGCGTTGTTCATGTTGTGATCTTCCTTCTTGTTGCTTGTGATGGGTGATTTAGGCCCGGTACTCCGCCTCGCTCACGTGCTCCATCCACTCGACCACCTTGCCGTCGAGCCTCTCCTGGATCGCGATGTGCGTCATCGACGTGGTTGGCGCCGCGCCATGCCAGTGCTTCTCGCCCGGTGCGAACCACACCACATCACCGGGCCGAATCTCCTCCACCGCCCCGCCCCAACGTTGAACGCGGCCGCAGCCCGCCGTGACAATCAAGGTCTGGCCCAGCGGATGCGTGTGCCATGCCGTCCGCGCTCCCGGCTCGAATGTGACGCTCGCCCCCTGCACCATGGCGGGATCGGGCGCCTCGAACAACGGGTCGATCCGTACTGTCCCAGTGAACCAGGCGGCGGGTCCGGCAATTGAAGGTTGTGTGCCAACTCGTCTGATGTCCATTTAGCGGCCCGTCATCCTTTCGATGTGCTCGGGGTACCTTGCGCCCTGAATGGTGATCTGTGCTGCCGCGCTCTCGATCTCACGCAGGTCCGCCTGTGACAGTTCGACCTCCGCTGCCCCCAGATTCTCCTCGAGCCGCGACAGCTTCGTCGTGCCAGGGATCGGCACGATCCACGGCTTCTGCGCCAGCAGCCAGGCAATGGCGATCTGCGCCGGCGTCGCCCCTTTCTTCTCCGCGATGCGGCCCAGCAGGTCCACCAGTGCCCGGTTCGCCTTCATCGCCTCCGGCGTGAAGCGCGGCAGAATCGCACGGAAATCGCCGCTGTCGAGGTGCGTGCTCTCGTCCATCTTCCCCGTCAGAAAGCCTTTGCCGAGAGGGCTGAACGGCACGAACCCGATACCGAGTTCCTCCAACGTCGGCAGAATCTCCTGCTCGGGTCCTCTGGTCCATAGCGAGTATTCGCTCTGGAGCGCCGCCACCGGCTGAACGGCGTGGGCCCGGCGTATGGTCTTTGCACCCGCTTCCGAAAGGCCGAAGTGCTTCACCTTGCCTTCCCGGATCAGATCTTTCACGGCTCCGGCGACGTCCTCAATCGGCACCTCCGGATCGACGCGGTGCTGATAGAGCAGATCGATCGCATCCACGTTCAGACGCCGCAGCGAGCCCTCGACCACTTCCCGGATATGCGCCGGGCGGCTGTCCAGCCCTGCCTGCTTGCCCGTCGCGGGATCCAGCTTGAACCCGAACTTCGTCGCGATCACCACATCGTCGCGAAACGGGGCCAGCGCCTCGCCGACCAGTTCTTCGTTGATGAAAGGCCCGTAGACTTCGGCCGTGTCGAAGAAGGTGACGCCGCGTTCCACCGCCGCGCGGATCACAGGAATCATCTCCGCCTTGTCCTTGGCCGGACCGTATCCGAAACTCATGCCCATGCAGCCGAGGCCGATTGCCGAAACCTCAAGACCGCTGTTGCCCAACTTGCGCTTCTGCATTGCCGCTCCTTACTACTTCAAGGGTGAGAAATCCGTGGGCGTGACGAAGATCGACTCGATCGTGTCCACGATCTTGCCGTGCTTCGCCTCGAAATCGGCGCGCACCTTCAGCCACTCCGGGTCCTTGTGGAAGGCCTCCCACCGGGACTTGGCCGTCGCGCGGTCAGGGAAGGCCAGCATGTACACGAACGTGTTTCGCGAGCGAGGCGGGTCCTCGGGAACCCAATACCCGATCACTTCAAATCCGTGCTTTTTGAACAGGGCCACGCTGTGGTCACGGAACAGCGCCTTGACCAGTTCCATGTCCCGCGAGGTGGTGTAGGTCCGGATTTCAAAGACCCGCGCGTACGCGCTCGTCAAGCCCGCCGCCAGCAGAATCAGGAGTGCCAGCCTTCTCATCGGGGTGTCTCCTTCCAGGCCCTTTCGAACAACTCCAGGTTAGGGCGGCGCCCCGGCGAGGCGGTATCCCGATCCTTCCGATTCATTGCCTATTCCTCTACGCCCTCCGCTTTCCCCTTCTCTCCGCGCCAATCCGCTTTTATCCTGTGATTGAGGAGCGCACCGTCATGCCCCCGATAAACAATAGGGCTCAGGCCACTTCAGCCGTTGACCGCGTCAGCGAACTGCGCGCGGGGCTGGCCCGCAAGGTTGCCTTTTTGATTGGAGCGGAAGAGAAATATGTAACGGCCGTTCCGGGCCTTACGCTCTTCCGGCGGACCGAGCCGACATCCCCGACGTCATGCACCTACGAGCCAAGCCTGGCCGTGGTGATCCAGGGCAGCAAGCGCATCAATCTCGGCCGGAAGGTGTTGACGTACGATGCCTCGCGTTTTCTGCTGACGTCGCTCGATTTGCCGGTCGTCAGCCAGGTGGTGGAAGCGAGCCCGGAGAAGCCCTATCTCTGCTTCCTGCTGAAACTCGAGATGCCCGTGGTGCGGGAACTGCTCAGCCGGGAGGAGATTCGAGTGGCAGAGGCGCCGCCGGACCGGCCGGCGATGGTGACAAGTGAGGTGAATGCCGAACTGTTGGGCGCCTTGTGCCGCCTGGTCGATTTGCTCGAGACACCCGAGGACATTCCCGTCCTCAGCGGCCTGATTCAGCGCGAGATCGTCTACCGCATTCTGCGCGGGCCGGAAGGCGCGCGGCTGCGAGCCATCGCCACGCAAGGCGACCAGAGCAACCGGACCGCCAAGGCGATTGCGTGGATTGTGACGAACTACGCCAAGCCGCTTCGAGTGGATGAGCTTGCCGGGATCGCCGGAATGGGCATCTCTACGTTCCACCATCATTTCCGAGCCCTGACGGCGATGAGCCCGTTGCAGTACCAGAAGCAGCTCCGACTGCAAGCCGCGCGGGCACGAATGCTGTTGGACGGGATGGATGCGGCCAGCGCCGCCTTCGAAGTCGGCTACGAAAGCGCCAGTCAGTTCAACCGCGAATACCGGCGGTTTTTCGGCCTGCCGCCGATGCAGGATGTTCGAACGATCCGTGCGCCGCAGGAGAACGAACCGGCGAGATCTCTCCCGCTCGAAGTGTAGGTCTGCGGCGGGCTAGTCGCAGTTTGGGACCTGCAGGATTTCGCACGCGTAGATCTCCGCCCCGACGGCCGAGGAGATCACGGTGAACGCGATGAGCATCAGCGCGGCGATGGCGCCGTTGACGACAGGGAAGTGACGCTTGCCACCGGCGTCACGAACGAACCACGGGCCGAGGGCCGTGAATGCGCCGAGCGGGATCAGCAGCAGGACGACGGCCAGCAGCACGTACTCGCGCAGACTCGTGTGCGGTCCGGGGCGGATCAGCGAGAAGAACGGCTCGACCCGGTTCGCGACGATGGCGTTGGCCAGCAGGAAGGGCAGGGCACACAAGAAGCCCAGCAGCGCCGCCGTCCTGGGGCGGCCCGGGTGCAGTACCGCGACCCTCGCGCAGCCCAGGGCGAACCGCCACCGGTTGATCGGTCCATGGAACTGACAGAGCTCGGCCTGCATGGCGGCGCCCCATTCGCGGCGATCCGCAGGCATCCATCGCACGGCCCAAGCGAGGAACCAGGCAGCGTAATCGTCCGGAAGGTCCGTCATAGAGCCGGCCTCGGGTGCGGGCTGAGTGTCACGTGCTGCTTACGGGCAAGCTCCCTCGCATGCGCGAGCCCGCTTTCCGTGAGGCGATAGAGGTGGCGCGGCGGACGGCCTGCGGGCGGCTCCTTTTCCCAGGAAGTTTCCAGCCAGCCGCGATCGGCGAGCCTCATCAGGATGGGGTACATCGATCCGGCCTGGAGGCCCGTCTGCAGGCAGAGGTCGTAGCCATAGCGCCAGGCAATCGGATCTTCCGCCAGCAGAGCGAGGACTCTGCGCGCCTGCTCGGAGGGCTGACGGTTCCTGGTCACGCCTTAAGTCTATATAGGTAGTGTTAAGGCGTCAAGAGATTTTTGCCCCGGCTGTCGTTAGCACGTGAGTTGTCCGGTGTAATTAGCACGTGAGTTGTCCGGTCCAGGCCGGGAGGGGATGCTGGCGAGGTGGAACCGAGCCAGGTG
>JBOZRR010000049.1:0-15896 GCA_050789245.1 Bryobacteraceae bacterium | reverse complement strand
TGATGGTGCTGGAGTCGAAGGCGACGGTGATGGCGAGCGTGGCAGGTCCGGTGATTTCGAACTCCTTGTCGAGGATGTCGGCGGCGCCGAGGGTGGCGGATTTGACGTAGGCGAGTTTGGGGAACTGGACCGCCTCGATTTGGTAGCGGCCGGGCGGAACGCCTGGGATAGAGAATGTGCCGTCCGGTTTGAGACGGTCGACGAGAAAGGGGAAGGTGTGGCCTTGCTGCTCGATCAGCGCCACGCCACGGTCGCCTGGCTCCTTTGGCTGGCCCTCGGGGAAAGAGACGCGGCCGGTGATGGCATAGCCGGATGATGGATTCAACACGAGTCCTTTGATGTCACGGTCGGAGACGATAAGCGTCTCCCTGGCGACGGCCTGCGTGGACCCTTCACCAATCCGGGCCGTGAGCGAATACGTGCCGGGTTGAAGGCCGGTGAGTTGGAAGGCGCCATCAGGGCGAACGGGGTGTGAGGTGCCGGAGAGAGTTCCCGCTGGGGAAACGAAGAGTGCGCCGCGGCCCGGCGGCAGTCCGGCAGGCACCTCAACACGGCCGGTTACGCGAAAGACGCGGACCTTGCGGAGCGTGAAATCGATTCCGGGGAGTTCGGCGCCGGGGAGAAGATCGAGGATCTGTGCCTGGGCGAGGTCGTCGCCGCTGGGGTAGTAGAGGGACCCGAAGGCAGTTTCGATCTCCGCGGACTTAGGCGGAGGATCAACGCCAAAAGAGGGAGGCGGGGTGACATGCACCTTGACGATGTACTTGCGGGGATCGAGGTCGAAGGCACGATACTCGCCGCGGTCGTTGGTGTTAGCGATGGAGGCAGGCAACCATTGCCGCCGGCCTCGGACAAAAGTCCGCGTCAAGATGTGGAGCGAGGCGCGGGCGATGGGTTCACCGTTATCGTCGAAGACTCGCCCACTGATGGCGGAGGGCGGGGTGAGGCGGAGTTCCAGTTTCGTCAGGCGCCGGCCGGGGTCGAGTTGGATTGGGGTGCCGGACGCTCTCGGGCGGCGGCTGCCGTACTCTCCCTTCAAGTAGCCGCTGCGTTCGGCGGTGAGCCGGTAGCGGCCGGGCGCGTCGCCGGTGAATTCGAAAGCGCCTTCCTGGTTGGTGACGGCGGTGAGCGGATCTCCGGCCGCGGGGGCGAGTGTGACGGCCGCCCTGGCGATGGGCGCTCCGGTGACGGCGTTAACGACTCGGCCGGAGGCGTGCCACTTCCTGGCGTCGTCAGGCGTGGGCTGGGCAGCGGCGAGAATCGCGAGGAGGCAGAGGAGCGGAGTGAGTCTGGCGCGAACAGGGGCTCGCATATCCGGAGGTTGCCAATTGAGCACCATGGCGGTGACGTCTCTCTTCGATTATCCCAACGAAGGACGGAAGATCGGCGCGTCAAGTTTCAAGGGCATTATTTTGCGGAATTCAGACAAGAAATGAATCATCCTCATTATGAATCTTTTGGGGATTGGGACCACCGGAACTTCCATGTTCTATGCAGGACTTGCAGATCATGTCCTCTAGCCGCATAGTGCTAGAGCGGGTTTGCGCCGGCGGGGATGCCGGTCTGGCCTAAGTTATTCGATCCACGTGGGATGACGACGATGGCCGAAGTGTGTCCGGACGCCGAAACGGCGCCGGCATGCGAGGGGACCCCGGGGGACCGCAGACCGCATGGACCTAAAAGAACAGGCAGAACCAGGAGGCTGAACATGTTCGGGAAACCGAGAGGGAAGAAGAGATTGCTGATGTTGGGAATCAGCACGCTTTGTACAATGGGCACGCTGCTGTGGGCGGCGAACCAGTTTGTGGATGACATCGACATCTTCGAGCTGGATGGAAATCCGCAAAACGACGCAGCATCGACCGGTGATGACTGGGGCACGTTCTTCCCCGGAAGCGGGACGGGCGGTTCTCAGGCACGGACGTTCGTTAACGACGGCACGGGCACATCGATCTTCACGACGGGAGGATCAAAAGATGAAAATCCCATTTCCAAATGGAAGCACACGAACGGGTCAGTTCCCGACAAGAATGACATTCTGAACGCGTACGCAGCCGCGTACAACATCAACGGCGAGTTGATCGTGTACTTCGGCGCGGACCGATTCTCCAACGACGGCGACGCGAACATCGGCTTCTGGTTCCTCCAGAGCGAAGTGGGGCCGAAACCGGATGGAACATTCTCCGGCGAGCACAGGGATGGCGACATCTTCGTGGTATCCGGCTTCACCTCGGGCGGGCAGACGTCCGAGATCGCGGTGTACAAGTGGGCCGGCAACGACGCCACAGGCAGCCTGCAGCTTGTGGCAAGTTCAACGAATGCGGCGTGCGTGGCGGACGCTAGCGGGACGAAGACGGCCTGCGCGATTGCCAATTCTTCGCCGGTCGCATCGCCGTGGCCATTCACCCCGAAGTCCGGGTCGTCCGGAACGTTCCCGGTGGCGAGCTTCTTCGAAGGCGGCGTCAATGTCACGGCGCTCCTGGGTGAAACGCCCTGCCTGAGCACGTTCCTGGTAGAGACCCGGTCTTCCACCAGCCTGACCGCGCAGTTGAAGGACTTTGCCCGCGGGACATTCAGCTTGTGCGGCATGAGCATGACGAAGGCATGTGACGCCGGCAGGCTGACGGCCAACGGCACGTCGTTCGAATATGATGCGAAGGGCACGGTGACGAACACGGGCGTCGGGACGCTGTATGACGTAGTGGTCTCGGATACGCCTCCTGGGTCGAATACTCCTGTGACCTTCAACCTCGGAACCGTCGCCGGCGGCGCGACCGCGTGCTGGCCGAATCCGAACGACTGTAATCAGGTGTTCACGTTCAACACAGGGACGACGAATGGACCGACAAATACAGCGTCCGCGGCGGCCGCAACGGCTCCAGGCGGTGCGAAGACACTGACGGCCGAAGCGAGCGATGCGTGTCCGGTTGTTCCCACAAACCCAGCGCTGTCGCTTACGAAGACGTGTGCCACTGACCTGACGGAAACGAGCAACATGGTAGCCGTGCAGGTGTCGTTCCAGGGCCAGGCGTGCAACACGGGTGACATCCCGCTGAACAACGTCACGATAACGAACGACAAGGCGGGCTCGACGCCGTCCTCGTTCTCGCTGGGGACCTTGACGGTCGGGCAATGCAAACCGTATGGGCCGGGCACATACCTGCCAACACTGAAGGGGACGCCGGTGGCGAACGGGCGGTACCTGTTCTCCGACCAGGTGACTGCGACGGCGACGCCGTCCATCGGCACTTGCGGCGGGCAGGCGACGTGTACGCAGACGGCGACGGCGAGTTGCCCGCTTTGCTCGCCGGGCCAGTGCGCTCTCCCGTAGACCGGCCTGAAGTGAAGCTGAACTAAAGCAACGGGGCGCCGCATCCCAGGTGGATGCGGCGCCCCGAGGTGTTTTGAAGGGCTAGCGCCGGGTGGCGTTGGCCGTTGTGGGCGCCGGGGCTCCTCCGGGGACCTGGTAGTTGGGGTAGGCGGGGCGCTTGGGCTGGACGGCGGGCTTCTTGTTGAGCTCGGCCATGATGAGCTCGACGGCCTTTTCGAGCTGGGGGTCCTTGCCCTGGCGGATGAGGTCGGGCTCGTTTTCGACTTCGTGGTCGGGTTCGACGCCGACGTTTTCGGCGATCCACTTGGAGGAGGCGGGATCCCAGACTCCGGAACTGGGGGCGCTGACGATGCCTCCGTCCATGAGCGGGGGCGCGCCGGCGCGCCCGATGAGTCCGCCCCAGGTGCGCTTGCCAACCAGGGGACCGACGCCGGCGCGGCGGAAGTACCAGGGCATGGCATCGCCGCCGGAGCCCGCCCACTCGTTGATGATCATGACCTTCGGCCCGTAGATGGCGCCTTGTGGCTGAAGCTCATCTTCACCGTCGCGGGTGGCGACGCGGCTGAGCGGCTTGCGGGAGAGCATCTCGGCGATGTCGGTGGCGAGCATGCCGCCGCCGTTGAAGCGCTCGTCGATGATGGCGGCTTCCTTGCCGACCTGGGCGTAGAAGTAGCGGTTGAAGTTGGTGTAGCCGCCGAACGCGGTGTCGGGCATGTAGATGTAGGCGACGCGGCCATTGGTCATGCGGTCGACTTTGCGGCGGTTATCCTCGATCCAGGCGAGGTTGCGGAGCCCGGTTTCGGAGGGGACGGGGACGACGGTGACGTCGCGGGCGCCATCGCCGTTGGGGTTCGGGCCAACACGGAGGCGGACCTGCTTGCCGGCCTTGCCCTCGAAGAAGCTGTAGACGCTGGCGGTGGCGGGGACATCGCTGCCATCGACGGAGAGAAGGTACTCGCCGACAGCGACGTTGACGCCCGGTTGGGTGAGCGGAGCAGTGAGGCTGGGGTTCCAGTTCTCGCCGTTGAAGATGCGTTTGAAGCGGTAGCGGCCGTTGGCGACTTCGTAGTCCGCGCCGAGGAGGCCGGTCTGGATGGTCTTGACTTCGGGCTGCTCGCCGCCTGCGACGAAGAGGTGTCCGGCGGTGATCTCACCCATCATGTCCTGCATGATGTAAGTAAGCTCGCGGCGGGAGCCGACGGCGGCGAGGTACTTCTGATACTTGGCCTGCATGTCGGCGAGGTTGACGCCGTGAAGGCCGGGATCGTAGAACATCTCGCGCTGGATGCGCCAGGCGTCGCGGTAGATCTGCTGCCACTCTTCCTGGGGATTGATCTTCACTTCAAGGGCGGCTGTCTTCAAGGGTTGTGGCGCGCCTGGGCCGCCCGCGTTTCCGGCGGGAGAGGGCGGGGCGTTGCGGGGCGGGATGGGACGGAGAGTCCCGATGAACCAGCTCTGCCCCTGGCGGTAGAGGGCCTTCTCGCCGTTGTGAGCGAGGCTGAAGTAGCCGACGCCGGAGTAGGGCGTGTCGGCGCGGCGCTCCTTGAGATCGAAGCGGTGGATGGTGACACCCGGAGGCGCTCCAGGGGCGGGCGCGGGAGCCTCGGCGGCGATGAGGGTGCCGGCCTTGCCGGTTTCCAGGCCGACGTAGCGGCGCGGCGGCATGGGTAGCGCGAGGACGCGCTGGAGGATGTTGTCGAAGTCGATCTTCACATCGGCGACTTTGGGAGCGGCGGGCTTGGGGGCGTCCGGCTTGGGCGAGTCAGCCTTCGCTGCGTCGGGCTTCGGGGCCTCCGGCTTTGCGGCTTCGGGTTTCTTCTCATCCGCGGCCTTCTCTTCATCGCTTTCGGGCGCGAAGGGGGATGGATCGGTCTTGTTGAGGACGATCAGGTAGAGGCTGCGGGTGACGGGGCGGCTGAAGGCGTGGAGGTCCGGCTGCAGCGAGGGGCCGGAGTCAGTGGAGGCGCTGAAGTAGAGGTACTTGCCGTCGCGGTCCCACACGGGCATGCGGGCATCGCTCATGCCGTCGGTGACCTGGGTGCTCTTGCCGTCGGCGAGGGAGTAGACGTAGACGGCGCCCATGTAGTTGGTGAGCGTCTTGGAGTAAGCGAGCCACTTGGAGTCCGGCGACCAAGCAGGAACGAGCCCGCCAGTACGGCCCCAATATCGCTCCTTGTCGACCTTGGTGGACTTGCCGGATTCGACATCGACGACCCAGACGTTGAGATGGGCGTCGATGACCGCGATCTTCTTGCTGTCCGGCGACCAGCGGGGGGTGGAGTAATACGTCGGCTTCTCTTCGATGCGGATCTTCTTCGGATCGCCTTTGCCGTCCTGCGCGGCGATGTGAAGCTCGTACTCACCGGAGGCGTCGGAGAAGTAGGCGATGCGGGCGCCGTCGGGGGACCAGGAGGGGTCGCGCTCGATGATGCCCGTGGTGTTGGTGATGTTGCGCGGGTCGCCCTTTTCGGCGGGGACGGTCATGATCTCGCCTCGAGCCTCGAAGACGGCCCGCATGCCGGTGGGCGAGATGGCGGGGTTCCCGAGGCGGTTGGAGACGCTGACGAAGCGCTCGCGCATTTCGGGGAGGTCGGCGGCGAGCGTGATCTTCAGGGGCGTGAGCTTGGAGGATTTCCAGTCGAAGAGATGCAGGGTCCCGAACTGTTCGAGCACGAGGGCATCGGGGCTGGCTGAACCCGACTTGAAGTCCATGCCCTTGTTGTCAATCGCGCGGGCGACCTTCTTCGACTGAAGGTCGTAGCTGAAGAGGGTGACTTTGCCTTCACGGTCGGAGAGGAACCAGACTTTGCCGCCGGCCCACATGGGGTTGTAGTCGTTGGAGTTGTCGCGGGGGATCTTTTCGACTTTGGAAGTGGCGAGGTCGGCGATCCAAACGGGGGTGGTCATGCCTCCGCGATAGCGCTTCCAGGCGGCGAAGGCGCGGCCCATGGGGACGTAGGCCAGGCGCTTGCCATCGGGGGAGTAAGCGGCCTCATACCCGACGGGCAGGGGGAGCTTTTCTTCGGGGCCACCGTCGATGGAGATGGTGAAGAGCTCCATGTAACGGGGGGAGTTGGCGGCCCGGTTGGAGAAGAACAGGACGCGCTTCCCGTCAGGGGTCCAGCCCAGCGCGAAGTCACCGCCGGGATGCCACGTCAGCCGCTTGGGGACGCCGCCGGCGGCGGGGACGACGAAGACATCGACGCTGCCATCGTAACTGCCGGTGAAGGCGATCATGGAGCCGTCGGGGGAGAAGATGGGATTGGTTTCGGTGCCGGGGCCCGTGGTGAGGCGGATCGCCTGACCGCCGGCGCGATCGACACTCCAGAGGTCACCCGCGTACTCGAAGACGACATGCGTCTTGTTGAGTGTCGGGTTCTTGAAGAGGGTGGGGACATCGCCCTCGGCGGCGAACGCGCAGAGAGAGAGAAGCAGGAGCGGAGTGGCGAGGCGCATACGGGGTTACCGGATCACAGAATATCGCGGGTGGGACGGGTCAGGCTGTCCCCGCTGGAAATTTTACGGGGTGAGGCGGCGGAGGCGGGTTTCGGAGTAGGTCTCGAAGTCCTTGCCGGGCGCGGCGAGAGAGAAGGTTTCGATGATCTCGGTGGGGGAGACGATGCGGTAGGACTCGCGGGCGCGCCAGCCGGGCGGAATGTTCTCGATGCGGACGGTAGTGAACTCGAGGGTCTTGCCGTCGTCGCTCATGGACGAGAGTTGGTATTCGTTGACGAAGCCCTCGACGTGGAACTGGCGGAGCACGATCTTCTTGAGGGCGCGGTCATAACTGAAGATGCCGTGGTCTTCGTGGACTTCGGGTTTCGCCTCCGGCTTTTTGGGCTCGTAGACCGACTTGTTGCGCGCGAAGAGGAAGCGGCCGTTCATCTCGAAACGGTACTCGCGGGTGCTGACGCCCTTGCCGGGCGAACCGGTAGCGGCGCCTTCCCAACGGCCTTCGAAGGGGCGCAGCGGGGCAAGGGGGTCGGGCTGCTGGGCGAAGGCGGCAGCGGCGACCAGGACTAGTGTCAACCTGCGGATCATGACTTTGCCGGTGGCGGTGAGAAGACGACCATCACGATGAGGTCGTCAGTGCCTGAGTTCTTCATGGAGTGGATGACGCCGGCGGGGGCGAGGACGAGGTCCCCGGAGGTAACGGTGGAGGACTCATCGCCGACGCTCGCTTCGCCCTTGCCTTGGACGACGTAGTAGAGCTTGTCCTGATCGGCGTGGATGTGGGCCTGGTGCTGCTGGCCGGGGGCGAAGCAGTTGAGTCCGGCGTAGAGGTGATGGCCCGAGGCCAACGAGACCTTGCCCATCTTTTCAGGGTTGATGACTGCGCGGGCGGCGATGTCGCGTAGGATCATTTGAGTCCTGCCATCTCCTTGACGAGGTTGAAGAACTGGCGCTTGCGCGCAGTGTTGATGCCCCAGTTGACGGGCGGGCACTGGTAACCGTCGGAGTAGTTGCTGAGGCCGGGGTCGAAGTAGCCCCAGGAGGCTCCGGCGCGGACGGCTGCGACGAAGTTGTTCACGGGCTTGTCGAAGTCGAAGTGATCGTCCTCGTTGAAGACGATGGGCTTGAAGGCATCGAGGCGCTTCGCGGCGAGGACCATCGAGGTGATGCGCGAGGGGACTTTGACTCCGTTGCCGTGGAGCAGGATGAAGTCAGAGGCCTGGACGACGTTGGGCGTGGGGATGGAGCCGCCGTTGAAGCTGGCGCTGATGGGGAAGCGCTTCTTCGAGAGATCGCGGCAGAGGTTGATGAGCTCGTGGATGCGCGGGGCGCGAATGAGGGGCTGCTCGTAGGCACGGTTGTCGCACTCGTTGGCGATCTCGACGAGGACGTTGCGGTAGCCGTTGTCCATCAGCCAGAGTGTGGCGTTGGCGACGGCGCGGCGGACGGCGTTCTCGTCGCGGAAGTGCTGGTCCTGGCCGAAGTAGAAGAAGCCGAGGATGGGCGCAAAGCCGAGCTGGTCAGCGAAGTCGAGGATGCGGCGGAGGCGCTCCATGGGCGCGGGCTTGAGCGAGCCGTCGGAGGCGAAGGCGCTGTTGAGCCAGGGCTGCTCCTTCGAGTAGCCTTGCGGGCTGCCGCCCTGGAGGTTGATGGTGAACGATGTGAGGCCGTGGCGGCGCCATTCAGGCATGGCGGCGAGGAACTCGCGCGTATTGCGCTCGGCGTCCCATTCGCCGGTGTCGGGGTAGGCCCACTTGGAGACGGTTTCGGCGTTCTCGTCATCGAAGATGCCCTGAACCATGCGGGAGTTAAGCAGCAGGCCTTCGATGGTTGCGCCTTTCCAGACCCGGCCCGTATAGGTGGGCTTGCCATTGATGTGGAACTTCGTGCCACGGATCTCGACCGTGGTGCGTCCGGCGGCGTTCAGAGCGGCGGCGGCTGGAGCGAGGAGGAGGGATCGGCGAGTGAGGGTCATCCGGTTCAAAACGAGCGTACGCCGAGTTGGACGAGGTCGTCCACACGCATCATTTCCTTCTGGACGAACGGCTCGCCGTACTTCACGCCGATGAGGTTGCCGTAGTAGCGGGCGATGGAGCGGTGGCGGTCGATGATCTCGTCCTTTTTGGGGAAGAGGTTTGCGCCCTCCTCGGTTTCGCCGTACTGGGATTCGTAGGCGAAAAGCGAGTCCATGCGGCGGTCGAAGTAGGACGTGATGTCGACGATGAACGACGGCGTGACGGGCGCGTAGGACGAGGCGTAGACGACCTTGCGGGGACGGTGCGCGGGGGCGAGGTCGTCCATCTTCGCCAGGCCGGAGAGGAAGCAGGCTTCGATGCCGATGTGGGAGGCGACGTAGTGGTCAGGGTGGCGGGCTTCCCAGTAGGGCAGGATGACGACCTTGGGCTTGAGACGGCGAATGACGGCCATGAGGGTCATGCGGAGCGGGATGGAGTTCTCGAGGCGCGCGTCGGGCATCTGGAGGTTTTCGCGGAAAGAGAGGCGGAGGATTCCGGCGGCCTGCTTCGACTCCCTCATGCGGAGCTCGGGGTTGCCGCGCGTGCCCATTTCGCCGGCGGTGAGGTCAAGGGCTCCGGTGACGTAGCCGAGCTCGGCCATGCGAAGGAGCGTGCCACCGCAGGTCTGTTCGATGTCGTCAGGATGTGCGGCGAGGGCGAGGACGTCGAGTTCGGGAGCGTTGTCGAGATCCAGCAGAGGTGGGTAGAACATGGGCCTCCCTCCAGTGTGATGCAGAACAGGCCCGGGCGCGCGCTACCAGCGAAGATCGCGGCGGAGGGCGTAGCGGTCGCGGGTCTTCATGAGCATGATGAGGGCCAGTCCGCAGAAGAAGCCGCCGAGGTGCGCGAAGAAGGCGGTGCCGCCGCGATTCTCCATGACGTCAGAGATGGAGCCGATGCTCTGGAGGAAGTTGGTGCCGACGAAGTAGAGCATGACGAGCCAGGCGGGGACCTCAAATGTGAAGAGGATGAGGACCCAGGCCACCATGATGATGCGCGCGTGGGGGAACTTGACGGCGTAAGCGCCCATGACGCCGAAGATGGCTCCGGAGGCACCGATCATGGGGATGCGCGAATCCGGGTTGATCATCGTCTGGAGCATGGCCGCCGACACGCCGCAGAGTAGGTAGAAGACAAGGAACTTGAAGTGGCCGAGAGCGTCTTCGACGTTGTCGCCGAAGATCCACAGGAAGAGCATGTTGCTCAGCAGGTGGAGCCAGCCTCCGTGGAGGAACATGGAGGTGAAGACGTTGAGCCAGGCGAAGCGCTCCGGGACCAGGCCGAAGGCGAAGATGAGGTCGTTCGAGGTGTAGGGGTCGAGCGTGGCCTGGAACAGGAAGACAAAGACGTTCAGCGCGATCAGCAGCCCGGTGATGTACGGCGTGGAGTAGCTGCGCTGGGAGTCTCTGATGGGGAGCATGGCGGCCTATTGCCGGAACTTGGTGAACTCCGGCCTGGAGCGGCGCTCGCCGCGGGCAATGAGGTCGCGGGCCGACTGTTCCGTGGCGACGCCGCCCCGCGCACCGAGTGCGGTGCAGTTGAGCGCGGCCATGGCGTTGGAGAACTCGAGGATCTCGGGGAGAGTGAGGCCCTTGACGACGCCGTAGCAGAATGCGCCGTGGAAGATGTCGCCGGCTCCGGTGGTGTCAAGGCAATTGACGACGAAGGCGGGCGAGTAGAAGAAGCGGCCGTCCACGCGGGCAAGAGCGCCGTGGGCGCCAAGGGTCATGGCGGCGCACTTCATGCCGTAGGTGTCCTGAAGGAGCGTGAGGGCGCGCAGGGGGTCGGCTTCTCCGGTCCAGCGCTCGGGGAATTCGCTGGAGGTGATGAGGTAATCGACGTTGGGCAGAACGTCCTCGAAGCCTTTGTAGATGGTGTCGACGTCAACGGTGACGGGGATGCCGTTCTTGCGGGCGATGCGCGCGGCGTGGGCAACGGCAGGCGTGTCGTGGCCGTCGATGTGGAGCAGGTTGGCGCAGGTGATCTGGTCCTCGGTGATCTCTTCGGGGGAGATGCGGAGGCAGTCCGAGCGGCTCCAGAAGACGGTGCGCTCGCCTGTGGTCTGGTCGATGAGGATGTAGGCGGACTGGTTGGGGCAGTTCGCGCGGCGCTGGACGTGGTCGAGGTTGATGCCGGTGCCCAGAAGGCTCTCCATCTGGATGCGGCCGCGCTCGTCGTCGCCGATGGTGCCGATGTACTTGGTGCGCAGGCCGAGGCTGGCGCAGGCGACGAGCGCGCTGGCCACCTGGCCGCCGGGGCTGAGGATCTCCTGGAGGAATGGCACTTTGCCGCCGTAAGCGGGGAAGTGCGGGATGAGGATCATGGTGTCGGTGGCGTTCAGGCCGACGCCGACAACGTCGAATTCACGCATGACGGGGCGGGAAACTCCTTGCGGGGGGTTGGTGGCGGGTCACTTCTGGGGCAGCTCGTAGACGTAGATGGTGTAGGGGTGACGATGGGCCTCCACCTTCTCCACGCGGGCGGGCTTCCAGCCGCGGATCTTGAACTCGAGCGAAACGACGCGCGCGCCGGGCTTCAGCTCCTTTTCGAGCTTGGGGCGGAGCTGGTCGTTCGCCTCGGTCATGAGGTAGAGGGCGATGACGTCAGCGTCCTTGAGCTCGACTTGCAGCATGTCGCCCTGGATGACCTTGACCTGGTCCTGGAGGCCCAACTGTTCGGCCTGCTGGCGGGTGCGCTGGACCAGGGTTTCGCTCAACTCGACGCCGACGGCCTTCGCGCCGAAGTTGCGGGCGGCGGAGAAGAGGATACGGCCATCGCCGCAGCCGAGGTCGTAGAGTGTCTCGCCGCCCTTGAGGTTCGCCATCTGGAGCATGCGCTCGACGATGGGCTGTGGCGAGCTGACGAAGGGAGCGAGCTTTTGAGCCTGGGGCCGGGAGGGTTGGAGAGCCAGTGCGGCTCCAGCCACAATGACGGCCGCCAACGACGTACGAATGACGAACGCAGTAACCCTCATAAAGACCCTAATCATGAGCGGCCGCGGTGGCCGTTCGTTCTGACTTAAATTTTACTACCTTTGCCACGATCTCCGTGACCGCATTCCAGAGGTCACGCGGCCTGGAAATCGTGAACTCCTGTCCCTTGAAGTACTTGACGGCGTGGCCAATGGCGTCCCGCCAGGGCCGGACCTGGGGATGCAGGTTGTAATTCATGTAAAAGACCGGCGCGGAGAGGGGGCCGACGTTGCGGAGGGTATCCTCCGGGATGGTGGATTCGATCAAGGTCTTCGGGCCGGCGAAGATAATGGCGTCAGGCTTCTGATCGACGGCGAGCTCGCTGTGGATGAGGTCGCCCAGGAAGAGAACGTCGCTGTCCTTCTGCTGGAGGCGGGCGATGTCGACGCGGCCGAGTTGGAGGCCGTCAATGGCGCGGCCGATGGCCGGGAAGTCGATGTGATCGGTGGCGCTCTGGCGGTAGAGCACCTTGTGCTCCTGGAGGTTGAAGGCCGTGACGGAGAAGCTGCCGATGCGCGGCTCGCGCTGGAGCTGGCGCAGGATGGAGACGAGCGCGCTGGTATCGAAGGGCTGCAGCGAGGCGGCGCTATTGTTCTGAGGCGCGAAGTTGACGAGGACTTTGACGTTCACGCCTGCGCCGGAGTCGCGCGGGATGGGGGGCTCGTCGAGGAACTGCTCGACCTCGGTGGGGGCGATTTCGCCTGCGGCGAGGGCGAGCTCGAGCTGGCGGTCGCGCGCGGGCAATTCGGCGATGGTCTCCCAGGTTGTCGCGCAGACGCGCTCCGTGCGGTCGCGCATAAGCCACTCCACTTTGTATTTCCCTTCACCCACATCGAAGGCGCCTTGCAGGTACGCATCACCCTTGGCGTCGGCTTCTAATTGTGGGACGCGGATCTTCTGGGAAAAGTAAACAGGAGAATTGGGGGAACCGGCCTGGGTGACTCGGAAAATGATGGAAAGCAGGTTCTCCTGGCCGGCGAGTTCGCGGAGCGGGACGCTGATCTCGAAGCCGCCGTGGAAGCGGAGGTCGAAGCCGAGAGCGGGTTTGACGGGGGTGACGACGCAGGGGAGGTCCTGGCGGGGCTCGCCGGCCTCAAGGACGGCCAGGTCGCTGCCGACGATGGTGGGCGGGCCTCCGGAGACGGAGCGCAGAAGGGTCTGCGCAGCGGCGCGAGAGCCGGAGAACGCGCAAAGACAGGTCAAGACGCCAGCGAAGAGTGCCCATCGAGGAACGCCCACCCCGAGGGTCAACCTGAATGGAGGAATCCGCATGCCCTATTCCATTCGTGTCCGATATTGTAATCCCGCCC
The DNA here is from genome assembly GCA_050789245.1 of Bryobacteraceae bacterium. Lineage (GTDB taxonomy): Bacteria > Acidobacteriota > Terriglobia > Bryobacterales > Bryobacteraceae > PNKE01. The sequence continues at coordinate 2,815 of JBOZRR010000049.1, read as the reverse complement.
GGCGCCAATGTCTTTCCATCCTCCGACCAACAACCTCCGAAGACCGGGCGTCTTGGTGATAGGTGCCATCATGCGACAAGTTGAGACAGAGATCAACTCCAGAATCGGCGGGGTGTGCTACGCTTCTGGGGTATGGCAGGGCGCAGCGTCAACAAAGTGATTCTTTTGGGGCATCTTGGCAAGGATGCGGAGACCCGTTTTACGCCGAGCGGCGTGTCGGTGAGCCGGTTTTCGGTGGCCACGAACCGGCGGGTGAAGGACAACCAGACCGGTGACTGGAAAGACGAAACCGACTGGCACAACATCACCATGTGGCGGATGGAGAACCTGGCGAACTACCTGACGAAGGGCAAGCAGGTTTACATCGAAGGCCGCCTGCAAACGCGCAGCTACGAGGACAAGGACGGCCAGAAGAAGTACATGACCGAGGTGGTGGTGGAAGACATCATCCTGCTCGGCGGGCGCGGCGAAGGCGGACCGGGCGGCGAAGACGCTTCGTGGGGCGAGGCGACCCAGCGCGGTGGGCCGGTGTCGATGCCGAGAGGACAGAAGCAGGGCGGCGGCGCGGCTCCGAGCCAGGAACCGGACTTCGGGCCGGGGATCGCGGACGACGACGTGCCGTTTTAGGGGAAAACTGCGCAATTCCTTTCACCCAACCAGCTGCAAAACTAGTGGGTGATGCCAATGAAGGAAATCCGGATCGGCGACCAGACGATCCGATATGACCGTGCGGCAACAGCGGCAAAGTACGCCGACATGCAGAACGGCGATGCGGAAGCCTGCGGATGTGTGTTCTGCAGGAATTTTGCACATCAACGCGACCTGGTCTATCCGGCGACGTTCCGACAGTTGTTATGCGAACTGGGCATCGATCCCCGTAAAGAGGGAGAGGTCTTCGAGTACGGGCCAGCGGGAGATGGATGCCGCCTTTACGGAGGCTGGTTCTACCTCGTGGGGGAGCTCGTCACGGCGAATGACAGGAACCCACGTCCTCCCGATTCAAATAGCTTCACTTTCTGGTTCACGACAAACTGCCCTGACGCTCCAGCATTCGGGGAGGGGCCTCTCTTGGCCGTTGAGTTCATAGCTCCGGTGAAGTGGGAACTCCCGGAGTGCCCAGACTGAGCGGTGCGATGCAAGCCTAGACGTGGATCGACAGAATGATACGTGGCGGTTTCACCCGTGATAGCGTAGCCGCATGAGTGCGAGTGGTGGTGGCGAGGCGCTGAGTGCGCCGGGGTTCTTGAATTTGGGGAATGGGCTGTTTTTGCGGCATCTGACGGGTGGGGATGCTCCGATCATCTACTCAGTGGTGGACGCGGACAGGGAGTATCTGCGGGAGTGGCTGCCTTGGGTGAACGGGGCGGAGAACGTCTCTGAGACGTTCCAGTTCATTGCTCAGGCGGCGGAGCAGCGGCGGGAGGGCAAGGCTCTGATCTACGGGATGTGGGTGGAGTTGGAGTTCGCCGGGATCGTCGGGTTGCACGACATGGATGCGGCGAACGGGACGGCGCAGATCGGGTACTGGCTGAGGAGGAGCGCGCAGGGCAAAGGGTGGATGACACTGGCGTGCGTGGCGCTGCTCGGGTTGGGGTTCGAGATTCTGGGGCTGGAGCGGGTGGAGATCCGGTGCGCGACGGGGAACCGCCGGAGCTCGGCGATTCCGAACAGGTTGGGCTTCACCCACGAGGGCGTGCTGCGGCACGCGCAGCGGCTGAACGGCGTGCCGGTGGATTTGGAGGTGTACGGATTGCTGGCGGAGGAGTACCGGCGGAACCTGACGGGTCTGGCCGAGGGCTCAGGCGAGCAGGTCGAGGGCGGTCTGGAGTTCGGAGAGGGAGTGTGAGTCGCCGGTGCGGCGGGCGGCCTCGATGCCCTTGGAGTAATAGCTGAGGGCGGCTTCGGGGTTGCCGAGATCCTCACTGGCGCGGCCGGCCTGGTAGTAGGCGGCGACGTAGTCCGGGTTGCGGCGGATGAGCTCATCGAGCTCCGGGATGGCTTCGCCGAGGCGGCCGGCGCTGATGAACTCCATGCAGAGCATGAAGCGGATGCGGCTGTCGTCGGGGGTCTGGGCGAGGAGGGCCTTCACGGATTCGAGTCGGGACATACGCCTTTCATGGTAACCGCGCCGGAGGCGGGCGCGGGGATGCTACGCTCTTGGGCATGCAAGGACGTCCTGTCAGCGCATCGGTGACCGAGATGGCGGAGTTCGCTCTGCCGATTCATGCGAATCCCCTGGGGTATGTGCTGGGCGGGCGCATCATGCACCTGGTGGACCTGGCGGCGGCGACGGCGGCGATGCGGCACGCCCGGAAGACCGTGGTGACCGCGTCGGTGGACTATGTGAGCTTCCTGCACCCGATCAAGATCGGGCAGCTTGTGACGCTGAAGGCTTCGGTGAACCGGGTGTTCAAAACGTCGATGGAAGTGGGCGTGAAGGTGCTGGTGGAGGACCTGCGGACGGGCGAGGTGTTCCACACGAATTCGTCGTACGTGACGTTTGTGGCGCTGGACGACGACACGGGCAAGCCAGTGGGCGTGGATCCGGTGATCCCGGAGACCGCGGACGAGAAGCGGCGGTACGAGATGGCGGGCCGGCGTCGCGAGCAACGGCTGGAGGCGAAGAAGCGGGCGCCGCGGGAGTAAGGGGGTGGGGACAGTCCCCTTTGGGGGCTTCACGGGGTGACCCAGCCTTTGGGGTGAGTGGGTTTGAGGACACGGAGGGTGAGGGTGCGGTTGAGGCCGTAGCCGTCGTCGTCTTCGTCGTCGTCTGAGTTCGTTTCCGCATTATCGAGAAGGTCTTCGAGGTCGGGGT
>JBOZRR010000048.1:0-77844 GCA_050789245.1 Bryobacteraceae bacterium | reverse complement strand
CTTCGCTACGGCTGTGCCACCAATGGCAAACTTGAGGTCAGACCGGACAACTAACGTGTTAACAAAACCGGACAACTACAAAAGCTACGGACATCCCCTGCGCTCTACTGAAGGGATGGATGCCGTCAACCTTTCAATGAAGCTGGCGCAGATCGACGATCACTGGAATCCGCGCATTGTGGCGGAGCTGAACGGCCAGCACGTCAAGCTAGTGAAGTTCGAAGGCGAGTTCGTCTGGCATCACCACGACAACGAAGACGAGTTGTTCTACGTCGTGAGAGGGGAGTTTCGCATGGACTTCCGTGACCGCAGCGTCGCGGTGCGCGAAGGCGAGTTCATCGTTGTTCCGCGCGGCGTGGAGCACCGGCCCGTCGCGGAGCGAGAAGTCGAAGTGATGCTCTTCGAGCCGGCGTCCACGCTGAATACGGGCAATGTGCGGACAGAGTTGACACGCGACCGGCTGGAATCGCTGTAGATGTCAGGCGGCTGAGCTACTCGTGACGTAGGGCGTCCATCGGAGCGACACGCGACGCACGCCGAGCCGGGAGCCATGCCGCGATCCACGCGCTCAGCAGCAGAATTCCGGTAGCCGCGCTCAGCGACACCGCGTCGCGAGACTCCACGCCGTAGAGCAGGCTTTCGACCAGCTTGCCCGCGGAGAGCGAGACCCAGATTCCGCCCAGGACACCGACGACGACGGGCAAACCCGATTCCTTCAGCATCATCGCCGCGATGTCGGCCCCGCGGGCGCCAAGCGCCAGGCGAATGCCGATCTCCGGTGTTCGCGCTGTCACAAGGTAGGCTAGCGTGCCGTAGATGCCAAGGCACGCAAGGACCAGGCCGAGCACGGCAACACCTGTCAACAGCGCGGCAAGCGTTCGCTCGCGCCGGATCCCCTGGTTGATCTGTTCCACCTGCGTCTTCACCTGGTACATGGGGACGTTGGGATCGATCCCTCGAATGGCGGCTTGCACCGCGACCACCAGCGCATCGGGCTCCGCCGAGGATCGCAAGGCGTAGGTCATCGAACGTTGAGGGTGCTGGCGAAATGGGATGTAGACGGTTGGACGAGTCTCGTGCTTCAGGCTGTCGGATTTCGTGTCGCCGACCATGCCAACGATCTCGGCGGGGGCGCCGTTCATCTCGAGAATCCGGCCCATCGGGTTTTGCCCGCCGGAGTATGCCTCCGCGAACTTCTGATTGACGAGCATCACGCGGTGCGACGTTTCGCTGTCGCTCCAGGACACGTCACGGCCCGTGAGTAGCGGAATTCCCATGGTCTCGAAGAAGCGTGGACAGACGAAGTGAATAAACACGTTCAGCGGCTGGCCATCGGGCTTAACGATGGAGTTGCTGGTCCCGCTCCCGCTGAGAATCCCCCATCGCGACATCGAAGCGGAATGCACGCCGGGCAGACCTTCGATGCGCTTCACCACTTCCTCGTGGAAGTTCAGCAGGCGCTGCCCCTCATATCCGTTGAGCGTCGGATCGAGTTGGAACACCAGCAGGTTCCGCGCTTCAAATCCGAGGCGCTCGGACTTGAGATTCGCCAGACTGCGGAGGAACAGGGCCGAGCCCGTGATCAGGCCAAGGGACAGCGCCACCTGGAGCGCAATCAGCATTTTCCCCGTGCGGAACCGCGCACGATCCGCGACCGGCCCGGCGGCGCGCAACGCTGGCAGCAGATCGCCGCGCGTCGCGCGTAACGCGGGGAAGAGTCCGAAGGCGATTCCGGTGAACAGGCAAAGCGCAAACGAGAACACGAGCACCTTCAGATTGATCGAAGCCGCTATGCCATGCGGTCCCGGATCGCTCACAAACAGGTTGACCACCGCGTCGCCCGCTGAAAACGCCAAGGCCACCCCAGCGGCGCCGCCAATGCTCGCGAGCAGGACGCTCTCGGTGAGGAACTGCCGGATCAGCCGGCGGCGGCCGGCGCCAAGCGCGAGCCTCGTGCCCACTTCGCGGTGCCGGGAGGTCGCCTTCGCCAGCAGAAGGCCCGCCAGATTGGCGCAAGCGATCACCAGCACAATGCCGATTGTCCAGGAGAGGACTTGCAGTGGACGCTCCATGTCGCGCCTGAGCTCGTCCAGCCCCCGCCCACCTTCAGAAAGCCTCACCTGGGGAAGGTCGAAGTTGCCGTTGGGCGCATATGCGAGAATCGCTTGCCGCATCAGTAGCTCAGTTTCAGCACGAGCCTGCTCCTCGTTGACGCCTGGCTTTAACCTGCCAATCGCTTCGAAGTACCAGTAGTCGGGCTTGTCGAGGACATTTTGCGACTCTGCATCGTCCGGCTGCTTCTGCATTGGCGACATCATGTCGGGGCACGCATTCGGGTTCACCCCGCAGAATCCCTTCGGAAGCACGCCCACGATTGTCGTCTGCTTGCCATTCACGCTGATGTTGCGTCCAACCGCTCCCGGATCGGAGCCGAACATCCGCTCCCAGAATCGGTGGGTGATCACCGACACGGCCGGCTGTCCCGGCCGGGTGTCATCCGGCTCGAGCGTCCGTCCCAGCGCCGCACTCGAGCCGAGAACTCTGAAGTAGTTCCCTGACACGCGCTCCTCAGTCGCCAAGATGGCGCCGCCCTGAATATTCGTATTGACGCGCGTTGCGCCCGAAAACAGAATCAGTCCGGAGAGCGTCTGCGTATGCTCACGGAGGTGTTCATAGACCGGGTACGAGATGGACCAATTGACCCGCTCGCCCGATGCGCCAGGTCTGGAATTCCCGTTGTACGAGCGCACGAAATCCGGGTTGCGCGCCGTCCATTCCAGCCGCCGCAACTGCTCTGGCTCCCGCACGGGAAGCATTCTGAGCAGCACCGCGTCGATCGTGCTGAAGATCGCAGAACTGCCGCCGATTCCGATGGCGAGAATTGCCGCCGCGAGCAAGGTAAATGTGGGGGTTTTTCTGAGTTGGCGCCACGCGTAGCGCACGTCGCCGGTGAATTCATCGATCAGGCGAAGGCCCAGCGATTGCCGACACTCCTCCTTGAAATGCTCCATTCCGCCGAACTCGAGTCGCGCCCGCCGTTCCGCCTCCGCCGGGGAAAGCCCTTGCCGGATCAAATCGTCGCGCCGCGCGGCCAGGTGGAAATCCATCTCGTCCGCCATGGCTTGCTCCACGCGGCCTCGCTTCGTGAGGCTCCTGAAGATGGAGCGAATCCGGGCGCCCATGTCAGATCTCCTCCGGCGTCGCCTTCAGCGCGGCTGTCATCGCCGAGGCGAACCTCTCCCATCCCGCCGTTTCTTCCTTTAGGCGTTTCCGTCCCGCTGTGGTCAGGCTGTAGAACTTCGCTTTGCGATTGTTCTCGGAAACACCCCACTCGGACTCGATCAGCCCCTGGTGCTCCAGGCGATAGAGAGCCGGATACAGCGCGCCCTGCTCAATTAGTAGGGTCTCGCCCGTGATCTGCCCGATGCGAAGGAGAATCCCGTACCCGTGGTGCGGGCTCAATGACACGGCCTTGAGGATCAGCAGATCCAGAGTTCCCGGCAGTATGCTGGTGCGTTCCGGCACAGCGCCTCCTAAGCTACATAGGAAAGCCTACGCCTCCTCTCCTAAGCTGTCAAGGAGAACGCCGGAGTTAATCTTCGGGGGGCGCCTCGAAGCTGATCAGGTCCTTTTTGAAGCCGCGCGTCTTGTAGGCCCCGTAGATCAGCCCGAAGGTCATCCAGCTTGCGCCCACCAGCTTCGCGGACCAACTCAGGCTGAGCCACAGATAGAAGCACACCAGGAAGCCGATTGCAGGAAAGACCAGGTGGGACCAATGCCTGTCGCGCCCGCGCACGTAGTAATGCAGCAGCGACGACAGGTTGACGCCCATGAATCCGATCAGCGCCCCGAAGTTCAGCAGTTCCGCGCCCATCTGGTAGCTGATCAGGAATGCGCCGATCAGGCAGCAGGCGCCGATCAGCATCACGTTGCGGCTGGGGATGTGGCGCTTCGGATCGATGTAGCCGAAAAAGCCTTTCGGAATCGCGCCGTCGCGGCCCATGCCGTAAAGCAGCCTCGCGCCGGCCAGCATGCCGCCCGATGCCGAGCCGATAGTCGCCAGGACAAGGATCCAGGAGAGCGTCATGAAGAGAACATCCCCGCCCGCGCGCCCGGCGATGTGGATGTACGCGGTATCGATGTCGGGATATGCGTCCTTCGCCGGCCACACCATCTGCGCCCAATAGACTTCAATCGTCGAGAGGATTCCGATGATCAGGCACGTGCCCACAGTCCCGAGCAGGATGTTGCGGCGCGGGTTCTTCACCTCTTCAGACAGTGTCGAAATGCCGTCGAATCCGATGTATGTCAGCACGGCGATCGAAGCGCCATTCGAGATTTGGCGCCAGGAGAACATGTCGGGATCGTAGAACGGCTTCAGGAAATCCGGCGCCGTCACGGGCTGGGCGAAGACGTAGCGCACCATCGCATAAAGAGTCCAGACCACCACCAGCCCCATCACCACCGTCAGCACCTGGTTCGTCCGCGCCGTGGTCTTGATGCCGCGCAGGTTCAGCCCCGTGAAGAGCAGTGCGAAGAAGATCGCCCAGAAGGCGTAAGGCATCACGGGAAACAGGTTCAGCAGCGCCTTTGCACACCAGATGGTGCAAATCAGCGGATTCACGACGTAGTCGAGCAGCATGGACCAGCCGGTGATGTAGCCCATCGCCGGATGGATTTCCCGCGCCACGTACGAATAGGCCGAGCCGGCAAACGGATACGCCCTCGCCATACGGCCGTACGCGATGGCCGTCAGCATCATGGCGAACATCGCGATCAGGACGACAGTCACCACATGACCGTTCGCGCCGGCGCTAATCGCGCCGAACGGCGGCATGGGTGCCGTGGGCTGAACCATGATGACGCCCATCACCAGCAACTCGAACAGCCCCAACGACCGGTTCAGGCGGGGCGCGGCTTGACTCGACATAGATTTGTCATTGTGTCATGGTTGGGACGACCGCTTCTCATGAAGCTCTCCGCAACAGCAGAATGGCTGCGCCGCCGCTACCGCCGGGTCCGCGCATGGCTGCGCACAAGGATGCGCGAACGCATTACCCGCACCGGTGCCGTGTACGTCACGGCGGCCGTGCTGGTGGGTTTGGCCGCGTTTCTTTCCGCGAATAATCTGCTGTTCCTGCTGCTGGCCGCGATGCTGGCCACGATGCTGGTCTCCGGCTTCGTCAGCCGTCTCGGACTCTCCGGTTTGGAGATCGACGTCCTGCTCCCCGAGCAACTTTGCGCGCGGCGCACCCAGGCCGCGCGCATCATTCTCAAGAACGACAAGCGATGGTTCCCGTCGTTCTCCGTTCACCTCTCAGGCGTGCAGGGCAGCGTCTTCTCCGGCGTCCTCTATTTCCCCGTGATCCCCGGCGGCGCTTCGCTGGCGGAGAGCATGGACGTTCGCTTCGATCGCCGCGGCCTGCACAGCGAGGACAGCTTCCAATTCTCATCCCGCTTCCCCTTCGGCTTCGCAGAACGCAGGATGCAGGTGACGATGAAGCGGGACGTCATCATCTATCCGGCACTCGATCCGCAGCCGGGCTTCGAGAATCTGCTGACCGACGTGCAGGGCGAAGCCGAAACGCGTTTCCGCGGACGCGGCCACGACTTCTACCGCATCCGCCCCTACGAACCCTTCGAGAGCGCACGCCACGTCGATTGGCGCGCCACCGCGCACACGGGCACACTGCAGGTCCGCGAATTCGCGCGGGAGCAGGAGCACTTGATCGGGCTCGCTCTCGATCTCGAGGCCGGCACCGAGCACGACGCCTGGTTCGAACGCGCCGTCGAGTGCTGCGCGTATCTCGCCTGGCGGCTCACCGCGCGCGGCGCCCGCGTCCGCTTCCGCACGCAGGACTTCGACATCCTCACGCCTGTCGAAGGGGACGTGTACGCTATTCTGAAGTACTTGGCGCTGGCCGAACGCCGGCGCCGCGCAACTCCCCTCGACCCCCTGGCTGACGACAGTGTTCAAGTCCTGTTCACGACCCGCTCCGGCCTCATGGCCGATTCTGGCTGGGATGGCGCTCGTCTTGTCAGCCCCGCCGATCTGTCGATCCCAGACAACCGCTCCGGCACTTGATCCGGTGCAATCCAGCATCACCGTCGCCGAGAGGGTCACGACGGAAGCTCCCGCCGCGGTCACTTCACTGACCTCGTCCGCGCTGCGATCGATGCCCGGCGTCAATCTCGACGACCGCCTGCGGCTGGTGCCGGGATTCTCGCTCTTCCGGCGCACATCGTCGCTGGTCGCGAACCCCACGACGCAAGGCGTTTCGCTGCGAGGACTGGGTTCAACCGGCGCCAGCCGCACATTGATCCTCTGGGACGGCATCCCGCTCAACGATCCCTTCGGCGGCTGGGTCTACTGGACGCGCGTCGCGCCGGAAGATCTCGATCGCGTCGAACTCTCGCGCGGCGCGTCCACGAGCATGTTCGGCGACCGTGCGATGGGCGGCGCCGTTTCACTCTTCAGCCGCGAGCCTGTGCGGCGACGCGTCACGGCCTCCTACGAAGGCGGCAACCTCAATACGCATCAGGCGACGGCCGGCGGCTCCATGTTTCTCGGTTCGCGCTGGGCCGTGTCTGGCCAGGGTCGCACCTTCGCGACGGACGGGTACTATCCGGTCCCGGAAGCGTATCGCGGCCCCATCGATACGCGGGCCAACGTGCGATTTGCGGGTGGCGCCGCGCGTGCCGATTACCTGGGCGCGAAGGACCGATTCTTCACGCGCTTCGACATGCTCAGCGAGGAGCGCGACAACGGTACCGAGCTTCAGCGCAACTCAACGGGCCTCGGTACGCTCGCCGGGCATTACACGCGCGAATTGGGTGCGGGCCTGATCTCCGGGCTCGGCTATCACACGCGGGGCGAGTACCGCGCCAGTTTCTCGTCGATCGGCGCTGGCCGCCAAACCGAGCGGCTGACCCTGCTCCAATCCGTTCCGGCGGAAGCGACCGGCGGCGCGCTGCTCTGGCAGAGCCGCGGCTCGTTCTGGAACGCCAATCTCGGCGCGGACCTCAACCGGGCCGAGGGCTACAGCCTGGAGCAGGTCTTCCCCACCGGCCATCGCGCCGGCGGCGGCGTTCAAACGCAATACGGCCTCTTCGGCCAGGGCGATGCGCGGTGGCGCGCCATTCGACTGCACGGCGGTCTGCGTCGCCACATGGCCGGCAGCCGGGAGTTCTGGTCGCCGAGCGCCGGGGCCACCGTCGCCGCGCGAGCGTGGCGCTTCCGCGCCTCCGGCTATCGTGCCTTCCGCGCGCCGACTCTGAACGAGCTGTTCCGCGAGTTCCGCGTCGGCAACGCGGTAACGCTGGCGAACCCCACGCTACTTCCCGAATCGCTGACAGGCGTCGAGACCGGCGCCGACTGGCGCGGCGAGCACACCTCTCTCTCCTTCACTCTCTATCGGAACGAACTGTCGGACCTGATCACCAATGTCACGCGTTCGGTCACGCCGCAGCTCATCACTCGTCAACGCGACAACGCCGCCGCGGCACTGGTGCGAGGCGCCGAAGCCACTGTTCGCCATGCGTGGCGCAACTGGCGTGCCGAAGCATCCTGGCTCTACGCCGACTCGCGCTTCGCCACTGGACTGCGCGTGCCGCAGATCCCAAAGAACCAGGGCTCCGCGCAACTCTTCTGGAACACGCCACGAACCTTCCTTGCAGGCGGTCTGCGCTCCAGTTCGTTGCAGTTCGAAGACGACCTGAACCTCTTCCGCCTTCCCGGCTTTGCCGTCTGGCACCTCACGGCGCGCCAGCGCATCACAGGCCCGCTCTCATTGATGTTCGCGATGGAGAACGCCTTCAACCGCGAAGTCCTGGCCGGTTTCAGCCCCACGCCGACAGTCGCTTCGCCGCGCATGGTACGAGCCGGGGTGCGGATTGACTGGGAGTGAAGCGGTGCGGGACTCCGGCCGAGTCTCTGGCAAATGTTAACCTGAGAGTTTCCCGACATGGCTCCGGCGATCCCCGACATCCTTGCCCGCATCGTGGCGCGCAAGAAGGAAGAAGTTGCTGAAAAGGCCCGATTTCGCAAGGGTCTGGAGCAGAATGCGCGTTTTCAGATCGATCAGCGGCGCGACTTCCGCAAGGCGCTGGAAGCACGCCGGCCCTCGGTGATCGCTGAGATCAAGAAGGCCAGCCCCAGCAAGGGATTGCTGTCGCCGGATTTCAACCCCGCCGCGCAGGCGCGCAGCTATCTGGACGGCGGCGCCTCCGCGCTCTCGGTCCTCACTGACCGTGACTTCTTCCAGGGCTCGCTCAGCGACCTGAAGACCGCGCGCGCCACCGTGCCGCTGCCGGTTCTGCGCAAGGACTTCACGATCGACGAGCTCGACATTATCGAGGCCGCCGCGTCCGGCGCCGACGCCATCCTGCTGATCGCCGCCATCCTGACGCGCGACCAGATGGAGCAGTTCCGGAAGCTCGCCGCGAGGTACGAGATCGCCGCGCTGGTCGAGGTGCACGCCGACGAGGAGCTTGATCGCGCTCTCGAGTCCGGCGCCGAGATCATCGGCGTCAACAACCGCAATCTCCACACCTTTGAGGTCGATCTCGGCACCAGTGAGCGTCTCGCGGCGCGCATTCCCGATGGAATCCTGAAAGTGGCCGAAAGCGGCATCCTGTCCCGGGCCGACGTCGAGCGGCTGCTCGGCGCGGGCTTCCAGTCGTTCCTGGTCGGCGAACATCTCATGAAGTCGCAGGACCCCGCGGCAGCGCTGCGGGCGCTGTTGGGATGACTCTCGTCAAGATCTGCGGCATTACCAGCGCGGAGGACCTCGAAGCCGCCGTCGACGCCGGGGCCGATGCGCTTGGATTCAACTTCTGGCCGCGCAGTCCGCGCTTCATCACGATGGACGCCGCCGCGGAACTGGTCCGCGCTGTCCCGGAAGGCGTGTTGAAAGTCGGCGTGTTCGTCGACACGAGCGCCGGCGAGCTGGAACATGCCGCGACCGGGCTGAACCTAGATATCATTCAGCTGCACGGAATGCCCGACCGGACGCCCGGCGTGCGCTTCTGGCAGGCCGTCTCCGCCGGATCCCAGGGCTGGCGCGAGACAATGGAGAGCAGCCGCGCCGAGGCGTTCCTGGTGGATACGCCGGCCGGCAAAGAGCGCGGCGGCACCGGCAGGACGTTCGACTGGAGCCTGCTCGACGGTGTCACGCAGCGCATCGTTCTGGCTGGGGGATTAGGTCCCGACAACGTGGCCGAAGCCGTTCGGCGCGTCCGCCCGTGGGGCGTGGATGCCTGTTCGCGGCTGGAGTCGGCGCCGGGGCGTAAGGACGCAGCAAGGGTGCGGGCCTTCGTTCAGGCCGTGAGGGAGACTGGATTATGAGCATGACGACACAGGTGCCGGACGCGCGGGGCCACTTCGGGCCTTACGGCGGCCGCTATGTGCCTGAAACCTTGATGGCGCCGCTCGAGGAGCTCGAGCAGGCTTACTACTCGGCGCGGCAGGACCCTGCCTTCCAGGCCGAACTGAAGGACCTGCTGGCGAACTACGCCGGACGACCCACGCCGCTCTATGAAGCCAAACGGCTGAGCGAGGAACTCGGCGGCGCGCAGATCTTTATCAAGCGCGAGGACCTGCTCCACACTGGCGCGCACAAGATCAATAACTGCCTGGGCCAGGTGCTGCTGGCCCGCCGCATGGGCAAGCACCGCATCATCGCCGAGACGGGCGCGGGCCAGCACGGCGTGGCCACTGCCACCGTGTGCGCGCTGTTCGGCCTGGACTGCACGGTCTACATGGGCGAGGAGGACATGCGCCGCCAGCGGTTGAACGTCTTCCGCATGCGGCTGCTGGGCGCGAAGGTCGTCGGCGTCTCGAGCGGCAGCCGCACGCTGAAGGACGCGGTGAGCGAAGCGATGCGGGACTGGGTGACCAACGTCGATTCCACGCACTACCTGCTGGGTTCCGCGCTCGGCGCGCACCCGTACCCGATGATGGTCCGCGACTTCCACCGCTGCACGGGCGACGAAGCCCGCGCGCAGATCCTGGAACGCACGGGCCGGTTGCCGGACTCGGTCTTCGCCTGCGTCGGCGGCGGCTCGAATGCCATCGGCATCTTCACGGCCTTTATCCCCGACAAGCAGGTGAAGCTCGTCGGCATCGAAGCCGGCGGACGCGGGCTCGGGATCGGCGAGCACGCAGCCCGCTTCGAGGGCGGATCGCCGGGCGTGCTGCACGGCGCGTACAGCTACCTGTTGCAGGATGCGGACGGGCAGGTGTCGCTGACGCATTCGATCTCGGCCGGTCTTGACTACGCGCTGATCGGGCCGGAGCACGCATGGCTGCACGACCAGGGCCGCGCGGAGTACGTCTCTGCCGGTGACGCCGCGGCGCTCGAAGCCGCGAAGCGACTGGCGCGGACGGAGGGCTTGATCCCGGCGCTCGAATCGTCGCACGCCGTGGCCGAAGCGCTGAAGCGCGCGCCGTCGGCGAAGGGCCAGGTCTTCCTGGTCAATCTCTCCGGCCGCGGCGATAAGGACACTGACATTTACAGAGAAAACCTCCCGGAGCTGGACAACCCTGATGGCAAGTAGTCAACGTATCCAGAAGGCATTCGAAGCGCACAAGGCGCAGGGCAAGCCGGTTCTGGTGGCCTACCTGACGGCGGGCGACCCGAGCCCGGAGCGCACAGTCGAAATCGCCCTGGCGCTGGAGCGCGGGGGCGTGGGCATCCTCGAACTCGGCGTGCCGTTCAGCGACCCCGTCGCCGATGGCCCGGTCATCCAGCAGGCTTCGGACCGGGCGCTGCGAGCCGGGACGACGGTCGCCAAGGTGCTCGAGATTGCGGCGCAGATCCGGGCCCGCAGCGAGATGCCGATGCTGCTGTTCAGCTACCTGAACCCGCTCCTGCGCTACGGCCTGGACAAGCTGGGCGCGGATGCGGCGAAGAGCGGCATCGACGGCTGCCTACTGACGGACCTGAGCGTAGAAGAGGCCGAAGAGCCGGTGGCGGTGCTGCGGAAGCACGGTCTCGACACGGTCTTTCTCGCCGCGCCGACCAGCACGGAGCGCCGCTTGAAGCTGGTGGCGGAGTACTCGTCGGGATTCGTTTACGTCGTATCGAGGACCGGAGTCACGGGGGAGCAGGACACCGTGCAGAGCAGCGTCGGCCCGCTGGTCGAAAGGCTGCGGCACTTTACTTCCCTGCCCCTGGCGGTGGGCTTCGGCGTCTCGAAGCCGGAGCACGTGGCGGCCATCGGCCAGTACGCCGACGGCGTGGTCGTCGGCAGCGCCATCATGCGGGTGATCGAGCGGCACGGGCAGGATGCGGATCTGCCTGCGAAGCTTGAAGCGTTCGCCCGTCAATTGACCGGCGCGGAGGCGCTGAAGCCATGACGATGGACGAGGCGCTGCGCCAGTTGGACGAGCACCGGCAGAAGATCGACGAGCTCGACCTGAAGATCCTGGAGCTGTTGAACGCGAGGACTCGCGTGGTGGAGCGGATCGGCGCCGTCAAGAAGCAGATGCAGATGCCGGTGTACGAGCCGAAGCGGGAAGACGAGGTGTTCCGCAACGTGATCGACCACAACGACGGGCCGCTGCCGGAGGCAGCGGTGCGGCGCCTATTCGAGCGCATCATCGACGAGATGCGCACCCTGCAGCGCGACCGCATGGCCAAGGAGGACTGAGCATGATTGTCGTCATGGAAGCGGGCGCGACGGAAGAGCAGATCCAGCAGGTGATCGACCGGCTGGTGACGCTGAACTTCTCGGTCCACCGGTCGACGGGTGTGATCCATACGGTGCTCGGCGGGGTCGGCCCCGAGGACAACATCACGCCGGAAGACCTGCTGGCAATGGATGGCGTGAAAGAGTGCCACCGCGTGGTGTCGCCGTACAAGTTAGCCGCCCGCGCGTTCAAGCCCGAAGGCACGGTGGTGCAGTTCCCGCGCGGCGTCGAGATCGGCGGGCCGCGGGTGATTGTGATGGCCGGGCCGGCGCACTTCGAAAGTGATCAGCAGATTCGCGCGGCGGCGGGGATTGTGGCTTACGCCGGAGCGTCGTTCCTGAGGGCCGGCGCGTTCAAGCCGCGAAGTTCCCCGCACAGCGACAGGAGCCTGGGCCAGGCGGACCTCCAGGTGATGCGGGCCGCGGCAGACGACTACGGTCTGCTGCTGGTGAGCGAGGTTACTGACCACACCGAGATCGCGATGGTCGAGAAGTACGCCGACCTGCTCCAGGTGGGCGCGCGGAACATGCAGAACTACAAGCTGCTGCGCGAGCTGGGCAAGGCCTCGAAGCCGGTGCTGCTGAAGCGGGCCATTGCGGCGACGGTGGAGGAGATGTTGCTGTCGGCTGAATACATCCTGTCCGGCGGCAACTACAACGTCATCCTGTGCGAGCGGGGCATCCGAACCTTCGAGACAGGGACGCGCTACACGATGGACCTGGCGTCGATTCCGTCGGTAAAGCACCTGTCGCACCTGCCGGTTGTGGCCGATCCGTCGAACGGTACCGGGAGGCGGGACAAGGTGACGCCAATGGCGCGCGCCGCAGTGGCGGCGGGTGCGGACGGCGTGCTGGTGGAGGTCCATCCGGAGCCGGATTCGGCGTGGGGCGACGGCGGGCAATCGCTGCGGCCGGACCAGTTCGAGACGCTGATGACACAGCTCAGGATGATCGCCCCGGCCGTCGGCCGGACGATGTAAGGAAGTCCCTCGATGAAGACGGTGGCGATTGTCGGAGTGGGCCTGATCGGCGGTTCGTTCGGCATGGCGCTGAAACGGGCCGGATTTGCCGGGAAGATCCTCGGTGTCAGCTCAGAGAAGACGCTCGGCAAGGCGTTGAAGCACGGGGCGGTCGACGAGCCGGCGACGCTGGAGCAGGCGGCGGCTCGGGCCGACCTGGTCTATCTGGCTGGGCCGATCTCGGGCATCCTCGAGACACTGCCGAAGCTGGCCGGGAAGCTGAAGCCCGGGGCGGTAGTGACCGACGCCGGATCGACGAAGAAGTCGATTGTCGAGGCGGCGGAGCGGCTGCTGCCGGAGGCGGTCTTCGTCGGCGGGCACCCGATGGCCGGCAAGGAGAGCCGCGGTGTGGAGCATGCGGACGAGTCGCTGTTCGAAGGCCGGCCGTATCTGCTGTGCGGCGGGGAGGCCGGCCGAAGCCAGGCGGCGGAGCTGGAGGGCTGGCTGGAGCGGATTGGGGCCAAGGTGGCGTGGATGAGTGCGGCGGAGCACGATCGGCTGGTGGCGGCGGCGTCCCATGGCCCACAACTGCTTTCGACGGCTCTGGCGGCGGCGCTGGGCCGTCGGGCCGACGCCCAGGGCGTTGCGGCGGCGGCAGGGCCGGGGCTGCGGGATATGACCCGGCTGGCACTGTCGAGCTACGACATCTGGCAGGACATCCTGGCGACCAACGGGGCTGAGATTGCGGCCGTTCTGGCCGGCGTGGAGGCGCAGCTTGCGGCGCTGCGCGCCGAGCTCAAAACCGCCGACGGCAAGGACGAAGCGAAGTCCGCGTTCGCCGACGGAGCCGCGTTCGCGGCCCAGGTCCGCAAAGTCTAAGATTCAGGCCAACTCAACCTTGCCGTGGTCGTCGCAGTGCGACCCATGGGGGTGGTGCAGGTGGCCGTCTACCAAGTAATCCGTGTGGTCGCCGTGGGGCACAGGTTCGTGTCCGCAGCCGGGACCATGGACGTGGGCCAGATCGTGGCTGTGACAGGCATGGCCGGGGGTACACTGATCCGGGTTGGCGGCGGAGACGGGCAGGACGTGCTCGTCGAAGTGGTCGCCGTGGGCGGAGTGCAGGTGGCCGTCGTGAAGATAGTCGACGTGGTCCTCATGTTTGATTGCGGTGTGGCCGCAGTCTTCTCCATGGACATGGGAGTGATTGCCGTGAATCTTGTGGTTGGTCATCCAGCCGCTCCTTGTACTTTCGGGGAAATGGGGCGGGCGCCCTCGGTGACGTGGTCGAGCGCGTTGACGATCAGATCTGTAACGTGCTGATCAGAAAGGGCATACAGGATATGCTTGCCCTGACGAGTTCGTTTCACCAAATTTTGGCCGCGCAGAACCCGGAGGCGCTGGGAGATGGTGGAGATCTCCTGATTCTCGGACCGGGCGAGGTCTGAGACACAGAGCGGACCGCTCCGGAGCAGGAAGAGGAGGCGAAGACGGGGAACATCTCCCAGAGCGCGAAAAATGTTGGAGGCGCGGTCGAGGGAGGGGTTGAACTCGTCGGGCAGGGTTCGGGGCGGGTCGAGGTGGGCCTCGCCGGAGTGAGTTCGTTTCGTCAAAATCGCCATATGCTATCACACTTGAACACTTGTTCAAGTGATTCTAGAATAGTGAATGTGGCGGCGGCCTGTCAACAGGCGCTATTCTCTTATTGAGGAGCGATTCTCATTACTGAAGAACTGAAGTACCGGGTGCAGGGGATGGATTGCGGCGAGGAGGTCTCGTTGCTGCGAGGCCGGCTGAGCCGGATGAAGGGTATCCGCGACCTGAGCTTTGACGTGATCCAGGCCCGGATGACGGTGGAGTACAACGCGGAGAAGGTGAAGCCGGCGGAGATCGAATCGGCGGTCGCGGCGTTGGGGATGCGGTGCCTGCCGTGGGAGGAAGTTCCTCGGGAGAACGCCAGCCTTTGGGCGCGCCATGGACGGCACATCCTGACGGTGGTGAGCGGGGTGGCGCTGGCCGGCGGCATGGCGCTGCAAGCGATCCATTCGGGCGACCTGGTGCAGAGCCTGCTGGCGCACCAGCACGGGCACCATGACCTGCCATTGGCAGCGATGGTGCTGTTCCAGGTGGCGATGATCACGGGCGCGATCCATGCGCTACCGAAGGCGTGGGCGTCGCTGCGGGCGCTGCGGCCGGACATGAACCTGCTGGTCGTCCTGTCGCTGATGGGCGCGACGGCGCTGGGCGAGTGGACAGAAGCGGCGACGCTGTCGTTCCTGTTCTCGCTGGCGGCGATGCTCGAGACGTGGAGCATGGCCCGGGCACGGGACGCGATCTCGAAACTGTTGCAGGTGACGCCGCAGGTGGCGTCAGTGATCCACGAAGGGTCGGAGCACGGCAGGCACGACGGCGGCCAGCATGAGCACGCAATGCCGGTGGAGCAGGTGCCGGTAGGCGCTCTGGTGCGGGTAAAGCCGGGCGAGCGAATCCCGTGCGATGGCGAGGTGGAGCGCGGCGAGGCGCTGGTAAACCAAGCGCTGATCACGGGCGAGAGCGCGGCGGTGGAGAAGCGCGCGGGCGACCAGGTTTTCGCGGGAACGATCAACGAGAACGGGATGATCGAGGTGCGGACAACGCACGGGGCGTCGGACACGACGCTGTCGCGGATGATCCGTATGGTTGAGGAGTCTCAGAGCCGGCGGGCGCCGAGCGAGCAGTTTGTCGAGAAGTTCACGCGGCACTACACGCCGGCGGTGTTGCTGCTGGCGTTCAGCGTGGCGTTTCTGCCGCCGATGCTCGCGGGCGGATCGTGGTCGGAGTGGTTCTACCAGGGCATGGTGATCCTGCTGATCTCCTGCCCGTGCGCGCTGGTGATTTCGACGCCGGTGAGCGTGGTGGCGGCGCTGACGTCGGCGGCGCGGCAGGGCGTGCTGGTGAAGGGCGGGGCCTTCCTGGAGGAGGCGGCGAAGGTGAAGGCGGTTGCCTTCGACAAGACCGGGATTCTGACGCTGGGCAAGCCGCGCGTGGAGGAACTGGCTCCGCTGAACGGCCGGGGACGGACAGAGATTCTGGAGCGGCTGGCGCGGTTGGAGCAGGCGAGCGAGCACCCGCTGGCGCAGGCGATCCTTCGATATGCGGCGCAGAACGGGGTCTCGCAGGTGGCGACGGAGAGTTTCCGGGCGCTCCAGGGCCGGGGCGCCGAAGCCGAAATAGACGGCGAGACGTTCTGGGTGGGGAGCGCGCGACTGCTGCGCGAGAAGGGCCTGGCGACTGAGCAGGCGGAGCGCGAGATCGCACGGCTGACGGACGCCGAGCACACCGTGGTGGCGTGCGGAACGGAGCACGAGGCTTGGGCGCTGGTGGCGGTGACGGATCCGCCGAGACAGGAGGCGCGGCCGGTGCTGGAGCGGCTGCGGAAGTCGGGAATCGGCCGGCTGATCATGCTGACGGGAGACAACCAGGCGACGGCGAAGTCGATTGCGAATGCCGTCGGTGTGACGGAGGTGCAGGCGGAACTGCTGCCGGAAGACAAGGCGACCGCGGTGGTGGAGTTGCTAAGGCGGCACCGGCACGTGGCGATGGTCGGCGATGGAGTGAATGACGCGCAGGCGCTGTCGTTCGCGTCGCTGGGGATCACGCTGGGGCGGCAGGGGTCGGATGTGGCGAAGGAGACGGCGGACGTGGTGTTCATGTCGAACGACCTGACGCGACTGCCGTTCCTGGTGGACCATGCCCGGCGGACGGTGCGGATCATCAAGGAAAATATTGGGTTCGCGCTTGCGACCAAGCTGTTGTTCCTGGGCGCCGCGCTGATGGGGATGGCGACGTTGTGGATGGCGGTTGCGGCGGACATGGGGGCGACGTTTATCGTCACTTTCAATGGTTTACGGCTGCTGCGCGCGAAGGGATGGCAACCGGTGGGGAGTACGGAGCATCCGTAGCGAGAGAGGCATGAATAGGCGAGAACTGATCCTGCTGCTGGGGCCACTGGCACTGCGCCTGTGGGGCGGCGAGACTGCGCGGGTGCGGGGGCGGCTGTCGGGCGGAGATCCGGTGACGGTCAAGACGGCCGAGGGCCGGGTGGTGACGCTGGAGGGGGACAAGCCGTCGATGGCCGTGCTGCACGACGAGCGGGTGATTCGCGAGGAGTTTCAGGCGGTGGGCGAGTATTTTGCTCCGGAGCGGTTTCGGGTGAATCCGATCCACAAGAAGGCGATGTTCGTGGTGCGCGAGGGGAAGCCGCTGGTGATTACGTACTGGTGCGCGGTGTGCGCGATCAGGACGTATTCGCCGGGGCCGTGCCAGTGCTGCCAGGAGGAGACGGAGTTGGATCCTCGGGACCCGGCGCTGGAGAATACTGCTGCGTAGGGGGGGATTGCACAGATGCCTGCATCTGTGTGTACAGTGTAGGCAGAGATGCCTACATCAGCTAAAATCCAGTACACCGTGAGGGGCGTCCCCAAGGAAACGGACAGAGCCCTGCGCCGTAAGGCCCGCCAGCGCGGTCTCAGCCTGAATCAACTCCTGGTAGAGGAACTGGTTACGGCGAGCGGTGGGACTGGAGCGAGGAAATACCGTGACGCAAGCGATCTGAAAGGCATCTGGTGCGAGGATGAGGAGATGGAGCGCATACTCGCCGAGCAACGTCAGATTGACGCGGATCTATGGCGATGAGAGTCCTGCTCGATACAAACCGGCTCTCCGATATTCTCCGGCACGATGAACACGCCGTTCGGGTCTTTGAGAGGGCGGAGGAGGTCTTCATTCCATTCGTAGCGCTGGCGGAACTGAAGGCCGGTTTCGCAGGCGGGAATCCCGCTCGGATGGCGAAGAACGAGGCTGGGCTTCTCCGACTGCTTCAGAAGCCGGGAGTAGAAGTCATATTCGCGGACGGAGAGACGTTAGAAGTGTATGCGCGGATCTTCGTCCAACTGCGGAAGGCCGGCACGCCCATTCCGACAAACGACCTATGGATCGCGAGCCTGGCGATTCAGCATCAGTTGCCCGTGTTGACGCGGGATGGGCATTTCAGCAAGATTGCCCAAGTGGCCTTGTGCTAGTTGGGATATGCTGGGCCGGGATGCGGATCGCATTGATTCTCGCGGCGTTTTGCGCGATTCCCGCAGACGGCCAAACGATCGATTCACTTTTGGAAGAGGCCAGCGGACAACGGGTGGAAGTGTTTGCCGATGTCGCCTTCCGGATGATGGAAACGGGGAAGGTCGACAGGCGGAAGCAGGCGGAGGCGATCGAACAGATCTACCACAGGGCGGGCGCGGCTGTGGTCGCGCATCCGATGGTCCACGCCGGTCCGGGGAAAGCGGAAGGACGGGCTTTCTATCGGGCGATGGCGGCGCGGTACGGGATGGACGCGCTGTCGATCCGCGCGAGAGCGATCCTGGCGATGGCGGAGATCGAAGAGCGAAAGGCCCGGACTTGGGTAGTCGAGACAGCAGCGCCGCAGATCGAAAGTGCAAGGTGTAACTCAGACTTGATGGCGGATGCCGGGATGTACTGGAAAGCGGTGAGCCGGGTGGCAAGGGGAAAGGGCTTCTCGAAGGAGGAGATGAAGCGAGGCGAACCGTCGAAGCTGGCCGACGCGAAGATCCGGGCCGTCGGGAGCACCGCTGAACTGGTGGCGGCGATCGGAGTAGCTCAGGAGTTGGTGGAAGCGAATCTGGACACACTGACGCTGGCGGCGGCGTACACGACGGCATTTGAAAACGTGAACGGGACGGACCGGGAGTTCACTTACGCCGTCAAATCGCAGGACATTCAAGGCAAGGCTCTAACCCTGGCGCAGAGCCTGGAACAACGGGGGGCGAGTCCGGCGCCGTTGACGAGCGCTATGAAGGACTGGATGGCGCGGCACGCGGCTCTGGCGCGATGCGAGGATTCGCGGAAGGTCCCAGAGAATCATGATGAATACCAGGCGGCGGCGAAGAGCCTGGACTCGCTTGTCGCGGAGCTGAGGCGAGGAAAGCGATCAACCGCGGATTGGAAATTCGCGGCGGCCGAAGCGGCTCGAAAGATCGAGCGGTTCCGGGCGGTGAAGGCGGAGGATCGCATCCTGGGCCTGCACCAGCAGACGGAGCTGTGGTCGAAGCTGTTCGACATGGGACCGGGAGGGACGACCGCGCGGGTGGCACTGGACGGGCTGATCGGCGTGCTGAATGAGGAAGCGTGGCTGCGCGAGGCTCCCGGCGAGTGGCGTTCGCATTTGGATCTGTTAATGGTGTTCGCCGCACTACCCGCGGAGGCTTTGGCGGCGCTGGCCGAGAAGGTCCCCGATTTCCCAGTCGTGACAGGGAGGGAGATTCCGGAGGCGCTCGCAGGTTCCGGCAATCAAACTCTGAGCCTGTATGGCAGGATGATGTTGGCTCTGCGATCAAACTAGCAATCCAACACGGCGTACAATGACGGGGCATGAGGTCAGGACTGATACTGGTGTTCATGATTGCGAGTTCCCTTCCCGTGGCGGCGCAGTATTCGGTGGAGCGAAAGACGCTGGACGGCGTCGAAGTGTACGTGCTGAAGGATTCGGCGCGGCAGACGGAAGTGCGCGTGGCGCCGTCGATCGGGATGAACAGCTATGAGATGACGGTGAAGGGGAAGCGCGTGTTCTGGTCGCCGTACCAGACGGTGGGAGAGTTCGCGGCGAAGCCGACATTCTTGGGAAATCCGCTGCTGTGGCCGTGGGCGAACCGGATTGACGGAACGTCATATTACGCAAACGGGAAGAAGTACCCGTTCAATCTGGAGCTCGGCAATGTGCAGCCGGGGCCGAACAATACACCGATCCACGGGCTGCTGCGGTACGAGAAGCGCTGGGTGGCGACGCGGACGAACGACAAGGGTTCGGCGGAGGTGGAGGCGAAGTTCGAGTACTGGCGCTACCCGGAGTTCATGGCGCAGTTTCCCTTCGCGCATACGATTCACATCACGTATTCGCTGAAGGACGGGGCGCTGGAGGTGCGGACGACCGTGGAGAACCACTCAACGGAGGCGATGCCGTTGTCGCTAGGGTTCCATCCGTATTTCCAGGTGAACGACGCGCCGCAGGCGGAATGGAAGGTGACGCTGGCGGCGAAGCAGCGGTACGGGCTGTCGCAGAAGCTGGTACCGACGGGCGAGGTGACGGCGAATCCGTACTCGAACCCGGTGAAGCTGAGCGACGTGGCACTGGACGACGTCTTCGGCGGCCTGGTGCGGGACAAGGACGGCTTCGCACGGTTCAGCGTCGAGGGCAAAACTGAGAAGGTGACGGTGGAGTACGGTCCGAAGTACACGGTGGCGGTGGTCTACTCGCCGAAGGGGCGGGGGTTCATCTGCTTCGAGCCGATGACGGCTATCACGAACGCGTTCAACGCGGCTCAGGCGGGGTGGTACAAGGAGCTGCAGTCGATTGAGGCGGGCGGGCGCTGGAGCGAGGTGTTCCGGGTAGTTCCGTCAGGGTTCTAGGGGAACGCAAGAAGGCCGCCCCGTGCGGGGAGCGGCCCTGTCGTTTGATGAACGGTGAGAGCTACTTCTTGGGCGCGGCGGGCTTGGGGGCCGGAACGGTTGCCGGCTTGGTGGCCGCGGCGGGCGGAGCGGCGGCAGCGTCGCCACCGTGCTTCTTGTCGTAGAGCTGGACGATCTCGTTGCTGATGTCGATGCCGGCGGCGGCCCACAGGACGGGGCTCTGCTGGCTGGAGACGTCGAGGACGAGAGCGAAGCCGCTGGCCTTGGCGTACTCATCGATGATGGCGACGACGCGCTGGCCGATTTCGCTGACGACCTTCTGCTCTTCCTGCTGGATCTCGTTCTGAAGATCCTCGGCATCCCACTGGTAGCGCTTCTGCTTGTCTTCGATGTCGCGGGTGAGCTTCTCGCGGGCATCGGCGGACATGGTGTTGGCGCCCTTGCTGAGCTGTTCGCGGAGCTTGTTGATCTCGGCGGCGCGGGATTCCATTCCCTTCGTGCGGCCCTCAAACTTAGTGGAGAGCGCCTGGCGGGCCTTATCACCATCCTTCGTAGCGAGGATGGCGCCCTGAATGTTGATGATGGCCACCTTGGTGGGAGCCTGGGCACGGAGGCCCGGGGCGGCGAGGCATAGGGCCAGCACCGGGAGGCCCAGGGTTTTCACGTCAATTTTCACGTTTCTCAAACTCCTCAAACTATTTGATCCTAGCATGCCGGATTGGCCGGGCGGCCGCGTTAGAACGTGCGGCTGATGGTGAATCTCCACATGGTTCGCTTCTCGTAATAGGGGGTGATCCGGGCGAACGATGTCGCGGCCGCGGCCAGAGTGGCGGCGTTGGGGAAGAGCGATGAATCAGCAGCGATGGGCGGCTGGAAGAAGTCCCGGACAATGGTTGGGTTATATGCCCAGTACAACCGGAAGGGCGCATTGACCACGGGCATCATGACCTGGAACTCCAGGCCTGTAGAGGTGCGCAACTTCTGT
Organism: Bryobacteraceae bacterium; assembly: GCA_050789245.1. Taxonomy (GTDB): domain Bacteria; phylum Acidobacteriota; class Terriglobia; order Bryobacterales; family Bryobacteraceae; genus PNKE01. Next base: position 56,751 of record JBOZRR010000048.1, on the reverse strand, counting down.
GTGGACGGGATCGGGATAGACCGGTTCTCGAAATCGGCCCCAGGGTAGACGGAATTCAGGAAATCGAGACGCCCGGTGTTGAGCCTGAGCTGGTTTGGCAAGCTGATCCGGTTGATACCGGCGTCGAAGAAGGCCGCCAGCGTGACCGGGCCGACGATCGGAATGCGGTACTCGAGATTGGCGACGCCTTGGGTGTCCCCACCAGGGAAGACGATCTGATAAATGGGGATCTTCTGAGTGACGTTCTGGATCACTTCCTCACCATCGACGATCATCTTCTGGGTGCGCGCCGACCCGTCGTCGTTGAGAACCGGGATGACGGCTTCGCTCGGGATGTAAGCGGCGGGCAGGATCGACCAGATTTCGAATCCGCGGACGTCGTTCTCGCCACCCATATAAACGCGGTTGTAGGGCGGCGCGACCTTGCCGCCGTAACCGGCGACCATACGCCCGAGTAGGCGGGTACCGATGACGTGACCGCGCTTGAAGCCGGATCTGAAGTAGGTGAACGACATCGTGGGTTCGATCATGTTCACGTTGCCACCGAGCGGGCCGCCGGCGAAGGACAGGGAGACGAAGAAGCTCTTGCCGCGCGTTGGAGTAATTGGGTGGTCGATCGTGTTGTAGGTGTACGAGGGGATGACGCGGCTAGTGACGATGCCGCTGAGCGAGTTCGGCCCGTCGAAGTTGAGGAAGTTGGAGAACTCGAAGTAGCTCTTCGAGGCGTCATTGAGCGGGTTGACGTCCTGTTTGTCCACACCGTACGTGAGGCTGACTCGAGCAAATGAGCGACGCAGGGGATAACTGACGAAGACAGTGCCGCCGAAGCCGTTCGTGGTGTAGTTCAGGAGGTTATTGCGTCCCAGTCCCTCGTAGATCGGGATGAGGTTGCGACCGGAGAAGAGCGAAACTTCGCGGGCCTGGTCGAAGTTGAACCTCTGGGTGTAGACGGTGAAGCCGGCCTGCATCGGACGGTCGAAGAGATACGGCTCGGTGAAGCCGAAGGTGACGTTGCGGATGCGGTCGCCGATTTCAGAGCTGATGGAGAGGGTTTCGCCGAGGCCGAGGAAGTTGTTCGTCGAATAACCGAAGCCGATGAACGAACCCGAGATGCCGGAGACGCCGCCGTTGAGGCTGACGGAGTTCTTGCCGCGCTCCTTCACCTTGAGGGTGATGTCGACGGTGTTGTTGCGGGTGTCGCGGGTGATATTGGCGGCCTCTTCCTCCTTGAGCTGCTCGAAGTAGCCGAGCTGGTTCAGGCGGAGGAGGGAGAGTTCCCACAGGCGCGTGTTGTATGCGTCGCCTTCGTCGATGAGGAGTTCGCGGCGGATGACCTTGTCGCGGGTGGTGACGTTGCCCTGGAAATCGATGCGGCGGACGAAGAACTGCTTGCCTTCATCGATGTTGAGGGTGAGGTTCAGGTTGCCGTCCGGACGGGGATCGAAGTCGGGCTCCGCGGTGGCGTCGATGTAGCCGTAGGTTCCGTAGAGCTTGCTAAGGTCCTTGAGGCCCTTGGAGAGCTTTTCGGTGGAGAAGACGTCGCCCGGCGACATGCCGAAGATCGGGGCCATCAGGGCATCTGGCGTACGGAAGAGCTTGACGCCGGTGAAGTTGATCTTGCCGAGGTGATAGAGGCGGCCCTCTTCCATGGTGACGGAGAGGTCAGCCTTCTTGCCGGGCTTGGTCTTCTTCCACGCCATTGGGGGGAACCACCAGATGCGGCCCGGCGGCGTATCGCGCATGGTGACCTGGCTATCGGTGGCGCGCGCGAGGAAGTATCCGCGCTGCGAGTAGAACATGCGGATGCGTTCTTTGTCTTCGTCGAGCTTCGAGGAGTCGAAGGTCTTGGCGAAGAGGTTCTCGAGCCAGATGGAGTACGGGATGCCGACGGGGTGGAGGTTCTTCATCGCGCGGATGACGGCGCGATCACCGAAGACGGCATTGTCGATGATGTCGATCTTGCCGACCTTGACCTTGGGGCCTTCCTGCACCCGGAAGGTAACTTCGATGGACGAAGGCGGGATCTGGCGGATCTCGGGAGTGACGGTGGCGAACTGGCGGCCGCGCTCGGCGAGGAACTCTTTCAGGACGATGGCGGCGCGCTGGACGCGGCCCTGCTCGTACTGCTGCTCGACAGAGAGGCCGACGCGGCGTTCCTTGAAGCGGTCGAGAATTTCCGAGACGGTGACGGACTTGTTGCCCTCGTACTTGATGGAGCGGACGACCCGGCGCTCGGTGACGAGGTAGCGGATGATCCAGCCGGCGGCGCCCGGCTCGCGCTCGACGCTGATGTCATCGAAGCGGCCGGTGTTCCAGAGGGCCATGAAGTCGCGGTGGAGGGCGTCGGGATCGTAGCGGTCGCCCTTCTTGCTGTAAATGAGAGCGCGGAGGGTGTCCTGGGGCACACGGCGGGCACCACGAAACTCGATGGCTTCGATGATGTCGGGTACCTGCTCGGGGGAGAGAGCCTTGGCAGGCTCAGTGGGCTTCGCTTCCTCTTTGACTTGTGGAACGGTTTCGAAGGGCGCAGACTTCGGGGGCGCGGTGGGCTTCGGAGGTTCGGCTTTCTGAGGAACGGATTCGAAGGGATTGGCCGGCTTCGCCGTTTGGGGTTTGGGGGCCTGGGTGGGAGCCGAACTGCCTGTCTGAAACGCTGCCACGGTGTTGGCGGAAGCCAATGCGAGGAGGAACAAAGAGAGGCCGGCTGCCAGGCTTTTCCGCCTGAAGATCATCGGTCGCAGAGGGAATCCTTTCTCATCAAAGCCTTCACGCTAGACGTACCGGAGGGTGGAGCCGCGAGTGCACAGCGCGGTTCCGGACGCAGGCTCAAAGCTCTTATTCTAGCGAAACGAACGGAAGTCAACAATCGGCCGACGTGCCATTCGGTCTGGGCGTTTCATCGGGATACGTCACTTTCCGCTGCGGAGCGGGTGTAGAGGGGTCCTCGGGAGGCTCCACCGGGGCCTCTGTGACCTCATCCGGGGACTGCGCGGGGGACAGTGGCGGGGTTTGGAAAACCTCCTCGAGAACGGCGGGGGGTCGATAGGCCAAGGCCCAGGACGGATCGCCGAGGCTCAGCGCGAGACGGACGAAACGAGGGCCAAACCGGGAGAGGGCGACACCATAGAGCAGGTGGCCGGGCAGAAGCGCGACTGGAGCAAAGTAGGGGTGGGCGAAGGGGTGCAGCCTGCTCCAGACGATCCGGTCGGCCAGGACATGCCAGACGAGAATAAACACGATGCCGCCGAACAGATTCAGTAGGATGCCACGGGGACGGGCGAGTCGTGCGAAGACCACGCCGAGCAGGGTGTAGGTCACGAGGAGAAAGGCGGCTCCGGAGACGGTGGCGCGGCCCGCGCCCATGTGGAAGACGGTGTCGCCATAGAAGACAGCGGCGGCGACATTGAAGCGCGACCACCAGAAGTCATGAATCAGCCAGGAGTAGAAGCAGAGCCAGGAGAGGAAAACCACGGAGGCAGCGAAGCCGGTCTCGATGCCAGCCAGGAGTCTGCAGGCGGTCTCGGAGAAGCCTCGCGGATGCGACTCTTCTGAGGGCTCCAGCGGCATTAGAAATGTCATGCTAGCACGGTTCCAGGCCGGCCAGATAGGCGGCAACGGCCTCGCAGCCGGGATTGTTCGTCACGGTGATGGCGGCCTGAGCGGGCCGGAGCAGGCCTGGGGGTTAGCGCCATGGGCGAGAAGCCAGTGGACGAACGGGGCGCTTCCCGGTCGCCGGTTCGCGTCGTCGCCGAGCATGAGGGGGGGACCAGTTGTCGTAACTCTCATTGGCACCATCGACGTTCGCGCCGGCTTCGAGGAGCAGATCGAAGAGATCTCGGCGTTTGGTCTCGATCGCGATGTGGAACGCCTGGGCACGGCTGCCCCAGAAGGGGTGCGGCCCAGCGGCTCGGGTTGGGCGACCGCGTTAGTCCTGCGGCTTCGCGTAGTAGTACGAGTGGTAGTAGGTGTACTTGCTGTAGAGTTCGCCCTTGTGCGCGCCGTTGACGACGACACCGAGCATGTTGTTCTGGCAAAGCGAGCCGATGGCGCGCGTGACGGTGTCGATGGTGGTGACGCCGATGCGGACGACGAGCAGAAGCCCGTGAGTAAGGGTCGAAAGCAGGTTGGCGTCGGCGGCGAAGAGCAGCGGCGGGGTGTCGAGGATGACCCAATTGAAGAGGCTGGGCAGGCGGTCGAGCATGCCCTTGACCTCGGGGAGGTTGAGCAGTTCGAGCGGATTCAGGACGGCTTCGCCGGCGGGCAGGATGCAGAGGTTGGTGCCCTCGATGCGCTTGATGCACTCCTCGAGGGTGGCTTTGCCGCGAAGATAGTCGGTGATGCCGGGGCTGCGGGGGACCTGGAAGAGGTTATGAACGACGGGGCGGCGGAAGTCGAAGTCGGCGAGGAGAGTCATGTTGCCCTCGAGGTGGGACTGCGCGAGGGCAAGGTTCGCGGCGGTGAAGGACTTCCCTTCTCCGGGCGACGACGACGTGACGACGAGGCTGTGAATGGGCTGGAGGCTCTGAAGGTGGTTCAGGCGCGTCCGAAGACTGCGGAATTCCTCGCCGGGAGCCTCGCTGGGGTGTGCGGCGTCGAGCAGGGTGGCGTCGGGCGAGGGCGTGAAGGGGACGATCTCGATCTTGTCGAGGAGGTCCTTCAGGTCGCCCGTCGCGGCCGCGGTGGCGGCCCCGAGGCTGGAGGCGGCGGGGCGGGCGGTGACCAGCCCACCGTCGACTTTCCGTAGCGCGTCGTGAACTCGGCTCATGGGTGTGTGATCTCCTCCGAATCTCTGCCTAGGACTTCGACGTGTAGTAGTAGACGATGGCGCCGGTCATGAGCAGGACGCCGAGAAGGAAGGCCGCGGACCACGCGAGCCAGGCGAGACGGCGGCGGCGGCGCACGACGAAATCGTTCTCGAGCAGCGGAATGCTGCCAAGGACGGTGAGCCTGGTGTAAGCGCGAACGTCCTTTAGATTCTTGAGCGACGTGTCGCGGATCTCTCGGCCGCTGGCCAGCGCGATGCCGACGGCGAGGCCGGCGAAGAGGCCGCCGAGGATGATGAACTCGCGCTTGGGCGCGTAGGGCTCGGCGGGCAGGATGGGCTGTTCGAGGACTTCGAGAGTTTCGCCCTGCTTGCGATTTTCGAGGTCGGTTGCGAGCGAGGAGACCTGCATCTTGGCGCTCATGGCGGCGAACTTCTGCTGAGCGAGTTCGCGGTCGCGCATGAGCTGGATGAACTCCTGCGCGGCGGCAGGGCTGGCTTCGAGGCGCGATTGAAGGTTGTTGATGCGCGCCCGTGAATCGTGCAACTGCTTCTGGAGATCGGCCATCTCCATGTCCTTGGCCTTGAGAGCGGATTCGACTCGCGCGATGCTGGCGGCCAGTTCGCCCGGAATGCGGGCCTGCGTCGAAGCGGGGCGCGACTTCTCGATGTCGGCGCGCTTGGCATCCATCTCGTTGAGGACGCCTTCGCGCTGCTTCTTCTTTTGGGCCAGCAGGGTCTCGACGCGGGCGACGTCGGGGTGATTGTCGCGATAGCGCTCGCGCAGCGACATGAGGCTGTTTTCGAGCTGCGAAATCTCGCGATCAAGCGGACCGAGGCGATCGTCACGCACGTTGGCGGCGGCGGCCTGCACGGGCGTTTCGGCGATGGCGTTGGCCTGATCGCGGAGCACGCGGAGGTTGGTTTCGAGCTGGAGCTTCTCCTGGTTGACGCGGCTCATCGAGTTGTTCACGTTCTGGAGTGCAGACTCCAAGGCGCTCATGCGGCCGATGATGGCGCTCTCCTGTTCGGGAAGCTGGCCCATGTTCATCTGGCGGAACTGGGTGAGCTTGGTGTCGATCTCGTCGAGCTCTCGCTTGGCCATTTCGAGCTGGTCGCGGAAAAACTCGGTGGTGACGAGCGACTGTGTGGAGCGGCTGCGCGTGCTCTCGTCGACGAATCGGGTGATGAGCTCGGCGCACACTTTCTGCGCGAGGCGCTTGTCGTGGTAGGAGAACGAGACGGTGAAGGCCGAGCCGGTCTTGGCGCCGCGATTTATGCCCGTGATCTGGCCGATGTAGATGCCCTTGCGCATCTTCTCGATGACGTCTTCGGTGGGTAGGCGTTTGCGCTCGTCGGGGTAGAGGTTGTGCGTCTGAATCAGGTTCAGGAGCACTGAACGGCCCATGATGTCCAACTGGATGGCCGAGATGCGCGAGGCCATCTCCTCGCTGACGTTGGTCTGGAGGAGGCGAGCGGAGACCTGCGGCGGAACGACGCGGATGGTGCCCTCAGCGCGGTAGGAGTCCTGCCAGAGGTAGGCGGATACGACGCCGATGACGATGCCGACGAACACGGGCCCGAGGATCCAGGACCTGTGGCGGCGCAGGATGTCGATGTAGTCCTCGACGTCGAGTACCCGGCGTGGAACTGAAAGCGGCTGTTCCTGGTTGGCCTGCGGTTGCATGATCTCCTCCTCTCTAACGGGCGCGGGCTAGGGGACAAAAATGTGATCGCCATCCTGGAGATAGATGTTCTGCTCCAGGTTCTTGCCCTTGATCACATCGTTGTAGTTGAACTTGAGGCGCTCCGACCCGCGCATGATGACGATCTTCTTCTTGTTGGCCCACTCGGCGAAACCGCTGACGGAGAGTGCTTGCAGCATGGTGGTGGGCGTCACCAGCGGCATGGGGCCGGAGCGGAGAACGCGGCCCGAGACGAAGTAGCGCTTGGACTGGACCTCCATGACGGAGATCATGACCTCGGGCTTGTTAAGAATCTTGGAGAAGCTCTCGGTGACGCGCCGGGTGAGTTGTTCGGGCGTCAGGCCGGCGGCTTCGAGGTCGCCGATGAGAGGCAGCGTAATGCGGCCGTCGGGGCGGACGACAACGTTGCCGGTGAGCTCGGGTTCGCGCCAGACGCGGACCATGAGAACGTCCTCTGCGCCGATCTTGTACGTCTTGGGATCGACGGGCGCGGCGACATCCTTGTCGGGCGCGGCGGGAGGTTTCGAGGCTTGGGCGGGGCTGGCCTGCGGCTGAGTCTGCCCGGGTTGCTGCCAGGCGCCCGCAATCGGGCAGAGCAGCAGCAGAGCGAACAGCGACACCATGGAATCACGCCCCAAACGGGCGCGGCGGCGGTCAATCATCGGGACTTCCTCCATACCCCAGCCGGTACAACTTTGCGCCGGGTCGGAGGGAACGGAAATTCGAGCATTTCCCTCATCGCCCGGCCGGATCAAATCTATAGTCTGTTATTGTACATCAATCACTTGCGGGCAATACCCGGAAAAATTGGACCGGGCAGTACTGCTACCCTGGGCTGAGACGATGGCTTACTTTCTGGCGAAGACGGACCCGGAGACGTACTCGGTTGAGAAGTTCGCGGCGGAGAAGCGCACGACCTGGGACGGTGTGACGAACCCGCAAGCGGTGAATTTCATCAAGACGATGAAGCCGGGGGACAAGGTGCTGCTGTACCACAGCGGCGGGGAATCGGCGGTGCGGGCGCTGGCGAACGTGGTCTGCGAGCCCCGGCCGGACGCGAAGAATCCGAAGAGCTGGGTGGTGGACCTGGAGTACGTGCGTGCATTGGAGCCGCCCACGACGCTGGCCGACGTCAAGGCGAGCGGCCAATTCGGCGATTTCCTGCTGGTCCGGAACAGCCGTCTGTCGACGATGGCGGTGCCGGAGGAGTTCGTGGAATGGCTGAGGGCCCGCTACCCCAAGGGGAAGCTGTAGCCGGCCTCGCGAAGCAGCGAATAGACGCGAGCCACGGGCAGGCCGACGATGTTGAAGTAGCAGCCCTCGATGCGGTCGACGAACTTCGAAGCCAGGCCCTGAATCCCATAGGCGCCGGCCTTGTCCATGGGCTCGCCGCTGGCGACGTAGGCCCTAATCTCCTCGCCGCTGATCGGAACGAAGTGGACCTGAGTGGATTCGCAGGCTGTCCAGGTGCGGCCGTTGTGGCGGACGCAGACGCCGGTAAGGACGGTGTGCGTCTGACCGCTGAGGGCGGTGAGCATGGAAACGGCGTCCTCTGCCGAGAGGGGCTTCTCCATGATGGTCTCGCCGAGGATGACGGTGGTGTCGGCGGCGATGACAAAATCATCCGGAGAAGCGTCGATGGCGAGGGCCTTGTCGAGCGCGAGACGGGTGACGTAATCGGCGGCGGATTCGTGGGGCTGAGGGACCTCTTCGACGCCCGACGCGCGGATTTCGAAGGAGAATCCGGCGTTGCGAAGCAGTTCCTGGCGGCGGGGGGATTGCGACGCGAGAATCAGCATGAATCGACGAGGCTAGCACGAAGGGGCAGCGGGGGGCAGTTGGTATAATCAACGAGTCCAAGACATGGAACGCGCGGGTCGGCTGATTGCCAGGATGAAAGCGAAGGGGACGCCGGAAGCCGGTGATCTCGCGGTAGCGGCATGGCCTGCGGCCATCGGGAAGCGCCTGGCGGGCCGTACAAAGGCGATCGGAATGGTTCGCGAGAGGCTGGTGGTGGAGGTGGAAGACGCTGTCTGGCAGCGCAACCTCCACGGGTTGAGGCAACAGATCCTGAGGAACCTGTCGGACCTACTGGGCGAAGGGGCACCGCAGGACCTGGAGTTCCGCATCGGCATTCCGAAGAGGCCGCCGCAGCGGGCCGAATCCGGCGAAGCGCGCGGACTGTTTCCCGGGGACGAAGCAGACCGTATCGCTGACCCGGTGCTGAGGCGGATTTACATCATGTCCCGCAGAAAGGCTGGAGCTTGAAGATTACGGAAGCAGAGGTCCGGTACGTCGCCGGCCTCGCCAATCTTGCCCTGACGGACGAAGAGATCGGGCGCATGGTGCACGACCTCGACGGGATTCTGACGCACATCGACAAGCTGAACGAGCTCGACACGACGGGCGTGGAGCCGATGGCGCAAGTGCTATCGCCTGCCGGCGAAACGGCGACACTGCGCGAGGACGTGCCGGGTGCGTCGTTCGACAACACAACGGCCCTGGCAAATGCGCCGCTGTCTGGCGCGGGCCATTTCAAGGTTCCTCGCGTGATCGAGAAGTAGGTCGGACGGACACGATGGACGTTACGAAACTCACGATTTCCTCGATTCAGGATGGGCTGCGCGCCAAGACGTTCAGCGCGGCGGAACTGGCGGGCGAGGCCCTGAAGTTCGCGCAGGCTGAGAATCCGAAAACGAACGCCTATCTGCGCTTCAGTGAGGAGCGCGCGCTGGCCACGGCGCGGTGTGTGGACGAGAAGCTGGCGGCGGGCGAGGATCCCGGCGTTCTCGCCGGGGTGCCGGTGGGCGTGAAGGACGTGATTATCACGAACGGGCTGACGACCACGTGCGGGTCGAAGCTGCTCGAAAAGTTCGTGCCGCCTTACGATGCGACGGCCGTGGCGAGGATTGAAGCGGCGGGCGGCGTGGTGATGGGCAAGCTGAATTGCGATGAGTTCGCGATGGGCTCGTCGAACGAGAACTCGGCGTATGGTCCGGTGCGGAATCCGCTGGCTCCGGATAGGGTGCCGGGGGGATCGAGCGGCGGATCGGCGGCGTCGGTGGCTCAGGGAACGGCGGTGGTTTCGCTCGGCTCGGATACGGGCGGGTCGATCCGGCAGCCGGCGAGCTTTTGCGGCGTGGTTGGCGTGACGCCAACGTATGGGCGCGTGTCGAGATATGGGCTGGTTGCGTTCGCCAGCTCGCTGGACCACATCGGGCCGTTCGCGCGGAACGTGGAAGATGCGGCGATCCTGCTCCAGACGATGGCCGGACGTGATGAGCGCGACGCGACGAGCGCGTTCGAGCCGGTACCGGACTATCGCGCGGCGACGAAGCAGGACGCGCGCGGGCTGCGGATCGGGCTGCCGGTGGAGTACTTCAAGGGCCTTGCAAGCGAGACGGGCGACCGGATCGCGAAGGGCGTCGAGGTGTTGAAGTCGCTGGGCTGCGAGATCGTCGATGTGAGCATGCCTCACACGGAGTACGCGATTGCGTGCTACTACATCATCGCGACGGCGGAGGCGAGCTCAAACCTGGCGCGGTACGACGGCGTTCGGTACACAATGCGGTCCGCGAACGCGAAGACGCTGGCGGACATGTACCGGATGACGCGCGACGAAGGCTTCGGCGCGGAGTGCAAGCGGCGCATCATGCTGGGAACTTACGTGCTGAGCGCCGGGTATTACGACGCGTATTACCTGAAGGCGCAACGGGTGCGTTCACTGATCGCGAGGGACTTCCAGCAGGCGTTCGAGAAGGTGGATGCGCTGGTGACACCGGTGTCGCCGTTCCCGGCATTCCGGCTGGGCGAGAAACTGGACGACCCCATCCAGATGTATTTGTCCGACATTTATACGATCACAGGCAGCCTGGCGGGCGTGCCTTGCATGAGCGTGCCTTGCGGCTCGACGCCGGACGGGCTTCCGGTGGGTATGCAGATCCTGACGAAGCATTTTGACGAGGCCGGGATGTTCCGCATCGCCGGCGCGTTCGAGCGGGCGGGCGGCTTTCGCGCCTGAGCCCGCGGCTTTACCGCATCCTGGGACACGGTTCGATCATCTGGGTTTAGTGAACCCCGCAAAGAAAGAGGAGGCTAACCATGGCTTTTACCCTGCCCGCGCTCCCGTACGCGCATGACGCGCTGGAGCCGCACATCGACAAGCTGACGATGGAGATCCACCACGGCAAGCATCACGGCACGTACGTGACGAATTTGAACAAGGCGCTGGAGACCGCCGGGATCGAGAGCTCCAATCTGGACGAGCTGCTGGCGAGCAATTGCGCCGCGGTGCCGGAAAACATCCGGACGGCGGTACGCAACAATGGCGGCGGCCACTGGAACCATTCGTTGTTCTGGGAGATCATGTCGCCGAAGGGCGGCGGTGAGCCGACCGGCAACCTGGCGAAGGCGATCGGTGCGAAGTACGGCGATTTCGCGAAGTTCAAAGAAGCGTTCAACGCCGCCGGCCTCGGCCGTTTCGGCTCCGGCTGGGCGTGGCTGATCAAGGCGGGCGAGGGCGTGGACATCATCAGCACGCCGAACCAGGACAACCCGCTGATGGACGGCAAGTACGCCGTGATCGGCTGCGACGTCTGGGAACACGCTTACTACCTGAAGTATCAGAACCGCCGCGCCGACTATCTGGGCGCGTGGTGGAACGTGGTGGACTGGGCGAAGGCCGAAGCGCGTTTCAACGCCGGCAATTAAGGCGCTACACTAATCTGACGGGTTTGCGAGGGGCGTTCCCGAACGCCCCTCGACTTATTTGCATGCACGAACAATACCTGCGCCATGCCATCAGGCTCGCGGTGGAAAATGTCCGGAACGGCAGCGGCGGCCCATTCGGGTCAGTGGTCGTGAAAGACGGCGAAGTGGTGGGCGAAGGCGCGAATCACGTCACAACGAGGAACGATCCGACGGCGCACGCGGAGATCGTGGCGGTGCGCGAGGCCTGCCTGAGGCTCGATACGTTCGAGCTGCGAGGCTGCACGGTGTACGCGAGCTGCGAGCCGTGTCCAATGTGCCTGGCGGCGCTGTATTGGGCGAGGGTGGACGCGTTATATTTCGCGGCGAGCCGGTTCGATGCATCAGATGCGGGCTTCGACGATCAGTTTCTGTACGAGCAGATCGCGCTGCCGGTGGAGATGCGGTCTCTTCCAGCGCGCACGATGATGAGAGAAGAAGGCCAGAAGCCGTTCGAGATCTGGCGAGCGACCGCGAGCAAGACCCCATACTGAAGGAACACTCATGCTGGTAGTCACCACCTCCACACTTCAGGGCCGCGAGGTCAAACAGTACCTCGGCCTGGTGAGCGGCGAAGCGATTCTCGGCGCGAACATCTTCAAGGACTTCTTCGCGGGCATCCGCGACCTGGTGGGCGGGCGGTCCGCCGCCTACGAAGGCGAGCTGCGCAAGGCGAAGGATCTGGCGATCAGCGAGATGATCGACGAGGCCAAGCTGCTGGGCGCCAATGCGGTTATCGCGGTTGACCTGGATTACGAGACGATCAGCATTTCGCACGGCGGCGGGATGCTGATGGTGACGGCGTCCGGGACGGCGGTAGTCATCGAGTAGGATTCGGGTGCCGATGCGCGGCGTGCTGGAACTGGAAGGGCTGACGAAGCGGTTCCCGACGCAGGTCGCGCTGGAGGATTTGAGCCTGACGATCAGCGAGGGCGAGTTTTTCTCGCTCCTGGGGCCGTCGGGTTGTGGCAAGACGACGACGCTGCGCCTGATCGCGGGCTTCGAGGAGCCGACGAGCGGGACGATCCGGCTGCGAGGGGAGAGCATCAACCATCGCCGGCCGTATGAGCGGAACGTTTCGACCGTCTTTCAGAGCTACGCTCTGTTTCCCCACCTGACCGTTCGAGAAAACATCGAGTTCGGATTGCAGCACCGGCGGGACGGGCGCCTGCAAAAGAACGACGGGCGTGTGGCGGCGGTCATGGAGATGCTCCAGATCGGCGGCAAGGCGGAGCGGAAGCCGGAGCAACTCAGCGGCGGCGAGAAGCAGCGAGTGGCGCTGGCACGCTCGCTGGTGCTGGAACCGGATGTGCTGCTGCTCGATGAACCGCTTTCGGCATTGGACCCGAATCTGAGGAAACAAGTCCGGGCGGAGCTGAAGGCATTGCAGCGGCGCGTGGGGATCACGTTCCTGTTCATCACGCACGATCAGGAGGAGGCGCTCTCGCTGTCTGACCGGATCGCGCTGTTGAACAACGGCCGGCTGGAGCAGCTCGGTACTCCGCATGATGTCTACCTGCGGCCGGCTTCGAAGTTCACCGCGGGCTTTCTGGGGCCGGTGAACTGGATCGACGGGGTTGGCGTGAGGCCTGAGGCAACACGGATCGCCTCGGACCCTCCTGGGGACGGCGTGCGATGGCAGGCGGCGACGGTGGAGAGTTCGGTGTTCCTGGGCAATTGCCTCCATGTGGAAGCCCGGTTGGATACAGGTACGGCGGTGGTGTCTGAGGTTTCCCGGTTCGACGGCGGATATCAGCCCGGACAGCGGGTCCACGTCTGGTGGCGCGAATCGGATGAGCTGAGGGTATGAAGCGCCTGCGCCGGCTGTTCCTGGCTCCCTCGGCGGTGACGATGCTGGTGCTGTTCGTCGCGCCCATGGCGATCCTGCTGGCCTACGGATTCCTGACGCGCGGAGCCTACGGTGGGACGGGACTGCCGTGGACTCTGGAGAACTGGGCCCGGCTGCCGGACCCGCTCTACATCGGAATCGTGATGCGCTCGTTCGTCGTTGCCGCCATGTCTACGCTTCTGTGTCTGGCGCTCGGATTCCCGCTTGCGCTGTTCATCGCGCGGTCCGGCCGGAGGAAGAGCCTGTACCTCGCGCTCGTGATCCTGCCGTTCTGGACGAGTTTTCTGGTGCGGACCTATGCGTGGATGTTCCTGCTGCGGGACACGGGGCTGGTGAACACGGTGTTGCTGGCTACTGGCGTGATCGAGGAGCCGCTACCGCTGCTGTACAACTACGGGGCGGTGATCCTGGGTCTGGTGTACGGATATCTGCCGTTCATGGTGCTGCCACTGTACGCGACATTGGAGAGGCTGGACAAGTGCCTGCTGGAAGCCGCGGCGGACCTGGGGGCGACCCCGTGGCAGGCGCTGTGGCGTGTGTTGGTGCCGTCGTCGATGCCGGGCATTCGGGCGGGCAGCATTCTGGTCTTCATTCCGTGCCTGGGTGCGTATCTGACTCCGGATCTGCTTGGCGGCGGGAAGACGATCCTGGTGGGCAACCTGATCCAGAACCAGTTCACGACGGCCCGCGATTGGCCGTTCGGAGCGGCGGTGACCCTGGCGCTGATGGCGGTTGTGATGCTGCTGCTGATGGCGATGACGAGACGCGAAGAGCGAGCGCTGCTATGATCCGGCCCCTCGCGCTGTACGCCGCTGCGGCGTACCTGTTCCTGCATGTCCCATTGCTGGTGCTGGCGGTGTTCAGCTTCAACAAGTCCCGGTTCACGGTCTGGGAGGGGTTCAGCCTGCGCTGGTATCAGGCGGTGGTGAGCGACGCGCAGTTGCTGGAAGCAAGCCTGAACAGCCTGATGATCGGGCTCTCGGCCACAGTGCTGGCGACGGCGGCGGGCACGCTGTGCGCTTACGGCCTTTGGAAAAGGTCATCGCGATGGATGACGTCGACGCTGTCGCTTTCACTGGTAACGCCGGAGATCGTGATGGGCATCTCACTGCTGGCGTTCTTTCAATGGGCCTTCCGGTTCGGCGGGCTTCGTTTGGGGATGCACACCGTGGTGGCGGCACACGTGATGTTCTGCCTGGCGTATGTGGTGATCGTGGTGATGGCGCGGCTGCGGACAATGGACCCGGCGCTGGAGGAGGCGGCGTTGGATCTTGGGGCAACGGAGTGGCAGGCGTTTAGGCGGGTGACCCTGCCGGTGCTGATGCCGGGCGTTGCGGCGGCGGGACTGCTCGCATTCACCATTTCGTTCGATGACTACGTGATCACCAGCATGGTGGCAGGCGTGGATTCCGAAACGCTGCCGATGGTGCTCTACGCAATGGCGCGCCGGGGCGCGAATCCGGCGGTGAACGCGATTTCCACGCTGATTGTGACGGCGCTGGGCGTCTTCGTACTGGCGGCCGAACGGCTGAGGACGTCGTGAAGCGGCGCACGTTCTTCCTTTCAATCGCGGGTGCGGCTGGCTGCACACCGAGGCGGCAGCGGCTGAACGTCTTCAACTGGTCGAATTACATCGCGCCGGACACGCTGAGCCGGTTCGAAGTGGAGACCGGCGTTCAGGTGCGCTACGGCATTTACGAGAGCAATGAAGAGATGCTGGCGCGGGTGATGTCCGGCAATTCGGGATGGGATGTGGTCTTCCCGACGAATTACTACATACGTCCGATGCGGGAGATGGGCCTGCTGGCGCGTTTGGACAGAGCGAGGCTGCCCGGAGTCGGGAGTTTGTTTCCGCATTTTGCCGAGCCGTCCTGGGATGCGGGGTTGGAGTGGTCCGTGCCGTACATGTGGGGATCGAGCGGGATCATGTACAACTCGAAAGTCTCCCCTGCCCCAGTGCGCTGGGCGGACCTCTGGGACGGCCGTTTTCGCGGCCGGATGACGATGCTGGACGATCCGGCGGAGGTGCTGGGCGCGGCGCTGCTGAAGCTGGGGTACTCCCTGAATTCTCCTGACGAGGCCGAGTTGAGGGCCGCGCAAAGGGAAGCGCTGCAACAAAAGCCGATGCTGCGGGCGTATTTGAACGCGGAGGTCCGGGACCAGATGGTGGCGGGCGATGTGCTCGCGGCGCAACTTTGGGCCACGACGGCGCAGCAGGCGATGGACCAGGCGCCGCATCTGCGATTCGTCTATCCGGAAGAGGGATTTCCTCTCTACGCGGACTGCTGCGCTGTCCTGGCGGAGAGCCGCCGGCCGGAACTGGCGCACCGGTTCATCGAGTTCCTGCTCCGGCCGGAGGTGGCGGCGGAGATCGTCCTCCATTCCCGGACGGCCACGGCCAATCTGGCGGCCTGGCGAAGATTGCCGGTCGAGGTGGCGGCACTTCCGGCGCTCTACCCCGAGAAACGAGTGCTCGCCCGTGGTCAGTGGTTTGCGACGCTGCCGGGCCCGGCTCTGAAGCTGCGGGACCGCCTCTGGACGGAGATTAAGGCGGCTTAACCAGATCGAACGCATGGGTGCCTGCTGCTCTTCGCGCTACACTGGATTTTCGAGGTAACAGGCGTGCAGACAATCATTTCCGACCTCACCCAAAACCTGCCACGCCTTACTTTTTGGTCGATCCTGGACATCCTGCTGGTCGCGGTTCTGATCTACCAGTGCATCATGATCATCCGGGGCCGCCGGGCTGCGCACATCCTGGTTGGCATTCTGGTGGTGATCCTGATTTACGGCGTCTCCGTGTTTTCGGGGCTGGAGTTACTGCGGACGATTTTGGAGACGATGGCCCCCTACACGGCCTTTGCGCTGATCGTCATGTTCCAGAGCGAAATCCGGCGATTCCTGGCGCGAATCGGCGAACGGAAATGGGTGAGCTTCGGCAGCCGGCTGGAGAGCCGTGAGACGGCCGACGAGATCCTGCTGGCCATCGCGCACCTTGCCCAGGACCGGACGGGCGCGCTGATCGTTCTGGAGCGGGACATTGGCTTGCGCACGTTCATCGAGAGCGGCGTGCCGGTGGACGCCCGTGTGACGCGCGACCTGCTGCTTTCCATCTTCCAGCCCGATGGGGCGCTGCACGACGGCGCGGTGATCGTTCAGGGCGGGCGGCTAGCGGCGGCGGCGTGCTTTCTGCCGCTGACAATGAATCCGGAGTTGTCGCGGAAGCTCGGAACGCGGCACCGGGCGGCGATCGGCGTCACCGAGGAATCGGACTGCCTGGCAATCATCGTGAGCGAGGAGCGCGGGACGATCTCCGTGGCGGAAGTGGGTGAATTGGAGATGGATATTCCGCTGGAGCGGGTGGCACAGCGGCTGGGCGTTTCGATCTCGCCGCAGCGGCCGGCGAAGCCGACGAGCACGCCGTCGTCCACCGAGGTGACCCGTCCATGATCGGCGCGGTGACGAGGAACCTGGGCTGGAAGCTGGCGTCGCTGGCTGCGTCGTTCGTGTTGTGGATGATATTGAGCGGGTCGCGGGAGTCCACGACGTCGCTGACTGCGCCGGTGCAGTACCGCAACATCCCGAAAAACCTCGAAATCAGCTCGGAGATGATCGAGGAGGTCCACCTGATTCTGCGGGGGCCCTCCGTGAAACTGACGCGGTTGGGGCGGAGCGACGTGCCGCTGGTGCTGGACCTGTCGAGGGTGCGGGCACCAGGGGAAACGACATTCACAGTCAACCAGGACGAAATTGAGTTGCCTGCGGGAGTCGCGTTGGAGCGGGCAATCCCGGGGCAGATCCGGCTTCGGCTCGAGACGCGGGTGGCACGAAATGTCCCGATCAAGGTTCGTTTCGCGAATTTGCCCGATGGGATGCGGGTGACGGAGCAGGAAGTGAGCCCTCCGGGGCTGACGGTGATCGGTCCGGAGAGCAGGGTCTCGAAGATCGAATTCGTCGAGGTCGATCCGGTGGACCTGAGGTTGTTGGATGCGGATGGCCGGGCGACGACGACGGCCTTCGTTGGAGACCCACACGTGCTCTTCACGTCATCGCCCGCAGTGACAGTCCGCGTGCATCTGGCTCCGATAGAGGCTCCCGAGGAGCCTGCGAAGAAGAAGTAGCACTCCAGGAAAGAATGCCAAGACTTCTGTTTGGGACCGATGGAATCCGGGGAGTTGCCGGTGAGAAGCCGCTAGACCCGGCAACCGTGTACGCGTTCGGAACCGCGCTGGGCGAATGGGCGGTGAGCCAGGCCGCGGGGCTGGGTGTGCCGCCGCGGGTCGTGATCGGGATGGACACGCGAGAGTCCGGACCGGACTTGGCGCGCACGGTGGCAGCCGGGCTGACAGCCGGCGGCGCGGAGCCTCGGTTCGCGGGTTTGACCACTACTCCCGGCGTGGCCTACCTGGCGCGGACGGGGGACTTCGTCGCAGGGGTGATGATTTCGGCCTCGCACAATCCATTCCACGACAACGGGCTGAAGGTCTTCAATCATTCCGGGTTCAAGCTGGCCGACGCCGTGGAGGAGGAGATCGAAGGCAGGATCTTCGCACTCCTTGAGAGCGGCCTCGCTCCGCGGCAACTGGAGTTGGCGGAGGATCCCGATTTGGACCGCCATTACTTGGCGTTCTTGCAGGCGAGCGTGCCGGGGCGGCTCGACGGGTTGAGGATCGTACTGGACTGCGCCAATGGCGCGGCGACTCACTTGGGACCGGCGGTCTTCCGGCGATTGGGCGCCGAGGTTGTCTGCATCGCGTGCGAGCCCGACGGCAGGAACATCAACCTGAATTCCGGCGCGCTGCACGTGGATGGATTGAGGCAGCGAGTGCTGGAAGAACGGGCCGATTGCGGTGCGGCGTTCGACGGCGATGCGGACAGGTGCATTCTGGTGTCGGGCAGCGGGAAGATCATCGACGGCGATCACACGCTGCTGATCGTCGCACGGGATCTGTTGGGGAAGGGGCGGTTGTCGAACGGAGATCCGCGCGTGGTGGCGACGGTGATGTCGAACCTTGGGCTGGAGAAAGCGCTGGGGTCGAGCGGCATCAAGCTGTTGCGCACATCGGTCGGAGACAAATACGTGCTGGAGGAGATGCTGCGCTCCGGTTTGCCGCTGGGCGGAGAGCAGTCAGGGCACGTGATCTTCCGCGACTTCGCCACGACGGGCGACGGCCTGATGACGGCGCTGCGCGTCATGGAGATCGCGCGGCGAACGGGGCTGGGGCTGGATGAGCTCACGTCCGATTTCGTGAGCTATCCGCAGTTGCTGGTGAACGTGCGCTTCAAGCAGAAGCGGCCATTGGAAGAGTTGCCGGATGTGCAGCGCGCGATTGCTGATACGGAAGGCGAGTTGGGCGATGCGGGGCGCGTACTGGTGAGGTTTTCGGGTACGGAGCCGCTGGCGCGCGTGATGGTGGAGGGGCCGGAGGCGGGTCTGGTCGAGCGGCACGCAAAGCGCATTGCGGCGGCGATCTCAGAGGCGTTGGGCGCCTGAACTCCACGTGGTGCTGTCCGCGATATCCTAGGCGGATATGAAACGTTTGTCGCTCTTACTGCTGTTCGCCGCCACTGCCTTTGCGCAGTTGCCCCAGGGGACCAGACCGCCTGGAGAAGACTGGGTCAAGCTCTATAACGGCAAGGACCTAACCGGTTGGAAGCCGGTCGGGCAAGAGGAATGGACCGTGATGCCGGACGGCACCCTGCGGGGCCGTACGCTGACGAAGGGTTACGGATACCTGGAGACCGAGAAGAACTACAAAGACTTCACGATGAGCCTGCGCTTCAAGTGCGGGGGCGCGGGCAACAGCGGCCTTTACTTCCACACCAAGTTCAAGCCCGGGACGGCGGACGTCAGCCAGGGCGCACAGGTTGAGATCGATTGCACCATCGGCCGCCACACCGGCGGTATTTATGGCTTCGGCCGCGCGTGGATTGTATGGCCGTCGCCGGAGAACGAGACCGTGGTTCGCCAGGGCGACTGGAATGAAATGACAGTCACCATCATCGGGAACCGCTATATTTCCCGTCTGAACGGCGTGCCGATGATCGACTTCACCGATCCGCGAGCGCCGTTCATTGAGGGCACTATCGCATTGCAGCTCCACTCCGGCGGCGAGGGCGACATGATGTTCAAGGACATCTGGATTCGAGATCTCTCGAAGAAGTAAGAGCATCCTGTAAGGGCGATGCCCCTTCTGTATTACTGCGACCACTACGCCATCGCGTTGCCCGAAGGGCACAAGTTCCCGATGGCGAAGTATCGCATGGTTCGAGACCGGTTGAACTCAACCGGTCTTTTCCATTTCGAGTGTGCTCCGATGGCCGACGCAGGTATTGTGGCGCTGGCCCACGACGCGGAGTACGTCCGCAGGTTCATCAATGGCACGCTGGAGCCTGCGGTGCTGCGCCGGATCGGGTTTCCCTGGTCGGAGGGTTTGGTGAACCGCACGCTCGCATCGGTCGGGGGGACGATGGGCGCGTGCGAGCAGGCGTTCGCGCATGGATGGGGCGGCAATCTGGCGGGCGGCACGCATCATGCATTTCGTGGAGAAGGATCGGGGTTCTGCGTCTTCAACGACATGGCGGTGGCGATTGAGTGGCTGAGGGCGCAGGGGCGCATCCGGCGGGCTGCGGTGGTTGATTGCGACGTCCACCAGGGAGACGGCACGGCGCAGATCTTCGCGGAAGATCCAGATGTGCTGACGATTTCGCTCCATGGCGAGAAGAACTTTCCGTTCCGCAAGCAGAAGAGTGTTGTGGACGTGTCGCTTCCGGATGGGACGGGTGATGATGAGTTTCTTGCTGCGCTGGCAGGCGTGCTGCCGCAAGTTGCTGAGCACCGGCCAAACATTGTGTTCTACCAGTCAGGAGTGGATGGGCTGGAGTGTGACGCGCTTGGCCGACTTTCGCTGACGCTGGAGGGGCTTGCCGAGCGTGACAGGATGGTGATCGAGTGCGTGCGGCGCATCGCCGTGCCGCTGGTGATCGTGCTCGGGGGAGGCTATTCGAGGCCGATCGAAGCGACGGCTGAAGCCCACGCTCAAACGTTCATCACGGCTTGCCGGACGTTCAACGGCGCGAAGAGTCCATCACCAACGCGTTGAAGAGCATCTTCAGGGCCAGGTAGCTCTGGCCGCGGTATTGCGGCCGCATGCCGAAGAGAATAACGTGGCCTTTGCCGGAAGGGATGTCGACGAGCGGCGCTTGTCCGGCGATGAACTTCTCGCCGAGAAGCCATCCCGACGCGAGCACGTTGGAAGCCGGGTAGCGGAGCGGAGTGACGGCGCCGCGCAGACCTTGCGTCTGCCACACCGGGCTTCCTTCCATCCAAATTGTGAATGTAGATGGCAGGCCGAGGGTGAGCGGAGAAGATGCATCGACTTTGACGTTCAGGAGAGAGCCGGGGCAATAGAATTCGCGGCTGGGAATCTTCTCGACGACATCCTGGGCAGCGATGCCGAGGTGGTCCTTAACGTAGAGGCCGGAGCGGTTCAGGAAGACCAGCCTTCCGCCATCCTGAACGAACTGCTTCAGTGCAGCCGCGCCGGCAGTACCCAAACCGCCGATGTACTCCTCCGGCATCGATCCCTGCCGGTAGCCTTCGTGGATTGAGTCAGCGGACTGATCGGCGAAGACGATGACATCGTACTTGGCGAGTAGATTGCTGGCCGTGAGGTCTGCGTTGCGAGCGCTGCTGTAATCCCAGCCGAAGTGTTCGAGGATCCAGCGCGTCCAACCTTCATCCATGCTCGGCTGAAAGCCCCTGTAAAGGGCAACGCGCGGTTTGCGCAGTTCCGCCATCCCCGAAGGGCGGCGTTGTGCGATCGCGAAGTCTCCCGTCGCGGCACTGCGCCAGACGGACCGGCCGGACTTCCAGGCCTCGTTCACGCGGCGCCAGGAGGTGGAGTCAGAGGCGGGAAGGATGTTGGCGGCCGGGGGCGACACGGGAGAGAACTCGAAGGCGTCCACACGGGTCGAGGCAACTGTCGGGGCGGTCGCGGCGGGAACGACATCAACGCCCATGAGCAGCGGCAAAGTGTGCGCGGTTACGTCGTAGGGCCGCTTCGGAGGGCCGCCGGGGTACATGCGCAGGTCGGGGTAGTCCTGACGCTCGAGCAGCGCCTTGGCGAATCCGCTGAAGGGCTGGGACATGCGGATCATGTAGCTGCCGGCATCGAAGTCTCGTCCGGCCGCGGTGAAGGGGGACGTAGCCTTCTCGATTTCGATGGCTCCGAAGCGCAGTGTTTCGAGGAGTTTCGCCGCCGCGCCCGGGTCCGCTTGTTTTGAAGAAAGGATGAACATCTGCGGTGTGCCGCGGGAGATGGCATTGCGCGAGAAGTTGTAGAAGTTGCGGAGGAAGAACTCGCGGCGTTGCGCGGCCTGAACGCAGACGGATTCCATGGCAATCAACTGGTCGTCGACGATGTCGCGCAGCTTCCACTCGCCGCCCGGCCAAGGTTCCAGATGGTTCCACGCGCGTTCGCGGGGACTGTATCCGAGCGCGGTAGCTGAGAGTTCCTCAGCAGTGAGACGGACCGGAGAGGCGATGCGCACGCTTGCCGATTCGCTAAGGATGCGCATTCCGCCGTGGTAGCTCTGGTAGTGGCGCGCTGGCGTCCAGAGATCGTACATCGCGTTCACTGCGACGCCCTTGCGTCCTGCGGCCGTAAGGTCGGCCGCCATGGTCATGCCGACCATGTTGGCGCCCTGTGCGATGAGCGGATCGACGTTCGGCTCGATGGGATCGAGGTATGGCGGCACCCAGATGCGCGCGGCGCGCGGGCCCATCTGGTGGACGTCGTAAACGATCTGCGGGTGCCACTGATTGTGAAGGCCACTGACGACGGCACGCGTTTCAGACTGCGTGAAGATGTACCAGTCGCGGTTGTTGTCATGGCCTGTGTACTTCTGGTAGAGCTCCGGAGGCGACGTGCCCTCGTAGGGAGTGCCGAGCGTACGGCGGTACCAGTTCGTGACGAGATCGAGGCCGTCGGGGTTGATGCTCGGTGCGAGGATGAGGATGACGTTTTCGAGGATTTCGCGCGTCTTCGAATCCGTGGAAGTCGCCAGCCGGTGAGCGAACTCGACGGCGGTATGCGTCGAGGCCACTTCAGTGGCGTGGACCGAGCAAGTGATGAGAACGACGGTCTTGCCTTCGGCAATGAGCTTTCCGGCCTCGGCCACGGGTGTCTGGCGGGCGTCGATCAAGCTCTTCTGATTCTGGCGGAAATGCTCGAGACGGCGGAGCGTGGAAGGTGCGGTGATGATGGCCGCCACCATGGGGCGCCCTTCTTCAGAACGGCCATATTCAAGGACGCGAAGACGGTCGGACCCCTTCTCCAGTTCGTGAAAGTATTCGACGACGCGCTTCCACTCTAGTGACGATCGGTCCGCCCCCATGGCGTGGCCGAAGAATGACTCTGGAGCGGGCGGAGCTGCGAAGGAGACGGCGACCGCCACAAAGGCCGCCGCCAGTGTGCGAATCGGAACAGGCGTCATGGACGGTTGAGTTCTCTCCAGAGCGCACGGTAATAGCGCAGGAAGCGCTCGGGTTCCTTGCTCTCCTGAACTTCCATCAGCGTGTACCGGTCGTACTTGGACTGGCGCAGCAGTGTGAAGAGCTCGCGCCACGGATAGCGATCGTTGGCGAGCTCATTGATATGGACGCTGTAAATCCACGGACGGAGCATGTCGAAGCTCTTCTTCACGCTGCCGTCGACGATGTCCGTCGGGTTGGAGTTCCAGCACAGGCCGACGCTCTTGTGATTCGTAGCCTTCATGATGGCGGCGCAGACCGGAGGCACTTGGGTCTCACGGCCGTGCACTTCCAGCCAGATCTCGACGCCACGAACCTGCGCGTAGTCGCCGCATTCTTTCAGCGAGTTGGCAATGTTCTGGATGGTCTGTTCCCTGGTGACCTCAGGCGGGAAGCCATTGGGCCGCACCTTGACGCCGAGCGCACCGGTATCGCGCGCCAGATCGACGAAGGCCTTGGTGTCCTCGATGTGTTTGCGGCGGACGGCGGGGTCGGGCGAGTGGTACTCGGCGGTCGAACCGTAGCTGAGCAGGCGGACCTTGCTGCGAGCGAAGCGTTCCTTCACCTTCTGCCGTTCCGCGACCGAGAGAGAGGGTTCCACGCCATGCTTATGAGTGGTGCGGAGTTCGACCGCCTCAAACTGCGCTTCCTCCAGCTTGGTGATGAGCGTCTCGAGATCCCAATCTTTCGGGACGTTATAGGTGACAGCACCGAGTTTCATGGTTCATATCCTATCCGAAACGAGCTAGCCGGCCGCGTGTTCCGAGACGGGCTCGGGATGGCCGTTCTGGGGGATGAGCTCGTGGCCTTCCCACTTTGCGACGACGGCAGTGGCGAGGCAGTTGCCCAGGACATTCACTGAGGTGCGCGCCATGTCCATCAGCGTGTCGATGCCGAGGAGCAGCGCGATTCCTTCGATGGGCAGGTTGAATGTGGCGACAGTCCCGGCCAGGATCACCAGGGCGGCGCGAGGCACGCCGGCGACACCCTTGCTGGTGAGCATCAGTGTCAGCATCATGACGAGTTGCTGACCGAACGAAAGGTCCATGTTCGCGGCCTGAGCAAGAAAGACTGCGGCGAGCGACAAATAGAGGGTGGTGCCGTCCAGGTTGAAGCTATAGCCGGTGGGCAGGACGAAGCTGACGATGTGCTTCGGTACGCCGAAGCGCTCCATGTTCCTGAGTGCCGCGGGCAGGGCCGCCTCCGACGAGGCCGTCGAAAGCGCGAGGAGGAATGGCTCTTCCGCGGCCTGGACAAATCGCTTGAGCGGGATTCGGAAAATGAGGATCACTGCGCCAAGGACGACGACAACAAAGATGGCCAGTGCGAGGTAGAGCGTAAGGACCAGCTTGCCCAGGCCCACCATGACGCTGATGCCCTTGGCTCCGACCACGGCCGCGATGGCGGCCCCCACTCCGAGCGGCGCGAGGTACATGACGTAGCGGGTGTACTGGAACATCACCTCGCTGAGCGAGTGGCAGAAGTCGACGACGGGCTTGGCCTTCTCGCCGATGGCGATGCAGGCAGTCCCGAAGAGGAAGCAGAAGACGACAAGCTGCAACACTTCGTTCTTCGCCATGGCGTCGATGACGCTGGCGGGGAAGGTGTGCTCCAGCATGCCGGCAAGAGTCGCATGAGCGGAGGGAAGCCCTGAGTCGCTGCCCTTCTCCAGCGGCACACCCACACCCGGCTTGATCAAGTTGACCGCCCCCAGCCCAAGGAACAAGGCGGCGGTGGTAACCACCTCAAAATAGATGATCGATTTGAGTCCGATGCGGCCCATGGCTTTCGCCGAGCCCGAACCGGCGATGCCGAAGACCAGCGTGGCGAACAGCAGCGGCGCAATGATGGACTTGATCAGGCGAAGGAAGACCGTGCCGATAGGCGCGATGCCCTTTCCCACCTCAGGGAAATAGTGGCCGAGCGCGATGCCCGCGAACATCGCGATGAAGATCCATGCGGTGAGGGAGATGCGCTTCAACGCTCGCCCCACTTCAGTTTTTGGCGAAGAACGTCAAAGAACAGCATGCGCGGCGGCCTGATGAGGAAGATCGAGTTTGGGGAACTATGGCAGATGACCTTGTCCTGCGTCTGAAGCGGCTGGCCGACCTGACCGTCGATCGTCAGGTAGGCATCCTGGTCGGAGGCCAGATTCTGGATGTGTATGACGCTGGCATCGGAGACCAGCACGGGCCGGTTGGTCAGCGTGTGGGGGCAGATCGGCGTGATGCAGAGGGCGCCGACAGTCGGAAAGACGATAGGTCCTCCGGCTGAGAGCGAGTAGGCGGTAGAGCCCGTGGGGGTGGAGACGATCAAACCGTCCGCCTTGTAGCGGCAAACGAAGTGGGCATCCACGTTGCAGACCAGGTCGATCATGCGGGCGATGCTGGCCTTGGTGATGACGACGTCGTTCAGCGCCTCGTATTGCGCGACGACTTCGCCGTCTCGCTGCACTTCACACGAAAGCATGCGCCGGTGCGCGATGCGATGCTCGTTTCGCAGAGCACGTTCGAGTTCAGGATAGAGTTCGTCGGTGGTGATGGCCGTCAGGAAGCCGAGCCCGCCGAGATTGACGGCGAAGAGCGGGATCTCCCGGCCGGCGATGCAGCGCGCGGCACTCAGCAGAGTCCCATCTCCGCCGAGCACGATCACGAGTTCGCATCCGTCGGGCAAGCTCTTGCGAGCGATGCCGGAAACTCCGGTGGTGTAGGCCGCCGTGACTTCATCCACGCGAACGGAAATGCCGTGGTCCGAAAGCCAATCGAGCAGCGCAGGCACGATGGCGTGCGCGGCGTGGACATCCGGCTTAGAGATGATTCCGACTGTCCGGATCGTGGGCATAGAGCAGAAATTCCAGGTTGCCCTCGGCGCCGGGAAGAGGGCTTTCCATCAGCCTGGTGTGTAAACCGAGGGCTTCAGCGGCGCCGCGTACGCGGTCGCAGGACCACGCGTGGAGCGCGGGGTCCCGAATGATTCCTCCCCGGCCTACCTGTTCGCGGCCCACTTCAAACTGGGGTTTGACGAGGACAACGATCTCGCGGGGATTTGCAAGCAGCGGCGGCAACACCGGAAGGATGAGTGTAACACTGATGAAGCTGACGTCACAGACGGCTAACTGGACGGGCTCGCCGATATCGGCGGGCGTGAGGTAGCGGGCGTTCAAGCCTTCGTGAATGATGACTCGCGGGTCGGTGCGCAGCTTCCAGTGAAGCTGCGACTTGCCGACATCGACGGAATGGACACGGGCAGCACCGCGCTGAAGCAGGCAGTCGGTGAATCCGCCGGTGGAGGAACCGACATCGAGGCAGACGCGGCCCTCCACGTTGATCCCAAATCCATCCAGGGCGCCGGCCAGCTTGAAGCCACCGCGGCTGACATAGGGCATGGCCTGGGCCACTTCGACACTCGCGTCTTCGGCGATCATCGTCCCGGGCTTGTCCACGCGCTGGCCGTTGACGAAGACCGCTCCAGCAAGGAGAAGCGCTTTGGCCTTCTCACGGGATTCGGCCAGGCCACGGCTGACCAGGATCTGGTCAATACGCTGTTTGGCCGCTCTCATGAAGCCACTGCCGGTCAGCTTTTCCGATCAACGACAAGATCCGCCAACTCGTGGAGGCGTTGCGCCTTCGCGCCGAACTGTTCGAGCGTTGCGTGAGCGCGCTGCCGCTCTGCCTCGGCCATTTCGCGGCTACGCTCCAGGCCATAGACAGCCGGGAAGGTGATCTTGTGCTGCGCGGCATCCTTGCCGGGAGTCTTGCCCAGCGCCTCGGGGCTGGCTTCGATGTCGAGAATGTCGTCGACGATCTGGAAAGCGAGGCCGATGTGTTCGCCGTACTCCGAGAGCGCGCTGAGTTCGTCCTCAGTCGCTCCGGCATGGATCGCGCCCATGCGCACGCTGGCACGGAGCAGCGCGCCGGTCTTCGCCCTGTGAATCCGGTCCAGGAGCTCGGCGCTGGGCGCCTGATTCTCGCCTTCGAGATCGAAGACCTGGCCGCCGATCATGCCGCCCACGGTTCCGGACGCGGTGGCCAATTCGGAAACAAGGCGTGCGTTGCCCGCCGCACCCAGAACTTCAAAAGCGAGCGTGAGAAGCGAATCTCCGGCAAGGATCGCCATGGCCTCGCCAAAGACCTTGTGGTTGGTGGGGCGGCCACGGCGCAGGTCGTCATTGTCGAGGGCGGGCAGATCGTCGTGGATCAGCGAATACGTGTGGATCATCTCGAGCGAACTGGCCACGGCGCGAATGCCGTGCAACTCGTCGCCGGTCACGGTCCGGCAGACCTCCATGCACAGGATCGGCCGAATGCGCTTTCCGCCGGCGAAAAGGCTATACCTCATCGCCCTATGGATGACTTCTGGAGGGGCGGTTTCGGCGGGCACCAGTCGATCGATCTCAGCGTCGATCAGACGGGCCTGCTCAACCAGGTAATCCTTCAGAGTGAGTTGTTGAAGGGTCACTCTTCCTCCGGCTTATAGGGCTGGGCGTCGATGGAATTGCCCTTCTTGATCAAGACTTCGACACGGGTCTCGGCATCGGTCAACTGCTTCCGGCAGGACTCGCTGAGTTTGATTCCGCGCTCGAAGAGCTCGAGGGCGCGTTCCAAAGGAAGCTCCGGCCCTTCGAGCTGTTTGACGACGGTTTCGAGCTCGTCGAGGCTCTCCTCGAAGCTCGGCCGC
The DNA here is from genome assembly GCA_050789245.1 of Bryobacteraceae bacterium. GTDB lineage: Bacteria > Acidobacteriota > Terriglobia > Bryobacterales > Bryobacteraceae > PNKE01. Next base: position 29,476 of record JBOZRR010000048.1, on the reverse strand, counting down.
TTCTCCTGCGCGTGCGGCGGGGTCTTGGGCATCCCTTCGATTTTACGTCGCCCGCCTGCCCCGAGCCTACTTGGCGTCACCCATCATTCGGGCGACGGGGCGCGCAACCAGGGCGAGAAGAACGCCGGCGGTGAGGGCGAAGGCGGCGGTGGTCTGGAAGAGTTCGGCGATAGGCAGTTCCCCGTAAAAGGCCGCGAGGCGTCCGCCTACGTAGTTTCCTGTCGCGATGGATAGGAACCATACGCCCATCATGAATCCGGCGACACGCACTGGGGCGAGGCGGGTCATGGCGCTGAGGCCCACCGGGCTCAAGCAAAGTTCTCCGGTGGTGTGAAAGAAGTAGCAGCAGATGAGCCAGAGCGGGCTCACCTTTTCTCCGCCTGCGCTGCGAATCGCCGCCACCAGTACAATCACGAATCCTAACCCCACCAGAATCAAGCCGATGGAAAACTTAGCGGGGCTGGACGGCTGCCGGTCGCCCAGGCGCAGCCAGAGCCAGGCGAGCACACCGGCCATGAGGATGATATAGAGCGGGTTCATGGCCTGGTAGAGAGAAGCCGGGTAGGCAAAGCCAAAGAACTGATTGTTGGTGAACCTGTCCGCAAAGATGTTCAGGCTGGAACCGGCCTGCTCGAAGGCGGACCAAAACAGCGAAGAAGCGACGAACAGCACCGCAATCACGCCGAGCCGCTTTCGCTCCTCGGCCGTCCACTGGCCACCGAAAAACATCCACGCGAACAGGGCCAGCACGAGCAGGAGCAGAAGCACGCCGGCTCCGTCGACAAGACCCGCGACGGTCAGTTCGTAGAGCCCGGTGAAGTGAATAGCGAGCAGGGCCAGTGGCGCGCCGAAGAAGTAAACGAGTCCGTGCCTGAACTGGCGCTGGACTTTTGCCGATTCGTCGGCGGAGGCAGTCGGGACGGGGTGGAGACCGGCTCCCCCCAGATGTTTCCGGCCATGCATGAACGTGACGACACCGAGCGCCATCCCGATGCCGGCCAGGGCGAAGCCGAGATGCCAGTCGATTCGTTGTCCGACGGGCCCGCAAATCAACGGCGCGAGAAACGCGCCCAGATTAATGCCCATGTAGAAGATGGAAAAGCCGCTGTCGCGCCGCTTATCGCCAGTGGTGTAGATCTGGCCGACGATGGTGCTGATGTTCGGCTTCAGCAGACCCGTGCCGATGGCCACCACGGCGAGGCCGGAGAAGAAAACGCTCCGGTTCGGCACAGCAAGCATCAAATAGCCGATCGAAATAAGGACACCGCCCGAAATCACCGCGCGCTGCTGGCCGAGGATACGGTCGGCAACCCAGCCGCCGGGAAGGCTCAACAGGTAAACGAGCGCAGTGTAGAGCCCGTAAATGCCGTACGCCTTGCTGTCCTCCAGGCCGAGGCCGCCGTTCTGCACGCTGGCGGTCATGAAGAGGATCAGCAGCGCCCGCATGCCGTAATAACCGAAGCGCTCCCATAGCTCGGTGAAAAAGAGCGTGGAAAGGCCGCGCGGATGCCCAAAAAATCGCGTATCGGCGTGCGTAGACATGAAAGGCTGATTGTAACGCAGCGCGCGCGGGGCGCCGGTTATTGCAGGTACTTCTTCACGTCGGGATTCAGCAGATCCCGAATCTCCGGCGTCTCAAGATCCGGCCGGGAGATCACTCGGGCCTGGAGATCGATGCGCCGCTCCGGGTTTCCGCCGGAGAGCTTCGTGTGAATGCTGCGTACGGCCTCGAAGCCGAGCCTGAACGGATCTTGGACGACCATCGCGTGGATAGTGCCGTTCCGAAGGTCCTCGATCATGGCCTCGCTGGAGTCGAACGCCACGAATTTCACTTTGCCATTCATCTCGCGCGCCTTCAAAGCGAGCGAGATACCGCTGGAGCTGGGTTCAGTGGAAGCGAAGAAGCCATCGAGTTGCGGATGGGCGGCGAGGATGTTCTCCGCGGCGGCGCGGGACTTCGCGCGATCTGACATCCCATACTGCTCGGCGACAATGCGGATATTGGGAAACTCGGCAGCGATCACGTCCCGGAAGCCCTTTTCGCGATCCATGGTTGAAAGGCTCCCCGGCGCATGCATGATGACCGCCACATTGCCCTTCCCCCCCATCAGTTCGGCGAGCTTGCGCCCACCCATTTTGCCGGCTTCGTAGTTGTCCGTGGCAATGAATGACAAGTGATTCTCAGAATCGAGACCCGAGTCAAACACGGTGACTGGAATGCCCGCGGCCATCGCGCGGTCGACGGCCGCAACAAGCGCCTTCCGTTCGGACGCAGCCAGCGCGATGCCATCCACGCGCTGGGCGACCATGGAATCGACGATCTGGATTTGGCGGCTGTAGTCGGTCTCAGTCGCGGGGCCGTTCCAAAGGATCTCCAGGTCAAACTGTTTGCCCGCAGCTAGAGCACCGGCTTGCACGGAGACCCAGAAGAGGTGGGAGGTGCCCTTCGGGATCACGGCAACGCGTTTCTTGCGGTTGCCGGCACAACCCGCAAGCAGAGTCGCCGCGGAGGAGAGAACCCAGTCGCGACGCTTCATTGAGCCAGCCAGCCTCCGTCGATCACGATGTCTGTTCCGGTCAGGAAGGCTGTGGCTTCAGAGCAAAGGTAGACGACTAGCGGGCCCATGTCTTCGACCTTTCCCCAACGCCGGACGGGGATGCGTTCGAGGAATGCGGCGTTCTTTTCGGGATCATTCAGCAGCGGCAGGTTCATTTCCGTGGCATGCGGCCCCGGGCTGATACCGACCACCGTGATGCCCTCGGCGGCCAATTCCAACGCCAGTGCGCGTGTAAAGCCAAGAAGTCCTGCTTTGGATGACGAATAGGCTGTTCGCTCCGGCAGCGAGACGTGGGCCATGATCGAGGTGAGGTTGAGAATACGGCCGTATCCAGTTCCCTTCATGTGAGGCACGAATGCCCTGCACATCAGGAAGGCACTGGTCAGGTTAGAGTCCATTACCCAGCGCCACTCTTCCAAAGTGAACTCGGTCACGGGCTTCCGCAGATTGACTCCCGCGTTATTGATCAGGATCTGGACTCGGCCGAGATCTGCGCTCACCTGGCGCTCGAGTGCAGCCACCTGCTCTTCTATGGTGAGGTCGGCTTGGAAGATTGCGGCCTCTCCTCCTTCGGAGCGGATGGCCTCCGCCGTTTCGTTCAACTTCTCGACATCGCGGGCAACAAGCGCCACGCGGGCGCCCTCCCGCCCTAGCGCGATGGCCATGGCCTTGCCGAGTCCACGGCTTGCGCCCGTCACCAGCGCGATCTTGCCCTTGAGGAAATTACTCATGAAGCTTGCGTATCCCTTTCATTCTTCTGGACCGGCGGCGCGGTGGGACTGATGCCCGCCGATCGAATCATCTCCGCAATCCGGTTGGGCCGGTCGACGTCGGGAACGGCGAAGCGCCCTTGAGGCCCCTTGGTCTCCACCACGACTGTTCCCGTCCCCCAGAGCCGCTGGCCGAAGCTGCGCTCGACACTAACTCCAACGACGTCGGATGCCGCGGCCAGCCGGCGGCTTTTGCGCAACAGCCCGGATTCATGCTTCAGAATGCCGCCATCAACAACCAGGCGGACGCGGTTTGAATCGAGCCAGGCGAGCAGCGGACTGGCAAATGGAAGCACGCCGACCAACAGGATCCACCAGGCCAGGTCTTCGCGGTACCGAAGGTAAACATACAAGAGACCGAAGAAGAGGATAACTGCGACGGCCAGACCCCATTTCACGCGTCGCATTGAGGGGCGGATGACGGTCTCGCGCATGGCCATGAGATTCCCTGGGGCTATCCCCAGTAGGGCTATTGTATAGCAGGCCCCAATCCACTACCCTCGACAGAAGGAGGAAGGTTCCTAATGAGGATAGGCACAGTTGGCGCCATTGCGCTCGCGCTCGCAGTCCCGATTTTCGCTGATTTCAGCTACCAGGAGACAAGCCGCATGACGGGAGGATTCCTGGTCAAGATGGCGAAGTTTCCAGGGATGGGCAAGGCGCTCGAGCCGCAGGTGAGCCATGTTTACCTGAAGGGCAACAAGCTGGCCCGGGTCTCGCCGAACAGCATCAATGTCATCGACCTGGACGCGGAGACGATGACCGATGTCGATCTCGACAAGAAGCAGTATTCCGTGATCACCTTCGCCGAGCTGGCGCAGGCCATGGACGCCATGTCGAAGAAGATGCAGCGCGAGATGGCCAAGGCCAAGAAAGAGGGCCAGCAGGCCCCGGAGATGAAGTTCGATGTCCAGGTGAAGGAGACAGGCCAAACACGTGTGATCGAGGGGTACAGCGCGAAAGAATTCCAGATGCTGATGTCAATGGCGTCGAGCGACCAGTCCACAGGGCAGGCGAGCACAATGCGTTTCGACAACAGCATCTGGACTACGGCGGAGATCGCGGGCTACCAGGAGATCAACGATTTCTACATGAGGATGGCCAAGAAGGTGAACTGGTTGCCGCAGGCGAGAAACATGGCGGCGATGATGAAGACGCAGCCTGGCCTTGGCGAGGGCATGGCCAAGATGGCGATGGAAGCGCAGAAGATCAAGGGCACGACGCTTCTGACGGTCAGTTCGATCATCATGCTGGGGGCTGATGGCCAGCCCGTCCAGACGCCCGAGATGGAGATGCCGAATGTGGGGGAGGCTGCTCGCGAGTCGGCCCAATCCTCCGCGGGATCAGCCGCCGGCCAGGCGATCGGCGGCCGAGTGGGAGGCGCTCTCGGCGGGGCGCTGGGCGGCTTCGGCGGTTTTGGCAAGAAGAAGAAAAAGGAAGAGCCGAAGGCCGAGCCGGAACAGCCTAAGCAGCAGGCTCCCGCCGCCAAGCCGGCAGGCAAACCTGGTCTCTTCATGGAAGTGACCGTCGAGAGCACGAATCACTCGCGTGGCGCCGTCGACGCCGCGAAACTGGCCGTCCCGTCGGGCTTCAAGGAAGTAGAGCACGAGATGAAGAAGATGATCCGCGAGGAAGCGGGCCGGTAAGGGAGTAGGTTCAGTCTGAAGTTCTCAGGCCGAGGGCCTGGACGTAGCCCTTGTTCAGGGCGCAGGACTGGAATCGAATCTTCTCCAACAGGTCGGCCAGAGCCTCACGTGCCTGTTGCGGAGTCGGACGGAGCGCCGCCTTTTTCTCGGCGGCGCCCACCCCTCCCGGTAGTTGGGAGTATGCAACGATGGCATCCCAGTGAATGGGCTTCCCGAAGCTGACCGGGGCGCTGGTCTTCAGCATCTTCTTCCAAGGCCAGAAAGTCCAATGAACCCCTGCGGCATCCAGCGTATGGCGAAACTTCGAGATCCATTCATCGGAGTTCTCGCCGGACTCTCCCATCAAAAGCGGCACGTTGTGCTTCATTGAGTACGCTAAGTACTCCTCGATCACCTCGCACGTCGGCGCAGTCCAGTACTTGTGAAACGAGTACATGGAGTTGCCGTCGAACGGTGGGCCGAACGAATCGAACTTGCTGGCCCATTGCGTGCCCTCCAGAATGACGATGTGGTTGCGGTCGACTTCACGGATGGCGGAAACGATTTTGCGATACAGCGGTTCGAGTTTCGGGTTCAATGAGGGCAGCTTCCCGAAGTGGGGGATGGGCTCGTTGAGAAGGTCATAACCGAGTACCGCCGGTTCATCACGATAGCGCTCCGCGATGTTCCGCCAAAGCCGGAGCGTTGCGGACTGGGCCGCTTCATCTTCGAAGAGCCAGGGATAGCCCCAACTGTCATCGATGTTCGTGCCCGTCTGTCCGCCTTGCGCGGCGTGGAGGTCGAGGATCACCCAGATCTTGTGCTTTTTCGACCAGGCAATGACATTGTCCAGATGCTTCCAGCCCTCTCCACCGCGTTCCAGGAGCCTCCAATGCATCGGGACGCGGACGGTATTTAGCCCGAGCGAGGCGATCTTCGCGATGTCGGTCTCTGTGATGTAGCGGCTTCGCCATTCGCTCCAAAACCGGTCTGTTTGCGATTCACCCGCCAGATCGCGAAACAACGCATCGATCTCACGCCAGGACTCAGGTCCTTTTTCGAACAGGAACATATAGCCCTCTGGAACAAGCCAGTTCCCGAGATTCGTACCTTTCAACATGAGCGCCCGGCCGTCAGGGTCCACGAGGCGTCCGTTCTCGACGCGGACGTAGGGCGATGCCGCTTGGAGGAGGAACGCGGAAACAAAGAGTGCAAAGACGAGGCGCATTAGTGGTACCACGAACCCAGACTAACGCCGCCTTGTCACGATTGCTGGGCTCAGCCGACGGATTCTGTTACGGTAGGTGGCGACGATTGAACGGCCATGACGGCGGACCTATTCAGGGTTGGCGGATTTCTACCGGACATTGAACTCCCATGTCCCTCCACCGGGAGACCAGTCAACGTCCGAGCGGCGCGAGGCGAATCGACAGTTCTGATGACTCTGCATTCGGCGGACTGCCCCGAGTGCCGCGAGTACTTGGTGCGCCTGAATGCGCTGGAGCCCGAGTTCCAGGCATGGGAGGGGAGGCTTCTGGTGGCGGTGCCGGGATCAGCGCACATTACGGTTTGCACAGCGTTGGTGTTCGGCACCGTAGTCTGCGATGCGAGTACCCGGATTGCCGATGGATCTTTGAAGATGGTCGTCGCCGATCGCTTTGGCCAGATCTTCTACGTCAGCGTTGCCGGGGCCTCGCACGACCTTCCAACGCCAGCGGATCTTGCGGAATGGCTGAAGTTCCTGGGTACGCTTTGCCCGGAATGAGACGTCCCTGATGAACCCGGTCCGGGCGATTGGGGATAGGTCAACGAGCACTGAAAGGCGCGCGCTGCCGGCTGCTCCCGGCCTCGGGCACAGCCCGATTTTCCGCATCAGTGGTCCCGTCTGAAGCTTGCGCCGCTTGTCTGCGACGCCTGACCCCGATTCTCACGACTTCCTGGTTGGACCAAGCGCAGATCTGTTCAGCTTCCGATTGAGTCACTTTCGATCCGGGGTGGAGGATCGCGTACCTGCCCGGCGGCATCTTGCCCGAACTCACCGCGGCGCATGAAGCGATCAGCAACGCCGAAGCATTGAATGGCTTTGCAGCAGGATCCGGCCACTCTGACAGATTCATCCGGCTCCGGGCCTCGTGAACATCTCTCGAAACCATCCAATTTGCCGGCGGGATCTGGCTGTACCAGGGCCAGCGAGTGATGTTTGAATGGCAATCGGCGCAGGAGCGCCGGAAGATCGACATGACTGGAGGAGGAATCTCCAACTGCGCCTCGATCGTGCGGGAGGCAACGACCGGCGGATTCACGGGAGCGCGGACCGTCAGGAGCGAGAAGATGACGAATCCACCGCAAAACGCGCCGCTCCAAGATAGCAATCGTGCAAACTTCATGGCCCATACTAAGAAGCCCCGCGGAGGATGTCGTTGTGAAAATGTAAAACGCCAGTAAATTCAACCGCGCGGGGTCAGCGAGGGAATCGGACGTGAAAACGAGCGCCGTTCCCGTTCGGAGGGTCCGCCCAGAGATCTCCCGTGTGGTCAAGGACTGCCTGTCTGGAGAGCGCCAGCCCAAGACCCATCCCCTTCCTTTTGCCCGTGGTAGTGAATGGCTCGAACAGGTGGGCATGCAGACCTTCGGGCAGCCCCGGGCCTGAATCCTGGACCGTGACGACGATCGATTCAGGATCGACGACCGCCGTGACATCGACCGTTCCCCCCGTAGGCATGGCCTCGATGGAGTTTGCCAGCAGATTCTCGAAGACGCGCTCAATGCGGGATCTTTCGAGTTGAAGCGTCAAATTTCGCGGAACGTCGATGCGGACGGAAACGGAATGGCGTTCGGCCTCCGCTGAGAGGATGCTGCGGGCCGCGTCAATGACTTCGAAGAGATTGCAGGGCTCAGCGGCACGTGTTCGGCCGCGGGTGACGTCCGCCAAGTCGCTCAGAAGTTCCTGCACCCGGCGTGAAGATCGATAGATATTCACTGCAAGCCGCTTCACCTGCTGGCCGGGCAGGTCGTCGTCGACCAGCATCTCCGCTCCGCCGTAAATCGCGGCGAGGGGGTTGCGGAGATCATGCACGATGGAGGTGGAAAGACGACTAATCGTGGACAGACGCTCCTGCCGGATCAGTTCCTCGCGGGCGGCCTTGATGGACTGGCACATGCCATCGAACGTCTGGCCCAGCCGCCCAAGCTCGTCGTCCGAGGTCACCGGCACGCGGATGTCGTAGTTGCCCCGGCCGATCTCGGCCGCCGCGGCATCGAGAGCGCGGACCGGCTCGAGGATCCGGCGGGCGAGTTGATAAGTGAGCCACAATCCCGCGAGAACAGCGATGAGCCAGACACCGATCATGTTCAAACGCAGCGCATCAATGCGTGCCCGCGCGGCGTCGAACGAACGGAGAATACGGAGTTCGCCGATGCGTCTGCCTTGAATGTCGAGAAGCGGAGACGTAAATTGGGCATATTCCGTGCGGTCGATGAAGACGTGCGGCAGTGCGGCGCCGCGCGGCGCGGCAGGCGGAAGTGAGATCGGATAGCCCGTCCCCAACGAGGATGCAACGGCCCGGCCCTCGCAGAAGAAGATGAAGTCGCTCCCGCCCGTGGCTTCCTTCAACTGCCGCGCAAGCCGTGTATTGACGTCGTATCCGGCGACAAGCACATTGAGCAGCGCCGAACCATGCGTCGCCGCGACATACACCGGCGTGATGACCGTCTGGTAAAGCCTGCCATGCTCGCAGCGGAATCCGGCTGCCTGTTCCGGAAAGCTCGACGCGGCGGCCGTCACCATGCTTCGATCACTCTCCTGCGCTGTCTCGGGATAACCGCCGAGCGAAGCAATGATTAATCCGTTTGGCTCCGTGACGACGAAGATGGCGTCCTCTTCGGCGATGCGCCGCCAGATCTCCCCAGCGGTATCCCGAATGGTGGCCCGATCACCCGTCCCGAAGGCTGCGCGGACATCGGACATCAGGCTAAGAACGAGGCTCAGCGAGGCGAGTTTCCCTGCTCGCGCCTTCCACAGTGATTCGTACGACTGGAAGCTGCCGCGAACCTCGTCCTCCAGCGTCGCGGACGCGCTGCGGACGAACTGCTCCTGCACGATCCAGCCCGTGATCGCAAACAGCACCGTCAGCGCGATCGAGGTGGAGAGGATGATCCTCCACAGCAATGATGGGCTGGACTGGCGTGGAGTCTTCATTTGCGTACGGATGGGTAAAACGCGTCATCCTCGGGCGGCGGAGGATAGTCACGGCCGTACTTGTTCTTGTGTGGAAGAGGTAGATACCCGCTTTCCGAGATTCGAATCACTGGGAGGGTTTCAGGTGCGGCACGAACAGTGACAACGCGGGAAAGGCTCTCGGTCGTTGCCGGGCTGGCTCGCTCGTGGAAGATGCGGAGGCGGTAACTTCCGGGGACGAGACCATCGAACTCAAACCGGCCATCCCGGTCCGTTACCCGAAAGAACGGCGTGGGAAGGACGACGATGATGGCGCTCATGTGGGGATGGATATTGCAGAAGATGCGAACGACTCCGGCACGCGAGAACCGCACGCTGCGTGATGTCCCTGGCGGATAGAGGCCGATGTCGAAAATCTGCCCGTCATAGTTTGAGAAGGCGTTGTGGAAGATAGGATCGAAGTTCGGGAAATCCACCGTGGTGCCCGCTGCGATGGCGAGGATGTGCGGCCGGAAGGTCTTGTCTTTCTGCTCCATGGTGGCCCTGGCGGGCTGAGCCTTGGGTGCGGCCGACTCGTCCAGCGGTTCAAGCGAAACCACGATGCCGGAGTAGTCCAGTTTGTTGCGCACGCGCTCCTCCCGCGAGTCCACCAACTCGACTCGCCCCGACAGCGAGGCGGCTGCCGCCGTGCTGGACAGGAGGCTAATACAGATAAGCGATTGCAAGATCATAGTAGGGGACAAGTCGGGTGCCGGGACCCAAGTACCTGGTGCGGACCTGCGCGGCCTCAAAGCTGGCGACAACATTTCCCGCCAGACGATACATCACGTTCCCCGCATAAGCGAAGTTCCTGCTGATGGCCCCTGGGAGCAAGTCGGCGCTATCGTTCGACTGTTGACCGGCATACACGTTGAACCATGTTCGCCTGTTGAACCGGTAAGTCAACTGAGCAAATCCGCCGAAGGCGGAGACGGCACGGATGGAGTCATTCGGAAGAAAGCTAATGCTCGGGCGGAGTCCGCCGACAGTTCCGACATTCTGGCCGCCGAAGAATGTGCCGGATATGTCGAAACGGGAGTCTGGACGGATCAGCCAATCGACGGCATAGATTCGTGATGGGATTTCCCTTCCCGCGACCCTCGAGTTGCTTGCGTGGAAACCCGGTGCAACCTCGATCCGCCGGCCTTCCCCAAACTCCTTCCACAACTCCACCCTTCCTTGCAGCCCGGGCCTTGACCTCGCGAATGAGCCAAGGTATTCAGAAGGCACACCCGTCGTGGATTCGCTGGTCTGGTAGACGCCGCCCTGAAGTCGAAGTCCGCTGGTATCACCGAACAAGAACCGGTGTTCAATCCGGATTTGCGGCTGCCAGAGCCAAAGGTTCCCTGCCGCGGTCAAGGGCGAGACTCCGACTTGGGAGAGCGACGCCGGCTCTCGTGTCGCCATGATCGGCTTGTCCTGTGCAAAAGAGAGTGTGGTTCGATTCCACTCGAGGTCGATCGTGGCAACACGAATACGCATCAACTGATTGAGTGATGTCCCAGTGCCTGCATAGAAATCCGAGTAAAGGGACCCTGTGACCTTCCCTCCGGCGAAGATCGATGGACCTTGAAACCGGAGTCCGAGGGTGGTTTGGCGCAGCGTGCCGTTGAAGGCAGCGACGCCCGGCTCGAGACTGGCCGCCGTCGGCTTCGTCTGGTCGTTATTGTTGCGGCCGGTCCAGGAGGTGTTGAATAACAAGGTGCCGGTAATTTGGACTGGGAATCGCTGGCTGGCCTGCACTTTGGTCTGATCGAGCTCGGCGGCCCGGCGCTCCTGTATCTCGACTCGTTCCGCCAGTGGCGCTGACGGCTGCTGAGTTTCCACAGCCGGCGGGGGACCCTGGCCGCGAGCATCGGTCAACTCCTGTCGCAACGCGCGGATCTCAGACATCAGCTCACGATTGAGAGCCTCCAGCCTTTCAAGCCGTTCCACGATCTGTCGAACGTCCGGCTGTGCCTGTCCTTGAGCAGCGCAGGCAGCCAGGCAGAAGACCAGAGGAAAGTGTTTAAGCACCATAGAGCAGTTCCTCCATCCGATTGCGCAAGGCAGCAGGGGAATACGGTTTTGCGATGAAGCAGGTGGCCCCGAGACGAAGAGAGAGAGCCGGTATCTCTGGATCCGTGTCACCGCTCATCACGACGATTGGCAGCGCCTCAAATCGCGTTTGGCCGCGCAGCCGTTCGAGCAACTCAAGGCCGCTCATCCCGGGAAGATGGACATCCGTTATCAGAGCGGAGAACCGTTGCTGGTGCAAGGCGGCCAAGGCGTCCTCCGCGGTAGTTGCGAAATGGAGTTCGATACCCGGGATGCCTGAAAGTGCCGCATCCATGGTTTCGATGCACCCCGGTGCATCATCGACCACCAGGACGGCACGCAGGATCGCGGACTCGGGCGCCTGGATCATGGAATGAAGCGATAGCCGACCCCGTGGAGCGTCACGAAATAGCGCGGCGTCTCGGGATCCGGCTCGAGTTTCTGCCGAAGATGGACGACGTGGGCGTCCACGGTTCTCGTATTCGGGAACGATTCGTAGCCCCACACCGAATTGAGGATCAAGTCTCTGGTCAGCGCGCGATTCGGGTTCTGCAGAAAGAATGTGAGCAGGTTATACTCGGCTCGCGTGAAGTGGATCTCTTCCCCCGCCCGCCTGACAACGTGGCGGTCAAGGTCAACTTCGACATCCGAGAACGTCAGAACATGGCTGAGATCAGGAGCCGTTCGGCGGAGAACAGCTCGAATTCGGGCGAGAAGTTCTCTGGACCCGAATGGCTTCACGACATAGTCATCCGCGCCGATCTCGAGCAACAGCACTTTGTCCAACTCATCACCGACCGCGCTGAGCACGATGATCGGAACCTGCATCCCGCTCGTGCGGAGCTTTTTGCAGACGTCGATCCCGCTCAGTCCGGGCATTCGTAGATCGACCAGGAGCAAGTCAGGGCGGGAGTTTTGGGCTTCCTGAAGCCCCGTCTTCCCGTCTCCAACCAGGATGGGGCGAAACCCCTCCCGCTCCAGTAGCAGTCCGATCGTGTCCCGGAGATTGTCATCGTCGTCAATCACCAGTATGGTTTGCATCACCGCGGAACCTCATTCTAGCCCATGGAATTGAGAGGGCCATTATCGTTGGATCGGCTCTCCGCCGATTTCACATTCTTTTTACAAACCCTGAACGACAACTCGCGAAGGCAAGCCCTACGATCACTCCAGTTGCGATTTCCGCACAGAGAGAGAGGGCCATGAAGAACAGTTTCGTTTGTTTTGGCGCGGACCGCCTGGCCTCCTGGCCACGGCTCCTCACGCTTGTGGCGTTGGTTGCGGCTCCCGCCATTGCCAGGAGTACGGGCGCCCCCCCTGGACGCACAGGAGCGCCCCCTGGCACCGACTGCACCGCCTGCCACTTGGGAACGGCGAATTCCGGCTCCGGGAACGTCAGAATCGAGTTCTCCAGTGGAAGCTCGTATGTACCTGGTCAGACCTACAAGGTGCGAGTGACGCTGACTGACCCGGTTGCCCAGCGATGGGGTTTTGAAGTGACTGGCCGAATGGGAGCAGATCGCCTCACCAAGAGTGGAACATTCGCGATCGACGACTCCACGAGAACTCAGTTTTCACCGGGCTCCACGGCAGGAGAATATGTTACGCATACATCGGCCGGAACCTCACCAGGAACCTCCGGCTCGAGCACATGGGAAGTGAATTGGACAGCGCCGCCGGTAGGCTCAGGACCTGTCACGTTCTACGCGGCCGGCAACGCGGCCAACAACAATGGCGCCAATACCGGCGACCTGATCTATACCACTTCCCTTCAAGTGACCGAAGCTGAATCCGGAGTGACCGGGGAGACCTACCTCCTGCCATTTCTTGCCTATGGAGGCGGATGGTACTCGGCCATCTACTTGGCCAATACGACTGATACTCCAACAACCGCGGCTGTCCGCTTCTACGGCACGGACGGTTCTGACTTGAGCGTGCCGCTGATCGGGATCGGTCCCGTCTCAACTCAGACCGTGAATATTCCGGCACGAGGGGCCATCAGTCTGGAGGCACCGAATAGCGGCACGCTGCAACGCGGCTGGACCAAGCTCACACTGCCGGCTGGTGTGACCGGATACGGGCTGTTCCGGCAGACCGTGGCCGGCAGGCCCGATCAGGAGGCGGTGATTCCACTCAGCGAGGATTCCCGGCAGTCGGCCAACATGGTTTGGGACGATATCTTCTTCACGACTTCCATGTCGGTTCTGAACCCCGAAGACGCCGCGGCGACCGTAACGCTGAGCGTCTTCGCGGGGAATGGCACCCAGATCGGAACAGTCAATCTGAATCTCCCTGCACGGAGTCTCCAGGCGTTCAATCTCAGGGAACAGCCGGGCCTGGCCGGAGTCACCGGGAAACTGGGGACCCTTCGACTGTCAGTTCCGGCTGGGTCGGTCGCTGCGCTCGGACTTCGCTTTGGCGACGCAGCCATCACGTCCATCCCGGTGGACCAACCTTAAACCGGCTCCCGCCGGCCAGGGAGCCGCTGTACTTCGGCGCGGCGGCTCCCTGCTGAGTGGTCCGCGGACTGTCAGGATATTGATAGACGGAATCTCGCGCGATGGAGATCTGGTGCTTTTCTCGAAAGCCGCATCGACCTTAGGGCGGACCGGTCGGGAGTCTGGGTCACTCCCGGCCGTCCTCCTGTTGCTGTTCTTCTTCCTCAATTCGCCGGTGGCCGCAGTACCGCAGTATGCCGGGAGCAACGCCTGCCGCACGTGTCATCCGAATGTCTGGCTGGACTTCTACAAGAACCCGCATGCAAAAGCGATGCAGGCGGGGGAAGCTGGAGTCGCTGGTGCCGGGTGTGAAAGCTGCCACGGGCCTGGCAGCGACCATATCGAGGCGCGCGGCGACAAGAGCCGGATCACCGCCTTCAGCCAAATCGATCCTGAAGCCGTCATCGCGAACTGCCTGCGCTGCCATGCCGACAGCCTTGGAAGAATGAACATCCGGCGTTCCTCGCATACGCTCGCGCAAGTTGCCTGCAACCGCTGCCATTCGATTCATAGGCCGAAATCGGCCAAATTCCTTCTGGCTCGGGAACAGCGCGATCTCTGCTACGGCTGTCATGCATCAGTTCGCGCGCAGTTTTCGATGCCATACAAGCACAGGGTGAACGAGGGCGTCGTCCAATGCACGGACTGCCACAATCCTCACGGAGCGCCGGCGCCGACCTGGACGATGGGGCCGAGGCCAAGGATGGTCGACGCCGCACTAGGCAACGAAGAACCGTGCCTGAAATGTCACACGGACAAGCGGGGGCCCTTCGCATTCGAGCACACGGCCGTGCGAGTGAACGGGTGCGGGAGTTGCCACGTCCCGCACGGCTCCGCACACCCTCGCATGCTGAAGAGACCTGCTGTCTTCACTCTCTGCCTTGAGTGCCACAACGGCGCGGGCGACTTCGGTCGAACTGGCTCTGGGATTCAACAGACACCGAGTTGGCACAACATGGCCGATCCGCAGTTTCGGAACTGCACCACTTGCCACACGCGGATCCACGGGTCCAACAGCGACAGTAGATTCCTCCGATGAAGCCGACTTGCCTTCTGATTGTGTGCCTGCTTCCCTGCCTCGCTCAGCGCCCCGTCGCCCCCAGCGAGGAACAGGTGGGGAGAGCCCGCGGAGAGGACTTTATCAACTACAACCTGGTTCAGAGTTACGAATTGGGGTATCGGTTCCACAGTGTCGGAGGGAACGAGGAGAAGTACCGGAGCGACGTCAACTATCAGAATGGCCTGAGGCTCCTCTCGTCGCGCTTCTCGATGAACTCAAAGGATGGCCATGGCCGGTTCTTTGATGAACTGACGATCTCGGTCCTGGGTCTAGGCAATGATCCGTACCAGTCCGCCAATGTGCGAGCGCAGAAGAACCGGCTGTGGCGCTACGACATGCTCTGGCGGTCGAACGATTACTACAATCCCGCCCTGGCGATCTCCGATGGCCAGCACCGAATTGACACAACGCGGCAGTGGCAGGACCACGACCTGACGATCTTCCCCCAATCGCGGTTCAGGTTCTTTCTCGGCTACAGCCGGAACTCGCAGCGAGGCCCCGCGCTCTCAACGACTCAATTGCTAGACCTGCTCGGCGACAAGTTCCCCTTGATGGCAGATATCCATCGCAAACAACGCGAGTTCCGTCTTGGCAATGAATTCCAGTTCCTCGGGATCAAGGTGAACTGGATGCGGACTTGGGAAAAGTTCGAAGAATCCGGCCCTCTCAGAATCGAGGCTCCGCAGCCCGGCAGCGATCCATCCATCGGAGCCACTCTGGACCACTTCTCGCGCACAGAACCTTACACAGGCAGCACCCCGGGCTGGCGAGTCAATGTAATCAAGACCGGCGAAACGTACTGGGGTCTCAATGGACGATTCACGTACTCGGGCGGGCGTCGCGGCTTTGCCTTTGACGAGACGGCTTCCGGCTCGGACCGAACGGGCGGCGTCTACGGCCGGCAGATCCTGGTTGGAGGCGAGGCGCGAAGGCCCGTCACCACGGGTAATCTGACTGTGAGCATCTTCCCGGCCGAACGGCTCACGATTACGAATCACAGCAATTTCTACAACACCCGGATCGATGGCGACGCCTCATACCAGGAGTTCTTCAACTCCCTTCAGGGCTTCACGCGAGTGGACTTCCAGTTCCTGGGCGTCCGGAACTTCAGCAATACGACCGATGCCAGCTACGTGTTCAACAAGCGGGTGCAGGCACACGGAGGGTACACATACGCGAACCGGGAGTTCCGGAGCGTCGAGCAGCAGACGTCAGGAAACTTCGTGGACCGTGAGGAGGGAAGCCAGCAGAACAGCCTGAATGCGGGTCTGGCGGGAATTCGGTTACAGCCGTACGTTGGTCTGACGCTGGCCTTCGATGGGGAGCTTGGCAGGCAAGACCGCCCCTTCTATCCCACGGCGGACAAGAACTATCACGGACTGAGTGGGCGGGCTCAATACCGGGCCAAGAGCCTGACGCTCAGCGCGGTCGCGCGAAGCTTCTATAACTTCAACAGCACCGGACTCGCCGCTCACAGCGCGCGCAACCGGACGTACAGCTTCGACGCCTCATGGCAGGCTCCACGATGGGTCTCGTTGGACGCTGGATATTCCAAGCTGCACTCTGACACGGCATCCTGGCTGTCGTACTTCGTCTCTTTCAACGAAACACCAGGCCGGAGCCTGTGGGTGTCCAACATCCATGCTGGGCACCTGGCCGCCACAATTGTCGCCGGGCCAAGGGTGATCGTCACCCTCGGGTATAGCCGCACTCAAGATACCGGCGGACACCTGCCCGGCCCGCCTCCGAGCTCAGCTGTCTTCATCGGCGCACAGCAGTTCCCGATGTTCTTCGAATCCCCATTCGGCCGGCTGTCATTCAAGCTTCACGAGAAGCTTCGATGGAACTTCGGCTACCAACACTACCGGTACGGCGAGGATACACTTCCGGTGCTCGGCTATCGCGCCCACACAGGATTCACCAGCCTGCTCTGGACGTTCTGACCGCGGCCAGAAAAGAAAAGGGGCCGTCGCTGAACGACAGCCCCTTCAAACAGATCAAACAGTTATCGGTTACTCGGCGTCGCCTAACGGCTCGTCGAAGTTGAGGTCGCTGGCCTCGCCTCCCAGGTAGCTGCCGCGGGTTTCGTCGTCATAGACCTGGAAGCTGTCGGCCAGGATGGCGTCCTGCTCCGACAGGGGCTCTTCCACCACATCTTCGCCGGCGATCTTCACGCGCCGGTAGTAGTCCATACCGGTGCCCGCGGGGATGAGACGGCCCATGATGACGTTTTCCTTCAGGCCACGCAGGTAGTCCACCTTGCCGTTGATGGCGGCTTCGGTGAGCACGCGCGTGGTCTCCTGGAACGACGCGGCCGAGATGAAGCTGTCGGTGGACAGCGACGCCTTGGTGATACCGAGCAGCACCGGCGAGCCGGCGGCATTCCGTCCACCCGCTTCGGTCACTCGGTCGTTCTCTTCGCGGAACTTGAACTTGTCCACGATCTCCTCAGGCAGGAACTCGGTGTCGCCGATGTCCTCTACCTTCACCCAGCGCATCATCTGACGGACGATCACCTCTAGGTGCTTGTCGTTGATGTTGACGCCCTGCAGGCGGTACACCTCCTGAACCTCGTTGACAAGGTACTTCTGCAGTTCCTTCTCGCCGAGGACGCGGAGAATATCGTGCGGATTGCGCGGGCCATCCATCAGCGGATCGCCGGCGCGCACGCGCTCTCCATCCTGCACGTTGATGTGAACGCCGCGGGGGATGGAGTACTCTTTCTCCACGCCGTCGTCGCCGGTCACCGTCACCTTGCGGAAGCTCTTCACCACTTCACCGATGCGAACGACGCCATTGATTTCACTCATGACGGCCGTTTCGCGCGGCTTGCGGGCTTCCACCAGTTCCACCACGCGCGGCAGACCGCCCGTGATGTCCTTGGTCTTGGTGGTGGCGCGCGGGATCTTTGCCAGCACGTCGCCGGCGTAAACTGCGTCACCGTCGCGCACGCTCAGGTGGGCGTGCGTCGGCATCAGGTAGCGCTTCTCATCGCTGCGCGTACCGCCCTCCGGCCGGATGACGATGGTGGGCAGGCGCTTCTCGTCGGGCGAGTCGATGATGACCCATTGCGAGAGACCCGTCACTTCGTCGACCTGCTCGTGGTAGGTCACGTTTTCGACGATGTCGCGGAAATGCACGGTGCCGCTGATTTCGGTCAGGATCGAGAACGTGTAGGGATCCCACTCGAGCAGCGTCTGATTGGACTTGACGGGGTCGCCGTCGTTGACCAGAATCTTCGCGCCGTACACCACCTGGTAGCGTTCGCGTTCACGGCCCTTCTCGTCCACCGTCGCCAGCAGGCCGCTACGGCCCATGGCGATCAGTTCACTGGCCGCGTTGCGGACGGTCTTGATGTCGATGAACTTGGCGAAGCCGTCGTACTTGCCTTCCTGCTTGTTCTGTTCCGCTCCACCGGTGGCCGCGCCGCCGATGTGGAACGTGCGCATGGTCAACTGCGTGCCCGGTTCGCCGATCGACTGGGCCGAGATGATACCAACGGCCTCGCCGCGCTCCACCAAGCGGCCCGTGGCGAGGTTGCGCCCGTAGCAGAGCTGGCAAACGCCGCGCTTGGATTCGCAGGTCAGTACCGAACGGATTTTCACGCGGTCGATACCGGCATCCTGGATGGCCGAAGCAAGGTCTTCGGTGATCTCCTGGCTGGCGTGAACGATGACGTTATTCTCGTAGTCCTTGATGTCTTCGAGCGCCACGCGGCCGACGATACGGTCGCGCAACGGCTCGATGATTTCGCCGGATTCCACGATCGGCTCGACGAAGATGCCGTCCACCGTGCCGCAATCGAGCTCGGTGACGATGACGTCCTGAGCCACGTCGCAGAGACGGCGCGTCAGATAGCCCGAGTCGGCCGTCTTCAACGCCGTATCCGCCAGGCCCTTACGGGCGCCGTGCGTGGAGATGAAGTACTGCAGCACGTTCAGGCCTTCGCGGAAGTTGGCCGTAATCGGCGTCTCGATAATTTCACCGGACGGCCGGGCCATCAGTCCGCGCATACCGGAGAGCTGGCGGATCTGCTGTTTCGAACCGCGAGCGCCGGAGTCGGCCATGATGTAAATCGGGTTCAGGTAGCGGCCCGACTTGTCATCCCGTTCCATCGAACGGAACATTTCGGCCGAAACCTCTTCGGTCACCTTGTTCCAGATTTCGATGATCTTGTTGTAGCGTTCGCCGTGGGTGATCGCGCCTTCCTGATACTGGTTCTGGACCTCGATCACCTGCTTCTCGGCATCCTTCACCAGCCGGGGCTTCGATTCGGGCACCACCATGTCGTCGATGCCAATCGAAATACCCGCGCGAGTCGCCGAGCTGAAGCCAAGATCCTTGATGTCGTCAAGCATCTTGACCGTGATTTGCAGACCAAAACGCAGATAGCAGTACTGCACGAGCTGCGTGAGACCCTTCTTCTTCAGCAGGCCGTTCACGAACGGCATCTCGTCGGGGAGAATGTCGTTCATGATGACGCGGCCGACCGTGGTCTCCATGTCGGTCTTGGCGTACTCGACCGGCTCAGTGTGGAGCACGTCCTGCGAGTCATACGAGTTCGCTAGGTCGATCACACGGCCGGTGTAGCGCAGCGTGACCGGCGTCTGCGTCTCCACTTCGCCCATCTCGAGAGCGATCAGCACGTCCTCAACTGAGGCGAACTTCTTGCCTTCGCCCTTGGTGCCGCGACGGATCTTGGTGAGGTAATACAGGCCCAACACCATGTCCTGCGTCGGAACCGCGATGGGAGAGCCATGCGCGGGCGACAGGATGTTGTTCGCCGAGAGCATCAGCGTCGAAGCTTCGATCTGAGCTTCCGGGGAAAGCGGGATATGCACGGCCATCTGGTCGCCGTCGAAGTCGGCGTTGAAAGCGGTACACACCAGCGGGTGGATCTTGATCGCCTTGCCGTCCACCAGCACGGGCTCAAAGGCCTGAATGCCGAGGCGGTGCAGCGTTGGCGCGCGGTTCAGAAGGATAGGGTGATCCTTGATCACCTCTTCGAGGATGTCCCAAACCACCGGATCCTGCTGCTCCACCAGTTCCTTCGCCTGCTTGATGGTCGTGCAGTGGCCGCGCATCTCCAGACGGTGGTAGATAAACGGCTTGAACAGCTCCAGCGCCATCTTCTTCGGCAGGCCGGCCTGGTGCAGCTTGAGTTCGGGACCGACGACGATCACCGAACGGCCGGAGTAGTCCACGCGCTTGCCGAGCAGGTTCTGACGGAAACGGCCCTGCTTGCCCTTGAGGGCGTCGGAGAGCGACTTCAGCGGACGGTTGTTGGCGCCGCGCAGCACGCGGCCGCGGCGGCCGTTGTCGAACAGAGCGTCCACGGCCTCCTGCAACATGCGCTTTTCGTTGCGCACGATGACGTCGGGAGCGTGCAGCTCAATCAGCTTCTTCAGCCGGTTGTTGCGGTTGATGACCCGGCGGTAGAGGTCGTTCAGGTCGGAGGTCGCGAAGCGGCCGCCGTCCAGCGGAACCAGCGGGCGCAGTTCCGGGGGGATCACCGGCAGCACGTCGAGAATCATCCACTCCGGCTTGTTGCCGGACTTGCGGAAGCTCTCCGTCACACGCAGCCGCTTGGCGTACTTCAGTTTCTTCTGCTGGGACTGCTCGGTCTTCATCCGCTCGCGGATTTCGATCGAGAGCGCTTCTACGTCCACCTTCTTCAGCAGTTCCTTGATGCCCTCGGCGCCCATCATGGCGACGAACTGGCCCGGGAACTCCTGATCGAGCTGCCGCTTGCGCTCGTCGGTGATCACTTCACCCTGCGAGAGGCTGGCGGTCTCGCCAGGGTCGACCACGACAAAGGCTTCGAAGTAGAGCACCCGCTCCAGGTCGCGGAGCGTGATGTCGAGCAGGTAGCCGATGCGCGAAGGCAGGCCCTTGAAGAACCAGACGTGCGAACACGGGCTGGCCAACTCGATGTGGCCCAGGCGCTCCCTGCGGACGCGCGACAGCGTGACTTCGACGCCGCACTTGTCGCAGATCACGCCGCGGTGCTTCATGCGCTTGTACTTGCCGCAGATGCACTCCCAGTCCGCAGTCGGACCGAAGATGCGCGCGCAGAACAGGCCGTCGCGCTCAGGCTTGAAGGTACGGTAGTTGATGGTTTCCGGCTTGGTGACTTCGCCGTGCGACCATGAGCGGATCTTTTCCGGAGAGGCCAGACTGATGCGGATCGAATCGAAGTCCGCCATCAGGTTGCCGCGATCGTATGGGTTGGATCTGTACATATGCGCCTCCTGTCCTTCCGGGTTAGTCAGCCGCCAGTGCCGTTTCCAGCACGTCCTTCGGCTTCTTCATCAGCTCGACGTCCAGACACAGCGACTGGAGCTCGCGGATGAGCACGTTGAACGATTCGGGCACGCCGGGTTCGGCGGCCGCTTCGCCTTTGACGATGGCCTCGTAGATCTTCGCGCGGCCATAGACATCGTCGGACTTGGCGGTCAGCAGTTCCTGCAGCACGTAGGCCGCGCCGTAGGCTTCCAGCGCCCAGACTTCCATTTCGCCGAAGCGCTGGCCGCCGAACTGGGCCTTACCGCCCAGAGGCTGCTGCGTGATCAGCGAGTACGGTCCGATGGAGCGCGCGTGAATCTTGTCGTCCACCAGGTGCGACAGCTTCAGCATGTAAATGTAGCCGACAGTCACCGGCTGCTCGAACGGGTTGCCGGTCATGCCGTCATGCAGCATCACCTTGCCGGACGCGGGCAGGCCGGCCGTAGTCAGCTCACCCTTGATGTCCTTTTCGGTCGCACCGTCGAAGACCGGAGTTGCGTAGTGCTTCGCCAGCTTGAAGCCGGCCCAGCCCAAGTGCGTCTCCAGAATCTGACCCACGTTCATACGGCTGGGAACGCCCAGCGGATTCAGCACGATTTCGACCGGCGTACCGTCCTCGAGGAACGGCATATCCTCTTCGGGCACGATCCGCGAAATCACACCTTTGTTCCCGTGACGGCCGGCCATCTTATCGCCCACCGAAAGCTTCCGCTTCATGGCGATGTAGATCTTGACCATCTTGATCACGCCGGGGGGAAGCTCGTCGCCCTTCTTGAGCTTGGCGATCTTCTCCTCGGTGATCTTTTCGAGAACCTGGATCTGGCGCGACGTCAGCTCTTCGATCTCGTCGATCGCTTCGTTCAGCCGCGGATCCTTGCTCGACAGCTTCATGCGCTTCAGGTCGCGCGCCTTGATCTTCTCGATCACGTCGCGGGTAAGGGGTGCCCCCTTGGACAGCAGCTTGCGGTTGGTCTTTTCGTCGTGCAGGTCGGCCTGCAGTTCCTTGCCTTCCAGCAGAGTGGCCAGCCTCTTGGCGCGCTCGTCGCCGAGAATTCGCTTCTCGTCCTCGAGGTTGCGGTGCAGCTTGTTGATCTGGGAGGCCAGAATAGACTTGGAACGCTCATCCAGCTCCGCGCCCTTGCGGGAGAAGACCTTCGCGTCCACCACCACGCCTTCAATGCCCGGCGGGCAGTACAGCGAGGCGTCCTTCACGTCGCCGGCCTTTTCGCCGAAGATCGCGCGGAGCAGCTTCTCTTCCGGCGTCAACTGCGTCTCGCCCTTCGGCGTGACCTTGCCCACCAGAATGTCGCCCGGCTTCACCTTGGCGCCGACCATGATAATGCCGCTCTCATCGAGGTTCCGCAGGAAGCTCTCCGAGATGTTCGGGATGTCGCGGGTGATCTCCTCGGGCCCGAGCTTCGTGTCGCGAGCCTCGATTTCGAACTCCTCGATGTGGATCGAGGTGTAGTAGTCCTCTTTCACCAGCTTCTCGGACACGACGATCGCGTCCTCGTAGTTGCAGCCGCGCCAGGGCATGAAAGCCACCAGCACGTTGCGGCCCAGCGCCAGTTCGCCCTGATCCGTACACGGACCGTCGGCCAGCACGTCGCCCTTCCGCACCTTTTGCCCTTCGTGCACAATGGGCTTCTGGTTGATACAGGTGTTCTGGTTCGATCGCTTGAACTTGGTCAGCGGATAGATGTCCGCGCCCACTTCGCGCGACATCTGGCCTTCGTGGACGTTGCCTTCGACGCGAACAATGATGCGCTCGGAGTCGACTGAGTCAACGACGCCGCTACGGCGGCACATCACCACCGCGCCGGAGTCGCGGGCCGTCACCTTCTCCATGCCCGTTCCGACGATCGGCGCATCCGCGCGAAGCAGCGGAACCGCCTGGCGTTGCATGTTCGAACCCATCAATGCGCGGTTCGCGTCGTCGTTCTCGAGGAACGGAATCAGCGATGCCGCCACCGACACAAGCTGCTTCGGACTAACGTCCATGTACTGCACGTCGTCGCGGTTGATCAGCGTGAAGTCCGCCGCCTTGCGTGCGTTTACCAGCTCGTCAACGATGTTGCCGTCTTTGTCCAGCGCCATGTTCGCCTGGGCGATGACGTACTTGTCCTCGTCCCACGCCGACAGGTAGTCGCAGTAGGCTTCGTACTCGGGCGGGTTCGCCTGGACCTCGGGGCGCTTCAGGACCTTCTCGAACTCCTTGCGCTTGAGGATCTGGCCGACTTTCAGATGGGTTGAGCCGGGGTTCAGGATCTTCACTTCATCCTCAACCACGTGCTCTTCCACGCGGCGGTACGGCGATTCGATGAATCCGTACTCGTTGATCCGCGCAAAGCAGCTCAGCGAAGAGATCAGACCGATGTTCGGGCCTTCCGGCGTTTCAATCGGGCAGATACGGCCGTAGTGCGTCGGGTGCACGTCGCGGACTTCGAAGCCCGCTCGTTCGCGGCTAAGACCGCCTGGTCCAAGCGCTGAGAGACGGCGCTTGTGCGTAATCTCCGAGAGCGGGTTCGTCTGGTCCATGAACTGCGAAAGCTGGCTGGAACCGAAGAACTCGCGGATCGCGGCCATCACCGGCTTGGCGTTCACCAGGTCGTGCGGCATGGCCGTCGACATCTCCTGGTAGACCGCCATCTTTTCCTTGATCGCACGCTCCATGCGCACTAGGCCGATGCGGAACTGGTTCTCGAGCAGTTCGCCCACCGCGCGGACGCGGCGGTTGCCGAGGTGGTCGATGTCGTCCACCGCGCCGATGCCCTTCCTCAGGCGCATCAGGTACTTGATGGTGTCAATGAAGTCAGCCTGATCGAGGGTGCGGCGATCCAGCGGATTGCGCCCCTGATTCTCGGCCACATTCAGCCACGGCTGAGGCGCGTAATCGGCCCGGTCGTAAAGCTTGATGTTGAACTTCATGCGGCCCACGCGCGAGAAATCATACTTGCGCGGGTCGAAGAACATGCCCTGGAACAACTGCGTGGCGGTGTCGAGCGTCGGCGGATCGCCGGGGCGCAGCTTGCGGTAGATCTCGAGAAGCGCCTCGTTCTGGCTCTTCACCGGATCCTTCTTCAGGGTGGCCGAGATCACCGTGCCCACTTCGTCGCGCTCGGGGAAGAACACCTCGACGGAGCCGATGCCGGCTTCCATGATGTTCGAGAGCACCGACGTCGTCAGCTCCTGGTTCGCTTCCGCCAGAACCTCGCCGGTCTCCAGGTCGATGACGTCACAGGCCACCCATGCGCCTTCGATCTCCGCCGTGGTCACTTCCACTTGCTGGACCTTGGCGTCGAGCATCGCTTGAATCGTCGAGGCCTTGATCTTGCGGTTTGCCGGGTGGATCTGATCGCCGGACTTCGACATGATCGCGTTGCCCAGCTTCACGCCGGCCAGCGTGTCGTCCACTTTCCAGAAGATCTTCTTGTCCTTCAGAGCCAGCGTGCTGATCTTGTAGAACGCGCGCAGGATCTCGGAGTCCGACTTGATGCCCAACGCCCGCAGGAACACTGAGCCGTAAAACTT
The DNA here is from genome assembly GCA_050789245.1 of Bryobacteraceae bacterium. Classification (GTDB taxonomy): domain Bacteria; phylum Acidobacteriota; class Terriglobia; order Bryobacterales; family Bryobacteraceae; genus PNKE01. The sequence goes on along the minus strand of JBOZRR010000048.1, from coordinate 4,896 downwards.
CCGCTTGCGGTCGATGCGCACGTACAGCAGGTTCTTGGCGTCGAACTCAAACTCCACCCAAGAGCCGCGGTACGGGATGATCTTGCCCAGGAAGTAGTTCTGCGCTGCCACCTTCTCGAAGAAGACGCCGGGCGAACGGTGCAACTGGCTGACGATCACGCGCTCGGTGCCATTGATGATGAAGGTGCCGTTGGCGCTCATCAGCGGGATCTCGCCGAAGAACACCTCCTGCTCCTTGAACTCGCGGACGCTGCGGTTGCCGGCCTCGTCCTTGTCGAACATCTTCAGCCGGATGGTGACCTTAAGCGGCGCGGCGTATGTCATGCCCCGCTCTTCGCATTCCGCCTGGTCGTACTTCAACTGCAAGCCCACGGGGTCGCCGCAGCGGTTGCAGAACGTGACAATGTTCTTGTTGAACGTGCCGCACTTGTCGCACAACACGTCGCCTGGATGGAAGGGGTCCGTCTTGATGGTCGCGCCGCAGGCCGGATTCCGGCAGACGGTGCGCAGGTGATTCAGGCCCTTAAGTGAGCCGCACTTACATTCCCAGTTGCCGATCGAGTAGTCGACAAATTCCAGTTCGCTCAACCCACGGAAGTCCGTGATCGGGAAGACGCTGCGGAAGACGCTCTGCAGCCCGATGTCGTCGCGCTCATCGGGCAACAGGTCCATCTGCAGGAAGCGCTCATAGCTGCGCTTCTGAACTTCGATCAGGTTGGGGATCGGGACCGAGGTCTTGATCTTGGAAAAGTCGACGCGTTCTCGCGGCGTGCCGTTGGACGCAGTAGCCATTCTCAACTCCTTGAAGTCCTAAGCCGCGGGGGATGGGGCAAACCCCGCCGCCAGGCTTCGGCAATCGCTTCTGGCGGGGCCCGCAGGTCCGCTCCCGAAGCAGCTTATAGTCGCATTGTCGAGTTCTGGGAGGTGCCCGGCGCAGGGTCGTCTGTCACCAAGGGCGAGAAAACGGAATGAAGAGGAAAGATGTGCACACGCCGAGTGCAGGACTTCAAGGCGCGTGTAGGGGCGTGCCAGAATCCGATCGCGAACGGAATCCGGCCCATTCAAAGTTTCCACGAGGATGTGAATTTCCCGCTTCGCTCCGAGCTCAGATGGAACCAGCTTAACAAATAGAAAACACAACCGTCAAACAAGCCATGGACACGACAAGGCGGCCCAGCGGGCCCGGTTCCGGTCCGAAGACCGGTATCCCCCGCCAGGCCGCCACATCGACAATGGCCTCCGCCAACCCGCCTTTCGGCGGGCCGGCGCGAAACTACTTGATCTCGACGGTGGCGCCGGCCTCTTCGAACTTCTTCTTGATGGCCTCGGCTTCGTCCTTGTTGACGCCTTCCTTCACAGCCTTAGGAGCGGCTTCCACCAGGTCCTTGGCTTCCTTCAGGCCCAAGCTGGTGATTTCGCGCACAACCTTGATCACATTGATCTTGTTGGCGCCCGCACCGGTCAGGACCACGTTGAACTCGGTCTTTTCCTCTGCGACCGGAGCGGCGGCTCCACCCGCAGGCGCGGCCACGGCCACGGCGGCGGCGGCGGCGGAAACACCCAGCTTCTCCTCCAGAAGCTTCACGAGCTCGGAGGCCTCCAGGAGAGTCAAGCCCTGGATCTGTTCTGCGATTGCATTGATGTCAGCCATTGTTATCGATACTCCCTGTCAATCGAATTCGTTGCTCTGGATCCCCAGATCGAGGCCAGACTCCCCACACCCGCCGGGCTTGCCCGGCGAACTAGGAGGAAAACTTGTTCTCCTTCACGCCCTGATCCACCACCACGGCCAGGTTCCGGCCGACGGCGTTCAAGACGGTTGCCAACCGCTGTGCCGGAGCATTGATCAGGAACAGCAGCTTTGCGTAGAGTTCTTCCTTTGCAGGCATGGAGGCCAGAGCCTCGACATCCTTCAGGTTGATCGCGCGGCCTTCGACGAAGCCGGACTTGAAAGTGAACGCCGGGTTGTTCTTCGCGTAAGCGCTCAGCGCCTTGGCCAGCGCCACCGGATCGCCGGAAGTCCACGCCAAGGCCGAAGTCCCCTTCAGGCCCTTCAGCACGGACTCAGCGCCCATGCCCGCCGACGCCTTCTCGGCGATCGTGTTCTTAACGACCTGGTACAGCCCGCCCACGTCGCGGACGGTCTTGCGCAGCTCGAAGTCCTGGGCGACGGTCAGCTTGTCGAAGCTTGTGACGAACAGGCTATCCGCCTTCTCCAGAGTCTCGCGGAGCGCGTCAAGATCCTGTTGCTTTTTCTTTCTGTCCTTCATTTCGGATTCCTCTGCCTGACAGTGCAGCCGGTTACGCCACGCGGGCGTTGTACTGCGTCACATCCAGCGAAACGCCGGGCCCCATGGTGGAGCAGACGGTCGCGCTCTTGACGTACTTGCCCTTCGCAGCCGCGGGCTTGGCTCGAATCACAGCCTGGATCAGCGTGCTGGCGTTCTCCAACAGCTTCTCGGAGCCAAAGCTCACCTTCCCAACCGGAGCGTGGATTACACCGGTCTTGTCGACGCGAAATTCAACCTTACCCGCCTTCACCTCGTTCACCGCCTTGGTCACGTCGGTGGTCACGGTGCCGGTCTTCGGGTTCGGCATCAGGCCTCGCGGGCCGAGAATCTTGCCGAGCTTCGCCATCGAGCGCATCATGTCGGGTGTTGCGACCACGGCGTCGTAATCCAGCCAGTTTTCCGACACGATCTTGTTGATCATCTCTTCGCCGCCGACGAATTCCGCACCTGCCTGCTCGGCTTCGCGGATCTTGTCGCCCGAGGCGATCACAAGCACTCGCTTGGTCTTGCCAAGGCCATTCGGCAGCACCACCGTGCCGCGGACCATCTGGTCAGCGTGCTTGGGGTCCACGCCCAGGCGCATGTGCACCTCGACGGTCTCGTCGAACTTTGAGTACTTGATCTTTTGCACCAGGGGGATGGCGTCTTCGAGCGTGTAGGGCCGCGCCTCGACCTGTTGGGCCGCGGCGGTAAACTTCTTACCTGGTTTTCTTGCCATATAGTGACTGGTCCTAACGGCCGGGCCTGGTATCTCTACCGGCCCAGGGCCTCCCAAGTGTGAGACTGGAAAAGAACGAAATTCCTATACTAGCACGGCGATTGCCGCACCGTCCACTTCCGCAAACTCTCGCTATTTCGCTACGTCCACGCCCATCGACACGCAGGTGCCCATCACGCTGCGCTTCGCCGCTTCGATGTCGAAGCAGTTCAGATCGGGCATCTTCGTCTTCGCGATCTCTTCGATCTGTTGCATGGTGATCTTGCCGACCTTGGTCTTGTTCGGTTCGGCCGATCCCTTCGCCAGGTTCACGTACTTCTTGATGAGCACGGGCACCGGAGGCGTCTTCGTCACAAACGTGAAGCTGCGGTCCGAGTACACGGTGATCACCACCGGCACGATCAACCCTTCCAGATCCTTGGAGGACGTCTTGGCGTTGTACGCCTTGCAGAACTCCATGATGTTGACGCCCTGCGGACCCAGTGCCGTGCCAACCGGCGGCGCCGGAGTGGCCTTCCCGGCGGGGATCTGCAGTTTCACCATTGCCTGAACTTTCTTCGCCATGCTCTTGAACCTTTACCTCTAGGAAATCTTTTCGACCTGCAGGAATTCCAGCTCCACCGGCGTCGCCCGCCCGAAGATGGTCACCAGCACCCGCAGCGTATTGCGGTCCATGTTGATCTCGTCCACCTTCCCCTGGAAGTTCGTGAACGGACCATCCACAATGCGCACCGTTTCGTTCTTCTCGAAGGTGAGCTTCGGCCGCGGCCGCTCGGCGGCGGTCGCCTGGCGGTACAGAATCGAATTCACCTCATCGGCCGTCAGCGGCACAGGCGTGTTGCCGCCGCCGACAAATCCCGTCACCCGCGGCGTATTCTTCACGTGGTGCCAGAGCTCATCGTCCATCGCCATCTGCACCATCACGTAACCGGGGTACAGCAGGCGTTTGCTGGTCACCTTCTTGCCGTTGCGCAGTTCCACGACCTCTTCGGTCGGAATCAGGATCTGCCCCAGCCGGTCGCCGAAATTGTAGGCGGAAGCGCGCGCCCGCAGGCTCTCAGCTACTTTGTTTTCGAAACCGGAATAGGTGTGGATGATAAACCAGTTCATCCCCTCACCCTGAGGGACTTCCGGTTCGCTGGCTGCCGCTAATTCTTCCGATGTCGCTTCCGGCGCCGCGTCCGGAGCCGCTTCCGCGGTGACGGACACCTCAGGCTCGCCAGCCGTGGCTTCAGGCTTTTCGCCGGGGTTGTCGAATTCCTGTTCCGTCATGACCGTGATTCCTTCGAGATTCGCCGCACGCCTTCCGTCCGGCCTAACGCCTCGCCAGCGACTGGAAGATCTGATTGATGGCGCGACCCAGCACGAGATCCACAACCGCGAAGTAGGCCGCAAACAGGAAGACAGCCACAATGACGACGCCCGTGGTCGCCCGGACCTGGTTCTTGTTCGGCCATGTCACGTGCTTCATCTCGGTCTTCAGACCGTCGACGTAGTCGCGAACGCGCGCGGGCAACGATGTAATTCCCTTGGCGCTGTCGCCGCCTGGGATCGGCGTGGTTTGTGCTGCCATCTTTGCTACCTTATGAAAACTCTGGCAGGGGCTGAGGGAATCGAACCCCCACTCGCGGTTTTGGAGACCGCCGGTCTACCGTTAACCTAAGCCCCTGGAAGGGTTGCCACTCTTTCAATTCTAACGCGATTTGTGGGGACAGTCTGCCTTGCGGCTTCCCCGCCCCCACAAATGATACGCGAAAACTTACGACACCACCTCGGACACCGTGCCGGCACCCACCGTGCGGCCGCCTTCGCGGATCGCGAAGCGCAGGCCCTTGTCCATTGCCACCGGCGTGATCAGCTCCACCGTGATCGTCACGTTGTCGCCCG
>JBOZRR010000047.1:0-302748 GCA_050789245.1 Bryobacteraceae bacterium | reverse complement strand
TTCCGCAACTTTGAAAACTATCGTCAGCGCGTGCAGGTGCTGTGTGCTTAAACTGTGGAGGTGGGATGCGGGGTGCCCCCGAAATTGGCGTAGAGCCCGTAGAGCCCCGAAATTGGCGTAGAGCCGCTTAATCGTTCTGCGGGCGGCCCGGGCGAAGCGCAAGTGGGTGGTAGGGACGGGCAGATTCGAACTGCCGACCTACCGCTTAGGAGGCGGTTGCTCTATCCATCTGAGCTACGTCCCCACGTCTTCGCCTTGAAGATGATTCTACCGCGACTGCCAGCGCCTTAGCCCCTTCTTACCGATGTCGCGGCGGATTTGCGCGCCGTCGAAGCGGATCTTATCCACGGCCGTGTACACATTCTTGATCGCCTCCTGCAAGTTGGGGCCCGAGTGCGTGACACCAAGCACGCGGCCCCCAGAGGTGACCAGCGTGTCGTCGCTCAGAGTCGTGCCGGCGTGGAACACTGTAGCGCCTACGGCTTCGGCTTCGGCGATGCCGGAGATTTTGTCGCCGGTTCGCACGGTGCCGGGGTAGCCCGATGAAGCCATCACGACACAGACGGACGGATACGCCTTGAACCGTAACTGCGATGGTTCCATACGGCCGCGAGCCGAGTCGAGCAAGAGCGCGCCAAAGTCGCAGTCCATCCGGTGCAGCAGCGCCTGCGTCTCCGGATCGCCGAGCCGCACATTGAACTCAAGCACCTTCGGCCCGGTGGCTGTCATCATCAATCCGGCATAGAGGAAGCCGCGGAAGGGCGTCCCCTCGGCCTTCATCTGATCCACGGTTGGCTGCATGACGGTGTCGATCACCCGCTGGCGCTGTTCTGGCGTGAGGATGCGCGAGTCCGAGTACGCACCCATGCCGCCGGTATTCGGCCCTTCGTCATTCTCGAAGATGGTCTTGTGATCCTGTGAAGGCTCCAGCGGCAGTACGCGCTCGCCATCGCAGAGCGCGATGAAGCTGACTTCCTCGCCGACGAGGAATTCCTCGATGACCACGCGCGATCCCGCAGCGCCGACCAACCTGCCCGCAAACATCTCTTCAAGGGTGCGCCGCGCGTCCGCACGGTCCGGCGAGATCACGACACCCTTGCCCGCCGCCAAGCCGTCGGCCTTCAACACGAGTGGATAAGTGAACTCGTCCAGAGCCTTCAACGCGTCCGCTAGTTCTGTGGTCGCGACAAAGCGCGCGGTCGGGATTCTGGCGCGCTCCATGAAGCGCTTCGCGAAGATCTTGCTGCCCTCGAGCTGCGCCGCCGCCTGTGTGGGTCCGAAGATCGCCAGTCGCGCGGTTTCGAAGGCATCGACGACGCCGTCCACCAGCGGCGCCTCGGGGCCGACGACGGTCAGATCCGCGCCCAAGTGCTTTGCGAGGGCAAGATACCCGTGGGGGGTATTTGACTCCGGAGACACGATCTCTGCGACCGCGCGGCAGCCCGGATTGCCGGGCGCCACGTAGACCTGTTTAACAGACGCGCTACGCCGAAGCTGCCACGCGATTGCATGCTCGCGGCCCCCACCGCCGATCACGAGGACTTTCAAGTCATTATCTCCTTTGGCTACAATATTCTAGGATAACTGGGCAACCCCGCCTCTGCCAATGCGACAGCTTGCGTACGATGTTGTAGTCGTTGGCGCCGGTCATGCCGGCTGCGAAGCGGCCCGTGCATGCGCACGGATGGGCCTTAAGACGGCGATGGTCACTATGAACATCGACTTGATCGCCCAGATGTCCTGCAACCCCGCGATTGGCGGCATTGCGAAGGGCCACCTCGTCCGCGAGGTGGATGCGCTTGGTGGCTTGATGGGCGAAGTGGCTGATTCTGTCGGCATCCAGTTCCGGCTTCTCAACACCAGCCGCGGCCCGGCTGTCTGGAGCCCTCGCGCGCAGATGGATAAGAAGCAGTACCGTGTCCGCATGCGCGAGGTTCTCGAGCGGGAGCCGAACCTGCGCATCCTCCAGGCGGAAGTGGCGGGCCTGATGTTCAACGAATCCGACGGGCGCCGCTCAGTCTCTGGGGTCGCACTAAGCGACGGGCGTACTCTGAACAGCTCGGTCGTGATCGTGACAACGGGCACGTTCCTGAACGGCTTGGCGCATATTGGCGAATCCAAGTATCAATGCGGGAGGAGCGGCGAGGCCCCCGCGAACCTTCTCGGCAACTGTTTGCGCTCACTCGGCCTGAACTGGACTCGTCTGAAGACCGGCACCCCGCCCCGCCTGGATGGCCGCACCATCGACTGGTCTTGCTTTGAAGTTCAGCACGGCGACGAGACTCCGACGCCTTTTTCGTTCCTGACCGGGCTGATTGTACGCGAGCAGGTTCCCTGCCATGTCGGATACACCACCGACGAGACGCGCCGGATTCTGCGCGACAGCATTGCCCGTTCGCCGCTGTACAGCGGCCAGATTGAAGGCATCGGCCCGCGCTACTGCCCGTCCATCGAAGACAAGATCGTCAAATTCCCCGACAAAGACCGCCACCAGATCTTCCTGGAGCCCGAGGGGCTGGACACATACGAAGTGTACGTGAACGGCATGTCCACCTCGATGCCGATCGATGTCCAGGAGCGCATGGTTGCTTCGATTCCAGGACTTGAGAAGGCCGAGATGATGCGCCCCGGCTATGCCATTGAGTACGACGCCATCGATCCGCGGGAACTCCACCACACCCTGGAAGTGAAGAGGATTAGCGGGCTTTTCCTCGCTGGCCAGATCAATGGCACCTCCGGATATGAGGAAGCTGCCTGCCAGGGCCTGGTTGCCGCGCTCAATGCCGGCTGCAAGCTGCAGGGCAAGGATCCGGTGGTCATCGGGCGTCCCGAAGGCTATGCGGGGATCCTGATCGATGACCTTGTCACGAAGGGCGCCGACGAGCCGTACCGGATGTTCACCTCCCGCGCCGAGTTCCGTCTACAGCTACGAATCGACAATGCCGATGAAAGGCTAACTCCGCTGGGAGGCCGTGCCGGGCTTATCACAAGCGATCGCCGGGTCCTTCTCGACAAGAAGTTGGAGCAGAAGGAGCGTCTCCGCCGCGTTTTGGCCAAGAACCGGGTCAATCCGAAGGATTTCGGTGGTCTCAACCTGGCACACGACGACCGGCCGACGCTCGAAGTCTGGCTCAAACGACCGGAGGCGAAGATTTCGGCGATCAGCGAGTTTCTGGCGATGAAATTGGAAGAGCCCGCTGTTGCGGGGCTCCTGACGACCGTCGAGACCGAGATCAAGTATGCGGGCTACATGCAGCAGCAGGAGCGGCAGATTCAACGGCTACGAGACAGCGAGGACCGCCGCATCCCTTCGGGATTCTCCTATCGCGCGATTTCTGGCATCAGCCGCGAGATCGCTGACAAGCTTGAACGAGTTCAGCCCGAGACTCTGGGCCAAGCAGGCCGCATTCCTGGCGTGACTCCCGCTGCCATCGCTCTGCTGGACGTCTATCTGAATCTTCAACGCGAGTCGGCATGAGCGACCGGGCGAAGTTCGTGAGGATCTTGAAGGACCTGGTGGCTCTACCGGACGAGCATGCCACGATTTGCTGGTCCCACTTCCAGACGCTGCTCAGATGGAATGCACGGATCAACCTCACCCGAATCACGGGTGTGGAAGAGGCAGCTCGACGGCATTACGCCGAGTCCGTGTTCCTGGCACGTCAACTCCCTCCCGACTCTAAGAGAATTGCGGACCTCGGCTCGGGGGCTGGCTTTCCGGGCTTCCCGGTGGCGCTGGTCCGGCCCGATTTGGAGGTGCTGCTGATCGAGTCCGACCAGCGGAAGGCCGCCTTCCTGCGGGAATCGACGGCAGAACTGCCAAATGTTCGTGTTCGGTGCGTCCGCAGTGGTGAGTTCACGGAGTCGGTGGATTGGATCGTTTCGCGTGCAGTCAAGGCGAAGGATGTCCTTGAACTAACGCGTAGGGTGGCACGCGGACTGACGATCCTAGCAGCTTCGGACGGCGAATCCATGCAAGCATCGCGGGTAATTCCGTTGCCGTGGGACCCATCCTCGGTGTGTCTTAGTCTCGACGTTCCACGTGAAACACTCTAACTGAACTTCTCCGCCTCTGTTCCACGTGGAACATCGAACCACCGTGATAGCATAGTCGTTTCCTCCCCATGGGCCGAGTCATCGCCGTTGCCAATCAGAAGGGCGGGGTTGGCAAAACCACTACCGCCATCAATCTGGCCGCCTCCCTGGCCGCCAACGATTTACGAGTCCTGCTGGTCGACATGGACCCGCAAGGTAACTGCACCACGGGTGTGGGCATCTCTAAGGAACCCGAGATGCCCACCGTCTATGACGCGCTGACCCAACGCCTTACTATCCAGCAGGTTAGCCAAAGTACAGACTTCGACGGACTCCAGATGGTCCCAGCCGACAAGAACCTGGTGGCTGCAAATCTGGAGCTTGTGGACGCGGAGAACCGGGAATTCCGCCTGCGCGACGCACTGGCACCCGTTCGAGATGGATTTCACTACGTCATCGTGGATTGCCCCCCAGCATTGGACCTCCTGACGCTGAACGCAATGGTGGCCGCAGATTCCGTGTTGGTGCCGATTCAGTGCGAATTCTTCGCGCTGGAGGGAATTTCCCAGCTCCTCGACACGGTGGACCGCCTCCGCGAGTCGTTCCAGCCTGACCTGAAGATCGAGGGCATTCTATTGACGATGTTCGACGACAGGACCAACCTGACCAAACAGGTGGCAAGCGATCTCCGGGAGTTCTTCCAGGACGAGGTGTTTGAGACGGTAATCCCCCGCAGTGTTCGCCTGGCGGAAGCTCCGAGCTTCGGAAAGCCGATCATCAGTTATGACGTGCGCTCCCGCGGCGCAGAGAGCTACATCAAGCTCGCGAAGGAGATTGTCGCCAATGAGCAACGCGCCTGACCAGCACAGGAAGGCCCTCGGCCGCGGACTATCCGCCCTACTTCCTTCCAAGTCGACTCCAGTGAAGGAACCTGCGCTGGCGAGTGAGCTGTCAGGCTTCATGGAGATCCCCATTCTCGAGGTGGAACCGAACCCCCTGCAGCCACGTTCCGTTTTTGCGGCGGACCGCCTACAGGAATTAGCGCAGTCCATTCGCGAGAACGGGATCATCCAACCGCTTATTGTCCGGCGCGTGGACGGCCGCTTCCAGTTGGTGGCGGGAGAGCGCCGTTGGCGTGCGGCAAAAATCGCAGAACTCGAGAAGGTTCCAGTCGTCGTCCAGGAGTTTGCGGACGACCGCCTGATGGAGGTCACGCTGATCGAAAACATTCAGCGTGAGGACCTGAACCCAATCGAAGTGGCTCAGGCCTTCAACCGGTTGAATGTTGAGCTGAAGCTCAGTCACGAACAAATCGCTATGCGGACCGGCAAGGACCGCACGACGATCACCAACATGCTGCGCTTGCTCAAACTTCCAGCAGACGTCCAGATTCTCCTGGCTGAGCGGCGGTTGTCGATGGGTCATGCCCGGGCGATCCTGGGTGTCGAATCGCCCGAGCGCCAGATCGAGGTCGCCGAAAAGAGCGTCGCGGAGGGCCTGTCTGTACGGCAAGTCGAGCGCCTGGTTCAGAGGATGAACGAACCGAGAGAGCCGAAGGGAGCCGAGGAGGTCTCAGAGGATCCGAACGTGCGGGCGGCACTGAAGGAGATGGAAGAGGCGCTGGGCACGAGGGTGAGGTTGGTGCAGAAGTCTGAACAACGCGGCCGTCTCGAGATCGAGTACTACTCGATGGACGAACTCATGCGCATCTACGAATACATCGTGAGAAGTTGAGGTCGGGATGGTGCCGGCGGTAGGACTCGAACCTACGACCTACGGATTATGAGACCGTCGCTCTAACCACCTGAGCTACACCGGCACGGTGACCATTTACCAGCGTACAGAGAACCGGAATCGACTGTCAAATAACAGACTATCAGGGCTGTTTCCCTTGAATTAAAGGGGTTGACACATCTTGAGGCCGGGTCCATATTGAAGGCAGAGATGGCGGTGATTATTCCCGGCCATCTCCGCCATACCGCGCAACGCGGCCGGGGCAAGATCCCCATGGGATGGGACTCTTCGATCGGCTGCGGGAGAGGAGGCTGATTCATCGAGATAGACCACCTTGCAGGGCGGCTACCGGATATCTGCCTCGCCTGGCTGCGCACCTCCAGCGCCCATTCGGGACGGCTATGAGCCCGAAGGCGCGCGGACGAATGCCCCGCATGATTGAGGTTCAACGCAGGCCGGATTGAGTCCCTCGGGTGAAGAGGGGCGCGGACAAGGATCCGGCGGTCGCCCTCGCTTTGTGCCTACCCCCTTCTTATTGAATTGACACCACTTGCAGGCCTTGAGTAGAGTCGAGTTAGTGGCCAGGCGGGAGCCTGCAGCCGCGATGGATTCATCCAAGTGAGCCTGATCTCCTTTCAAGGGGTCTCCAAGAGCTATCCCATCTACCGAACACCCAGTGATCGTCTGAAGGAACTTCTCACGCTCAACCGGAGACGCTTTCACGACGACTTCTGGGCATTGCGTGATGTGTCCTTCGAGGTGAATCGCGGCGAGACGTTTTGCATCATCGGGGAGAACGGCTCGGGAAAGAGCACGATCCTGCAAATTGTTGCAGGCATCCTGGCGCCATCAGAGGGACAAGTCCACGTCGGCGGACGGGTTTCGGCGCTGCTCGAACTTGGATCGGGCTTCAACCCCGAGTTCACCGGCCGTGACAACGTCTACCTGAATGCCGCCATCCTGGGCTTCAGCAGCCAGCAGGTGGATGCAATCTACAGGCACATCGAGCAGTTCGCTGAGATCGGTGACTTCATCAACCAACCGGTAAAGACTTACTCCAGCGGGATGGTCGTTCGCTTGGCGTTCGCTGTGGCGATTCACGTCGAACCGGAGATCCTGATCGTCGACGAGGCCCTTGCGGTTGGCGACATTTATTTCCGGCAGCGTTGCATGCGCAAAGTCCATGAGATGCGCGACCGCGGGGTAACCATCCTGTTTGTCTCCCATGCTACTGGCGATGTGAAAGCACTTGGAGACCGCACGCTCTGGCTCGACCGCGGCGGCGTGAGGGCAATCGGCGAAACGGACAAGGTCATCGCGAAGTACCTAGCCGCTATGACTGAGAAGGACTCAGCCTACCTGGACCTGAAAGCGATGCCGGCCGATAGGACTTCCGGCCGGTTTGAGGCGCCGGAGGTGGTGAGAGAGCTGCCGAACATTGACCATCGCCACGGGGACGGACGAGCCGAGGTCCTCGGAATCGCCGTGCTCGACGAGTTCGGACGGAAGCAGCAGATCCTCCGGCCGGACAGTGTCTGCATTGTTCGGATCAGCGTCCGCGCAAAAGAGGACATCACGCTCCCGAACGTCGGATTCATGCTCCGTAATCACCTCGGCGTCGATTTTGCGGGAACGAACACGCGGCGGGAGGATGTCGAGCTGGCCCCGATGCGGGCGGGCGACGTTTACACGGTCGACTTCCACATGCAGATCCCGGCGCTTTACCCCAGCAACTTCAGCTTCTCCCCTGCCATCGCGGATGGGACGCTGGTCTCGTACCGGATGTGTGACTGGATCGATAACGCGATCACCCTCCAGATGGGTCACTCCGAAAGCCAGATCTACGGCTACATCCATCTGCCGTGCAAGATCAACGTGAACGCGAGGCTCGAGCCGAAGATACAACTGACGGAGGCACGGCTTGGCTGAGTTCACCGGAGAGCGTCTCGTCCCCGGACAGGTGGATGTCGATTTGTGGAACGAGCATTTTTCCCGTTACTCGTTCGCGGCGCGGTTGGCCCGCCGCAAAAGGGTGCTCGATATCGGCTGCGGGATGGGGTACGGCACCGCGGAACTCGCGAAGCTCGCCCAGAGCGCGACAGGCATTGACGTCTCGGAGGAGGCCGTTGCTGGAGCCGCACAGGCATACACGGCGCCGAACCTCAGCTACCTGCCCGCCTCGGCAACCGATCTTCCGTTCGACGACAAGTCCTTTGATCTGATCGTGGCCTTCGAGGTGATCGAACATCTCACCGAGTGGCGCAAGCTTCTCGAGCAGGCGCGCCGGCTGCTTTCGCCCGCCGGCCAGTTCATCGTCTCGACGCCCAATAAGCTGTACTACGCGGAATCGCGGCGGCTGTCGGGGCCGAATCCGTATCATGTGTACGAGTTCGAATTCGAGGAGTTCCGCACAGCACTCAAGGAGTTCTTCCCGTCAGTCACAATCTTCGTGCAGAACCACCTCGAAGGGATCGTCTTCCAGCCCTGCGGCACTACCTTGACAGGCGCGGCCGACGTCTCGATGGTCAGGGAAGATCCGCGGCCCGAAGAGGCGCACTTCTTCGTCGCCGTATGTGCGTTGCAGCCGCAAACGGGCGCCCCGACCTACGTCTATGTGCCTGGCGCCGCAAATATACTACGCGAGCGAGAGCAGCATATTCAGAAGCTTGAAGCGGAATTGGCTACGAAGAATGAGTGGCTCGCGGCGGTCCAGTCCGAGCGCGATGAGATGCTGCAAATCCACACGCTGGATGAGAAGGCGGTGAAGGAGGCCCAGGAATGGGCAGCCCGCCTCGACAAGGAGCTCGCCACGGCACGGGAGCTTCTGACCGCACGCGACAAAGAGTTGGCTGAGTGCGTGAAGCTGATCGACAAGGCCGAGGCGACGGTCGTGGAGCGCACCAATTGGGCCCAGGAGTTGGACACGGAACTGACCCGTGTACGGGAACTGCTCGGTGCGGCGCAGGCTTCACGCTGGGTACGGCTGGGACGGAAGATCGGCCTAGGACCCGACTTGGCAGGATAGCTCCACGTCGACTCCATGAGCCACGCACTTCGAATCCTCAGGCAGCTCCCGCTTGCGCTCCTGGCTCCGGTGGCGGCGCTGATCTCCTATCTCACGCTGGCTCTGACGGACCTGCTTTGGGTTCTGCTAGGCCGTGCACGCCGGCCGAAGAACACGATGCCGGACACGAGTGCCGCGTCCGTTGTGATCCCGAACTGGAATGGCCGCGATCTTCTCGAGAAATACCTGCCGTCGGTGCTCGAAGCCATGGCCGGCAATGCGCGCAACGAAGTGATCGTCGTCGACAACGGGTCCACCGACGGAAGCGCTGATTTCGTGCGGTCGGCATATCCCCGAGTGAAGCTGGTGGCTCTCAAGAAGAACCTCGGTTTTGGCGGCGGCTCCAACCGCGGATTCCGCGAGGCGAGCAACGACATCGTCGTGCTGTTGAACAGCGACATGCGCGTCGCGCCCGATTTCCTCAAGCCGCTTTTGGACAGCTTCACCGACGAAACCATGTTTGCGGTCTCCTGCCAGATCTTCTTCAGCGATCCGGCGAAAAAGAGGGAAGAGACGGGGCTCACTCAGGGTACTTGGTCTCAGGGTGCCCTGCGGGTGCGGCACAGGCTGGATGATGAGATCAACGTGCCGTACCCGTGCTTCTACGGCGGCGGCGGCTCATGCGCGTTCGATCGCAGGAAGTTCCTGGAGCTCGGCGGATTCGATGAACTGTTGAAGCCGTTCTACCTCGAAGACACCGACATCGGCTACTTGGCGTGGAAGCGCGGATGGAAGGTGTTCTACCAGCCTGCCAGCCACGTGTGGCACGAGCACAGGGGCACGATCGGAAAGAAGTTCTCGCGGGAGTACATCGACGGTGTCGTCTCGAAGAACTTCCTGCTGTTCACGTGGAAGAACATTCACAAGCCGGGCTGGATGGCTTCTCACTTCGCGCATGCGCTCGCGGGAGCGTACGTGAGCATGCTGACAGGCCCATCGCCGGAACGAGCATCGTTGTCGGGTATGGCTCGGGCGTTCCTGCAACTTCCCCAGGCGCCGGCAGCGCGCTGGCGCGCCCGAAGCCTGGCCGTAATCGATGACGTTGAGGCATTCCGGCGGCCGATGGGCGGCTACTTCCGCGACCGCTTCGAGCACGTGGATGCACTGCGCGACAAGCTGGGTGTCCTGTTTGTGTCCCCGTACGCGGTCTGCCCTCCGGTACACGGCGGCGGAGTCTTCATGCACCAGACCATTCGCCAGCTTGGCCCGTTGACAAACCTGCACCTGATCGCTCTCCTGGACGCCAGGGACCAGATCGGACCGCACCAGGAACTGGCACCGGTTACGCGGTCGATGCAGTTCATGGTACGCATGAGCGGGCAGCCGTCGAGTTTCGCATCGGCAATTCCAGCCGCGGTACGCGAGTTCAGCAACCCGGATCTTGAGTGGATGATCCACCGCACACTGTTCCTCCACAAGTTGGACGTGCTGCAACTCGAGTACACGAACATGGGCCAGTACGCGGCGGATTTCCGTCAGATCGCCTGCGTACTCTTCGAACACGATGTCTTCTTTCAGTCGATCGGGCGCGGTCTCCCGTCAATGCCGGCATTCAAGAAGTTCAAGGCAAGTTGGGAGTACCTGCGGGCGCTTCGATTTGAACTGAAACTGCTGCCAACGCTGGACCGCGTCCAGACCTGCACCGCGGAAAATAAGCGCTACCTGCTGTCGTTTCTTCCCGGCCTGAAGAACCGTATCGACGATCACGTCCGCGCGGGCATTGATGTCAGCGAGTACGGGTTCGAGCCGTGCGACCGCGAGCCGTGCACCATGCTATTCCTCGGCAGCTTCCGGCACTCACCGAACACCGCTGCGCTGAATTGGTTCCTCCGAAACGTAATGCCTCAGGTCCTGTGGAAATCGCCGGACGCGAAGCTCCTTGTAATCGGCTCCGACCCGCCGCCGGTGCACACCATTCCGACCTATGGCGGCGCCGTCGAGATCTTGGGTTTCGTGCCGGACATTCATGAGCCGATGCGGCGCGCGGCCGTGTTCGTTTGTCCGATTCTGAGCGGCTCCGGAATTCGCGTGAAGCTGCTCGAGGCCTTCGCCTGCGGCATCCCCGTGGTCTCCACCCGCCTTGGCGCCGAAGGTCTTGGCGATAAAGATGGAACGAACTGCCGGCTTGCGGATACGCCCGAGGCCTTCGCTCAAGCGATCGTGGATCTCTTCGAAAAGCCAGGAGAGGCGGAGGCTATGGCGCGGCGCGCGCGGGAGCACGTCCTGGTGAACCACAACATGCCTCGGATGGCACGAGAATTGGAGCAGTCTTACAGGTCGGCGCTCACCGCGAAGGCGCGGCGCTGAGCTTCTGGACCGTATCCCTCAACCGGTCGGCGACGGAGCCGGCGGCACGGTTCAGTTCGTCGGCCAGCGAATTGCGCCTGCGAATGAACGTCGACCAGATGACGGCCTTTGCCCTGGGATCCACCAGGAAGATGTTCCCCTTGCCGCTGCTGAAGGTGGATTTGCGGACAGTGAGGTCGGGCTTCAGGCTGATCCCTGACTCGCCGGTCTTCCCCTCCTGCTCCTTGCTTTCGTCGGCCGGGGGCGGTTCCACCTCCGCCACGGGATAGAGTTCCTTCAAGCGCCGCTCAGTCTCCGGCCCGAGCCCTTCCACGAGGACTGCGTCGGCCAGCGCTGGATCGGTCACCACCTGGAAGAGGCCCGAGTTGCCGATCTGATTCGCCAGAAAGTGGTCGAACCCGAAGGACATGGTGACTACGTAGACGGTCTTCACCTGCGGCAGGTCGATAGGGCGCGGCACCGCGGGCGAAACATGAGGGGCGGTCTCCTGCGCGAAGACGGAGAGCGCAAACAATGTCAGTGCGGCGAGCCGTAGAATCACACCCTCATGATAGCGCCGCTCCACGAGAGGCTCCCCTGGATCGCCCGATCACCCTACAATGGAGGTTTCGCGCACCGGTTGCGCCGCTTCCGAGCCTCTGTGTACAAGAATCTGAAAATCACCGTTGTGATCCCGTGCCTGAATGAGGAGCAGGGAATTGAAAAGGTCCTGAGCCGAATGCCCGAATTCGTCGATGAAGTCATCGTCGTGGATAACGGCTCGACGGACCGGACGTCAGAAGTGGCGCGAAGCTTCGGCGCCATCGTCTTCCGTGAGGATGTCAGAGGCTACGGACGCGCATACAAGAAGGGCTTCGGCATGGCGACGGGCGATGTCATCGTCACGCTCGACGGCGACCACAGCTACCCGCCGGATGCGATCTCCTACCTGCTGGAAGCTTTCCTCCATCTCGAGGTGGACTTTCTGAACGCCTCTCGGTTCCCGGTGCAAGACCCGGAAGCGATGAGCATGAAGCACAGGATCGGGAACTTGATCCTGTCGGTGGCGATGTCGATCCTCTTCTTCCGGTGGATCCACGATTCGCAGAGCGGCATGTGGGTCTTCCGGCGGTCGATTCTGAGGGATATGATCCTCGAATCGGACAGCATGGCGTTCAGCGAGGAGATTAAGATCGAAGCGCTCCTGCATCCCACGGCGAAGTTCCGGGAGATCTCGATCCTGTACTCATCCCGGCTCGGCGAAATCAAGCTGAACCCGTGGCGCGATGGGTTCAATAACCTCTACTTCCTGGCCAAAAAGAGGTTTGCCCGGAGGCCGGGGCGGTGATACACTGCCCTCAAGCCCGCCTGTCGTTCCCCGCAAGGTTCCTTTCCCTGGAAAGCATCTTCACATCCTGGTAACCGATGATGCGCGACGTCTCCGTGGTAATCCCGCAGTGGAACCGGGAGGCGCTCCTTGAGCAGGCGCTCCAGTCGATTGAGAGACAGGAGCAAGCCCCCAGGGAAATCATCGTAGTCGACAACGGCTCGACGGACGGGTCCGTCGCTTGCGCTCGTGCTCACGGCGCAACGGTGTTGGAACTCGGCGCAAACTACGGGTTTGCCCGGGCAGTGAACGAAGGCTGGAAACGGGCGCGGTCGCAATGGGTACTCGTCCTAAACAACGACGTATGGCTGGAAAGCGGATTCCTGAATCGGCTGGCAGACGCCGCGGAGCGGCAGGGCTGCTGGTTCGCCGCGCCCTGCCTGATCAACTCCCAGCGGCGGGACGTGCTGGACGGCGCCTTCGATCTGCTCTCGAGGGGTGGCACCGCGTGGCGTGCGGGACATGGAGAACCTCGCGAGGGCGTCTGGCTGGAACCGAGGCGAATCTTCTTCCCGCCGCTCACGGCAGCGCTCCTGCGGCGGGAGCTGCTCGAAAAGGTAGGGTCGCTCGACGAGCGCTTCGGGTCATATCTCGAGGACGTGGACTTCGGGCTGCGCTGCGCACTGCAAGGGCTTCATGGTGTGTATGTGCCGGACGCGGTGGCTCAGCATGCCGGCAGCGCGACACTCGGCGCTTGGAGCAAGGAAATGGTCCGGCTCATCGCTCGCAACCAGGTGTTGCTGGTGGCCAAGCACTATCCACGCGGTTGGGTGAGCCGGTATGGATGGCCAGTAGCTGTAGCTCAACTGCTGTGGGGTGCCGTGGCGATGCGCCACGGTTGCGGATGGGCGTGGCTCCGGGGGAAACTCGAAGGACTGAGACTCTCGGGCGCCATGCGGGCGCCGGCCGATCCAGAGCGCCTGTCCGAAGTGCTCGAAGAGAGCGAACGCCAGTTGCGGGAATTGAGCCGCGACAGTTACTGGCGGATGTACTTCCGCCTGGCGGGATGAGTACCCCATGAAGATCGGCGCCGTCATCGTCACCTGGAACTCGGCGCGCCACATTGACGCGTGCCTGGAGTCCTGCCGGGCGCATGTCCTTGCGCGCGGTGGCCGCGTGGTGGTGATCGACAACGGATCTCAGGATGAAACCGTGCGACTGGCGGGCCAGGTTAGGGGCGTGGAGGTCTTGCCGCAGAACGCGAATCTCGGATTCGCCGGCGCGGTGAACCTCGGCTTCGGGACACTGGCAGATTGCGAAGCCATCCTTGTGCTGAACCCCGATGCGCGAATCGTGAAGGGCCTGGACGCGATGACCACGGAATTGAGCCGCACAGGGGCCGGAGCGGTGGGCGGAATGCTGGTGGGCGAGGATGGCCAACCGCAGGTGGGTTTCTGCGTCAGAAGGCTCCCCAGCGCATCAGTCTTGGCATTGGAGGCCCTGGGTGTAAATCGTCTATGGCCGCGCAATCCCGTCAACTGGCGTTACAGATGTCTCGATCTGGACCTGACGAAACCTGCTGAGGTTGAACAGCCTGCCGGGGCCTTCGTCATGATCCGGCAGGACGCCTGGCAGGCGGTGGGCGGATTCGATGAAGACTTCCATCCGCTCTGGTTCGAAGATGTTGATTTCATGAACCGAAACCGGGCTGCCGGATTCCGCGTATCATATGTACCCGATGCTGTGGCGATCCATGCCGGAGGACACTCCCTGGCGTCGATCTCCTGGGGAACCAAGCAGTTATACTGGTATGGTAGTCTTCTGAAGTACGCCGCCAGGCACTATACCCTTCCGGGTCGATGGATGGTGTCTTGCGCGGTGATCCTGGGTGCTGTACCGCGCGCTGTAACGGGGACCTTTCAGCGCCGGACAATCCAGCCGTTGGGGGTCTATGGTCAAGTGGTCCGGCTTGCCGTGGGTCATCTCTGGAAGGGGCGCAGGCTCCTGGGCAGAGGGACATTCGGAGATCGGTGTGCCGGTCGTGTGGAGTCTCGTACTTGAGTAGATCTGGGGAGCATTTGCCTACTTTTCATGGCTTCGAATGAACTGATTTCGGTCACATTGGTGACCTACAACAGCGGCAGGTACATCAAGCGATGTCTCGAATCCGTGTTGGCCCAGAAGGGTCCGCAGATCGAGATCATCGTCATTGACAACAACTCCACGGACGGCACGCTGGACATCCTGGAGAACTATGAAGACCGCTGCCAGATCGTTCTGAACACCAAGAACATCGGCTTCGCCGAGGCGCAAAACCAAGCCATACGCCTTTCGCGCGGCTCGTGGATCCTCACGCTGAACCCGGACGTCCTCCTGATGCCGTACTTCATCCAGGCGATGCTGGAAGCCGGACGGCTGGACAACCGCATCGGTGCTGTCTGCGGAAAGCTGCTGGCGATGAGCCCGGACTTCGACATCGAAGCCAGGCCGCGCGTGGACTCGACCGGCATCTACTTCACCCCGAACCTGCGCCATCTGGACCGGGGCAGCCGCGAACTGGACAACGGCCACTACCTGAAACGTGAGTACGTCTTCGGAGCCACCGCCGCGGCGGCGCTCTACCGCCGTACCATGATCGACGACATCTCGGTGGATGGAGAATTCTTCGACCCCGATTTCTTCGTCTACCGCGAGGATGCCGACGTCGCCTGGCGTGCGCAGATCATGGGTTGGCGGTGCCTCTATACGCCCTATGCGCGCGGGTATCACGTGCGGGCGGTGCTGCCGGGGAACCGGCGTGCCCTGCCGCGCGAGATCAACATGCACTCGGTGAAGAACCGCTTCCTAATGCGCATCAAGAACATGAGCGGCGACCTCTACCGCCGGTACTGGCTGTCGGTGACGGCCCGTGACCTGGTGGTGGTGGGCTGCTGCCTGCTCTACGAGCACTATTCGCTCAAGGCGTTCTGGACGGTCGCCCAGCAGTGGAAGCGCGTCTGGGAGAAGCGGAAGCAGATCATGGCGCGCAAACGGGTAAGCGACGACTACATGGCGGCGTGGTTCCACTACGAGCCTGTGAGCCATCCCGGCCCGAAGAGGAAAGTGAAGGAGGCGGCGACTCTCGCTTCCAGTGCTCAGACCGCTCAGAGCTGAAACACAAGCCAGGCAGAGCGCGACGCATGACGGGGTGGCATCGCGATGAGGATCGCCATTCTCGGCACGCGCGGTATTCCGGCCAGGTACGGCGGCTTCGAGACATTCGCTGAAGAACTCTCCGTCCGGCTCGTGGAGCGCGGCCACGAAGTGACGGTCTACTGCCGGGAACGCCATGCGGAGCCGGTGTACCGGGGCGTCCGGCTGAAGTACCTGCCTCCGGTGCGGCATAAATATCTGGAGACCATCGCACACACCTTTTCCTCGACCTTCGACCTCCGGAAGGACCCGCACGACGTCGCGCTCTACTGCAACGGCGCGAATGCCATCTTCACGCCGTTGGCGCGCATGAAGGGCATGCCCGTTGCGCTGAACGTCGACGGGCTGGAGCGAAAGCGGAAGAAGTGGAACATCCTGGCGAAGACGTGGTACCTGGTCTCGGAATGGCTCTCCACCTTCTGCCCGACGCGCGTTGTCACGGATGCGGTGAAGATCGAGGAATACTACCGGAAGCGCTACGGGTGCGAGTCGACGTTCATCCCGTACGGCGCTCCGATGGGGCCAGTGCCGCCGGGCGAAACTCTGAAGACACTCGGCCTGGAGCCGCGACGGTACTTCCTTTACGTGACCCGCTTCGAGCGTGAGAATAACCCGCTGATGGTCAGACGCGCACTCGAGTGCGTGGAGACGGATCTCAAACTGGCGCTGATCGGCGATGCGCCGTACGCAGCGGATTACATCCGCGAGGTGCGGGACACGCGCGACCCGCGTGTCGTCGTGCCGGGCGCGATTTACGGCGACGGCTACCACGAACTTCAGGCCAATTCGTTCGCCTACATCCACGCGACGGAAGTCGGCGGAACGCATCCGGCGCTGATCGAAGCCATGGGACGCGGGGCGCTGGTGCTGTACCTGATGACCGAAGAGAACCACGAAGTGGCAGGGGAAGCCGGAATCCCTTTCAAGGACGAAGAGGAGTTGTCGCTTCTGCTGTGCAAGGTTCTGGCGATGACCGAGGAACAGCGGAACCAGTACCGGCAGGCGGCGGCGGAGCGCGTCAGGCAACATTACAGTTGGGACGCGGTAACCACGCAGTACGAGCGGCTTTTCGAGGAACTGCGTAGTTCGCGAAAATAGAAGTTCATGATTCCGGTGACTTACCGCTGCTGGGTGGAGGTTTCGCGCCGCCAGATCGCGGAGAACTTCCATGCGATCCGCGCCGCCGTGGGCAATGGCGTGGAAGTGATGCCCGTGGTGAAGGCCGATGCCTACCGTCACGGGGCCGTTGAAGTCTCGCGCGTACTGGCGCAGGAAGGCGCGCGGTGGCTGGCCGTAAGCAACGTCGAAGAGGGCGTGACGCTGCGGCAGGGCGGCATCAGCGCGCACATCCTTGTGATGGGCGATTTCCTCGCCTTCGAGCGCCCGGCGCTGATCGACTATGACCTGACTCCGTGCATCCAATCGCTCAGTCAACTGCGCGATTACGACCGGATGGCAGCGGCGATGGGGAGGCCGCTGCAGTTTCACCTGAGCATCGATAGCGGCATGAGCCGGCTCGGCACACTTGCCAGGCCAGAAGAGATCGTCCAGGCGGTTCTCGAATCCAAACATGCGCGCATCGAAGGACTGATGACCCACTTCGCGTCCGCGGGGAACTACACGTCACCGCAGACCGTCGAACAGATCCGCCACTTCACCGCGGTTCGCGAGGCCTTCGTCCGTGCCGGAATCGAGCCGAAGTACATCCACCTGTCGAGCACGATTCCCGTGGCCTACGGCCGGCGTGAAGCCTGGGGCAACATGGTCCGCCCCGGCCACGCGATCTACGGATATGTCAGCCCGGCTCGAGGGGACGCACCACAGCCTGTGCTTCAAGTCCGGCCCGCGATGAACTGGAAGGCGAGAATCCTCGAAGTGAAGGACCTGCCACCGGGCGCGCTGGTCGGCTACGGCGGGATTCACCGCTGCGAGCGTCACACGCGCATGGCGGTGCTGGCCGCGGGTTACGCGGACGGCGTGCACCACCGGCTGTCGAACAAGGGAAAGGTGATCGCCGGCGGCAAGCTTGTGCCGATCCTCGGCGCGATCTCGATGGACCTGACGACGATCGACATCACGGACTGTCCGGAACTCGCGCCGGGCGATGCGGTGACGTTGCTGGGTCGCGAAGCGGGCGTCTCGCTCGACGCGCAACAGATCGCGCGGGTTGCGGGCACCATCAGCTACAGCATCCTGTGCGGCATCGGGCAGCGCGTGAAGCGCATCTATCTCTGACGCTGGCGCGCGGGTAGCGCAGCCGGTTCCAGGATCGCTTCCAGCCGCACCTTCTGGCTGCGCAGCTTGGAGCGTAGCGCGATCGAGATCGCTTCAAGAGCCGCAGGCTCCAGCGCCTTCGGGGCCGTGTAGGGGACACGAATCAACATGCCTTCGCTGTCGAGAGCGACCTCGGCATTCTTGCGAGGCGCGGCCGAGGCGGGCCAGGCCTCGCTCAGCGCCTTCTCGACACGCATCACAAGATCGGTTCCCACGCGCTCCAGGTCCGAGAAGGGATCGACGGCGGCCGCGATGTTTCGCGAGTTGAGGGTGTCGCGCAGAAGCTGCAAATCCTGCTGGCCGGCCACGCGCTGTACCTCGACGCTGGCATCCTTGCCCGTGCGGCGCATCAACAACGCGCGCGCCTGCTCGACGCTCTCCTCGGTGTAGTCGGAGGTGACCATCAGGCGCACGATGACGCGCTCCTTCGTGATGTCCACCACCTGGTTGAAGATGCTGCTCTGCGGAGCGATCATGCGCACAGCTTCGCGAACCGCGGTGCGGCCGATGGTCTCGTCGCGGACTTGGCTGAAGGAACGCTGCAGTGGGATGTAGAGCGGGATGAACACCAACAGGATGAGCAGCGTGCGGTAGCGCATGCGGCCGATATCACCGAAGGCTGACGAGAGCGTGGTGCGGCGCATCAACCGGTCGATCCAGTCCGTGTGCTCGCTCTTGCGAAGAATGAGCTGGATGGATTCCCGAACGTCAGGGGCGTCCATGCGGACGATGTAGAAGACGATGAAGGCGCTGGCGGAGATCGCCACAAGGTTGGTCAGGAACAGCAGCAGCGCGCCGGACATGATCGCCCAGTCGAAGCCGCTGCCAACGCCGAAGCCCACCGTGCAAAGCGGCGGCATCAATGCGACGGCAATGGCGACGCCCGGCATCGCGGTGACGCCGCCGCCCTCGCCGCCGCGGCAGATGACGATGGAGCCGATCAGTCCGGAGAGGATCGCGACTCCCAGATCAAGAAGATTCGGCTGCGTTCTGGCGAGGATCTCGCTCGTAGGGACGTGGAACGGCAGAAGCCAGACCAGGGCCGCGGAGAATGACACGGCGGCGACGACGCTTACAATCAGGGCGACCAGAGCCTTGATCCCGAGGTAGAGATCCGATGCGGCGAGCGCGAGGCCCGACGCCAGAATCGGCCCCATCAAAGGCGACACGAGCATGGCGCCGATGACGACGGCTGGACTGTTCAGCACCAGACCCAATGTGGCGATGCCGGCCGAAAGCAGCAGCTCCAGTGCGTAGTTGAGCGAGATGACTTCAGCCGCGTTGAACACATTGCGGTAGACCTCCGGTTTTGCTTCCGGAGAAATGCGCAGAAGCCGTTCAACGTGCTGGCGGAACGAGCTGTTTCTGTCCATTGCGGACAGTTTTGCACATGACCGCCAATCGACGCCCCTGCTAGACGTCGAGATTGCGCACGTCGAGCGCGTTCGTCTCAATAAACTTGCGGCGGGCCTCGACGTCTTCGCCCATCAGGGTGGTGAAGATCTCTTCGGCTTCCACGGCATCCTCGAGCTTGACCTCGAGAAGAGTGCGCGACTCGGCGTTCATCGTGGTGTCCCACAACTGGTCCGGGTTCATCTCGCCCAGACCCTTGTAGCGCTGAATGGAGCAGTCGCGCGTGCCTTCGTTCTTGAGGTGCGCGATCAGGTCGCGCCAGTTGGCGATGGTCTCCCGGCGCACGTCCTTGACGACGACGAAGGGCGGCCGGTTGAGCTTCTCCGTTTGGCGGGCGAAGGCCCTGAAACGCTTGAACTCGGGGTGTTGCGCAAATTCGATGCCGATGATACGGTCCCCGTGGGAATCGTCGTGATAGACGACGTTCAGCGTCGAATGCTGCTCGTCCGGCTCCAGCCGGACCTTCAGCCCCAGCGGCGTCAGCGCGTCAGCCAGCACCTGCATCTTGGACTCGTCGGCGAAGTCCGCTTTGGTGTCCAGCGCGAGTTGCGGGTTCGCCAGGATTTCGACGATGCGCGTGTCCACCAGGCGCCGCTCCAGGCGCGAATAGAGCTGCTGGAACTCATCGAGGGCCATCAGGAACTGACGTAGTTCGCCGCCCTCCAGGCGCGTGGCGCCGTCCTCGCCCACCAGCACGTGAACGTTGTCGGTTGCGCGGCGCAAGATTTCGCGAACGAACTCCTTGTCGTCCTTGATGTACTTCTCGCTCTTGCCCTTCTTCAGGCGGTAAAGCGGCGGCTGAGCGACGAAGACGTGTCCTCGGGTGATCAGCTCCTGCATGTGCCGGAAGAAGAACGTGAGCAGCAGCGTACGAATGTGGCTGCCGTCGACGTCGGCGTCCGTCATCAGGATGATCTTGTGGTAGCGCAGCTTGCTGATGTCGAAGTCGTCCTTGCCGATGCCCGTGCCGATGGCCGTGATCATGGTGCGGATCTCTTCGTGGCCCAGCATCTTGTCGTAGCGGGCCTTCTCGACGTTCAGGATCTTGCCGCGCAGCGGGAGAATCGCCTGGTATTTGCGGTCGCGGCCCGTCTTTGCGGTGCCGCCAGCGCTTTCACCCTCCACCATGAACAGCTCACAGCGGGTGGGATCCTTCTCCTGGCAGTCGGCGAGCTTGCCGGGCAGTCCGCCGGAATCCAGCGCCCCCTTCCGGCGAGTGAGCTCGCGCGCACGCCGGGCCGCTTCACGAGCCCGGGCCGCGTCGACGGCCTTGCCGATGATCTTCTTCATCACCGAGGGGTTCTTGTCGAAGAACTCGGTGAGCTTCTCATTGACGATCTGCGTGACAAATCCGCCGATGTCGGAGTTCAGCTTGCCCTTGGTCTGGCCTTCGAACTGCGGCTGGGGCAGCTTCACGCTCACTACGGCGGTCAGGCCTTCCAGCACGTCGTCGCCGCCAAGGTTGCTGTCCTTCAGGTCCTTCAGTAGTCCGGCCGAGCGGGCGCTGGCGTTCAACGTGCGTGTGAGGGCCGTACGGAAGCCGGTGAGATGCGTGCCGCCATCGCGGGTGTTGATATTGTTGGCGAAGCAGAAGATCTGATCCGAGTACGAATCGTTCCACTGCATCGCGATCTCCATCATCAGGACACCGCCGGTTGGCAATTCGCGCTCACCTTCAATGGCGATCGGCTTTTCATGCAGAACGTTCTTGCCGCGATTCAAGTGGCGGATGAATTCGCTGATGCCGCCGGAGTAGTAGAACTCGTGCGACTTGACGGGATCGGTGCGCTCGTCGGCGAGTGTGATCTTCAGACCCTTATTGAGGAAGGCGAGTTCGCGCAGACGTGTGGCGAGCGTATCGAAGTTGAACTTCGTCGCCTCCATAATGGTGCCGTCCGGCTTGAAGGTGACCTTGGTCCCGGTCTTGGTGCCGGCTTTTCCGGTCTTCTCTAGCGGACCCTTGGGAATGCCTCGCTCGTAATCCTGTTCCCAGGTGGCCTTGTCGCGCCAGATCTCAACATGAAAGATCTCGGACAGCGCGTTCACGCAGCTTACGCCGACGCCGTGCAGGCCTCCGGACACCTTGTACGAGTTGGAGTCGAACTTGCCGCCGGCATGGAGCTTCGTGAGTACGATCTCGGCGGCGGAGACACCATAATCCTTCTTGATGTCCACGGGGATGCCGCGGCCGTTGTCGACGATCGTGATGGAGTCGTCGATGTGGATGGTAACGGTGATCTCGTCGGCAAAGCCGCCCATCGCTTCGTCCACGGAGTTGTCGACAACCTCGTAAACCAGGTGATGCAGGCCAGACTCGCCGGTGGATCCGATGTACATGGCGGGGCGAAGACGGACCGCCTCCAGCCCTTCCAGAATCTTGATGCTGCTGGAATCGTAGTTACCGGGATTGCTCAATTCGATATTCCTTGTTGAAACAACTTAAACGGACCCGCCGCTGGCGTCGCTTGCGCGCGCAACGCGGCTGGGTGCGTGATTGGCCGCGACGTGTCTTCAGATGCGCATTGGCATCACGACGTAGCGGTAGTTATAGTTGACGCCCTCACCCGAGGGGCGGATTTCGCCTGCGCTCTGAGCGTCTTTGAAGTGGAACGAAACCTGGTTCTCAGCGACGGCGCGGAGGAAGTCGAGCAGGTACTGCGCGTTGAAACCGATCTCGACCGTCGGGCCGACGTACTCGACAGCCAGGCTGTCCTCGGACTCGCCGCTTTCGGACAGCGAGGAGTGGACTGTGGCTTCGTTGTCGGCGAAGCGAAGCTTGATGGCTCGTGAACGTTCGTCCGCGAACTGCGAGACACGCTCGATGGATGCTCTCAGTTCTTCCCGGCCCACGCTCACGGCATGTGCGTGGCTCTTCGGCAGCACACGCTCGTAATCCGGGAAGTTGCCCGTCAGCTTGCGGCTGATCAGCAGCCGCGAGCCCAGACGGAAGAATAGATGATTCTCATCGCCAGAAAAGTCGACGGGCGCATCCTTATCCTCGGCTTCGGAGGCGAACTTCAGGATCTCCGCCATCGCTTTCCGCGGCAACAGTGCCTTATAGACCGTCTCTGCGGCGGCTAGAGGGTTCTCCGCTTCGACCAGCGCGAGGCGGTGGCCATCCGTGGCCACCATCGTCACAAGTTTGTCCTTGAGCTGAAGCAATGCGCCATTCAAGGTGAAGCGCGATTCCTCGGTGGAGATCGAGAAGATGGTCTTCTGGATCATGTTCGCCAGCAGGCCGATGGGGATCTGCGCGAGCGCAGCCGGCATCTCGGGAAGCTCAGGATAGCTGTCTCGCGACATGCCCGCGATGCGGGACTTCGAGCGACCACACACCAAGCTCGCCCAATGCGTGTCGCTGAACTTCACTTGAAGGTCGGCGTCGGGCAGCAGTCTTACGTAGTCCAATAACTTCTTTGCGGGAATCGTCCCCGCACCGGCGGACTTCACCTTCGCTGGGGTCGTACAGCGAATGCCGAGCTCGAGGTCCGTCGCGGTTAGCGTGAGCTGATCGCCGTCAGCCTCTATTAGGACATTCGAAAGGATGGGAATCGTGGTTTTCTTCTCCACCACGCCCTGCGACAGGTTCAGCTCGCGAACCAGATCTCCCTTGCTGACGGTGAACTCCATTACCGGCCGACCCCCTTCTCTACTACTGAACCGGACTCCAAGAATTCTATAGTCTTAAGGAACCGGATTAGTAGGTCCTGTGGAAATGTCAAATTCTCTCTAAATTATACAAAACTCAAAGCGTTGGCGTCCTGTCCAGGTGTGGGAAGAGGGGCCCCTGTCAAGGCCTACTTCGGGCGTCAGCGCAAAGTTCCACAGAAGGCCGCAGTGCTGTGAGACGACCTTCTGTGGAAATCATAGCAAGTCTAATTGAATGAGTCGATTACGCTGTGAATCAGCCTGTTCAAATCAGGATCCTTTTGGCGCGTCTCTTCCACCTTGCGGATGGAGTGGAGGACCGTCGTGTGGTGCTTGCCGCCAAAGGCCCGTCCGATTTCAGGCAAAGACGCAGAGGTCAGCTCCTTGGCGAGGTACATGGCCACCTGCCGAGGCTTCGCGATCTCGTGCGCATTCGTTTTTTGTTTGAGCTGGGATGGCTGAAGTGAGTACCGCTCCGCGACGGAACGGATGACGGCGTCGATCGTGACGCGGCGCTCCTGCGCCGGCAGGATCGGCTTGAGCACTTGCTGCGCCATCGAGAGGTTGATGGGCGCACCGGTGACGGAGGAGTAAGCCAGCAACTTGACCCAGGCGCCTTCAAGTTCGCGCACGCTCGATTTCGTCTTCGTGGCGATGAAGATGCGCACTTCCTCAGGAAGGCGGATGCCTTCGGCCTCGGCTTTCTTATCGAGAATCGCCATCTTCGTCTCAAGATCCGGCGGTTGAACGTCAACCATCAGTCCCCATTCAAAGCGCGAGCGGAGACGCTCGACCAGGCCGGGCACTTGCTTGGGCAGCGAGTCGCTGGTGATAACGATCTGCTTCTGGTGATCGTAGAGCTCGTTGAACGTGTGGAAGAACTCTTCCTGAGTCCGTTCCTTGCCGGCGAGTGAATGGACGTCGTCGATGAGCAGGGCGTCGGCGTTGCGGTAATGCTCGTGGAACGCCTGCATGCGGTCAGTACGGATGCAGTTGATCATCTCGTTCATGAAACGCTCGCCGCTTGTGTAGACGATGCGCATCTTCGGAAAGGACTCGAGCAGAGCGAGGCCGATGGCATGAACGAGATGTGTCTTCCCCATGCCGCTGCCGCCGTAGATGAACAGCGGGTTGTAAGACTTTGAAGGAGAGGCGGCGACCGCCTTGGAGGCTGCATGCGCGAACTGGTTGCACGAGCCAACAACGAAACTGTTGAAGGTCAGTCGGTGGTTCAACTGGCGTGAAGCCGGTTGAAACTGAGCAGTAGGTTGGATTCGCTCCGGATGGACCTCCGGAGGCTGCGCAACGTGGAGTGCGCTTCCCCCCATCAACTCGTATCGAATCTCGCTGACCGGAAGGCTGAGCTCCCGAATCGCGGACTCCACCTTAGCCGAGTACTCGCGCTCCATCCAGAATTTCGTCACCTCATCAGGGACGGAAACCCGGAGCAGCCCGTCATCATGAGAGATGAACGAGGTGCGCGCAACCCAATTCTGGTACGCCTCCGAAGTGAGTTTGCCGTGGAGCTCTTGTTTGATTGTTTCCCATGAGTTGTTTGTCACCATCAGCACACAGACCTCCCACACGAAATCCACAGGTTTTCCACAGGTGGAAATCTGAAGACTAAGGTTGGGTTAGGATTCGCTCGCCCGGCGCCGCCATGATACCCGGAGGCCTACTCCCGGGGCTTCAGCCGCGCGAACGAACCTAAGAATATCACAAATCCACAAGCTGCAAGACCCAGGCGAAACATATTTGTAACACTCTGAAACCAAAGGGTTAGCTACATTTGAAGCGGGTGAGGAAAACCTGCCATTTTCGGTGGAAATTGTTCGATGGATGCTGCAAGGGTCTGAGCAAATTGACAGAACGCAGGTGAAGGCGCAACAATGAGAAATACCTGCCGAGCGGGAGTAACTCAGCTGGTAGAGTGCAACCTTGCCAAGGTTGATGTCGCGGGTTCGAATCCCGTCTCCCGCTCCAGTTCAATCCCCCGTTTCACCCCTCGCACCCCCCTTCCGCCCCCCACCCGCTAGGATAAGACCCATGGTCCTTTCCGATGTGGACATCCGCCGTGCGATCGCCGAAGGGCGAATCCGAGTGACTCCCTCGCTTCCTGACGATCAATACGGCAGTTGCTCAGTGGATTTCCGCCTGGGCTCAGAGTTCAGCGTCTTCGAACACAGCCGCCACGCATTCATCGACATTCGCGACAAGGCGGGCATCCAGGACATGATGCGTTCGGTGGTGGTGCCTCCGGGGGAGACGTTCATTCTTCAGCCGAACGAGTTCGCGCTGGCGATCACGGAAGAGAAACTCGAACTGGCCGACGATATCCTGGGCCGGCTGGAGGGGCGCTCGAGTCTCGGCCGCATCGGCATCATCGTGCATGGCACGGCAGGATTGTTCGATCCGGGATGGACGGGCCAGGCGACGCTGGAGTTGAGCAACCTCGGGCGCATGCCGGTGGCGCTGTATCCTGGAATGAAGATCTGCTCGATGACCTTCGAGCAGCTCTCATCACCGAGTTCGATGCCGTACCGCTCGAAGCCGGGCAACAAGTACGCGGGACAGACACGGCCGCTGGCGTCGCGGTTGCCGTCGGAGGCCGCGTCGCAATCCAGTTCGACGTCAATCACGAGAAAGAGTCCTAGCGCCCGGAGGAACCGAAGCCGCCGGAGCCGCGGCTGGAGTCGCTCAACTCGGCTTCCACCCACTGGATGCCCTCGTACTTCGCAATCACCATCTGTGCAATGCGGTCGCCTTCGTGGACATGGTAGGGTTCGCGGCCGAGGTTGAGCAGGATCACCTTGATCTCGCCGCGGTAGCCGGGATCGATGGTCGCTGGAGCGTTGGGCAGCGTAATGGCGTGGCGAAGAGCGAGTCCACTGCGCGGCCGGATTTGCGCTTCGTAGCCCTGAGGCAATTCGATCGCCAGGCCGGTGGGTACAAGCGCGGGCACCCCAGGTTCAAGGATCACCTCCTCGAGCGCCTTCAGATCCATGCCGGCGTCTTCTTCCGGGCCATGGGCATAAACAGGCAATTGTGCTTTGGGCGAAAGCCGCTGGACAGGGATCTTCATGGAGAGACTTCCGTTATGATAGCGGTTTGGCTCACCCCCAACCCACCTCCCGCATCCTGACCGTTGGGCCCATGCCGCCCGAGAAGCTCGCGTACGCGCTTGCACGTTACAGCCGGTCGCCTGATTCGATTCGAGACTCGATTGAATGGGTCCGAACGCACGATTCGTCGAAGTTCCTCGAGAGCTTCTACTTCCAATACGGGCACGCGTCGATCGCCGACCTGGGTCACTTAGCGCTGTGCTTCGAAGGCGTCAGCGAAGTGGCCGCGATCGAGATAGAAGACGAGCAGCTCTGGGATGGCCAGGCGCGGTCATCGCGCTACCAGGATTTTTCGAAGTCGGGCTTCGTAACGCCGCCGGAGCTGAGCGCCGATCAGGCCGGCGTATACCAGCGTGCGGGCCAGGCATTAATCTACGCGTACCGGCGGATCCACGAGAAGATGATCGAGCATCTCTCCGAACAACTGCCGAGGCCGGAGTCGATGAAGCTCGATGCGTACCAGCGGAACATCGCCGCGCGGGCTTTCGATGTCGCAAGGTATCTGCTGTTTTTGGGCGTGCCGACGGGCGTGGGGCAGGTGACCAGCATTCGAACGCTGGAAAAGCAGATCCGTCGCCTGAAGTCGTCGAACTACGCGGAGATTCGTCAACTCGGCGAGGAGGTGGCGGCGGCGTGCGCGGAGAAGCCGGCGTGCGGCCTGGAGGGATCGTTCACGGAGGAGGCGGTAGCTCCGACGCTTGCCAAATACGTGGATCCCGACCTATACCCACCGAGGGCGCAAGAGGATCTCCGCCAGTGGGCCACGCAGAATCTGCCGCCAGCCACTGAGGAGGCTGTCGATGAAGTGGACCTGGTGAAGCCGGCGGACACGCTTGCCGATATCGCTGCCACACTTCTCTATCCGGTAACGGACCGGCCGTACCGGGAGCTGTACGAGACCGCGCTGGGCTGGTCGCGCGGGCGGCGCATGGAAGTGGTGGAGACGGCGCTGCAATCGAAGCCGAAGCGGGACGAACTGCTGCGTGAGTTTCGCGGCGGCCTGTACGTCTACGACATGCTGATCGACATCGGCGCGTATCGCGATCTCCACCGGCACAGGCGCTGCCAGCAGTACCGGCAACGCTACTCGTGGAAACACGGGTGGTCAACACCCCAGGCCATCGCGGGTGCGGGACTGGAAGCGGAGTACCGGGGCGCTCTAGAGGCGGCGAGGGCGGCGGCGGCCAGATTGCCCGGCCCAGCGGCGGACTACCTGACTCCATTCGCCGTCAAATCGCGGTTCCTGTTCAAGATGGATTTCGCAGAGGCGGAGTACATCTCAAAGCTCCGCAGCGGGGTGAAGGGGCACTTCAGCTACCGCGAGATCGCCTGGAAGATGAAGCTCCGAATGGAAGAACTCGAGCCGGAGTTGGGGCGGCTGATCGAGGCGACGCCGCCGTGGATTGAAGATCCGCTCGTCCGCTGATCGCGGGATGGCGGCCGGCTAGAAGGGCAGGTCGTCGTCGACGCCAGCCGGGAACAGGGCAGAGTCGTTCACCGGGGCGTCGGCTGAGGCAGCAGCAGCGCGGGGCTTCGTAAAGAAGACGTCGGTCCAGCCCTCCTTCGAGGCGCGCTTATAAACGGTAACGACGCGCTCTTCCATCTCCGGCAAATGGGACTCCAGGTCGGAGAAGCGCTGGAGGTTGATCCCGAGTGTCTTCAAATCCTCTTTGACGAAGCCGAGGGTCTTTGCCGTGATGACGCGTGTCTTGGTCAGAGCCGAGTTGCGGCACTGCGGGCCGAGAATACGCAACTTCCAGATGAGCATTGGATTGCCCGTGCGCGGCGTGCGTTTGAGCCGGGCCTCCTCGACGCGGACTTCGTAGTAGCCGTCTGGAATGGTATCTGCGGGGACGTCGCCGTACCGGATTCCGGCCCTCTGGTAGTCATCGTCGAAGCGGGAAAGATCGATGGGGGCATCGGCGTCGTCGTCAATGAGCGGCATGAGGGTCTCCGATGAAACAGTGCCCGCCGGGGCGGCGAATTCTCAGGAAAAGTGGCGAGGATTGACGAATCTGGTAGAATTCGGGGTAAGCCGCTACACACTGAGCGGGAGTAATTCAGTGGTAGAATGCCAGCTTCCCAAGCTGGACGTCGCGGGTTCGAGCCCCGTCTCCCGCTCCAACAAAACAAAAAACTTAGCCAGAATCGGAACTAGGCTTCCATACTGCGTTTACTCGCCGTGCGCCGTTTTCTTCGCCCTGGCACGTGCGTCTTGGTCGATGTGGACTTCCAGCCCGTCCAGGGCGGCTTGTTTCGCCCGGAGCGTAGTTCGGGTGTAACTATCCAGGCGCAGGACTCTGCCGTGCCCTCACTGCGCGGCCTGGTCTTGGGATCGGGCTCGATGGCATGCAGGGACGTGCTATTGGTGTGGCGGAGCTGCTGGCATCTGCCCGACTCGAGGTTTATCTCTGTCGGGACCGGCTGAATGTCCCGGCGCCACGTGCTTTCCCGTCGCATCGGCGTCTCACCCCTTGCGCTCGGAAGAACTCACCTGGGCAGCTCGCCGGAGGATCACTTCAAGCGCCACTCCTGAATCCCCGCCGACCACTCCTTCTGCATCGTGACCTCAAGGCGCATCGCTGTCGTGCTGACAGGCGCAAAGGTGACCCGGTTGTACCTGTCCTTCTCCATTCCGTATGCGCTCTGTGCCTGGACGGGCTTCCACTCGTCTCCATCCTTGTAGAGCAGCCGCCAGGAGGCCGGCACTCGAACCTGGCCGCGGCCCGTATCGTCGAACCAGTACACTTCGGCTTCCGACACAGTCGCGGCTGAGGCGAAGGTGTACTCCACCCACTCCGTGGCGGCCCGCGTAGGCCACCAGTCGAAGTACGACGACGGATCGACCGACGATGCAGGCTCCTCACCGTCATTGATCATTCGAGGATCCCGGCGGCGGCGATTCGAAACCGTCACTTTGCTCGTCGTCGCGACGGTCGGGTAGGCCAGCGGTTTAGCGGAAGCTTCGGCACTGGGGATCCAGACTGTCATCTGGCCGGGACCGCGGTTCGCCCACGCGTAGTAGGGAATCGCGGTGAATTGTTGTTCCTGCTTCGTGACGCGGCCGTCCTCGTCAAAGGCGAGCGCCACGGCGCTGCTGCGAATGATCGTGACGCCGCCGAGCAGATCCGGGCGCCAGTCTGCCGTAACCTTCGCGCCATCCGGAAGCATCAGGTTGCGGACCTTCCCATCCGGGTTGTCAGTCCATTCAGCCGCATAGACCAGCGGTCCGCGCTGGAGCGCGATGCGCCCTCGGTCCGCCGCCACGGAGTCATGCGCGGCCACCCGGCGAACCGGCATCGGCAGGCTCAACTCAATCACGTCGCCCTTCTTCCAATTCCTTGTCAGGGAGACGTAGCCCTTATCGATCTTCAGTGGAACGGCCTTCCGGTTCACCTTCAGCACAACGGGCTCGCTCACGCTGTCAGTGAAGCGATAGAGATCGCTTGGCATGGGCTCGCCGCGTGCCCAACCTGGGATGCGAACGTTGACTGTGAACTTCGCAGCCGTTGTGGGATTCACCGTCACCTTCACCACGCCGTCCCACGGATAGCGCGTCTCCTGCGCAAGGCTCACCACGCGTCCGCCATCGAGCTTCACTTCAGCGCTGCCGGCCGCGAAGAGGTTGATGTAAATTGCATCGTCCGTCTGGGCATACATGTACCCCGGAACGGAGGCCATGAATCGCGTGACATTGCCCGGACAGCACGCGACGCCAAACCACGGGCTGCGCTGGTGTTGTCCATTTGACTCGAGCGGATTTGGATAAAAGAACGACTTGCCGTCCAGCGACACGCCAGAGAGCAGGCCATTGTACAGCGTCCGCTCCATCACGTCGATGTACTTCGCGTCGCCATGCAGCAGAAACAGCCGGTGATTCCAGTAGTCGTTGCCGATCGCCGCGCAGGTTTCGTTGTAGGCGGTCATGTTGGGCAGCTCGTAGTCGCGCCCGAATGCTTCGCCAGAGGAGGTCGCCCCAATGCCGCCAGTGAGGTAGAGCTTCTTCGCCACCAGGTTGCCCCAGATGCGATCCATCGCCGCGATGTACGCGGGATCTCCGGTCAGCGCCGCTACATCCGCAATCCCCGCATACATATACGTCGCGCGAACAGCGTGCCCGACGGCCTCGGACTGCTCCGCGATCCTCTGATGCGACTGATTGTAAGTGCGACCTGCCCCTTTGCCGCCGTCAGGTCCGCGTGCGTCCAGCATGAACTTGGCCAGGTTCAGGTAGCGCGCATCGCCGGTCACGCGGGACAACTTCACCAGGCCCATCTCCGTGATCTGGTGCCCCGGCCAAATCGACTGCTTGCCAGGACCGAACGTCTGGTCCAAGAGCTCCGCCGTCTTCAGCGCTACATCGAGCAGAGACCGCTTGCCAGTTGCTTGATAATGCGCCACCGCGGCCTCGTACAGGTGGCCCAGGTTGTACAACTCGTGGCTGTCGTCCTTCTCGAGCTCCCAGCGCGACTTCCCCGCCCAAGGATGCGATTTCAGCGGATCGATGGTGCGCGTCGTGTATAGATAGCCGTCGGGCTCCTGGGCCGCTGCGATCTTCGCGATCAGAGCATCAAGATACGCATCAAGTTTCGGATCGGGCTTGACGCTGAGTGCGTAGGATGCGCCCTCGATCACCTTGTACGGATCCGTATCGTCGAACGGATAGCCCGGCGGGCGTTTGTCGGTAACCGACTCGCCGCGCAAAACGGCGGCGGCGCGTTCGAAGTTCCACATACGCCCGGACTTCTCGCACTGCTCGAAGGCGAAAGGAATGGAGACCGTGCGGTTCACCTCGATTCGCGGCGCCCAGAAGACATCGTTCAAATGCACCGCCGTGAACGGCACCGGCCTTACTGGATAATCCCCGGCCTGTGCGGCTGAAACAAGCAAAACGGACGCGACGGCGCACAGTACAGACTTCATGGAGTCGCCACCTCGAATCGATTTTCTGGTGTTAAGCTTATGCGCATCCTGGACAAAAGGGCAATTCAGATGTGAAGGAGTCAGCATGCGCCTCGCCCGTATCCTGCTACCCCTCCTCGTGAGCGTAACCAGCGCCGCGACGGTCGCTGATTACGAACGCGCCGAGGGTCTCCGCGCGAAATACCAATCGCTCGCGGAGAACCTCCCGGAACGCGCCAACTGGCTGGAGGGAAGCAGCCGATTCTGGTACCGGCGCGCCATGAAAGGTGGCACTGAGTTCATCCTCTTCGACGCCGTGACGTTGGAGAAGAAGCCCGCCTTCAACCACGCGCTCCTTGCGGAGGCTTTGTCAAAGGCCACCGGCGAAACTTACGAGCCGCTCAAACTGCCCTTCGCGACCGTCACATTCAGCCAGGACGCCACCACGCTTGAGTTCAATACGGGCGACAGTCGCTGGAAGGCCAACCTCACGGACTATTCGTTGCAGAAGCTAGGCCCGGCACGCTCCGACCTCCGTAATCAGAGCTCCGCCGCCGTCGCTTCGCCCGATGGCAAGTCCGAAGCCTTCGTCCGCAACTACAACGTCTTCATCCGGTCGAAAGGCGGCAAGGAGGAGGGCGCACAGCTCAGCTTCGATGGCTCCGAAGGGAATTACTACGAAGCTCGCAGTATCGTGTGGTCGCCTGACTCGGCCAAACTCGCCGCATATCGCATTCGCACCGGCTATCGTCGCAAGATCCACTACATCGAGTCGTCTCCTCTCGATCAGTTGCAGCCCAAGTACTCGACCATCGACTATGCGAAGCCTGGCGATGAGCTGGACCTCCAGCAACCGGTTCTGTTTCATCTGGATTCGAAAAAGCAGCTCAACGTGATAAACGACTTGTTCCGGAACCCTTACCAGCTCGGCCGGCTCTCATGGTGGAAGGACAGCCGGGGCTTCACTTTCGAGTACAACCAGCGAGGCCACCAGTTGTACCGCGTAATCGAAGTCGCTGCAGCCTCCGGCGCGCCCCGTGTCGTTATCGACGAAGCGGCATCGACGTTCTTCTGCTATTCCGGCAAGAAGTTCCGCCACGACCTCGGTGACGGTCGCGAAATCGTCTGGATGTCGGAACGCGACGGCTGGAACCACCTCTACCTGTACGACGGTCTCACTGGCTCCGTCAAAGGCCAGATCACGAGGGGCAACTGGGTAGTCCGCGGTGTAGAAAAGGTCGACGAGCAGCGACGCCAGATCTGGTTCCGCGCGAGCGGGATGGATGCCGGCAAGGACCCATACTTCGTTCATTACTTCCGCATCAACTTCGACGGCTCCGGTCTCACACGCCTGACGGAAACGGACGCAAATCACGCCGTCGCCTTCTCCTCCGACATGCAGTTCTTTGTCGATACCTGGTCGCGCATCGATCAGCCGCCTGTTTCAGAGCTTCGCCGCACAAACGGCTTGATGCTCGTCACAGAGATTGAGCGCGGCAAGATTGAGGAACTGAAACAGGCTGGCTGGCGCCCGCCGGAAGTCTTCACCGGCGTCGGCCGCGACGGCAAGACCGAAATCTGGGGAGTGATCATCCGCCCAACCAGCTTCGATCCCGCGAAGAAATACCCCGTCATCGAGTACATCTACGCCGGTCCCCAGGACTCCTTTGTCCCGAAGTCCTTCAGCGCATGGAATCCAATGCAGTCGCTAGCGGAGCTCGGCTTTGTGGTGGTACAGATCGACGGCATGGGCACGTCGAATCGCTCCAAGGCCTTTCACGACGTCTGCTGGAAGAACCTTGCCGACGCTGGCTTCCCCGACCGCATCCTCTGGCACAAAGCCGTCGCGGCCAAGTATCCCTGGTACGACATCAGCAAAGTCGGCGTGTACGGCCACTCGGCCGGGGCGCAGAACGCACTCGGCGGACTCCTGTTCCACGGTGACTTCTACAAGGCCGCGGTGGCCTCGTGCGGCTGCCACGACAACCGGATGGACAAGATCTGGTGGAACGAACAGTGGATGGGCTGGCCGCTCGGACCGGAATACATCGCCTGCTCAAACGTCGAGAACGCTCACAAGCTCCGGGGCAAACTGCTCCTCACCGTCGGCGAAATGGACTCGAACGTCGACCCGGCGTCGACCATGCAGGTGGTGAACGCCCTCGTGAAAGCCGGCAAGATGTTCGACCTTTTGGTGATCCCTGGTCAAGGGCACACCCCCGGCGGACCTTACGGAGATCGCAAACGGTTCGACTTCTTCGTGCACCATCTGCTCGGCCAGGAACCGCCGGACTGGAATGTTCTCGACAAGAAATTGCCGGAACCTCCAGCACCTCGCAGACCCAACTGAGCTACTGCTTCTTCAACATCCGGGCTTGAAAGAGAGGACCCGCCCCGCCGCTGCGCACACCAGGCTGCGGAGGCGGCGACTTGAACGTCACCGTCACCTTCTCCTTGCCTTGTGAGAGCGATTCGGGCACGGCGTAGACAACATCGAAGAAAGCACCGGGCTTGTCCCGATTCAGCGTTTGCTCGGCGATCTTCGTACCGTCGATGTGAATCTCGAAGCTCCGGTTCGCCTGCTCGCCCCAGTAAGTGCACACCAACTCGACCGGCAGCTTCGGATCGACCTTCATCTCAAAAGAGAACCACCCGCCGCGGGCCGCCTCGCGATGTTTTCGCAGCTCGATCTCACCCGCTGTCGATCGCTCGCCCTGGAAGTTATGTTCGCGCTCCGGCTGCATCTCGCCCGGTCGAAACACGTCCGTCAGTCGCGATTCCAACGCCTTCAGCCGGCGCTGTTCGTCGCCGAACTCGTCTTCCTTTCTCTTCCACGTCTCACTGTTGAACGCATTCCAGTACACGGTGTATCGCTGGTCATACACGCTGTAGAACGGCACCAGTTCAGGCGACACAGCGCCGGCCTGCCCGGGACTGCGGAAAAGACTCGGTCGCGTTGCGGCGAACGTCAGCGGCTTCCCCGCAACTCGTCTGAACCACTGCGCCGCATCCCGGTCGTCCGACACGATTACCGGCACATCCGCCGGGGACACCATGTCGTACGCCAGCCGTTCCTTCGCGATCGGCATCGGCGGCTCCATGCCCTCGCGTCCCAGTGCGCCCGCAAGCACCACCGGTCCATACAACACTGCGACCCGATCTTGGACGCCAGGCAGCGGCTCGATGCGCAGTCGCATCGGAAACTCTACTTCCAGCTTGTCGCCGTTCTTCCATTGACGATCGACCACGGCAAACTCGCCCGGCTTGCTCGTGATACTCTGCCGCTTTCCGTTCACTGAGACCTTCAACGCCGATTCCGCCCACCAGGGATGGCGGATGCGGATCGCCGCCTGCACCGGCTTTGCCGTCTCGAAGACCAGTCGCGTGACCGCCTCCTCCGGGTACTTCGTCTCCTGCCGGATCTTCACGCTCTTCTCTTTCCAATCGAGTGTCGAAGCGATGAACAGGTTCACCCACAGTCCCGAATTGTCATGGAAATAGATGCTGTCGCCGTACTTCGCATGGTTCTCAAAGCCTGTTCCCGTGCAGCACCAGAACGAATCGTGCGGCGTATTGAAGACCTTGAAATGACCGGGCTTCAGAGAGCACAGGTAGATCATCATCCCGTTCTCGGGATGCTGCGAAGCCAGGATGTGGTTGTACAACGCGCGCTCGTAGAAATCCGCTGTCCTGGCCGACGGCTCCCAGCTGAACAGGTGGCGCGTCAGCTTCAGCATGTTGTACGTGTTGCAGGTCTCGGCCGTGTGGCTCGTCACGTGTTCCTTGAACCGATCCGGCGGGAAGAAGTACTCATTGTCCCCATGCCCGCCGATCACGTACGAACGCTCATTCACCACCTTGTCCCAGAAGAACTCCGCGATCGTCTTGTACCGCTCATCGGCCGTCACCGCATACTGCCGCGCGGCGCCGATCACCTTCGGGATGTTTGTGTTCCCGTGCAGCCCCGTCAGGCTGTCTTTCCGCTCCGCCAGCGGGTCCATGAAGCGCTTGTGATACCAGCGCTGCGCCAGCTTCAGGTACTTCGGTTCGCCCGTTAGCGCATAGACATCGGTGTACGACTCCAGCACGCCTCCGTGCTCTGTCGCCATCATCTGCTGCATCTGCTCGTCCGTCAGCTCGTCCGTGAGCGAAATCGTCCAGTCCGCAAGCCGGATCAAGACATCTTTCGCCTGCTGGTTGCCACAGAGGAGGTAGGCGTCGGTCAGCCCCGCCAGAAGCTTATGCGTCGTGTACCACGGAACCCAGATCCCGTTCAGATCGAACGCCTGAGTTTTGATCTGACCGGCTGAAATCTCCTTCCAGAGCCGGTCCTGTTCTGGAAATCCGCCGACGAACCCCCCCATGTCCTTCGTCTTCTGGGCAAGCGCAACTTCGCCGACGATGTAGTTCACGCGGTCCAGCATGCGCTTGTCGCCAGTGGATGCGTACATCATCGCGGCGGCGCTCAGGTAATGACCGAGCGTATGTCCAGAGATTGTCGCGGACTCCCACCCCTTATACTCCGGCCCCTTCGGCTGCAGCCCGGAGAATTGACGGAAGCGCGATAGCAGCCGGTCCGGATCGACATCCAGCATGTACTTCAGATCGGCTTCCTGCGCGCGCTTGAACGGTCCGTCGAGCAGCCGGACACGCTCCAGACCGAAGGCCCACGCCTTCATTGGCGCCTTCGGTTCGAGCTTCACCTCTGGCCTTCCCTTGACCAGCAGGTCGCCGAAGAGCGGTCCGGCAACGAGCATTACGGCGGCGAAGTAGCGTGACGCAGAGTGCATGGATGCTCCTTCTTTGACATCGAACCGAAGGATCGCGCGTACCAGGCCATTGCGGCACCGCGCGTGAATCACATAGATTATAGGTCGGTCTGGACGATGCCGTACCGCCTCCCGACGGTGTTCTGCGCGCTGACACTCTGCTCCGCTGCGCTCGCGCAGCCGGCGGCAGGCACGCGGCCGGAGCCTGCGCCATACACGCCGCCTGCCGTTTCTGAGTTGCTAAGTGCCGGCCATGGCGAACTTCGCGAGTTCATCGAATACTTCGCAGCCGATCGAGGCAGCCAGTTCCGTTTCTACGACGCGCGCAGCTCCCCGGAGACCCTTCGCCAGCAGGATCGGTTCTACAGCGCCTGGCGCTCCGCACTTGACCGCATCGACTTCGACAAACTCCCCCAGCAGGCCCGCATCGACCACGTCCTCATGCGATACAAGCTCGATCATGAGCTGCGCACCGTCAAGTTGAGCAGGGCCCGCCTAGACGAGATCCAAAGCCTGGTTCCGTTCGCGGGCGCCATCTACGACCTCAAGGAAGCCCGTCAGCGGGTGGCTCCGCTCGACTCACGGCATGC
This sequence comes from Bryobacteraceae bacterium, assembly GCA_050789245.1. GTDB lineage: Bacteria > Acidobacteriota > Terriglobia > Bryobacterales > Bryobacteraceae > PNKE01. The sequence goes on along the minus strand of JBOZRR010000047.1, from coordinate 266,392 downwards.
CGCATCGACTCTGGTGCAGCTCAGCCGGGATGTCACGGCTTTGTCCAAGAAGATCGAGACAGACGCGGCCGACAAGCTGCCGAAGAAGACCATCGCCCGCCGCGCAACGGAGACTGTTCAGGATCTGAGAGACATCCTGAAAGAGTGGTTCACCTTCTATAACGGTTACGACCCCGAGTTCACCTGGTGGGTCGCCGGGCCATACAAAGAGATCGACGCCGCTCTCGATAAGTACGCTACCGCGCTCCGCCAGAAGGTGATCGGCAGTGATCGCGACACCATCGTCGGCGATCCCATTGGCCGTGAAGCCCTCCTCGCCGAACTCACCAGCGAGTTGATCCCGTATACGCCCGAAGAGCTTCTCGCCATCGGCGAAAAGGAGTTCGCCTGGTGTGAAGCCGAGATGCGCAAGGCCTCACGCGAACTCGGGTTCGGCGACGATTGGCTGAAAGCCGTCGAACACGTCAAGAACCTCTACGTCCCGCCGGGGCGCCAGACGGCGCTCATCGTCGAACTCGCCGTCGAGGCGACCAGCTATCTCGACAAGCACAATCTCATCACCGTCCCCCCGCTCGCGCGAGACACCTGGCGAATGCGCATGATGACGCCGGAGCGCCAGCGCATCAATCCGTTCTTCACGGGCGGCGAAGTGATCAGCGTCTCTTACCCGGCCGACTCGATGACGCACGAGCAGAAGATGATGAGCATGCGCGGCAACAACATCCACTTCTCCCGCTCCACCGTCTTCCATGAGCTGATCCCCGGCCACCACCTCCAGCAGTTCATGTCCGCGCGGTACCGCACTTACCGCCGAGAGTTCCGCACGCCATTCTGGGTGGAAGGCTGGGCGCTCTATTGGGAAATGCTGCTCTGGGACATGGGCTTCCCGCAGACGCCGGAGAACCGCGTCGGCATGCTCTTCTGGCGCATGCACCGCGCGGCCCGCATCATCTTTTCGCTCAGCTTCCACCTAGAGAAGATGACCGCGCAGGAGGCCGTCGACTTCCTGGTGAACCGCGTCGGCCACGAGCGCGAGAACGCCGCTGCCGAGGTCCGCCGCTCGTTCGAGACAGACTACGCGCCCCTCTACCAATGCGCCTACATGCTCGGCGGACTTCAGTTCCGCGCGCTCCACAAAGAGCTAGTGCAGTCCGGCAAGATGTCGAACCGTGAGTTCCACGATGCCATCCTCAAGCTCAATTCCATGCCCGTTGAGATGATCCGGGCCAGCCTGACAGGCCAGACCATTACGAAGGATTACATTCCCCGCTGGAAGTTCTACCAGGAGGTGAAACCGCAGTGAAGGTGAACTGGAAAGGCGTATTCCCCGCCGCGACAACGCAATTCCATCCCGATGAGTCGCTCGATATCTCCGCCAGCGCGCGTCACTTTGAGGCGATGATCGCCGCCGGCATCGACGGCCTCATCGTGCTCGGCACCGTCGGCGAGAATACTTCGCTCGAATACGAAGAAAAGCTCACGATGCTCCGCGCAACCGTGGACTTGGTGCGTGGCCGCATCCCAGTGCTCAGCGGAGTCGCCGAATACACCACGTCACTCGCCAGCCGCTATGTCCGCGACGCGGAGAAGATCGGCGTCGACGGCTTCATGGTGCTGCCGGGTATGGTCTACAAGTCCGATCCACGCGAGACCATCCAGCACTTCCGCACCGTCGCCCGGGCCACCGGGCTACCCATCATGTGCTACAACAACCCGGTCTCCTACGGTGTCGACATCACCCCGGCGATGTTCGCCGAGCTCGCCGATGAGCCGAATCTGGTCGCCATCAAAGAGTCCTCCGAAAATGTGCGGCGCATCACCGACCTTGTGAATCGCCTCGGCGATCGCTACATCCTGTTCAACGGCGTCGACGATCTCGCGATGGAAGGGCACATCCTCGGCGCGCAGGGCTGGGTCTCCGGTCTGGTGAACGCATTCCCGGCCGAGAATCAGGCACTCTGGAGCCTGCTGGAAGCCGGTCGCCTCGACGAGGCGCGAGAACTCTATCGCTGGTACACGCCGCTCCTCCACCTCGACACGCGCGTCAAACTCGTGCAGTGCATCAAGCTCGCCGTCCAGGAGTGCGGCCTCGGATCGGAGATGCTCCGGCGCCCGCGCCTGCCGCTCGCCGGAACCGAGCGTGAGGAGGTCCTCGGCATTATCCGCTCCTCCATCGAAACCCGTCCTGACCTCTCTGCTGCGGCGGCCGCGCGGAGGTGATCATGGTCGGCAAAGCCGTTCGGCGCGTTGGAATCATCGATTCGCATACCGCCGGCGAACCTACACGAGTCGTGGTCGCGGGCGGTCCCGATCTTGGCTCCGGCAGCATGGCCGAGCGGCTCGCTACCTTCCGCCACGAGCACGACAAGTTCCGCTCCGCAGTGGTCAACGAGCCACGCGGCTCAGACGTGATGGTTGGCGCGCTGCTCTGTGGCCCAGTGGACCCCACCGCCGCGGCGGGCGTCATCTTTTTCAACAACGTCGGCTACTTGGGCATGTGCGGCCACGGCACCATCGGCCTCGTCGCGACGCTCGCATACATGGGACGCATCGGCCCTGGCTCACACCTCATTGAGACTCCGGTCGGTCTAGTGCGCTGCATTCTCCACGACTCTGGCGAGGTCACCGTCGGCAATGTCCCGAGCTACCGCTTCGCTTCGAACGTCTCGGTGGACATCGATGGCCACGGCCCCGTTACCGGCGACATCGCCTGGGGCGGGAACTGGTTCTTCCTCGTCAGCGACCACGGCCAGTCGATCCGCTACGAGCACGTCGACTCCCTCACGGCGTTCACATGGCGAATTCGCCAGGCGCTCGAAGCCGTGGGCATCACCGGTAAAGATGGCCAGGAGATCGACCACATCGAGCTCTTCGGCCCGCCCGAACGCGCCGGCGCGGACAGCAAGAACTTCGTCCTCTGCCCCGGCAAGGCCTACGACCGCTCTCCCTGCGGGACCGGAACCAGCGCAAAGCTGGCCTGCCTCGCCGCCGCCGGGAAGCTCGCGGAGGGCGAGACCTGGCGTCAGGAGAGCATCGTCGGCACGATGTTCTCCGGCAGATACCGAAGGCTCGACGAAAACTCCGTGCTGCCGTCCATCACCGGCTCGGCCTGGGTCAACTCGGAAGCAACGCTCATCCTCGACGAGTCCGACCCGTTCTGCATGGGAATCCGCCGATGAGCGCCGCCGCCGATGCCATCGTCGCTGGCGCCGGCATCGTCGGGGCCGCTTGCGCTCATGCGCTCGCGAGGGAGGGTCTGCGCGTCCTGGTCATCGAACCTGGCACGCCAGGCGGGGGTTCCACCGCGGCCGGCATGGGCCATGTCGTTGTCATGGACGATTCCGAGCCGCAGTTCGAGCTGACGAAGTATTCGCGGGACCTCTGGCACGCGCTGGCGCCGGCGCTGCCGGAGCACGTCGAGTGGGAGCCGCGCGGCACCCTTTGGGTCGCGGCAGACGAAGAAGAGATGCAGGCGGTCCATCTCAAACACAACTTCTACAGCTCCCACGGGACGCGTTCATCCATCCTCGACCGCCGTGCTCTCGCAGAGGCCGAACCCAACTTGCGGCCCGGTCTTGCGGGTGGTCTCCTGGTCCCTGACGACGTCGTCCTTTACGCGCCGTGCGCCGCGACTTGGCTCCTCGACCAGGCCCGCAACCAGGGCACGACAGTGCGCACGGATGCCCGAGTCAAAGCCATCGGCGATGGCGGGGTCCATCTCGACGACGGCTCGTACGTGGCGGCGGGCGCTGTGGTCTGCGCCACCGCAACACACGCCGTCGAATTGTTCCCGGAGCTCCCCGTGCGACCGCGCAAAGGCCATCTCGCCATCACTGACCGCTACCCGGGCTTCGTTCATCATCAACTCGTGGAGCTCGGCTACCTGAAGAGCGCACACGGCGCGGCGAACGAGTCCGTCGCCTTCAATGTGCAGCCGCGAGCGACGGGACAGGTGCTGATTGGCTCCTCCCGACAGTTCGATGTGACGCACACCGCTGTCGATGCGCCCCTTCTCCGGCGCATGCTTGCGCGGGCACTCGAATACATGCCTGGTCTCGCCGAGCTCTCCGTCATCCGCACGTGGACGGGCTTTCGCGCCGCGACACACGACAACCTGCCCATCATCGGACTTGTGCCTGACCGCCGGGGCGTCTATCTCGCCACGGGTCACGAAGGGCTGGGCATCACCACCTCGCTGGGCACGGCGGAACTGATCGCCGCCGCCGTCACCGGGCGACAGCCCGCGATTTCGCCGGCCCCATACTCCGTGGAACGGCTTACGCGAGGATCCGCCAGTGCCTGACCACGTTCAGATCCAGATCAATGGCAAATCCGTCGCGGTCCCGGCCGGAACTACGGTCGCTGCGGCGGTGCTGGCGGCGGGGCACACGGCGTTCCGCCGGTCCGTGACGCATACACCGCGCAGTCCACTCTGTGGGATGGGCATCTGCTTTGAATGCCGCTTGACTGTCGACGGGATCCTGCATGAGCGCACGTGCCAGCTTCTCTGCCGTGATGGCATGGTGGTGGTGACGGATGCCGGATGATCGCTTCGACATCATCGTGGTCGGCGCCGGCCCGGCGGGCATCGCCGCGGCCTGCATCGCCGCTGAGCAACGGCGTCATGTCGCGCTCGTCGATGACAACCCATCCCCCGGCGGCCAGATCTGGCGAGCGGGGGACAATCAGTGGATTCGGCGTCTCCGCGCCGCGCCGGTAACCTTTCTCCCCGGGACGGCTGTCGTGGACAGTTCCGCACCTGGCATCCTTCTCGCCGAAATGCACGGATCGCCTCGTCAGCTCACGTGCCAGAAGCTGATCCTCGCTACCGGCGCCCGCGAGCGGTACCTGCCATTTCCGGGTTGGACGCTGCCCGGCATCTTCGGCGCAGGCGGCTTGCAGGCCCTGGTCAAGTCGGGACTACCCATTCGTGGCAGCCGGGTTGTCGTCGCAGGCAGCGGCCCGCTGCTGCTCGCCGTCGCCGCGTTCCTCAAGCAGGAAGGAGCGGTGATCCCCGTGATCGCCGAACAGGCGCCCGCACCGGCCGTCTACGGATTCCTCCGCAGCCTCATCGCCCGGCCGGGCAAGTTATTTCAGGCCATCAAGCTCAAGGCCACGCTCGCCGCCGTGCCGTACCGCACGGGCTGCTGGATCACCGAAGCTCATGGTGATCATCGCGTCACCGGCGTCACTCTCGCCGGTACGCGCGAGGCCATCGCCTGCGACTACGTCGCCTGCGGCTTCGGCCTCGTGCCGAACACGGAGCTCGCGCAGCTCCTCGGCTGCGAACTTCGCGACGGCTTCGTCGCCGTCGACGCCCAGCAGAAGACATCCGTGCCAGACATCTACTGCGCCGGCGAGCCGACGGGCATCGCCGGCGTCGACGCCGCTGTTCTCGAAGGCCAGATTGCCGCCTGGGCCGCACTTGGTAACGGCAAGACCGCTGACCGGCTCCAAAGCAGCCGCGACAACCACTTTGCCGAGGCTCTCAACCGCGCATTCGCATTGCGGCCTGAGCTCAAAGACCTCGCCACGCCTGAAACCGTCGTCTGCCGTTGCGAGGACGTGACGCACGCTGAACTGCGCGCCCATCCATCCTGGCGTGCCGCGAAGCTCCAGACGCGCTGCGGCATGGGGCCTTGCCAGGGACGCGTCTGCGGTCCCGCCGTCGAATACCTCTTTGGTTGGCGCCCCGGCTCCGTTCGGCCTCCGCTGTTCCCCGCCCGGACAGGCACACTCGCAGCGCAGCAATTCCCACCATCCCCGCCGCCGCCCGGCAATCGCAGCAAATAGGATGTAGAATCCACAAAGACACCGCCATGACTACCAGACGCCAAATTCTCAAAAGCGCGGCTGCGCCCATGATTGTTCCGAGCCTCGTGCTCGGTCAGCGTGCCGGCGCCGTTGCTCCCAGCGACAGAGTCCTGTTCGGCGGCATCGGCATCGGTTCGCGCGGCGCGCACGACCTCAGCAAGATTCTCAAGATGAAAGAGGCGAAGTTCATTGCGATCTGCGATGTTCGCAACGAGCGGCGCGAAACCATCAAGTCCACTGTCGATCAGAACTACGGCGATCGCGACTGCAAGATGTACGAGGACCAGTACGAGCTGCTCGCGCGCCAGGACATCGACGCGGTGCTCATCGCCACCGGTGACCGCTGGCACACGCCGCTGTCGATCATCGCGGCCCAGCACGGCAAGGACGTCTACTGCGAAAAGCCCTGCTCCATGTCCATCGAGGAGAGCTGGGCCCTCGCCGCCGCCTTCCGCCGCTACGGCCGCCTTTATCAGGCCGGCTGCCAGCGCCGTAACGGCGCCAACTTCATCCTTTGCCGCGAATTGCTCAAGGCCGGCGCTCTCGGCAAGTTGCAGACGCTCTACGCCAACGTCGGCCCCTCGGTGAACTGGCCGCCGCTGCCCAGCCGTGACTGGCTCGCCGCCGAAGAGCTTCCGCCGAAACAGGTGCTCGATTGGGACCGCTGGCTCGGCCCCGCGCCTTGGCGCCCCTACCACTCCTCCTACGTCCGTGGCGGATGGCGCAACTTCTACGACTTCCACGGCGGCGGAATCCTCGAGTGGGGCTCGCACACCGTCGATCTGTGCCACTGGGCCGCGGATCTCGACGACACGCAGCCCATCGAGTACGAACCCGTCGGCACCAACGTCGGCCCCTATCAGGTGAACTGCAAGTACGAGAACGGCGTGAAGCTCGTCATGCGCGACAACGGCTGGAACGGGGCTCTGAACACGGGCTCCTGTAGCTTCCGCATCGAAGGCGACCAGGGCTGGGTCGAGACCGGCGACCAGACCCGCATCGAATGCTCCGACAACATCAAGCCCCTGCTGAGGCCGACCGAGGCTGCCAGCCTGGCGCTCGAGAACCACATGCGCGAGTTCGTCAACTGCGTCAGAACGCGCCAGACGACCAGCGCCAACGCGGCCGCCGCGGCGAATTCGCACGTCACCTGCCACGCCGCCTTCATCGCCTACCAGCGCGGCAAGACGCTCAACTGGGACACGAAGAAGCTCGAGTTCACTAACGACGAAGTCGCGAACAACATGCGGTCTCGCGCTCTGCGCGAACCGTGGCGAATCTGAACGGAGGAGACGCACTATGCAGCAACGACCACAAGCCGCACCCGCTCCACAGGCCGCCAAGCCAAAGCCGCCGGAGCCGCCTCCCGAGTTTCAGGAAGGCGCCATCGCCACAATGGACGCAGCCGGCCTCATCGCCATCATCAAGGACTCCGGTTCGCCTGAATTCAAGAAAGCCAAGGCCTGCATGCGCCTCGGCGAGCTCGCGCCGAAGGAGGCCGTCCCGGCCCTGGCCGCCATGCTCGGCGACGAGCACATGGGCATGTATGCCCGCTACGGCCTCGAGCCCATCGCCGACCCGTCGGTCGACGACGCTCTCCGTGCCGCCATTCCGAAGTTGAAAGGCAACTTGCTGATCGGCGTCATCAACTCGATCGGTAAGCGCCGCGATGCGAAGGCCGGTCCTATCCTCGCGAAGATGATGTACGGCGCAGACCAGGACCTCGCCCGCGCCGCCGCCGCCGCCATCGGCGCCATCGGCAACGCCGTGTCGGTGAAGGATCTGCGCGCCGCTCTTCCCAAGACCACCGGACTCACCAAGTTGGCCGTCGCCGATGCCTCCCTCGTCTGCGCCGAACGCCTGATGGCCGACGGCAAGCGTGATGAGGCTCTGGCATTTTACGCAGCCCTCAGCGCGCCGGAGGTTCCGAAGTCGGTCCGCCTCGCGGCGATGAACGGCATCATCCGCGAAGAGACCTCTGTCAGCCGGCCCAGGTAACCGGGCAGGGAGGCGTCAGGATCGCGCGCCGGTCCCTGACGCCTCTTGGCAGATCTGCAGATAATCGGGGCGATCCGCCGCCGTCTGGTGGCGAAACCGCCCCAGAATCCGTCCTCGGTGCAGCACGAACAGGCCCGGCATCTGGAAGCTGTCGGCCGAGACGAGCCCGGCGCCGAATCCGCGTGCCATTGCCTGCATCCCCCGCCGGATTACCTTGGGCCCCAGCAGTTGCCGCAGCCCCCCACGCTTCAATCCGAATGCCCGGTACAGCCGCTGATCGGTGTCCGCGATGCGGTCGACGCCCGCCAGGCCGTACTTCCGGAACAGCCTGTCCATGGCTGCCGTATCTCCCATGTGCACCAGCACGATGCGCATCCCCGTCTCGGCAATCGCCCGCCGGACACCCGCAAGATCCGCCAGCGCTTCGCGGCAGAAAATGCAGCCCGCATGTCGCAGGAAAACCAGCAACACGGGCGACTCCTCCGACGCTGCCACCAACCGCTCCCCCTTCAGGGTGACGGCCTGTTCCAACGCCTCCGTGATTTCCTGCAAGACCGTGCCTGTCATAGCGAGACCCGACAATTGGTGGATGCGCGCTCCAGCCGGAGAGAGATATGAATTGTGAGCGCGTCCCTCAAGAGCGGCATCGCCGGCCTCCCCAACGCATCCATAACGAATGAGGATCGCGATTCTTCTACTGGCAGCAGCCGCCCTGGCGGCCGCCGCGCCCCCACCCGTGCATGTGGTGCCCGGCGTCGATCTGGACCGTTACGCCGGGAAATGGTACGAGATCGCCCGCCTGCCGAACTGGTTCCAGAAGGCCTGCGCCTCCAACGTCACCGCCACCTACACGCTCCGGCCCGACGGCAAAATCACGGTGCTCAACGAATGCCGTAAGGCCGATGGCGCCCCGAAGTCGGCGAAGGGGACGGCCCGGCTGGCGGGCGCTAATCAGCCCAACACCAAGCTCAAGGTCAGCTTCTTCTGGCCCTTCTCGGGAGACTACTGGATCATCGGTCTCGACCTGGACTACCGCTGGGCGCTAATAGGCGAACCGCAGCGCAAGTACCTGTGGATCCTCAGCCGGGAGCCGAAGCTCGACGACGCGCTCTACAGCCGGATCCTCCAGCAGGCCAAAAACCAGGGCTACGACGTCGCCGCCGTCATTCGGACCGCGCAGACTCCTTAACTCCCGCGGCTGCATTCGCCGTCACTTGCGCCGGACTCTTGCACCCCGGAATCACCGCAGTCACCAGCGGATTCTGTAAGCACCACCGCAGCGCCCATTCCGCCATCGGCATCCCCTTCGGCACCTCAGCCTCTCGCAGCCGCTCGACCTCCCGCAGGTCGCTCTCCAGCTTCTTCGCCCCGAAGCTCGACCGGAATTCATTCTCCGGGAACGTCGCACCCGGCTTGTACTTGCCCGACAGCAGGCCGCTCGCCAGCGGCACCCGAGCCAGAATGCCCAATTGGTCCTGGGCCGCGGACGGGAAGTAGAGCGACTCCGGCCGCTGGTCCAGCCGGTTGTAGACCACCTGCAGCACTTCGGCCCCAACCCGCTTAGCCTCGCGTGCCTGCAATTCGCTGCCACGGCTCGTGATCGAAACCCCGAGGTGCCGGACCTTCCCCGCCTTCTTCTGCCCGTCCAGCATCGTCCACAGCTCTTCGTTCAGGAACGATTCATCGGTGCCCGAATGGAACTGGTACACGTCGATGCACTCGACACCCAGCGCCCGCAGCGAATCCTCCAACTGCCGCAGTACGTCCTTCGCGCTGAAGTCCTCCCGTCGCTCCAGGTACCCCGTAAAGTCGTGGCCGAACTTTGTCGCAATCACCCACCGCGAACGGTCCCGCCGCTTCAGGTAGTCTCCGATCAGCCGCTCGGAGAGGTGGTCGCCATAGCACTCGGCCGTGTCGATCAGGTTGATCCCATCGGCTTCCGCCCGGTCCAGGATCTGGTCGACCTCGTCTTGCGTGAAATCGTGGCCCCACTCCCCGCCGAATTGCCACGTCCCGACGCCCACCACTGAAACGCTCAGTCCCGTGCTTCCCAATGTCCGATGTTGCACTAGCCGATCTTACCCAAGCCGCAGGCCTCCGTTCATCCGCTGCCGTCAGGCCGAAATGCTAGGATGGCCTCCATGCATCCTCAGCCGAACCAACCTACGCTGACCTTGGAGTCCACCGAAGACTTCCGCGAAGGCTACGCCAACAGCGTGCAGCTCCGCGTCAGCCTCTGGGACTTCTTCCTCCTGTTCGGCACGTTGCAGGCCTCTCAGGCCGACTCGGTCACCATCCGCAACTTCCAGGGCATCTACCTCAGCCCCCAGCAGGCCAAGGCCCTGCTCAACGTGTTGCAGCAGAACGTCCACCAGTACGAAGCGGCCTTCGGCGAAATCCGCCTGGAGCCGCGCGCCGGCGCGAACACGGGCGGCATCGTGCAGTAGGTACTGTGTGATCCCTGACACCGCCGCCAGCCTGTTGCCCGAGGAGCAGCCGGGCCGCTTCCGCATCCGGCGCTCCAGTTACGCCATCCTGGCCGTCATCTGTCTCGCCGCCGTCTTTGTGACGCACTACGGCCTGATCGGCATGCCGTACTTCTGGGACGAGGTCGGTCAGTTTGTCCCGGCCACTTGGGACCTTTACTCTCGCGGCTCGCTCGTGCCCAGCAGCGCCACGCCCAACGTGCATCCGCCCGGCATCATGGCCTGGGTGGCGCTATGGTGGCATGTCTTCACTCCTTCGGTCGAGGTCTCCCGCGTGGCCATGCTCTTCCTCGGTGCGGGCACGCTCTTCGCCGCTTTCCTGCTCGCCGTCGAGCTCTGCGGCGCGGCCGCCGGCCTCCCCGCCTTCTTCGCCGTCCTCGTTCTCGGCTGCTCCCCCCTCTTCTATACCCAGGCGCTTCTGGTTCAACTCGACCTGCCTTCCACGCTGTTCACCTGCCTCGCCTTCTGGTTCTTCTTTCGCGAACGCCACTGGGCGGCCATCGCCTGTTGCTGTGCACTGGTGCTGACCAAGGAGACCGGCGCGCTCGTTCCCCTTGTCCTCGGTGGCTGGCTGGCCTACGAGAAGCGCTTCCGCCGAGCGTCGTTCTACCTCATTCCGCTCGGCCTGCTCGGTATCTGGCTGGCGATTCTCTTCGCGCAAACCGGGCACTGGCTGGGCAACGAGGAGTTCGCCCGCTACAACGCCGGCTCCGCCGCGCGCCTCTCTCACGTCGGTTTCAGCCTCATCCGCCGCGCCTACTTCCTCTTCATCGGGGACTTCCACTGGATCGGCACCCTCGGTATCATCGCCGGCTGGCGCGCGGGAGTCTTTCAGCGACGCCGCTGGCGCATCGCCGCTGTCTTCTTCTTCGCCCACGCCGTCATGGTCTCGTTCCTCGGCGGCGCTGTCCTGGAGCGCTACCTGCTGCCCATCCTGCCGCTCTTCTATGCGGCTGCCGTGCTCGGCCTTTTCACGCTCCGCCCCGCTTGGAAGTGGTCAGGATTCGCACTGATGACCGCGGGCCTCGTCGCGGCGCTGTTCATCAATCCGTTCTTCTGGCCCTTCCCCTTCGAGAACAACCTCGCCATGGCGGATTTCACTTCGCTCCACGCCCGGACAGCGTCATGGCTCGAACAGAAAGCGTCTCGCCGTACAATTGCCACCGCCTGGCCCCTCTCCGCCGAACTCACCCGGCCCGACGTCGGCTATGTCTCAAAGCGGCTGATGGTCCTCGAGGCTCCTGACTTCACGGTCACGCGCGTCCTGTCCATGCCGCTCGATGAGATCGACATCTTCGTGCTCTACTCGCGCGATTGGGACCCGCCGCACAATCTGCTCCAATACCGCGCGCTCAACTTCCTGGCCCGCAACGTCCTCAGCTACCAGCGCCCCGTCACCGGCGACGATCTCCGACGGAAGTTCGGCCTGGAGCCCGTCACGCTCTTCCGTCGCGGAGGCCAGTGGGTGGAGATCTACGCCCGCCCGAGCAGCCCTTACTTCAACACCCTGAAGACGTTCGAATAGTCGTCGGTCCAGGTGCGCAACCAGCTCGGCGGCGTCAACACCTCCGCCTTCGACATGATGTTCGGCCGCTCGATCACCGAGCCAGGGTCCGCCATCAGCACCCACGTTGTCCCATAGCAGGTGCCTTCACTGTTGTCGTCGGTCTCCACCACAATCGCGTGCTTGCCGAGGTCGTCCGCTACCTTCGCCAGCACCGGACGCAGGTCGATGTACCGGTTCGAGATGTGGACCGCCGCAACTCCGCCGGGCTTCAGGTGCCGGAAGTAGAGCTGCATCGCCTCTTTCGTCAGCAGGTGCACCGGAACGGAGTCGCTTGAGAATGCGTCCATCGCGATCAGGTCATAGCCCTGCGGCGCCTCGCGCTCGAGCGAGAGCCGCGCGTCGCCCATCTCTATCTCCACAAGTCCGTCAGCGTCCTTCAGGTACGTGAAGTTCTCGCGGGCGATCTTTTCGACTAGCGGGTTGATCTCGTAAAAGCGGAACAGGTCTCCCGGCCTCGCGTATGCCGCCAGAGATCCGCTGCCCAACCCGATCACCGCCACCTTCTGGATCGTCCCTTCCACGCGGTTCGACATCCACAAGCCAATGCCGCTGTCCGGGCAGTAGTACGCCGCGGGAAAATGTCTCCGCGCCGGATGAGTGTATTGCTCGCCGTGATTGATCGTGCCGTGCACCAGGCTGCGGTAGCTGTCCCATTCGTACACTGGCCCGTGCTGCTTCACGCGCAATTCACCGTAAAAGTTGCGCGCCACCACCATGCTGCCCTTCACCGAATCGCGGATCACGCGGAACGAGTAGCCGGCCAGAATCGCCACGGCGGTCATCGCCGCAATCGACGGCCAGCCCAGCAGGTCTCTGCGGAACGCCCACTCTTTCTCTCGGTAAACAGCGGCCATCGCCACCGTCGCGCACAGCAGCAACGCGATCGGCAGATCGTAGTAGGCGTTGAAGACCGAGGGAGCGATCAGCGCGACACAAACGCCGCCCAGCGCTCCGCCCACCGAAATCATCAGGTAGAAATTCGTCAGATGCGACGGGTGCGGCTTCAGCCGCGCCAGCTCGCCGTGGCAAACCATGCAGGCTATGAAGAAGCCCGTGCAGAACTGAATCAATGTCCAGATCATCCTCGGCCGGTCGGCGTGGTCCAATTCCACCAGGTAAAGCATCAACAGCAGCGCCGGCACCAGCAACGCCAGAAACAGCACTCGCGGGTACCAGCCGTCGCGCTCGAAACACAGGATGAACGTCAGCAGGTACAACGCCAGCGGCGCGATCCACAGGAACGGGATCGGCGCCAGGTCCATGCTCAGGTACGCCGTCACCGTCAGCAGCAGCATCGACGGCACCGCCGCCAGCGCCACCCAGAAGAGCTGCCGTCGCAGCGTCGGCGGCGGTTCCAGGTCGGCTGAGTTCTCTTCCACGGCCGCGGCCACCGCGCCGCGATAGCTGCGCCATCCCGTCGCGACGCATAGCAGCGCAAACAGCACGAACGCCACCGACCAGGACACGGACTGCTGCCGCAGCGTCAGCGTCGGCTCAATCAGCGGCGGGTAGCTGAGCAGCGCCAGCATCGAGCTGAAGTTCGACAGCGCGAACAGCCGGTACGGGATCTTCCCCGGATGCGCCTGCACGTACCAGGCCTGAATCAGCGGGCCCGTCGTCGAAAGCAGAAAATACGGCAGGCCGATCGTCACGGCCAGCAGGCCCAGAATCCGCCACTGCGGCGCGCCGGGATTGTCGGGCTTCCACGACGGGTCCGGCGCAATGGGCAGGACAATCATCGCCAGCACCAGCAGCCCCGCATGCAGTATCCACTGCTGCTTGGGCTTCAGCCGGTTGATCAGGCCGTGCGAGTAGCCGTATCCCAGCAGCAGCACCGACTGAAAGAAAAGAAGGCAGGTTGCCCAGACCGCCGCCGTTCCGCCGAACCAGGGCAGAATCATCTTGGCGATCATCGGCTGGACCTGAAAGAGCAAGAAAGCGCTCAGGAAGATAGTGAGAGCGTAGAACAGCATGCGAGAACCTTGATTTTATGCCGTCAGCGGGCTATCAAAAGGTTACCCGCCTCCGCCGCTTTCATTTGCCACCCCGGATTCACCAGCGTGGTTGACCCGTAGTCCAGCACCAGCGCCGGGCCCGCCGTCCACTTCGACGGCACTTCCGCGCGGCCCATCACCGGGATATTCCTCCACGCGCCCCCAGTGAACACCCGTCGTTTCGAGACGCCCGTCAGCTCGGCGGGCGCAGACTTCAGCGACGGCTTCTTCACCGCCGTCCGCGCGCGCAGCCGCAGGGTTACCACCTCAATCTCGCGTCCGGGGTCGGCGTAGCCGTAGGTCTTCTTGTGCAGCGCATGAAATGCGCGCGCTGCCGAAGCCATCGTCGTCCACGGCACGGTCAGCTCGTAACTCTGCCCTCGATAGCGCAAGTCCGCGAACCTTGCGAGGCGCGCCTTCGGCGACTCGGCCCCGGCCGCTTGGGCCATCGACGAGAACACGGCATCGAAGTCCTTCCGGCCCAGCACGCCCGCCGCGCGGTCACGGATGCGGTCCGCCATCAGCATCCCTAGCGCTGACAGGGACCCGGCCAGCGCCGGCACGATCACGGTCTCTATCCCCAGTTCCTCCGCCAGGTCGCACGCGTGCAAGCCTCCGCAGCCACCGAACGCCACCAACGCAAAGTCGCGCGGATCGTGCCCCCGTTCGACGGAAACCACGCGAATCGCCCGGCCCATCGTCGCATTCGCGACGCGAAGAATTCCAGAAGCGGCGGCCTCCAGCGATATCCCCGCCAGCGCTCCCACGGCACGCCGCGAACGCTCCGGATCGAGCGGCACCGAACCGCCGGCCAACTGCGACGCCGCGATGCGCCCCAGCACGACGTGCGCGTCGGTCACCGTCGGCAGCTCTCCGCGCCCGTAGCACGCTGGCCCCGGATCGGCGCCGGCGCTCTCAGGCCCGACGCGCAGCAATCCGCCGGCGTCAATGCGCGCGATTGAACCGCCGCCGGCGCCCACCGTGTGGATTTCGAGCATCGGTACGCGCACCGGCAATCCGTCGACGGCCGCTTCGAGCGTCTCTCGCGGCGCGCCGTCGCTGATGTGAACATCCGTCGACGTTCCGCCCATGTCGAAGCCGAGCACGCGCGTGTACCCCGACGCCCTCGCCACCTCGAGCGCCCCCGTCACGCCGCCCGCCGGCCCCGAAAGAATCGTGCGCACGGCGTGTTTCGACGCCTCCTCGATCGTCATCGAGCCGCCGTTCGACTGCACGATCGACACCGGGTATTGCGAGAGCTGCGACAGGTAGTCGCTCATCAGCGGCCCGACGTACGCGTTGAGCGCCGTCGTCGACGCGCGCTCATACTCGCGGAACTCCGGGCAGATCTCGTGCGAAACCGACACCTCGAACTCATCGTCGAGCGCGTCGAGCACCGCCCGTTCGTTCTCCGAAACGCGCCAAGCGTGCAGGAAGCTTACGGCCACGGAGCGCACACCTGCACGCCGTAGCCGTGTTTTCAATGCCTTGAGCGCCGCCTTTGACGGCCGCCTCTCGACACTCCCGTCCGCGTGCGCGCGTTCGTCGACGCCGAAGCAGCGCTCGCGCGGCACGAGCAGGCGCTTCGGGCCGGGCGTGAGATCGTACAACCGCACGCGGTTCTGCCGGCCAATTTCGAGCAAATCCTCGAAGCCCGCCGTCGTGACGAACGCCACCGGAGCGCCCTTTCTCTCGAGCAGCGCGTTCGTGGCGACCGTCGAGCCGTGTACGACGTCGACGTCGAGAGGCCCTCGAGCGCAGCGCCGTATTCCCTCGAGGATCACGTCGTGCGGCGCACGAGGATTCGACCGCAATTTGAACGTGTCGAGCCGGCCGTCGTCGTGGAGCACGACGAAGTCGGTGAACGTGCCGCCGGCGTCGATCCCGATCCGCATTGGTGCCGCGTTTACCGCAGCCCTTTCTGCTTCAGATATTCGATGAGTGCGGCGGGATCGTCGGTGATGATCGAATCGACACCGGCATCGATCAGCTTCTTCCACTGGCCCTCATTGTTCGCTGTCCAGGGAACCACCTTGAGCCCGGCCTTGTGCGCCTTCTCGACGCGGCCTTTGCTGACCAGCAAGTGATTCGGCGAGACGATCTGCACGCCGCCGGCCTCGCGGGCGATGCGAACGAAGTCCCTCGGAATGCCGCCGTACAGCGCAGCCAAGGTCAGCTCCGGCGCGATCGTCTTCAACGCCTTCAGGTTGCGCCAGTCGAAGCTCTGGACCACAACCCGCTTCTCCAGCTTGTGCTTGCGAATGGCATCTGCCACAAGCCGGGCGAACTCTTCCGGCGCGGGCGCGAGCTCGGGCTTCTTCGGGTCGGACTTCATCTCGATGTTGAACCAGAAACCGCCGCGCGGTGCCAGCGCCAGCACTTCATCGAGCGTCGGAATGCGTGTGCCGGGGAAGAGCTGCTGGCGCGGGAAGCCCTCGGCGCGGACGGAACCGCAGTCGAACTGCTTCACCTGTTCGAGCGTCAGCTTGTGGATGGCGCGCTCGCCCTCCGGCCCGGTGCAGATGGTCTTATTGATGACCGAGTCGTGGTGGACCACAAGCACGCCGTCGCTGGTGACGCCGAGGTCCAGTTCGAGTAGGTCGGCTCCGGCCTCGATGGCGTACTCGAACGCGGGGATCGTGTTCTCGGGGCGCACCGTGCGCGCGCCGCGGTGGCCCTGAACGGTAATACGGGGGGCGGCATCCATGAAGGCAGTGGCTCCAATCAGCAGGCAGACAAGTGTCAGCGTTCTCATCCCCTTCAGGATATAGTGAGGAGGGTTTCAGGCCCAGGACTCGGAGATGACAGAGATGAGCGATTTGACCAGACGCGGATTCACAGCGGCGGCGGCCACCGCCTTGAGCTACTCGAGGATTCTGGGGGCCAACGACAAACTGAGGATGGGCTACATCGGGCTCGGCAACCGCGGCGACCAGGTGCATGACGCGTTCCTGGAGCACGGAGACCAGCAGACCGTAGCGGTGTGCGACCTTCGCGAGGACTACATGGATTTCGCCGTGAAGAAGTCCCGCGCGACGCCGGTGAAGTACAAGGACTACCGCAAGCTGCTCGACGACAAGAACGTCGACGCCGTGGCCATCGCGACGCCGGATCACTGGCACGCCATCATGTTCATCGAAGCCTGCCGCGCGGGCAAAGATGTGTACGTCGAGAAGCCGCTTTCGCTAACCGTGAAGGAAGGCCGGCGCATGATCGAGGTGGCCAACGAGACGAAGCGCGTCACGCAGGTGGGCATCCATCGCCGCTCGGTGAAGAGCCTGATTGAAGCGGCGGACTTCATTCGCAACGGCGGCCTCGGGAAGGTGACCGTCGCGAAGGGCTATCACGTGCAGAACGAATGGCCAAACGGAATCGGCATGCCGCCGAACGCGCCGCCGCCGAGCGACGAGATGTGGGAAGCGTGGCTTGGACCGGCCCCGAAGGTTCCGTTCAACAAGAACCGCGCCTTTTACAACTTCCGCTGGTTCTACGACTACTCCGGCGGCCAAATCACCAACTTCGGCGTGCACTACATGGACTTCATCCGCATGGCGCTGGGCGCGCGCAGCCCGCGCGCGGTAACGGCGCTGGGCGGCCGTTACGCGGTGAAGGATAATCGCGAGATTCCGGATACCTGCGAAGTGCTGTGGGAGTTCGACGACTGCCTGGTTGTGTTCACGCAGTACAACGCCAACGGCGCGCCGCCCAATCCGAGAAATGCGGAGCTCGAGATTCGCGGCACGAAAGGCACGATGTACCTGCAGAGCGGCCGTTGGGAGGTGGTGCCGGAGCGGACCACTGAGGTTCTGTTCGGCCAGCGCACGCCGCTCGACCGCGAACTAGAGCGCGGCTACGGCCCTTCAAAGAAGCCTGCGATGGAGCCTGTGAAGAGCGCTTCGCAGACCGGGAGCGCCGATACCACATGGCACGCGCGCAACTTCCTGGATTGCGTGAAATCCCGCAAGAAGTGCAACTGCGACGTCGAGGAAGGCCACCTGAGCACGGCGGCTACGATCATCGGACACATCGCCCTGCGGACGCGCAGCCTGCTCGAGTGGGATGCGTCGCGCGAGCGTTTCACCAATAATGAAAAGGCCAACCGGTATCTGAGTTACGAATACCGGTCGCCGTACAAGTTGGGGTAAGCATGGATCGTAGAGATTTCCTGGGCGCGGCGGCGCTGGTCACCGGAGCGATGGTGGCCGCGCAGCCCGGCAAGCCGCCGGTGTCGCGTCCAAAGGTGTGCATTTTCTCGAAACACATGGCTCAGTTCAATTGGGCCGACCTCGGGAAGAAAGCGAAAGAGATCGGCTTCGAGGGCGTGGACCTGACGGTCCGCCCGAAGGGCCACGTTTTGCCGGAGCGTGTGTCCGAAGATCTGCCGAAGGCCGTCGAGGCGATTCGCGCGTCGGGCGTCGACGTGCCGATGATCACGACGGACTTGCAGTCGGCGAACGATCCGGCTGCGCGTCCCACTTTCGAGGCGATGAAGCGCCTGGGGATCTCGTTCTACAAGCCTGGCTATTGGCGTTACGACGAGAAGAAGAAGTCGGTCCTGCAGTCGATCGCCGAGGCGCGCATTGGCTTCCGCAGCCTGTACAACCTGGGCCGGCGCTATGGCGTGACCATGGGCCTGCACAATCATTCGGGCCCGTATGTCGGCGCGGCGATGTGGGAGTACCGCGAGATGCTGATGGAGACCGACCCGCGCTGGGCCGGCTTCTATCTCGACCCGGGGCACGCCACCATCGAGGGCGGGCTCTACGTGTGGCGCGTTTCGCTGGAACTGTCTCTGCCGCGGCTGAAGATGGTCGCGATGAAGGACGCCCATTGGGAGAAGGCCAACGGACGGTGGCGCCCCAAGTGGGTGCCACTGGGCGAAGGGCAGGTGGACTGGAAGACTGTCTTCGAGTGGTTCGCCAAGACACAATTCGCCGGCCCGCTGTCTTTACACGTCGAATATCCTGCCAAAGACGAGTTGGACGCCATCGCCAAGGACTGCGCTTTCATGAAGAAGTGCGTGGCGGGCGCGTATGTTGTATAAGTTATGCAATGTCGCGTGACCTGTCAGACATTCGTAAGTACTACGAATCGCTAGAGATTCCGCCGGGGGCTCACATCAGGCTGATTCGTCAAGCCTACCGGGATCTGGCTCGTGTATGGCATCCGGACCGATTCTCAAGCGATCCCAGATTAGCCAAGAAGGCTGAGGATCGCCTCAAGAACATCAACCACTCGTACGACTTCCTAGAAAAGAATTGGCACAAGTATCCCAAACGTCTATTCGATGAGGAAAGCTTGGGGGTAGATGATGATCCTGTAGGGTCGGAAGCCCAGGCCAGCCACGAGTCGGGAAGGGCCGACCCGGGAGCCCGACACTCCACCGAACAACACTACGCGGGGACCAGCGATCCGAAGGGAGACCCCCGGTACGCTCGGCAGGCACACAGTCAAGACT
Organism: Bryobacteraceae bacterium; assembly: GCA_050789245.1. Taxonomy (GTDB): domain Bacteria; phylum Acidobacteriota; class Terriglobia; order Bryobacterales; family Bryobacteraceae; genus PNKE01. Next base: position 247,075 of record JBOZRR010000047.1, on the reverse strand, counting down.
CCGGGGCTGCGCAATATACAAAGACTTCTTCAGCACCACCGCCTGCGCGTCCGTCAAAACCGACAATTCGGTATGGCCTGATGCTGCTCATCCTCTTTCTGGCAGCGATTTTCGTCGCGTCAATGAACGATAATCGAGACTCATCAACTGCCGCCAGCAAGCAGGCAACATCGTCACTGGTGGACTCCAATGGGAGCACCAGCCCAAGCATGGACGTGCTGTCTCGCCTTGAGCACCTGACTGCGATGAAGACAAAGCGCGTGAGTGTAACTGACGGAGAGGTGTACGGATATCTTGGTGCTCGGATTCAAGTCCGATCAAAGGATGGAGACTTAGTGGCGTGTGAACTAGATGATAGGACGACACCGCCCAGCGTTGGAACCACAATCACGTTGAAAGGAACTCTTGCCGACGCCGAGTACACTGGGGCCCACGTGTTAGTGACGCTTCAGGATTGCAGCATCCCGGGAGCCACAAATAGTACGCGAGCAGAAACACGTCCCCGCGAAACAATTTCATCTGAGCCGAGCCAGGCGCAGCATCAATCAGGATCTGATTCGGGCTGGCAAATCGTCAGGACTCCTAATGAAGATGGACCACTAGCTCGTGGTCATGCCACACAGACTGATACGCCACCTGCGAACCCACGGTACTTGCCAAATGGCTCGGATCTAGCGGCACGCGACATCGATCGATCGTTCTTATCAAAGTTCCGAGTGCTTAATGGTACCGCAATGGATGCAGTTGTTCGACTGAAGCACGCCTCAAGTGGACGGATGGCTCTTGAGTTCTATGTGCGCGCTGGGAGTTCTGTTGAGCGTCCCCATATCCAGCCAGGCCGGTATCGAATGCAATACAGCACTGGCTTGGATTGGGATTCAAGTTCCCGCTCTTTCACATACGGTCGACAGTTCTACCAGTCGGATAAGGTGTTTGAGTTCACTGAGACGCCAGAGGGTGATAAGGTCTTATACTCAGATATCCAAATTACGCTTCATCGTGTTCGAGGTGGAAACACAGGTCGACATCAGATCAGCGAAGATGAGTTCAACCGCGGTGTTCATTGACTTTGAACTACTTGCGTCAAAATAGTGGTTGGGCATGGTAGGTGAAACTCTGGCTTGGCTGGACGAAGCTCTGGCAAGTACGAATTCATTCTGCCCAGGGAGCCTTCGCCTTGAATCGAGTGTCCAACATTTTCAGCCAGATTCTCGATCTGGTCCTGTGTCGCCTGTTCGATCGGGTTGTGCGGAAGCATAAGGTCGAGCGCCACGCGCCTGGCTTCGCCTACAGGGACCAGTTCTTCGCGATGCTGTTCTGCCAACTGGCGCAGTCCAAGAGGCTGGAAGAGATTAGCGAGGGACTCCAAACCAGCGAAGGCAAGTCGAAGCACCTCGGACTTACCGGCACACCATCGCATTCCATGCTGGCCTACGCCAACCCGCACCACAGTTGGCGCATCTCCGAGACTCTGTTCGGGCTGCTCCTGGGGTGACCTTCACCTCGCCCTGACCAACGCCGCCAAAACCCCGCATCCGAGCTGCCCTGCAAGCTGCTCGGGTGGACAAGATTGACGCCATCGGGTCTTCGTTGACGACTTAGTTGCGGATAGCTCTCTCATAGTACTAGGGCCTCCCGAAGTAGTCCTTCCACTCCTTGATCGACATGACGGCGAGGTTCATGCTCAGTGTTGCGCAAGGGCCCGGCATGGGCATTCGATCCCCTCGTTTTACCAGGCGGGGGTTGTCCGATTCCGGTGGCGGGATCAGGCGTCAGGAACAGCAACGTACTCGCGGCACGATCACACGGTGACTCAACGTCAGCGCGCTAGCGGGCTCGTGTGCGTCGCCCCGTTCCTATCTCATCAAGTCATTGATGGAGGGTACATCAGATGTCTTTCAAGACAGTTGCGCTCGCGGCTGTGATTCTCTCGCTTTGCATCACCCCAGCGGCGTTCGGGCAGAGTTCCAAGGCAACGGCGGCAATCAACACCGTTGTCGCGGATTATTGTGGCGGTTCCGACACCGCGCCCAGCACTTGCGCCCCGGGTTGGACCACGGTGATGTCCACGACGATCAAGACCAGCAAGATCGCCGATCTGTTTGTGGATGCCTCACTGGTCACGGGTCTGTACACCGAGACAGGCGTCAAGGGTAATGGCGACAAACTGGAAAGCAAGGCAGTGGCCGAGGCAACCGTTGCGGTGCGTGTAGTCATGGACGGAAACGTCTACGCGCAACCGGATCCGGCTGGCAACGGCGTGACCTTTGACTCGAGAGTCCAGACCCTGACCGCCAAGCTCGGCTACATCTTTACAGGTTGCTCGCTGATCCTCGACCCTGTTACCGGCGCGCCGACCGGCGTGGACTGCGGTGAATTGACGCCCGAAGAGTTGAAGCTGGTGCTCGAGACGGCGGCAGCCCACTCATTCAACTTCATCCTCACAAATGTTGGTGTCGGCGACCATACCCTGGCCATCCAGGTGAAGCGAACCACCAATTCGACGGCCGAAACCGGCGGCGTGGCCATCTCCAAGGCGCTGTACGGACTCGGCTCGGTGACTGTCGAATCCGTCCGGATGGTGAACAAGTTCGAATTCTAACCATCCTAAGACCAACCCCACTCAACCATAAGGCGCTCCATCCCCCGGAGCGCCCTACGTGTCTGCGAGCGAGCGCGAGTGCCCCCCAAAGACTGATACGAAGCATGTCCGAAAACGGCTAGTTTGCCGCCCCAGGCTGCGGTATTGTTCGATCATGGAGCGCGAACTGGACCGCGAAGCCTGCTACCGCGCCCTGCTGACGCGGGACGCCAGGTTCGACGGGCGGTTCTACACGGCGGTGAAGTCGACGGGCGTGTACTGCCGGCCGGTGTGTCCGGCGAAACCGCCAAAGGTCGAAAATTGCGTGTTTCTGCCGAGCGCCGCGGCGGCGCACCAGCTTGGATTCAGGCCATGTCTGCGCTGCCGTCCCGAGTTTTCTCCCGGCGTTGCCGTCTGGCGGGGCACGGCAAACACCGTCTCGCGGGCGCTTTCGCTGATCGCCGAGGGCGCGCTGAATGACGCGGGCGTCGACGCGCTGGCCGGGCGTCTCGGCGTGACGAGCCGCCATCTGCGGCGGCTGTTCGACCAGCACATCGGCGCGACGCCTGTCTCAGTGGCGCAGACGAATCGCATCCTGTTTGCGAAGCACCTGCTGGAGGAGACCGCCTTGTCCGTGACGGACGTGGCGCTTGCGGCGGGCTTCGGAAGCATCCGCAGGTTCAACACCGTGATGCTCGGCACGTTCGGGCGAGCTCCGAGGGATCTGCGCCGGAGAAAGGCCCAGGATGCGCCAAGCCCGGCGGCGGGCGTGACGCTGCGGCTCCCATTCAGCCCGCCGTACGACTGGCGGGGCATGATGGACTTCCTCGGTCCGCGCGCGATTCCTGGCGTGGAGGCCGTCGAGGCTGACCGGTACATGCGCACGTTTGAGATGCATGGATCGTGCGGAGTACTCGAAGTGCGGCCGGTGCCGGGGAAGAGCCATCTGCTGGCGACGGTCTGGACGGACCGTGTGGCGGGGCTGGGCGCGATCGTCTCGCGGCTGCGGCGGCTGTTCGATCTCGATGCCGATGCGGCGGCAATCGACGCGCACCTGAGCTCGGATCCGATCCTTGCGCGGCGTGTGCGGCAGAGGCCGGGGATCCGCGTTCCGGGCGCGTGGGACGGTTTCGAACTGGCCGTACGGGCGCTGCTGGGACAACAGGTTTCCGTCGCCGCGGCGACAACGTTCGCGGGGCGCGTGGCGGCGCTGGCGGGAAAGCCGTTCGAGCCGGAAACTGGCGTGCTGATGGGTGGGTTGCGGCTGATCTTTCCAACGGCGCCGGCTGTCGCAGCCGCGGACCTGGCGCGGATCGGACTGACGCGGGCACGCACCGAGGCGCTTCGGGGACTGGCGGCCGCGTTCGCGGAGCAACCGGAGCTCCTTCGGCCGTACGAGTCACTTGAGACCAGCATCGAAAGGCTCACGTCGCTGCCGGGGATAGGACCGTGGACGGCGCAATACATCGCAATGCGGGCGCTGGGCGAGCCGGACGCGTTCCCTGCATCCGACCTGGGCCTGTTACGGGCGTTGGAAGGGCCACACGGCCGGCCGACGCCGGCGCAACTGCTCAAGAAGGCGGAGGGGTGGAAGCCCTGGCGGGCGTATGCCGCCATGCGACTATGGCTGCACCCAGAACAACGAGAGGGGAGGTCTTAGCAGTGACGTCATTGACTCTGAGATTAGAGAAGCTGCAGACGCCCATCGACGTGCTGCTGGTGGCGACCGACGAGCGGGATGTGGTGCGCGTCGTCTACTTCGATGACGACGAAGATGGGCTGCTGCGCGTGCTACGCCGGCACTACGGGCCGCACGGCTTCACGCTGGTGGAGAGCCCCTCGGCGTCGGCCGCGCGCCGCGCGCTGGAGCAATACTTCGCGGGAGACCTGACGGCGCTCGATTCACTCGAGGTGGCCACGGGTGGCACGGCGTTTCAGCGGACGGTGTGGGCAGCGCTCAGGGAGATCCCGACGGGGTGCACGGTTAGCTATGGGCAACTTGCGAGGTCGATCGGGAAGCCGGATGCCGTGCGCGCGGTTGGGCTGGCCAATGGTTCGAATCCAATCGGCATCATCGTGCCGTGCCACCGGGTGATTGGGGCGGACGGTTCGCTGACAGGCTACGGCGGCGGGCTGTGGCGGAAGAAGTGGCTGCTGGAGCACGAGGGCGTGAAGTTTAACGAGCAGCTCCTCCTGCATTGATAGAATGGCGGTTTCACCATGAAACTGCGGTCACAGACGTTATTTCAGGGGCGCGACCGTGCGCCCGCTCGCGCGTACATGAAGGGGATTGGCTTCTCCGACGACGATTTGCGCAAGCCGATCATCGGCATCGCCAACACCTGGATCGGCACAATGCCGTGCAACTGGCTGCTGCGGGACCTGGCGGTGGACGTGGCGAAGGGCATCCGTGAGGCCGGCGGCACGCCGATGGAGTTCAATACCATCGCCATCTCCGACGGCATCACGATGGGCACCGAGGGCATGAAGACCTCGCTGATTTCGCGTGAGGCCGTTGCCGACACCATCGAACTAGTCACCCGCGGCCACTACTTTGACGGCCTGGTATGCCTGGTGGCCTGCGACAAGACCATTCCGGGCGCGGCCATGGCGCTGCTGCGGCTGAACATCCCCGGCATCGTTCTCTATGGCGGCTCGATTCTGCCGGGCAAGTACAAGGGCAAGGACGTCACCATTCAGGAAGTGTTCGAAGCGGTGGGCGCCTGCGCGGCGGGCAAGATCACCGAAAAAGAGCTGGTGGACATCGAAGACGTCGCCAGCCCGGGGCCGGGCGCGTGCGGCGGCCAGTTCACCGCGAACACCATGGCCACGGTGATGGAGATCATCGGGCTTTCGCCGATGAACACCGCGATGGTGCCGCAGGTGGACACGCGGAAACACGCCGTGGCCGAGTACTGCGGCCGCGTGATTCTCGACGCGGTGAAGAACGACCTGAAGCCCCGCGACATTTGCACCCGCCATGCGTTCGAAAACGCCATGGCGAGCGTGATGGCGACCGGTGGGTCAACGAACGCCGTGCTGCACCTGCTTGCGATGGCGCGCGAGGCGGGCGTCCCGCTGAACATCGACGACTTCAACCCGCTGAACGAGCGGACGCCACTGCTGTTGAGCCTGAAGCCGGCGGGGCAGTACGTCGCGGCCGACGTCGACAAGGCCGGCGGCATCGCCGTAGTGGCGAAGCGCCTGGTGGACGGCGGTTATGCGGACGGTTCCGCCGTGACGTGTACGGGCAAGACGCTGGCTGAAGAGGCCGCGCGCGCCGAGGAGACTCCAGGGCAGGACGTGGTCCGTCCGCTGTCGAACCCGATCAAGGCGACTGGCGGCCTGGTGATCCTGCGCGGTTCGCTCGCGCCGGAAGGCTGCGTCATCAAGGTGACGGGCATCGACCGCAAACGGCACTCCGGCCCGGCGCGCGTGTTCAATTGCGAAGAAGACGCCATGGCGGCGGTCACCGGCGGCACAATCAAGCCGAACGACGTGCTGGTGATCCGATACGAAGGGCCGAAGGGCGGTCCTGGTATGCGCGAAATGCTGGGCGTGACTTCGGCGATCATGGGCGCGGGGCTGGGAGACTCCACCGCGCTGCTGACTGACGGCCGCTTCAGCGGCGCGACGCGCGGCTTCATGGTGGGCCACGTGGCGCCGGAGGCGGTGGACGCGGGCCCGATCGCGTTCGTCGAGGAAGGCGACACCGTCACCATCGACATCGCGAATAAGACGATTGACTTGGAAGTGGAGGGGGCGGTGATCGAGGCCCGGAAGGCCAAGTGGACCAAACCCGAACCGAAGTACCGTGATGGCGTGATGGCGAAGTATGTCGCGCTGGTCAGCAGCGCGGCGGAAGGCGCCATTACCAGCAAGGTGTTTTAGCGCCGTCCGTCAAGCGGACAAGAAAAGAGGGCCGGCACATTGTGCCGGCCCTTTCCACTTCATCCTCGGGTGGATCCCCTCACTCGATCGGCTTTAGCCGACGTGCGGTTCCACCATCTTCACGAGCTCGGATTTGCCGACGGCGCCAACCCGCTGGTCCACAACCTTGCCGCCCTTGAAGAGCAGCAGCGTGGGAATGCCGCGAATGTTGTAACGCATAGCGGTCGCGCCATTGTCGTCCACATTGACCTTCCCAACCTTCACCTTGCCGGTAAACTCCTCAGCGAAGGCGTCCACGGTGGGGGCGATCATCTTGCAGGGGCCGCACCATTCGGCCCAAAAATCGACGAGCACCGGCACGTCCGCGTTCAGGACGTCCTGGTCGAAGCTCGAGTCGTTGAATTCCAGTGTGTTCTTACCTGCCATTCAAAAATCCTTTCACTCTCCTTCCAACAGATGAGCCGGGGGACGGCCAGGATTCAAACCTCGGGGGATGCTTCAAGCCTTCCCCGTCAAACGGCTGTAAAGTGTTGAATACTCACGGGCAGATGCGTCCCACGAGTAATCCTTGGCCATGCCGCGCCTCATCCTGTCGCGCCAGGGATCACGGTTCCGGTAGGCGCCCAAGGCGGCGCGCAACGCATCGTAGAGCGCACCGACGGAATAGTCCCAAAACTTGAATCCCGTATCTTCCTGAATGGTATCATCCAGGCCTCCGGTGGCGCGGACAACGGGCACGGTCCCGTAGCGCAGGGAGTAGATCTGGTTCAGCCCGCAAGGTTCATAGAGCGAGGGCATCAGGAATATGTCGGAACCCGCCTCGATCTTGTGCGCCAGGCGGTTGTTGTAGCCGATATACACGCCGACTTTGTTCGGCAGCCAGCGCTGCCAGTCGTTGAAGATCTGCTCAAACTTCGCCTCGCCGGAGCCGAGGATGACGATCTGGGCGTCGGATTCGGCAAAGAGTTGCGCGATGCCGGCGATCAGGTCGAAGCCTTTCTGATCGGCAAAGCGGGAGACGATGCCGATTAGCGGCCGGTCGAGGTTGTCGGTAGGCAGCCGGAACTCTTTGAGCAGGTCCAGTTTGCAGGCGCGCTTGCCCTCCAGGTCCTCGGCCGAGTAGTTCGCGGCAATGAACGTGTCGGCTTCGGGGGACCATTCGTTATAGTCGACGCCGTTCAAGATGCCGGTGAGCGCATCGGCGCGGCTACGAACAATGCCGTCGAAGCCGAAAGCGCCTTCGGGAGTCTGGATCTCCTTCGCGTGGGTAGGGGAGACGGTGGTAATCCAGTCGGATGAGACGATGCCGCCCTTCAGGAAGGAGATGTCTCCGAAGTACTCCAACTTGTCCATCGCCAACCAGCCGGGATTCAGGCCGAGGTCGGGCCAGACCTGACGGCCGAAACGCCCCTGATAGCCGATGTTATGAATGGTGCAAACGGTCCTGACCTTTTCGAACATCGGGTTTCCCCATTGCTGGTCCCTCAGATACACGGGCAGGAGGCCGGTTTGCCAGTCGTGGATGTGGATGATGTCGGGATTAAAGAGGGTTTGGGCGACGCCCAGGCCGGCGAGCGAGAGCACGGCGAAGCGGCGGTGGTTGTCCCAGTAGTCGAAGGAGCGCTGGGCGTAGAGGCCCTCGCGGTCGTAGAGATGGGGATGCTCGACGAAGTAGAAACGGACGCCGTTTTGCACCAGCGTGCGGATGTCGACGTTCCATGGATGACGTCCGGCGAAGAGCTTCAGGTTGTCGTAGGCGGATTCCGTCTCGTTCCAAGGCACCTGCCGGTAGCGCGGCATGACCACCGCCACCTCGTTGCCGAGCGTCTGGAGAGCCGCGGGAAGGGAGCCGACGACATCGGCCAAACCGCCCGTTTTGGCGAACGGGGTGGCTTCGGAGGCCACGAAAAGGACACGATTCATGGTGCGGGGTTCCTGAAGTTAACAGAAATCATCATATCGGTTCAAAGTGAGCTGGCGTGTCAACTTCGGCGGCTCAGCGTGCGTCCTGTCAGGCAAGGATGGAGAATTCACAATGAGCCGTTTTGCGATGTTCGTCCTCATGGTTCCTTTTGTCATGGCACTAGCGGCGATGGTGCCGCTGGTGGCAATCGCTCAGACGCCGCGCTCGGCCGGCGCCGCACGTCCCATGGATGGCAGGCTGGAGCGGTTGTCGGAACAACTGAAGCTGACTGCCGGCCAGAAGGAGCAGATCAAACCGATCCTCGACGAAGAGATGCAGCGTTTGCAGGATCTGCGCGGCGATGCGTCGCAAGACCGCCGCGGCAGGGTGGAGAGCATGAGGAAGCTCCGCGAAGAGCGCAGCGAGCGGATCAAAGCCGTGCTCACCGATGAGCAGAAGCAGCAGTACGATCGCATGGAGCAGGAACAGCGGAACCGCATGAAGGAGCGCATGCGCAGTCGCCGCAGCCGTGACGTATAGTGGGCCCATGAGGGCCGCCCTTCTCGCGTTGGCATGCGCCGCCGCATTCGGACAACAGCCCGGCCCGAAGCCGGGTCAGCCGCTGGCCGGGCGCAAAGGCGACGCCGCGCAAGTGATGCAGGCGGTCGAAGTGGTTCAGTCGGGCAAGCAGCGTGTGCTGGTGGATGGGGCGGGCATCGTGCGCAGAGTCTTTGGGGAGAGCGCGCAGGCGTCCGAGATCGAAGCGCAGGTCCAACAATGGAAGCGCGGCAAGGGACTCTACGAATCGTATTGCCAGCGCTGCCACGGCCCTGACGGCAAGGACACGACCTACGCAGGCACGAAATCGCTTGGGGGGATCGGGAGCCGCCTGTCCGAACCAAGGATCATCGAGGTTACCGGCCGCACTGGCAGCGTCGACATGAGCGCGTTCACGCCACAAAATCTGAAGGATCTCGGCGTCTTCATCGCCGGGCTCTGATGCGCGCTACGGCATGTTCAGGCCGCCGCCGGCCTGTATGTTCTGTCCCGTGATCCACCGGCCATCCCGCGAACAGAGCCATGCGACGACGTCGGCGATGTCTTCCGGTTGCCCCAGACGGCCGAGCGGCGTCATCTGCACTGCGAAGCCCGCGCGGGCAGGATCTTCGCGGAACATGTCCGTCTCGGTAAAGCCTGGCGAGACAGTATTGACGGTGATGTTGCGCGGCGCGAGTTCGCGCGCCAGGACGCGGCTGAACTGCTCCAGTGCGGCCTTCGAGGCGCAGTAGATGCCGTAGCCCGGGGGCGAAGCGACCGTGGCGCCGCTCGAGATGTTCACAACCCGGCCGCCGTCGGGCAACCGCCGCGCCGCCTGCTGCATGCAGAAGAAGGCGCCTCGAGTGTTCACCGCGAACGCGCGTTCGTAGTCTTCGAGAGGCGTGTCCGCAATGGAGTGCATCGGACAGACGCCCGAGTTGTTGACGACGATGTCCAGGCCGCCGAAGGTGTGCGCCGTGAAGTTGAACATGGCCTCGATCTCGGTCAGGCTGCCGATGTCGGCCTGAATGGCAATTCCGCCGATCTCCGAAGCCAGCGCCTCGGCTGCCGCGGCGGACTGCGCGAAGTTCACGGCGACGCGCGCGCCATCGCGTGCCAGCCGCAGCGCGATCGCGCGGCCAATCCCCCTCGATGCTCCAGTGACGAGCGCCGATTTTCCAGCCAGCGGTTTCATAGTGTTCAGGATAGCCCCACCCGGAAACGAAAACGCCCGCCCCGAAGGGCGGGCCTCTCTGGTGCTGGGCGAGTGCCGGCTAGAAGCCGACGCGCAGGCCGAACCGGAACGCGCGCATGTTCACGCCGTCGCGGCCGGTGTTGGCCAGGCCGGTGACCTCGAAGACGCCACCGGTGAAGCCACCGCTGGCATTGGTCTGCAGGCCGGAAATGTTGCCGCTCGGGTTGGCGAACGGCGCGGTGTTGGTCATGTTCAGAGCCTCCGCGCGGAACTGGATGTTGATCCGCTCGGAGACGTCGAAGCGCCGGAAGATCGCGGCGTCCGTGTTGAAGATCGCCGGACCGCGGTGTGTCATGAAGCCCAGAGTGCCGAAGCGCTCGGCAGTGACCGGGGCGACCTGCGTCCAGTCATAGAAGGCCTGGCCGCGCCCGACGCCGCCGAGTTTCTTGGGCTTCTCCGATCCACCCACCCAGTCGGCGCGCTGCGACGACCCAGGCATATTCAGTGAGCCGCCGTTTGCACTCACGTTGAAAGGCGAGCCGGAGTAAGCGGAGATGAGTCCGCTCACCTGCCATCCGCCAGCGAGTGCTGCCGCGAAACCGCCATCGGCCAGGAACGGCTTGCCTTTGCCGAAGGGCAGTTCGTAGATGCCGGTGATCTGGAGGTTGTGGGTGCGATCGAAGTCGCTGAACGAACGATTCAAGCCCCAATACTGAAGCGCCTGGATCGCCGGGCCGCCGTCGGAGTTCGAGTTGCAGCAGATGCCGAGGGCCTTCGACCAGGTGTAGGCGGTATTCAACTGGAACCCGCCGGAGAAGCGACGGGTCAACTGTGCCTGCATCGAATCGTAGGTTGTGGTGCCTTGCGGTGTGACGATTGCGGTCTGCGTGTTCCGGCCATACTTCACGAAGTACGGCGACCCCTGCGAGCCGCGGCCGATGATCTGGCCAGCGTTCAGATCGAGGTGGCTGTTCTGACGAATCTGGCGGTTCGCCACGTATCCGACTTGTCCAGTCCAGCCCTTGCCAAAGGTCCGCTGGATGGTGAAGTTCCAGCTCATCAGGTACGAGCGCTTGAACTCCTCGCCCACGCTCGTCACCGCGTACTGAACCGGAATCGGGATGTTGCCGTTGCCAAGGTCCGGGTTGGGGATGGACGGGATGCCCTGCTCGATGTAGCTGACCGGGATGAACCCGTCGGTCGTGTTCCCGTTGAGGACAGCCAGGATCGGGTAGTTGGTGCGCATGGAGCGCGCCAGGTTCCAGACGTCCCAGTTGATGCCGAAGCCCGTGCGGATGACCGTCTTGTCGTTGGGGCGCCAGGCGATGCCGATGCGCGGAGCGAACAGCGCATTCGAGTTCTTCACGCCGCAGTTCTTCGGTACGTCGCCGACGCCGCAGATCAGCATCCGGTTGTTGGCGAAGTCATATCTCTCCAGCCCGCGGTCAGCACGCGTCGGCATGGGGTAGTTCTCGTAGCGCAGGCCGAGGTTGACGGTGAGCCGTCGCGTCGTCTGCCACGTGTCCTGCACGTAACCGGAGTAGATCATCGAACGCGTGGTGTACACATCGGGGACCTGCAATGTGCGTCCGTAGTTGTTCACGGCGCCCAGCAGGAACGATGACCACGTGTTGTACTGGTTGCCCGCCGCGCCGCCCCGCAATTGCGTCGGCCCGCCGCTGAAGTTGAAGCCGCCCTGCGCGCCGTGGTTCTGGCCGGTGAATTCGGCCTGCAGGTGGTTCAGGTGCATGTTGTAGATGTCGGTGCCGAACTTGATCGTGTGCTTGCCTTTGATCCAGTTGGCGTTGGCGACGTACTGATACTGCGGATCTCGGCGGTCATACGGCATGAACGCATCCGGCACCCCGAGCGTGGTGAACGACGAGATGGTGAACCGCGGCCACCCGCCCTCGAAGCGGCGCGAGCCGTTGGTGCCGGGGATCTTCAGCCGGTCGCTGCCGATGTTCTCGTCGAGGTACGGCTGCTCCACCAGAGAGTTCATCTTCGTGTAGCCGAAGTAGGCGTCAACGATGAACGTGGGCTTGAACACGTACGTGGTGGAGTACGTGTGCGAGTAGGTGCGCCCGTTCGCGACGCCGACGTTCCCGCCCGTTCCGGAAATCGGCGGTCCGACGATTTCGCCCAGCATGCCCGCGTTATCCATCGAGTAGTCGAGGATCGAGAAGCGGGCATAGGCCGTCCACTTGTCGGTGAGGTTCACGTTGAACTTGGTGTCGGCGACGTTCCGCGTGTACGCGTATCCGCCCACCGCGAAGTAGTTATTCGTCAGGCTGGTTCCCGGCTGGTTCGGCAGCGGCACATAGCTCTGGATGTTGCGCATGATCGCGCTTTGCCGGGTCAACGGCACGAGCTTGTTCGCGAAGGGGATCCGGTCGGCGCCGTTCGCCAGATTGCCGGTGAGCGGATCGTAGATCTGCTGTGCTGAGGCGGACATATCTCCAGAGCGCATCGCCTCTGTGGGGACGTTGGCGAAGCGGTTGGCGAACTCTCGCTGAGTCGAACCTTCGTAGGCCAGGAAGTAGAAGAACTTGTTCTTCACCACCGGTCCGCCGACGGTGCCGCCGAACTGGTTGAAGATGAACTTCGGGTTGTCCTGGCCCTGCGGCAGGAAGAAGGTCTTGGCGTTGAACTTGTGGTTGTTGTTGTACCAGAAGGCCGAACCATGCATATCGTTCGTGCCGCTCTTGATCGACACGTTCACCGCTGCGCCGCCGGCCAGCCCCTGTTCCGCCGAAAACGAGTTGGTCACCACGTTCACGACGTCGATCGCCTCCAGCGACGGAACGTATGCGGCCACGTGCGGCAGCCAGATGTTCGTCGACGATGCGCCGTCGATGCGGACGTTCACCGACGACCGCGTCGAGCCGTTCACGTTCGATTCCAACGCTCGCGACGGATTCGACGGCACCGAGTGCGCGTTCCTCGGCGGGCTGAAGCCCGGAATGGTGATCAGCAAATTCTGGTAGTTGCGGCCAACCGGCACCGGAAGATTCACCATCTGCTTGCTGGTGACTTCCGAGCGCACTTCGGCGCGGTCCGTCTGAAGCGCGGCCGACGTGGACTCCACCGTAATCGTGTCGGTCACCGATCCCACTTGAAGGGTCATGTCGGCACGCGTCACCGTATTCACCGTCACTTCCACAGTGTTGGTCGCGGTCTTGAAGCCTTCGCGCGCAATCTTGATCTCGTAGGAGCCTGCTTGCAGAGTCTGAAACTGATACCCACCGTCCGTGCTGGTCGTCTCATTTCGGACCTGCCCGGTCTGTCTGTTTGTGATGGTGACCGCCGCACCCGGAACGGCCGCATCTGACTGGTCTTTCACGGTTCCAACGATGGACCCGTACAAAATCTGCGCTATCGCCTGTTTTGGGGCCAGGCACACCAAGCCTGCCACCAATGCGAATGCACAGAGACAACGCTGTCCCAGAGTCATTGAACTCTCCCCTTAAATTGAACGAATCAACTACCCAGACACTACAGAGGTCGAGCGTGGGACCCCTGTTACTTGGTACAGACTTAATCGCAAAATGGCGGAGTCAGCAAGGGACACGCCCAAACTACCCCCCAGAGTTATCCCAAAGATAGGTCACTTTGAGTAACCATCCCAATTTTGGGGACTGGTGCTAACATTCGAGGTACCCCTCGGCCCAATCGAGGTGCCCTTTTCGCCTATTTGGAGGTAGGACGATTGGCACAGGCACTCAAAATCCGGTTACCCAACGGCACCACACGGGCCGAGCCCTTGGCTTCGGGGATACTCACGCTCGGCCGCTCGTTGGATTGTTCTTTGCCATTCCCGGACGATCAGCAGATGTCCAAGCGCCATCTGCGCCTGGAGCCCATGGGTTCCGGTTGGGTGGCGGAGGACATGGGCAGCAAGAACGGGACTCGCCTGAATGGGCAAACGCTCTCTGGGCGGATTCTGCTGCGCTCTGGCGACCTGCTCGAGGTCGGCCGTCTACTCATCGAATATCACGACGAAAATGTCCCCTCCACCCGGCCCAGCCTGATCCTTGAGGATGAGGTTCCGTCGCTGGCGAACACCACCACGGTCGTCGCACGCCTGACGGAACTCCTGGAAAGCCAGGAGGGTGGTCCTGCCCCCCTGACTGGCGCGGCCCGCATCCGGGCGCTGCTAAATGCCGGTCGGGAGCTGGCCGGACACCGGCCGCTGAAGGAGCTTTTTGAGCTGATCCTGGACTTGGCGGTTCAAGCCGTCGGTTGCGCGCGCGGACTGCTCCTGACGAAGGAGGGCGGGGCACTGGTGGTCGGCGCCGCTCGAGGCGACAGCTTCCGCCTCAGCTCGGCCATTCGGGAGCGGGTCATGGAGCGCCGGGAGAGCGTCCTGGTCCTCGATACCCAACTCGACGAGCTCCTCCGCCAGCGCGTGAGCATCGTAGAGCAGCAGGTCCGCAGCATCATGGCCGTTCCTCTTCAGACCCACGAACGCGTCATCGGCATGATCTACGTGGACTCCTCCAAGGCTGTCCACCCGTTCACCAAAGAGGACCTAAACCTCCTCACCGTGCTGGCCAACGTCGCCGCCATCCGCATCGAGCACGTCCGGCTCGCGGAGGTGGAGCAGGCCGAACAGCTGATGGCCCGCGAGCTTCAACAGGCCGCCGAGATCCAGCGCCGGCTGCTGCCGTTGGAGGCCCCGCAGATCTACGGCCTGGAACTGGCGGGCTTCCACGCGCCCTGCCGGACCGTCGGCGGCGACTACTACGACTTCTTCGAGACGCTCGACGGCCGCTCGCTCTCCGTCGTCGGCGATGTCGCCGGGAAGGGAATGCCCGCCGCGCTGCTGATGGCGAACCTGCAGGCCCGCGTGCAGCTTCTGGCTGAGGAGTGCCGGAGCATTTCCTGCGTTGTCTCCAAGCTCAACCGGGCCGTCTCACTGCACTGCCCCTCTAATCGTTTCATCACTTTCTTCGCCTGCGCCGTCCATCCCGAAAATGGCGAGGTGACTTACTGCAACGCGGGCCACAATCCGGCGCTGCTGGTCCGGGCGTCCGGCGACGTGGAGGTGCTGGGCGAGGGCGGCATCATCCTGGGCATCCGTCCGGCTGAGATCTACGAAGAGCACCACGCGCGACTCGATCGCGGCGATACGCTGCTTCTCTATAGCGACGGTGTCACGGATGCAACGAAGGCTGGCATGGGCGAACTGGGCGAGGACTTCGGCATGGACCGGCTCTCCGGCGTGCTGAGCGCGACTCGCGGCTTGCCCGCGCACGGCATCATCGACTCCGTCCGCGACGCCGTCTCGGACTTCTCCGGAGGCACCGCGACGGACGACGACATCACCCTTGTCGTCATCAAACGAACCTGATCCGGTTGTCCCGGCGCCCCGTTCAATCCGATTTCGAAGTGCCGTTCGCACCCAGGCGGATCAGGTACAGAGACTCGCCACGCGCCGCCATGGGCGCAGGGTCCGTCCCGGCGATCCGCTCCACCAACCAGGACTCTCCGGCGGGCAACTGGCTCATGCGGAACTCCGTCCCCTCTACCAGCAGACAGCCACCCGCACGAAGATGGTCGATTGTCCGCTGCGACACGTTCTCGCCGTGCAGAGCCAAAAACCTACCACCCGCCAGGCCCAACTCCAGCGCTTCCGGGTACAGGATCCGAATCCGGTCCGCGTGGTGGTAGGCGGAATAGTGGTCCCCGAACATCACGCTGGTCATCTTGAGCGACGACCTGTACGCGCCCGCCACCATGCACTCCGGGCGCTTTGCCGCCGCTGCATCCAGTACCTCGAGTTGTGCCCGGAACCGCAACTGGTGACTGGCCCAGGTGCTTGTTTCGTGCACTGAGAAGACGATGTTCGCCGCCAGCAATACCCACCACGCAGCCACCCAAGCCCGGCGGCCCTCGGCATAGCTGAGTGCCAGTGCCGCGCACAATACCGCAAGCGTGAATGACGGCAGCAAGTACCGGGGCTCTGGATGCTTGGTCACGAGTGCGAACTGCATCGCCATTCCGGATGCCGCTGCATAGAGTGCCCGGTTCGCCCGCCCTGTTCCCCACGCCGCCGCCAGCGCGAAGAGAGGCCAGACCAGAAAGAACGGCTCCTGCCTGGCCAAGTGCTGGGCTCCAGCCGCAAGCGAGGCCAGCGCCGGCAACCCCAGTTCTCCGCTGCCGTAGGTGCCGGACCGTGTCAGCACGGCCTCAAACCACTGCGCCATCTCGCCGGTCCTGCCCCACGCCGGCAAAAGGAACACCATCGCCGAGATCGCGGCAGCGCCCGCGAACCATGCCAGCCGCGCTTTGGTCTTTAGCAGGAGCCCGAGCGTCACGACTGGAAATGCCACAACTTTCAACGTGATGCCCAACGCATATATCATCCCCGCCGTAGCCGCTCGCCTCGGCCCCGCCTCCGTCAGTAGCAACACGGCCACCAGCGGGCACACACCCATGAGGACGATTTCTGGCGTTACTCGCCCAAGAAAGGGAATGGCCACCGGAAAGATGAACAACCCACCCTGGAGACTCAGCGCCACCACCAACCCGCGCCCACCCTTCAGTGCAAGGAATCCCACCAGCCAAAGAGTTGCAGCCAGCAGCGCGAGCAACCCAAGATTCACCGCCGAGAGCGCTCCATCGGGGTCCGCGATCACTTGTCCAACCGGATCCCGCCCATCCCCTGCCACGTGGTTCCATCCCGCCAAAAGCGCTGCTGTCATCACCTGGAGAGGAGTGCCGGGATGATCCGTGTGCCCGGGGGTCTTTCCGCCCAGAATGTTCAGCCCGTTGAAGAGGTACGCGTAGTCAGGATCGTAGTTCTGCGCGAGCGAATGCGGCCCTTGAATGGCACGGACTCCCAGTCCGATCATGAAGATCAACAACGGCAACACGGCCAGCAGGGCCTTTCCTGAACGTGAGGTTGCTATCATTTCGGGTTGACGCGCCACCCCCCAATCCTAGAACAGCGCTGCCAGCCACCGGAGTCCGGACCCCTGTGAATAGTGCCTTTCTGCTGCTTCCTGTCATCTTCGCCGCCGGGCTGGCGCGCCTGCTTCGCAGCCGGTTTGATGACCGGTTGCAGACGCTCCTGGCCGCCCTTGTCCTCACGGGGGTCCTCACTGCGGTGCTCACGGAGGTCCTCAGCCTCTTCCGGCTGCTGGCGCCGGGCGTCATCCGTGCAGTCTGGGCGCTTTCCTGCATCATCGCGCTGGCCGCGGCGTGGCGCGCTCGCCCTCCGGCCCCGCTCGCTCGTATCTCGTTGCGCGCAATTCTCGCACTCGTTCCGCTGGCGCTTCCGGCACTTCTCGCGGCGGCAGTGGCCTACTTCTCGCTGCAGGTCATCGCCGACGCGCACCTCTACCACATCCCCCGCATCCGCTTCTGGCTGCAGAACCAGAGTGTGGCGTTCTATACGGCCGCGAACCTGCAACAGCTCTACATGCCGCCCTGGTCCGAGTTTGCGGGACTTCATTACGCCGCCCTCACAGGGACCTTCCGCGGCATCGGCCTTGTACAGACCGCCGCGATGGCCGGTTCCGCTCTCGCCGCCGCTGCCATCGCCCGGCTGCTGCGTCCGGAAGGCTGGGCTCCATGGATCGCCGCCGCCCTCTCGCTCAGCATCCCTCAGGGTGCTCTCCAAGCCACCGACCTCAAGAACGACTATGTCTGTGCCCTCTGGACCGCATGCGCGCTGCTGTTCCTGCTCCTGTCCTTCCAGCGCCCCACGCGCACTCACCAGATCCTCGCCGGACTCTCGGTGGGGCTTGCCGTACTGACCAAGGCCACGGCGATTCTCTTTCTCGCGCCCGCGGTCCTGCTGGTCCTCGCGGCCTCATGGCGTGTTGACCGACGCATCCCATGGCGCTTCGCACTGATCCTCGCCGTTGCGAGCCTCGCGCTGAACGCACCGCAATTCCAGAGAAACCTGGCCCTATTTGGTTCGCCGTACGGCTGCGACAGCGCCGGCTGCGAGGGCACATATCCCTTTTCGAACTCGAAACTCTCCCTCAACCACACCATCGAGAACATCGCCCGCAACGCCGGACTGCATCTGCAATCCACCAGCGACTCAATCAATCAGGGGACCGAGAGACTGCTACGCTCCGGCGTCGCGCTTTTCGGCGCAGACATAGACGATCCGCGCTCCATCTGGGCCGGCCAGCAGTTTCACGTCCGGGCGCCTCACGCCGACCCAGATCTCCTTGGCAACACCAGGCACTTCCTGCTCGCTCTCGCCGCCGGCCTCGCCGCATTAATCCAATGGCGACGGCTGACCCCAGCACACAAAATCCTGCTCGCCTCCATCCTCGGCGCCGCCATCCTGTTCTGTCTTGTCCTCCGATGGCAGGAATGGCACACGCGGCTCCACCTTCCGCTCTTCGTGCTCGCCGCCCCGCTCGTCGCAGCCGCCTTCGTGCCTCTTCGCGCCGCGCGCTGCGTTCTCGCCGCTGTCGCTTTATTCCTGCTCGCCCAGACTTCGCTCCTCATCTGGCGCACCCAAGTGGTGCGCATCACGATTGCCGACATGCTGGGGCGCACGGAACCCGCGCTCCGCCACCCCGGCATGCCCGGCATCCGGGCCGCCCTTCATATCCGCAACTTCGCCGGCTGCAACCACGTCGGTATGGACTCCATCTCCGCCCTCGCCATGGAAGACTTTCCGCTCGGCGTTCTCAACGCCGGGCTCGGCCCCATCCGCGTCGATGAGATCAACGTCCGCAACGTCTCCGCCCGGCTCTCGCCCGGACGTTCCGCCGCCGGATACTGTGCGCTTCTCTGCTACAACTGTGCCGATCTCCCCGGCCGCGAAGAGTCCTACCGCCGCCTCGGCTTCGTTCCTCTGAACGAGACCGGCGTCTCCGCGTTTCTCAAGCCTGCCGCAGCCCGTGCCGCCGGTTTTCCCGAAAATGCCCGGAGCGTCCTCGCAATCGACGCCGGCGTTGCCGATCTCTCCTCCATCGCTGAAAGCGTCTCCGGCTTCGGCAACGGCGAAGGCTGGGGCCGCTGGACCACCGACGCCACCGCCTCCATCGCCCTTCGCGAGGACCTCCCCGCCCGCATGGACATCGCCATCCAGGCTTACGCTTTCGGACCCAATGCCGGTGCCGATTCGTTTCTCGAAATTGGCGGCGCCCGCTACCCCATCCGCTTCGGCGCCAACCCCACCACGGTGAAACTCTCCGGTCTCCGTCCCGCCGCTGGAACCAGGACTCTGAACTTCCTCATCCCCCACCCGGCCAGTCCCGCCGAACTCACCGGGAACCCTAATGCCGACCAGCGCAAGCTCGGCCTCGCCATCCAGCGGATCACCATCACGGGGTGGAATCCGCAAAGCAATGAATCGCGGTAAGGATCAGAGCCAACTGCCGCGGGTCGCTCTCATGCTTCTTCCAGTGCGAGAACCGGAGTTCCACCGGATTCTCCCCCTGCTTCAGCGGCAGCCCGAGACACAGAATCCGGTCGCGCTTCAGCCCGTCGTGCGGCAGCACAAACTCGCCGAGTTCAGCATCGTTCAGTAGCACCCCCATGCGCTGCCCGCGCTCGGTGTTCCGGAAGCGCAGAATCAGCGTCGCCTTCCCCTCCTCCGGCGCGTGGATGTTGAAGCTCGACACCGGGCCGAAGGCCCACCGGAGGCTGGGTAGTCCGAACTCAGGATATGGTCCTTCCTCGCGCCCCAGCCTCCCTGTCTCAATCCAGATTCGCGCTCCTGTTCGCTCGCTGCCCGCCTCGCCGGGCGTGCCCGCAAGAAACTCGATCTTTGGAGACAACCCGAGGCGTTCCAGCCACCCATGCCTGCGCCAGGCCTGAAACAGGCTGTGATACCCCGAGTACGGCGACCGCTCGTTCTCCATCAACAGCCGTCCCCATCCGCCCATTGCACGCGAATGTTCGAGATCGTCGAAGATCTGGCGCACTGCCGCACTCAGCGCTCCCGGCTCGTCTTCATCCACTAGAATCCCGGTCACTCCGTCGGTGATAGCCTCTGTCACGCCTGAGCCGCGATACCCGATCGCCGGCCGCGCGCAGGCGCTCGCCTCGGCGAAGACCTGTCCAAACGTCTCATCCGTGCTGGCCGATGCAATCACATCAGCCGCCCCGTAGTATTGCGCCAGCACGCCGGGATCGCGGACATATCCAGGCCGCACTACCCATTCCGGAAACTTTTCTCCCTCGCGAACATCCCCCGGCGCTACCGCCACAAGCCGCTCCACCCCCGCCGCCGCCAACTCCTCCAGGGCACGGTGAACTCTCTTTCGCGGATCGTAATAATCACCGCCCACCAGAATGACGAACGCGTCCGCCGGCAGCCCCAGCGCCTCCCGGCACGCTTGCCGGTCCAACGGCCGGAACACGTCCAGCGGAAAACACAGCCGGAACTCCGCAACCGGGACCTCCGGCGCGGGCATCGCGCTCTCCTGGCTCAATGCCCGCGACGCGAACTCCGCCGTCCATCGCGAGTTCGCCAGCAGCATCGGAGGCGTGCCTGCCGCCAGCAGTTGCCGCTTCCGCCGCCACGCTCCGGCAATCTGCTCCGGCGCCAGCGCCGGGTGCTCCCTCGGCGTCGGACACGTCGCGTCGCAACCGCTCAGGTACTTCGCGCAATCACCCGTGTAGGCGCATCGCCCGGTCAACCACCAAAAATCATGCAGCACCCACATCGACGGGTACTTCGCCGCCAGCGCGCCCATCTCCCACGTCGCGCCGCCCGCCGAATGCACGTTCCCCGCAATCACAAGGTCCGGCTCGTAACTCTCCACCCGAGCCAGCATTTCGCACGGCTCGCTTCTGGCGAACCGGGCATCTTTGCCTTCCAGAGGCGCCAGAGCGAAAGGCCTTACTTCATGGCCCGCGAACTTCAGCATCTCCGCCATCCGCCGGTGCGCGATCCCCGCGCCGAGCTCGTAGCCGATGTCGTTCACCAGCGCGATCCGCAGGCTTTTCTGTGGCACCGCCTTGCTCTGCCGCGGCGCAAACCCGGCACCCTTCGACTTCAGATACTCGTCCCGGCACGCCCTCAACTCCGCCTTGAAGCTCTCTGCAGCATGCGTCTTCTGTTCCGCATGCCTGCGGAACTGCGCCACCGGCCTCCCGATCACGTGCAGCTTCGCGCCCGCCTCCGCGAACCGCAACCACAAGTCGTAGTCCATGCTGTAGTGCAGGTCCTCGCGAACCCGCGCTCCCGCCCGCTCCCACAACTCCCTGCGGAACATCACCTCCGGCTGGTAGAAGAACTGCTCGGCGTTCCAACCGCCGTCCAGGTCCAGTAGGTCCTCCAGCGGCAGCGGACCGTCCCCGCAGCTCGTCAGGTGGTGGCCTTCGCACCGCCTTTCGTGCATCAGGCTCACCACACCGGCCACCATGTCGGCCTTGCTGCGCCAGAAGGCCATTGCCACTGCGTGCAGAGCGCCCGGCGCCAGAATGTCGTCGCTGTTCAGCCACGTCAGAATCCCGCCCGTCGCCCGCGCCATGCCCTTGTTGATTGCATGGCTCTGCCCGCGGTCCGGCTCGGACACCGCATACGCCAGCCTGTCCCGATACCTTTCGATAATCGCCGCCGTGCCATCGGTCGACCCGCCGTCGATCACGATGTGTTCGACGTCCGGATAGCCTTGATTCGCCACCGAGAGAATCGTCGTCTCGATGTACTGCTCCTGATTGAACGACGGCGTGACGATCGAGATTCGCGGCCAGGGGCTTCCGTCGGGCAGCGTTGGCGGAATCCAATCCCTTAGGTCATCGGCCAGCATCGTCGCTCGTCCCAAGCAGCCGGCGCATCACGCGCCGGAACAAGCCGTTGGGCTCCACACCGTAACGCCGCCGGTACGCGGAAATCTCCCGCGCGTTTCTCTCGAGCTCCGTCCGCAATTCCGGCAGGAGCGCGCGCAACGTCCGGTTCTCCTCGGTCAATCGCTCGACCGACCGCTCGAGTTCCTCGATTCGGACGCGAAACGCCTGGCTCTCAGGATCCTTCTGGTCTTCACCCACGGGATTCGCCTTCATTGTAGGTCCGGCGCCATGGTGACGTGCCCGGACGCCGGGTCCTTTACTCATGCCGCGCGCAAGTCCTCCAGATTACGTATACCCATTAAGCGCTTCCCTTTGTCCAGATCCAGGCGGGCCATCAGGTCCGCCGGAGCCACCCAATGCGTCCGGCCGTGCGCCACTACCGTGCGAGACTCAGCCGAGGAAGATTCCTGCACCATCGGAACCTCCTGCCCGCATTCGAGCAGTCTCCGGATTGAAAGAAAAGTAAGAATGCAGCCCCAAGAATCAGATCGAGTAGTCTTCGTAGAAGACCTTCGATTCTCTCGGGCTCACGAACACTTCGTCGTGCGCCTTCAGCCCCAGAGCGCGGTACCGGTCGTGTGCCATCTCCACCAGCATTGACTCGCCCGTCTCCGCCGCCAGCTCCACTTTCACCGAAGGCCCCGCCGCGTGAATCCTCACCACCGTCGCCCGCATGGCCGCCGCCGGCGCGTTGTCCAGCAGGATGTCCATCTCGTGGGGGCGCACCAGCACTCGCGCCTTCACGCTCCCATCCTCGACACGCGCGTGGAACAGGTTCACATGGCCCAGGAAGTCCATCACGAACTCATTCGCCGGACGGTGGAAAACCTCTTCCGGCGTACCAACCTGCTCGATGCGCCCCTGGTTCATCACCACGATCCGGTCCGCCACTTCCAGCGCCTCGTCC
This sequence comes from Bryobacteraceae bacterium, assembly GCA_050789245.1. Classification (GTDB taxonomy): domain Bacteria; phylum Acidobacteriota; class Terriglobia; order Bryobacterales; family Bryobacteraceae; genus PNKE01. The sequence continues at coordinate 224,286 of JBOZRR010000047.1, read as the reverse complement.
TGATCGTGCGTTACCAGGATGCTCGTGACGTTGATCTCCTCGTGCAGCTTCCGCAGCCACCGCCGCAGACCCTGCCGCACCTTCGCGTCCAGCGCGCCGAACGGCTCGTCCAGCAGCAGCACGCTCGGCTCAATCGCCAGAGCCCGCGCCAGCGCCACTCTCTGCCGCTGCCCGCCCGAGAGCTGATTCGGATACCGGTTAGCCAGGTTCTCGAGCTGGATCAGCGACAGCAGCTCGTGCACCCGTTCCTTGATCACCTTCTCGCTTGGCCGCGACTCCTTCGGCCGCACCTTCAGCCCAAAGGCGATGTTCTCGAACACCGTCATGTGCCGGAACAGCGCGTAGTGCTGGAACACGAAGCCGACGCGGCGTTCCGCCAGCCCCACGCTCGTGATGTCCACGCCGTTCCGCGTCACCGACGCATCCGGCGTCGCGTCCGGCAGTTCGAGTCCCGCGATGATCCTCAGCAGCGTCGTCTTGCCCGAACCCGACGGCCCCAGCAGCGCTACCAACTCGCCTTCTTCCACCTTCAGGCTCACGTCCCGCAGCGCGCCGAACGTGCCGAAGGTCTTCGAGACGTGACGGACTTCAATGCTCACTGAGCGCGCCCCTCCTCGGCCAGAGCCGACTCGCGCCGCAGCTTCCACTCCAGCAGGCTCTTCGCCGCCAGCGTCATCACCGCCACCAGCATCAGCAGGCTGGCCACGGCGAAGGCCGACACGAATTTGTACTCGTTGTAAAGAATCTCCACGTGCAACGGGATCGTATTCGTCCTTCCTCGAATGTGGCCCGAGACAATGCTCACCGCGCCGAACTCGCCCATCGCCCGCGCGCTGCACAGGATCATTCCGTACAGCAGCCCCCACTTGATCTTCGGCAGCGTGATGCTCACAAACGTCCGCCAGCCCGACGCGCCCAGCAGCAGCGCCGCCTCTTCCTCCTCGCTGCCCTGTTCCTGCATCAGCGGAATCAGCTCGCGCGCAACAAACGGAAACGAGACGAAGATGGTCGCCAGCACGATGCCCGGAAGCGCGAAGATCACCGGCGTCCGAGCTTCAATCAGCGACTTGCCGAACCAGCCCTGCATTCCGAACACCAGCACCAGCAGCAGGCCCGCCACCACGGGCGATACCGAGAACGGCAGATCGATCAGCGTCAGCAGCAGGCTCTTGCCGTGGAACCGGAACCGCGTCACCAGCCATGCCGCGCTGACGCCGAATACCACGCTCGCCGCCACCGCCGCCGCCGCGCACATCAGCGTCAGCCGTACCGCCGCGAACGCCTCGGGGTCCGCTAACGCTTCAATGTATCCGCCGAGCCCCTTCCGGAACGCCTCAATCAACACCGCCGCCAGCGGCAGCACCAGGAACAGCGACACGAACACCACCGTCACGCTGACCAGCGCCAGTTGAATCCGCCGTGGAGTCGCCGGGGCCGTCGTCATCGCCCTAAACCTCCGCCCCCGACGTCTTCCGCGCCGTCCACCACTGCACCAGGTTGATCCCGAACAGCAGCACGAACGACGCGCCAAGCTGCACAGCGCCCAACGCCGTCGCGCCCGCGTAGTCGAACTGCTCCAGCTTCGTCACAATCAGCAGAGACGTGATCTCCGTCTTCATCGGCATATTGCCGGCGATGAAGATCACCGATCCATATTCACCCAGGGCTCTCGAAAACGAGAGCGCAAATCCCGTCAGCAGCGCCGGAGCCAGCGCGGGGGCCACCACACGGAAGAACGTCTGCGCCGGACCCGCGCCAAGAATTCCCGCCGCCTCTTCCACCGCCGGGTCCAGGTCTTCGATCGCCGGTTGAAGCGTCCGAACCACAAACGGCAACCCGATGAACGTCAGCGCCACAATGATCCCCAGCGGCGTGAACGCCGCCTCGATCCCCAGCGGCTTCAGCCACTGCCCGATCCAGCCTTGCTTTGAATAGATCGCCGTCAGCGCAATGCCGGACACCGCCGTCGGCAGCGCGAATGGCAAGTCGATCAGCGCATCCACGAACCGCCGCCCTGGAAAATCAATGCGCACCAGGGTCCATGCCGCCAGCGAGCCGAAGATCGCGTTCAGGCACGCCGCCGCCAGCGAACACATCAGTGTCAGCTTGTACGACGCCACGGCCCGCGCATCCAGCGCGACGGCCATGAACTGCGCCCACGTCATCGACGTCGTCCTCGCGAACAGCGCCACCAGCGGCAGCAGCAGCAGCGCGCTCAGCCAGACCATCGTCACGCCGAACGTCACGCCAAACCCGGGAATAATGCGGACTCTCTGCGACATGCTTTTTGAGCGCCCTTACGACGGCCGGTACACCCTGTCGAACAGGCCGTTATCCCGGAAGTGCCTCTCGTGCGCCGCCTTCCAGCCCCCGGCGATCTCGTCCACCGTGAACATCTCGATGCGCGCGAACTCCGCTTCGGCGGCCGTCGGCCGAAACCAGTGTTTCGCCGCCAGCGCCTGCCCCTCCGGCCGGTAGAGCCCCTCGAGATACGCCTTCGCCGCCGCGCTTGTGCCTCGCCGTTCGGCCAGTTTGTCGAGCAGCGCCACGGGCGGCTCGGCCTTCACCGACAACGACGGCGTCACTATCTCGATCTTCCCCGCGCCGAACTCCTTTTGGGCCAGATACGCCTCGTTCTCCCAGCACAGCAGCACGTCGCCCATGTCGCGCTGCACGAACGTCGTCGTCGAGCCGCGCGCGCCGGAATCCAGCACCGGCACATTCCGGTAGAGCCGCGCGATGAACTCCGCCGCCGCGCCCTCGTCCCCGCCGCTCGACCGCAGCGCATAACCCCACGCCGCCAGGTAGTTCCAGCGCGCCCCGCCCGACGTCTTCGGATTCGGCGTAATCACTTGCACATCTCGGCGCACCAGGTCGCCCCAGTCGCGGATCCCCTTCGGGTTGCCCTTCCTCACCAGAAACACAATCGTCGACGTGTACGGGCAACTGTTGTTCGGCAGCCGTTTCTGCCACTCCGCCGGCAGCAGTCCGGCGCGCGCCGCAATCGCATCGATGTCGAACGCCAGCGCCAGCGTCACCACGTCCGCCTCCAGGCCGTCGATCACTGACCGCGCCTGCTTCCCGGACCCTCCGTGCGACTGCTCCACCTCCACCCGGCCCTTCCCCGACGCCACCCACCGCTCCGAGAACCAGCGGTTGTATTCCTGGAACAGCTCGCGTGTGGGATCGTAGGAGATGTTGCGAAGCGTGGTGAGATCTTTGTCCGGTCCGGAGCAGCCCGGCAGGAACGCCGCCGCCGCCAGCAATGCCTGACGGCGAGTGACGGTCCAGGGCCCCTTTTCCGGATACAGTGTATTCCCGATCAACAATAGGATGTTACCATAGGGGTACGACTTCGCGACAGGAGAACCGAGCTCCATGAAACAGAGCAATTCCCAATGGAAAGAAGCCCTGGGCGGCTCCATTCCAGCGGCCCTGGGGGCCGAGATCGACGTCTTTGAAAACGAAATTCTCCTGCGCAAACAAGGGAAGATCGAAGAGAAGGTCTTTGCCGAAACCCGTTTGCGCAGAGGCGCTTACGGACAGCGGTACGACAACGGCCAGCGCCACGACGGCACCGCTACCCGCAAACTCCCTTACCCCAGCGGCGAGCTCACCAAAGGTCCCAGCACCCTGTGGGACGCGCCCGGCATGCAGCGCATCAAGATCCCCTTCGGCGGCTTGAATGCCCAACAGCTTGAGGTCCTTGCCGAACTGGCCGAAGAATACTCCGACGGCATCGCACACATCACCACCCGCCAGGACGTCCAGCTCCACTTCGTCCACATCGAGGACACGCCGGCCGTCATGCGCCGTCTGGCTGCCGTCGGCATCACCACCCGTGAAGCCTGCGGCAACACTGTCCGCAATGTCACCGCCTGCCCGCTCAGCGGCGTGTGCCGCGACCAGGCCTTCGACGTCACCCCCTACGCCAAGACCACGGCCTACTTCCTGCTGGGCCACCCCGACACCCAGGAGTTCGGCCGCAAGTTCAAAGTCGCCTTCTCCGGCTGCGACACCAACCCCTGCGCGCTTGTCCGCATCCACGACCTCGGCTGCATCGCACGCGTCCGTGAAGTGGACGGCAAGCTCCAGCGCGGCTTCGAAGTCTACGTCGGCGGCGGCCTCGGCACAGTGCCGTACGTCGCCAAGCTCTTTACCGAATTCCTGCCCGTCGAAGAACTGCTGCCTCTCGCCCAGGCCATGTCGCGCGTCTTCGCCCGGCTCGGCGAAAAGAAGAACCGCAATACGGCCCGCATGAAGTTCCTGGTGGCCAAGCTCGGCCTCGAGGAGTTCAAGCGCCTGGTTCTCGAGGAGCGCGCCACGCTCACCGAGGATCCCCGCTGGCGCGAGATGCTCGACCTGGAGCACGCCGAACCCGAACAGCCTCTTCGCCCGGCGGCCCTGCTCGACATCGCCCCGGCCGATCCCGAGCTCGCTGGCTGGATCAAGGACAACGTCTACAAGCAGCGCCAGGAAGGCTACGCGACCATCACCATCGCCCTGCCGCTCGGCGACATCACCTCCGACCAGCTCCGCGGCCTGGCCGAGATCTCACGCAAGTACGTCCGGGAGACCATCCGCACCACCGTCGAGCAGAACATCGTTCTCCGCTGGGTCAGTGAAGCCGACCTGCCCGCGCTTTACGCCGATCTGAAGGCGATCGACCTTCACGCCGCCGGCGCGGGCACCATCGTCGATATCGCGGCCTGCCCCGGCACCGACACCTGCAAGCTCGGCATCTCGTCGTCGCGCGGCCTGGCCGGCGAGCTCCGCACGCGCCTCGCCGAAAACGGCGCAGCCGCGAACGAAGCCATCCGCCACCTGCACATCAAGATCAGCGGCTGCTTCAACTCCTGCGGCCAGCACCATATCTCCGACCTCGGCTTTTACGGCGTCAGCCGCAACAAGGGCGGCGTCGCCGCGCCCCACTTCCAGGTAGTCCTCGGCGGCCAGTGGACCGAAAACGCCGGCTCGTACGGACTGGCCATCGGCGCCGTGCCCTCCAAGCGCATCCCGGAGACCGTCAGCCGCATCACCGGCCGCTACATCCAGGAGCGCCAGGACGGCGAGAGCTTTCAGGACTTCGTCCGCCGCATCGGCAAGGCCGAGTGCAAGAAGATGCTCGAAGACCTGATGAACATTCCGCCGCACACCACCGATCCGTCGTACTACTCCGACTGGCACGACCCTCGCGTCTACACCATCGGCGACATGGGCGTCGGCGAGTGCGCCGGCGAAGTCATCTCCGCCATCGAGTTCCAGCTCACGGCGTGCGAGCGCGAAGCATTCGAAGCCCAGCTCGCCCTGGAGAAGGGCGAAGTGGCAGCCGCGGCCAAACTCGCCTACGAGTCCATGCTCCACGGCGCGGCCGGGCTGTTAAGCTGGCGCAAGCTCGCCGCCGGAACCACGCCCGACGAAACCGTCGCGGCCTTCCGCACGCACTTCTACGACACCCAGGTCTTCTTCGACCCCTTCACCGGCGGGAAGTTCGCCCAGTACTTCTTCCGCGCCCACGAGCGCCGCGACGAGCAGCGCACCGCCGAGTCCACACACCATCTGATCGAGGAAGCCCAGCTCTTCATCGAGGCCTGCCATAGCTGCTATTCCAAGCTCTCCGCGCAGCCCGTCGCCGTCTGAGACCATCGCATGCAACACATTCAAATCAAGCTCTTCGCTGAGACTTCAGCCGCCGTCCGCCTGCACGACGCCATCCTGGTCTTCCACCGCTGGATACAATCGAACGCCCTGCCTGGCCTCTTCATCGACGTCGCCGACTACGCCCACGTCCCCGCCGGCCCCGGCGTCGTCCTGATTGGCCACGAAGCCAACGTGAGCCTCGACGAATCGCAGAAGCGCCTGGGTCTGCTGTACAACCGCAAGGCCGCCCTCGAAGGCGCCGCCGCCAAGAACCTCGAAGCGGTCTACCGGGCAGCCCTCGACGCCGCCGCCCGCCTGGAATCCGAACCCGAATTCAAAGGCAAGCTCCACTTCCGCCGCAACGAAATCCAGGTAATCCTCAACGACCGCCTGCTTTACCCCAACACCAGCGATACCTGGGCGGCCCTCGCCCCGGACGTGAACGCCTTCTTCACGAAAGCGCTCGGCGAAGGCTACACGCTGGAACGGGCGCAGGACCCAAGGGAGCGGTTCAGCCTGACGGCGGTGAAGTAGCAGGCGACATTCAGGCAACCGGGACACTGGATCTCAACTGCTCGATCCATCGCCGCTGCTCACCGGTCTCCGGAACTGGAACCCCCCGAGCCTCACTGACGGTCCGGATCGCCTCATCCGCCGGCAGCCCCGCGCTCATCAGTACGCCGGCAGCAACCAGTCCGGATCGGCCGATCCCTTGTCGGCAGTGTACGGCGACGTTCTTTCCGGCCTGAAGCCGCGATGCGATGTCAGCAACAACGGCAATGGTGTCTTGGATCGATGCGGGCACACCTCGGTCAGGGATGGGAAATGAGGCGAAATGGATGCCTTGGCTCTGAACTGCCTCGCCCTCGCGTGCCAACTCCAACTGATCCGCCTCTGGCTGCTCGAGCAAAGAAACAATGCCATCCACGCCGGCGTGCCGCCATGCGACTGCCTCGTCGTCAAGCCAGTCCCCGCCTCGAGGCCGTGCCGTGATGGCTAGTCGGCCACGCCATGGTCCCGGAATCCAGAACAGATCAGCTTCCATGATCCTGCTTGTTGATTATCTCCCTTTGGAGAACGTGAACACTCTCATCCCGCTCAATCAAGATTCGGAGACGATGGTGCCCGTCGAGAACCGTTCCGTCCCACCGCGACTTCAAGCAACCTGACTGCCCGGGGTGCAGTGAGAACTTCAACTCATCCATTGAGAAGCGCCGGAACTGTGCGAGTTTGACGGCATTCAGCAGGCCTTCTGCGTGCAGGAACTGTAGTTTTGGTTGCACCGTATCAACCGCAATCATACTGATTCGTCATGGCGCTCCACGGTCCGCTTGATCGCTACCGGAACTGTAATAGCCATCGCGCCACGAATGAAGTCGCCGCGAAACGGATCAACGCGTAGAACTTGGGGGGATTCCGATGAGGTAGGATGGCGGGGACGACGGGGCTCGAACCCGCGACCTCCGACGTGACAGGCCGGCGTTCTAACCAGCTGAACTACGTCCCCGCGATCGTGGGTACAACCCTTTCAATATAGCATGCGTGGGGGCCGTCCGCAGCAGTCTTCGCATGTCCGCGAACGGCCCCCACTTTCAAACTCAGACTGTCAAAGATCCGGGCCCGCGCCGGAACGATGGCCTCCGCCAAGACCCCGGGCGTGCCGGGCGGACGTCTCCGCCCATGCACCCGATACGTTTGGCACTCTCCTTGCGCCAGTCCGGCCCCATTCCGGCCATCCTGTTGACCGCAAAGGAAAAAGAGTTTCAACTCTTGCGAACTGGCCAAAGTCCGGGCGGCCGGTTTCGTGCAGCCAATCAAAGGCATGGCTGAACTCATGGTTGGATCGAAGGCGCCGGACTTCACGGCGCACACGGACACGGGCGGCACGTTGAAGCTCTCCTCGCTGAAGGGCCGCAAGGTCGTTCTCTACTTCTACCCGAAGGCCGACACGCCCGGCTGCACCAAGGAAGCGTGCAGTTTTCGCGACGAATTCCCGCGCTTTACCGGCATCGACGCCGTCATCCTGGGCGTTTCGCCGGACCCGGTGAAGGCCGTCGCCAAGTTCAAGGAAAAGTACAGCTTGCCCTTCACGCTAATCGCCGACGAAGACCACGCCATCGCCGAAAAGTACGGCGTCTGGGTCGAGAAGACGAACTACGGCAAGACGTACATGGGCGTCGAGCGCTCGACGTTCATCCTCGACCCGGAGGGCGAGATCGCGCACATCTTCCGCAAGGTGAAGGTCGACGGCCACACGGCGGAGGTTCTCGAAGCACTCACGGCCGTTTGACCAGGCACTCGCCGCGAGCCTCGCTTCGGAAACGAAGAATTTGCGACAGCAGCACCACTGCGAACATGCCGAGGAAGATCAGCGCAGCGGTGTCCTTCACCCTGCCCGCCACCTGATCGTTGGAAAACCACGCAACCGGGAAACCGATGAGCCACGCGGGCACCAGCACCAGCACAGCGACAAATGCCGCACCGACGACGGCTGCCACCACGATCGCCACCGGCCCCAGCAGGTTCTCGCCGAGTGTCAGCAGCCGGTCTTTCCAGCGCATCCACGACGTCAGCCTGGGCGACGCGGGCGCGCCGAACAAATCTGCCGTGATCGTCTCGAGAAACTGTGGCGACGATTCATACACAACGTGAGACCGCAGCAAACCCCCGCCGCCGCGGAGCCGCACGTTCTCAACCGGCGCCCATTTCTCGTAACGCTTCAGCCGGCCCGAGACTAGATCGGAGCGATGGTAGAAGTTCGTCCACCGGAACGATCCATGCGTCGAAGGTGAGGACGTTCGGATCGTCCAGGGCCAGAAGAACCGGATCTTCTCGAGCGGACAGCCGATGGTATAGAGCCGCTCCGGCGCATGGTCCGCGCTGCTCAAAGCGTGATAGGCGACGACGGTGCCCAGGCTGTGCGCGAGAACCGCGATCTGCTCGCAGCCATCCTTCCGGGCCTGTTCCACGGCAGCCCGGAAGCGATCCACCGAGACGTAGGCATGGCCGGCGCCGGCCACCATCGAATTCATGTAGTTCGGAATATCGGCGACGACGTCGTTGAGAATGCCCTCGATCACCGTCTCGCCGTGCGCGGAATGCTCGGCGAGGGCACGGCTGCGGTCGATGAATCCAGCGTCAGGGTTCTGTTGAATCGCGTGCGCCTCGTCGCGATGCTTTTTGTCGGCCATCTGCGCGAAGAAGCGCGCGCCGAGGTAAGCCAGATACGCGGCCGGAATCAGCGGGACCAGCAATGCCGTCTGGCCCACCACCAGCCAGCCTGGGTACTCCCCGCGCGGCAACGTGCCGAACTTGCGGCACCACGACGGATGCCAGGCGAGCCGATTCCAGATACTCCAATCGAACTTGGGCGTGCCGGCCTTCGTCGAGAACAGGTCAGCCCAGTAGACTTCGTAGAGCCGCACAATCCGGCCAGCAAGCTCGACGGAGACGGCCTGCCCGCTCTCGCCTCGCGCGACTGCAAGCGCCTCGCCGTAACAGGCGGTCAAGCCGCGAATCAGCTTTTCAGTTGTCTCGCCAAGGTGCTGCTCGCCAATGCCGTGCACGATGAGCAGCGCCTTTGTGGGCATGATTGGTCGATTCTAACAGCCGTCCTGCATCAAACGAGTCGCTTACGACTGCCGCACTTCCACCATCGCGCCGTTGTTGGCGATCGACTCGCGCGCCGCCTCGATGATCGCTTCGTTGAAACGCGAGTTCGCCGGCGTCGCCAAGATGCCCGCGTCGTCGAGATGCTTCAAGTACGCCTGTTTGTCACCGGCCGCGTTCACGTCGTACGCGCGCTCAAGCGCGAACGCCACGCTGCGGTAGCCGTAGCCGACGGGCACCAGTCCTGGTCCGCCGTGATCGACGTAGGTGAAGTAGTCCGGGCTGGGCTCGGCATACTGGGTTGCGCCGCCGCCCGCCGCCGGAGCGTCGACGTAGGCGTAGGAGATGCCGCGGTAGCGGTCGTTGTGCTCGATCCACGAGCCGGCCGTCCCGTTCGAGCCGTACATGGTCAGGCCCTGTGTGTTCGAGCCCGGCGCCGCGTCGGGGAAGCCCAGCGCGTTCTGCACATTCAGCACGGCCCCGTTCGACCAAATGACGCGCGCGTCGGTCCACAGCCAGCCTTCATTGCCGTTCGGGAACGTGTCCTTGATGCCGTACAGTGAGATCGCCGTCGGCAACAGTCCGGTGATGAAGTGGACCAGGTCCACGTAATGGCAGCCGATGTAAGTGAAGGCGTCGGTGGCTTCCACCTTGAACCAGTTCTGGAAGTTTGAATAACGGTAGTACCACTTCTCGAACAGGCTCGCGGTGCCGAGGCGGAATTCGCCGAACTGGCCGGAGCGGTAGCGCTGGCGCGCCAAATGGGAGCGGTCGTCGAAGCGCTTGTGGTATTCCACCGCCACCATCAGGCCGCGCTCGCGAGCCTCGCGTTCGATGATCTCGCCCTCGCGCACAGTGAGCACCAGCGGCTTTACGCACAGCACGTTCTGGTTCGATTCGAGCGCGGCCATTACGGCTTCGAAGTGAAGCTGGTCGGGCAGCCCGACAACCACGAGCTGCCGGGGCGGCAGCCGCTTCAGGACCTCCTTGTACGACTCGACGGTAGGCGTGAAGCGCGGAACATCGGGGAATGCGGCGACGATCTTCGGGTGATCCGCCAGCGCGTCCAGGATGTCCATCCTTAGCGAGCAGACTTCGATGCTTTCGATGCGGCCCAGGCGCTGAAGTTGGTAGAGCGAAGGCAGGAGCTGATCCTGGGCGATCATCCCGCCGCCGAGCAGTAGAACTTTCATGTTGTGTGCTTACCTCGCGGACAGCGCCGCTTCCCGCGCGGCCAGCACCTCGGCGAACGCCTCTTCGAGAACGTCGCAGCCTTCGTTCATCGCTTCCTCGGTGATCGTCAGCGGCGGGCAGATCTTCACGGTGGAGCCCATGAAACCCACGGGCGAGAACAACAGCAGGCCCTTCTCGATGCACTTCCACACCACGTCGTGCGCCAGGCTGCCGGCGGGCGTGCGCTCCGAGCCGGGCTCGACGCAGATGACGCCGGCCACAAGCCCCTTGCCGCGCACCGCGCCGATCACCTGCGGGTACTTTTCCCGCAGCGCGTTCAGACGCGCGTGCATCACGGCGCCCACGCGATCGGCGTTCTCGGGCAGCTTCTCATTGACGATCAGATCGGCGTTCGCCAGCGCCGCGGCGCAGCAGATGGGGTTGCCGGTGTGCGTGGAAGACGCCGAGCCGGGCAGAGGCAGATCCATCACATCCGGGCGCCCGACGACGGCCGAGATCGGCAGCGACGACGAAATGCCCTTGCCCCACGTGGTGAGGTCCGGCACAACGCCGTAGTGCTCCCAGCCCCACATGCGGCCGCAGCGGCCAAAACCGGCCTGCACTTCGTCGAAGACCAGCAGCACATCGTTGCGGTCGCACCACTCGCGCAAAGCCTTGATGTACGCCGGCGGCGCAAAGGCGGCTGTGCCGCCCTGGTAAGTTTCCATGATCACCGCGCAGACCTGCGACGCCGCCGTGCCGTGCTCGGCCAGCGTGCGCTCGAAGGCCTCGAACGACTCGTCTTCGGTCCAGAAACCGTCGGGGAACGGCACCTGCACGAAGCCCGGATCGAGATTGCCGATCCACTCCTTCAGCGACGGGATGCCGCCAGCCTGCTGCGAGCCAAGCGTTCGGCCGTGGAACGCCTTCTCGTAGGAGACGATGACGTTCTTCGTCGGGCCGCCCACCTTGCGGCCGTACATGCGCGCGGCCTTAATGGCGAACTCCACCGTTTCGGAACCCGTGGTCAGCAGGAAGATCTTCTTGAGCGGCTCCGGCATCAGCCCCACCAGCCGCTCGCAGAGCTTCGCGCGAATCTCCGACGGGAAGCAGTACGTGGTCAGCAGGTGCTGCTGCGCCTGCGCGGCGATGGCGTCGGCGATCTCCTTGCGGCCGTGGCCGGCGTTGGTGATCAGCACGCCGCTTGACCAGTCGAGCCACTTGTTGCCCCAGGCGTCGTAGACCTGGAAGCCTTCGGCGCGATCCCACACAACCGGCGGCTGTCCGGCCATCGCGCGCAGCTCATACTCATTCAGCTTCTCGAGCACGGGCAGCGATTCGGGCACCGGGAACTGAGTCGCGATACGGCGGTACTTCGTCTCGACGGGCGCAACGGGGCGCGGAGTAAGGGCGGCAGGTGAGCTCATTTGAGTTTCATTTTCTCGCGAATCGACGGGCAAGTGCACGGAGCGGTGGGATGGGGTGGACAAAATCTCACCGTCGTGAGCGATTTCTTCGAATCCTCGCGCAGTGATGGATGAGGCGGCGAACAGCCGCACAACACAGCGAAAAGGAATATCGGAGGAAACAACAATGATCAAGCGGATTTTCGGATATGTTCTGGCAGGCGCGTTGCTCGCGGGTCTGCCGGTGATGGCGCAGAAGGGCTCCACCAGCGGCCCCACGCAGGTGAAGGATGTCGACAAGAACGAGCGCCAGCGCTTCCAGCTCCCCGCCAGCTTCTCGTTCGCCGCAGGCTCGATGTACAGCGACAAGCAGAGCTTTCCGGTGCCCTCCGGGAAAATCATGGTGATCGAGCAGGTTACGCCGTACTGCGATCTCGGCGCGTCGGCTTCGCCCGCGATGGCGATGCTGGCCGTCACCGCAATCTCTAACGGCACATACATGCACCACTACATCCCCGTTGACGTGAATAAGTGGACCGGCACGGGCGGCTTGCTGTACAACACGGCGTCATCCGTGAAGCTCACGCGGATCTACGCTGATCCGGACACTCAACTGTCAGTGACATTTTCCCGGCGCACCGACAACAACGTTGCGGTTAGCCCTAACTCCTGCCACACCGGCATCACCGGCTACTACGTCGACGTGCAGTAACGCATCAACGCCGGCTTGGAGCGGGCCCGCACCGGAATGGCGCGGGCCCGATTCGTCTTTCGTTCGGCACAAGGGGCTGGCATCCCGGCGCACGGCGTGCTACGCCATCGGATGGAGGCTGGAAGACGCATGATCGCCGCTTCCGAGTTGCGCGCCGGAATGGCCATCCGGTTCGAGAGTCAAAACTACAAGGTGATTGCAGCCGACTATCACCCGGGCCAGGGCAAGATGGGCGGGCAGACGCACGCCCGGCTGCGAAGCCTCGATACCGGCACGCTGTGGGAGCACAGCTTCCGTTCGGACCTGAAGATTGAGGATCTCGCGTTGGAACGCAAAGGCATGGACTACCTTTACTCCGACGAAGGGATGCACGTCTTCATGGACCCCGACACGTGCGAGCAGGCGGAGGTTCCGGAATCGCTGCTCGGCACGAAAGGCCGTTTCCTCAAGCCCGAGATGCGTGTCGTCGTCGAGCTTCTCAACGAAAAGCCCGTGAGTGTTGTGATGCCGGACTTCCTCGATGTGCGCGTGGAAGACACGACACCGCCGGTGCATGCGCAGAACGACAGCACATGGAAGCCGGCCGTGCTCGACAACGGCGTGGAGGTCATGGTGCCGCAATTCATCAAGACGGGCGATGCCATTCGCATCGATCTCGAAAACATCAAGTACATGAACCGCGCGTAGGCTAAAAGCATGGGCTTTCCGAACAGGCAAATTGTGCTGAAGGCGCGGCCGGCGGGCCTGCCGCGCGAGTCGGATTTTGAGCTGGTGACGAGCTCGGTGACCGCTCCGGCGCGCGGGCAGTTGGTAATTCGGACGCAGTACACGTCGGTGGACCCGTATCTGCGCGGCCTGATGCGCGAGGGCGCCTCGTACATAGCAAAAGTCGCGCCGGGCGAGGTGATGAGCGCGGGCAGCGTGGGCGAAGTGGTGCTCTCGATGCACCCGGACTATAAGCCCGGTGACATCGTCATGGGCTACTGGGGCTGGCAGGAGTATGCGCTCAGCGACGGCCAGGGCCTGGTGCGGGTCGATCCCAAACTCGCGCCGGTCTCCACGGCGCTCGGCGTACTCGGCATGCCGGGGATGACTGCCTACTTCGGCATGCTCGACTTGGGCAAGCCGAAGGCGGGCGAGACAGTGCTGGTCAGCGGCGCGGCCGGCGCGGTGGGATCGCTGGCCGGGCAGATTGCGAAGATCCACGGCTGCCGCGTCGTGGGCGTCGCGGGCACCGACGCGAAGGTACGCCACGTCATCGATGAGCTCGGCTTCGACGCCGCGTTCAATTACAGCACATCTCACTCGCCACTGGTGGCACTCAAGGAGTTATGCCCGAACGGCATAGACGTCTATTTCGACAACACTGGCGGCCCGGTGAGCGATGATGCGCTGTTGTGCATTAACAACGGCGCGCGCATCGTGCTCTGCGGGCAGATTGCGCAGTACAACGCAACGCAGGAGCAGCAAATGCCGCGCCGCCTCTTCCAGCTCATTGTGAAGAATGCGCGCATGGAGGGCTTCCTAGTATTTCGGTATCAGGCGCGCTATGCGGAGGGTATTTCCCAGATGGCGGCCTGGGTCCGCGAAGGGAAGCTGCACTACCGCGAGGACATCATCGAGGGCATCGAGAACACGCCGCGCGCTTTCATCGGCCTTTTCACGGGCGAAAACGTCGGCAAACGCTTGGTGCGATGCAACTAAGACGTTAAAACATAAGATGAGACTATTGTTTTGACAGCTCTGCACTAAATCGCTACATTACCGGAAACATCAAGTACATAAGTAGTTAACTCATTCTTATGTACTGGTACCTTCGGACAAAATTCTTGGCTGTGGGGACTAATTCGCCTTGACGCCCGAATAAACACAAGGTACTCTGCTGAACGTGGCGGCTTAGCCCGCAAGGGACTCGGCAGCCACGTCTCGCCCGGCAACCGCTTGCGGAAACTGGGCGAACCGGTTGGCGGGAACAACTTCACACCGTCGCGTGGCGTGGGCCGCATGGGCCTCATGCTATAAAACTGCCCGGACGCTCGGCCTCCACAGAGAACGGGCGGATGGGGAGACGGGAGAAGTGTCTATTCATGAAAGTTGGAGGGATAATGTCCAAGAAAGTGACCCTTATGCTGGCGTTGGTCGCGCTCGCGGTTCCCTTATTCGCCGGCAATGGCGCGCCCAATGGTGCGCACTACAACCTGAACATCCTTGGCAAGACAACGTGCGCGGGAGACGATCTGACCGGATCGAACCGGCACACCATTCAGGTCCTGCTGAATTTTGACGATGGCAACAACAACGGGCAGTTGGCTACGACGCTCGACAGACGGAACAAGATCTACCTCGTGGAAGGCCCATTCCAGGTGCTCGATGGGAACGCCTGCGATCAGGATGGCGCGAAGTTCCAGCTTCCGGCGAATCCGTACACCTGCCCGGTGGACGATCCGGAGTGCTTGAACAACGATCCGACCTTCCAGAACTACCTTGTGTATGCGCGCGCGCTTGGCAAACCGGGGGGCAGTGCCAGGGTAACCACGTGCGCGACGGGCGCCGGCGATGACCTGATTCTGGGAAACGCTGACGACGAGATCGTCTGCTCGACCGAATCCGTTCTCCTGGTGAGGTCGAAGGGGCCGAGCAAGTTCACGAATGTGACGAAGCAGTTGACCACACTCTGCGTCGACACTGACGGCGACACCGTTTGTGACGACCGTGTGGGCCTGTTCGACGACGCGCTCTACGACTACATGTGGGACTACGACAACAACGGTCTGCGCTTGGCGCAATTGCGTTTTTACATGGTGCAGGATTGAGCACCTGAATCCACTTTCCGGCGGCGGGGAGACGCTCGGTGCGTCGCACCCGCCGCTTTTTTTGATGGGGGACTGGGATTGAGACCCGCTTGGCTGTTCTTGCTGTTCGCCCTTACGCTCAGTGCCACGCCGAAGGCGGGCGCCAAAGCCGCCGCGCACGAATTCGGCAGCGTGGCGGCCGGCACGCGGATCCAACACGAATTCGTTCTCCGCAATGAAGGCGACCAGCCGCTGCGAATCAGCGGCGTTTCCGTAACGCCACCCCTTCAGTTGCTGCGCGCGGCCGCGCACGTCCCGCCAGGAGGCGAGACCCGGCTACCGGTCCTGCTCGAGACCGATGGGCTTTCAGGCGCCTTTGACGGGGAGCTAAGGGTGCGGGTGAACGACCCGGCGATGCCGGAGGTAGTGTTCAAGCTGACGGGGCGAGTGGCGCCGCTCATTGAGTTCAAGCCGATGGCGGCGTTCTTCGTGGCCGGCGAAAAGGGCAAGGGCGCGACGCGGTCGGTGGAAATCATCAACAACTCGACTGAGCCGCTCAAGATCCTCGAAGTGCGGCATCCCGTCGAGCGATTCACCACGAGATTGGAGAGCGTCGAGGAAGGGAGACGTTACAGGTTGACGCTGACGCTGCTGCCGGATGGACCGGAGGGCCGGCATGTGGAGAAGATCGTCATTCGGACGAACAACCCAAAACGCACCGAGCTGTTCGTCGAAGCGAATACGTGGCTGCGGGAACGCGTCTTCACGTTTCCGGAGCGCGTTGATTTCGGCGCGCTGCCGCTGAGTACGCTTAAAGCCTCGGAGGCGGGCGAGGCCACTGGGCTCGTCCAGATCCTAATGGTGCACAGCGGCGGCGCGTCGGGATTCAAGGCGACTGCCACTTCCAGCAGCCCGATGCTGAAAGTCCGCGGCGAGCCCGGCCCCAAGGGCGACCGGGTGCAGTTCTGGGTCTCGCTGGACCCGGCCGTCATCAAGGCAGGGCCGATCTCCGCGAAACTGATCATCGAGACGAACGACGCTCAATTCGCGCGGCTGGAGGTGCCGGTTGGAGGCACGATCCTCGAGAAATAGGGTCTCTCAGGGCCGGCGGTAGACGGTTAGGTTCTGGGTCGTCGTGCCGCGCCATTCGGCCAAGGGTGGCGCGCCGTGGGCCGTGAACCACTGCTCCAGTTGCTTTGCGAGCGCGGTTTGCTCGGGCGCGGAGCCGGCCAGGTTGCGCGTCTCGCCGGGATCGGCCTCCAGGTTGTACAGCTCCTCTGGCCCCTCGTGGCGCGTGACGTATTTCCACTTCTCCGTGCGAATCGCGCGGACGCCGGAGTATTCGAAGAACAGGGCATCGCGCCGCAGGGTTTTTGCGCCTCCGCGCAGAAGAGACGCGTAGCTCTGGCCGGCAGGACCCTTTGCGGGCATGCCGAGCCAGTCGGTCAGGGTGGGCAGGAAATCGTAGGATGAAACC
The DNA here is from genome assembly GCA_050789245.1 of Bryobacteraceae bacterium. Lineage (GTDB taxonomy): Bacteria > Acidobacteriota > Terriglobia > Bryobacterales > Bryobacteraceae > PNKE01. The sequence goes on along the minus strand of JBOZRR010000047.1, from coordinate 207,477 downwards.
ATCGTCGAGTTCGTGCCCGGACGGATGCGGCCCGGGTGCGACCAGATGAGCGGCACGCCAATCGCAGAGTCGTACATGTTGAACGGCACGGTACCGTTGCCTTTGCCCCAGACGCCGTGATGACCGGCGCTCCAGCCCTGGTCGGCGGTAAAGACGATGGTGGTGTCTTCAAGCGCGCCCATCTTCCGCAACTTCTCGACGACGCGCCCGATGTTCGAGTCCGCGCCGGAGATGAGCGCGGAATACGCTCTCATGCTGGCCTCGTTGTTCTGATGCGAAGCCAGGTCGGGGTTCTGCCACGGATGCGCCGGGCCGCGCGGAAAGCAGTTGAACTTCGAGCCCGCGTAAGGCTCACGGTACACGTCGGGCTGGTAGTTGAACGGCGTGTGCGGCGCATAAAACGCGAGATAGAGCGCGAAAGGGTTGCGTGAGCTCTTCTGCTGATCGAGGAACTCGATGGCGAAGTCGCCCACGCGGTCCGTCTTAAACCCTTGCGTCGGCACGCTCTGGCCGTTCTTCAAGAACGTCTGGTCTTTGTACGGACCGCCGCCGCCGGGAATGGTCGCCCAGTAGCTGAAGCCCGCGTGAGGACGGTCGTCGTGACCCATGTGCCACTTGCCGGCCAGGCCCAGCGTGTAGCCGTTGCGGGCGAGCACCTCGCTCCAGGCCGTATGGCCGTCGAGATAGCGGCGGGACTTGGGGCCGAAGCTGTCCTGCGGCACCAGCCAGTCCTGCACGCCGTGGCGCGACGGGATCTCGCCGGTCATCCACGTTAGCCGCGACGGCGAACAGACCGGAGTGCAGGCGAAGGCGCGGGAGAACGTCAAGCCGTTCCTGGCGAGCGAGGCGATCTGCGGCGTGTGCATCTCCGCGCAGCCGGTGGCGGAGGTGGCCCACGGGCCGTGGTCGTCCGTCATGATGAAGACCACGTTGGGGCGGCGGCGCTGCGCGATGGCCGGCGCGGCGGCGGTGGCGAGAAAGGCTCTGCGGGTCAGGCTCATGCTTTTGGCACTTCACTCATCAGGGCAAGTAGGTTCTTCTCAGGGTCCTCCATAAACGCGAGCCAAAGCACGTGTGTCCCCAGGTCGGCGGCTCTTTCGGGCGCCCGGACGAAGTTCACGCCGCGGCCGGACAAATCCGCGTGCGCGGCCTCGATGTTGTCGACTTTGAAATAGAGAATCGAATTGCCCTTCGCCTCCACGCCTTGCGGCAGGCCGAGCATCAGCCGCTGCCCGCCGCAGTTGAAGAACGCCATGCCGGGCACTTCGAACATCAGCGGCAGCCCGAGGCTGTCGCGGTAGAAAGCGACGCAGGGGGCCAGATCGCGCACGGTGAAGGCAATCTGGCCGATCGGTCCCAGGGTTGCATTGGACATTGCATGAGCCTAGCCGACGCCCCGGCCGGGCGCAAGGATTTTGACGATGGCCCATACTGGTTGGGTGGATGGCGGAAGAGATCCTTTACCTCACGGAACTTCTCGGCCTGAAGGTATATGACACGCGCAAGCGCGTGCTGGGACGGGTGCGCGATGCCGTCCTGGTTCCGGCCGTCCATCCCGTGCGCGTCGACCGCTACCTGGTGGGAGCTTCCGGCTGGGCGTTGCTCTCCGTGCGCCACGACCAAGTAGAGCGCATCTCACTCGACGGCATCTGGCTCTGTGACGAGCAACTTGTGCCTTACCACCCCGGCGAGACGCTGCTGCGTCTGGAGCGCGATCTGCTGGACCAGCAGATTATCGACGCGCAGGGCCGCAAGGTGGTGCGCGTCAACGACGTCACTTTCGACATCCGTTCCGAAGACGGCCGCGATGCGTTGCACATCCTCGAAGTGGACATCGGCGTTCGCAGCGTCTTCCGCCGCCTGGCGCAGGGAGTTCTGCCCAGGCGCGTTATCCGGCGCTTCCAACGCCGCATCGCGCCGAACTCCATCCGCTGGGAGCTGTGCAACATCCTCGAGCCGGACCCGCAGCGCCGCCTGCGCCTGAACATCTCCACGGCCCTTCTCGAGAAGATGCACCCGGCCGACCTGGCCGACATCGTCGAGGAGTTGAGTCCGGAGGACCGCGAGGCGATCTTCGAATCGATGGAACCGGAGGCCGCGGCAGAAGCGCTCTCCGAGGTCGAGCCCGAGATCCAGGCGCAGATCATCGAGAGCCTTGAAGCCGACCGCGCCGCCGACATTCTCGAAGAGATGGAGCCGGATCAGGCCGCCGATGTTCTCGGCGACATCGAGGAGGCGCGTTCCGAAGAGATCCTTGAAGAGATGGAGGGCGAGCCGAAGGCCGACGTCGAGGAACTGCTCGAATACGACGAGGACACCGCCGGCGGCCTAATGAACACGACCTATGTGGCCGTGCACGAGGAGGCCACGGCCGCCGACGCGCTGGAAGCCGTGCGCTCGCAGCCGGAGATCTCCGATACCGTGAACACTCTGCTGGTCACCGACATCGACGGGCGCCTGCGCGGCGCCATGCCCGCCGCACGCGTCTTCCTGGCCCGGCCGGAGACGCCCGTCACCGAACTGCTGGATGAGGAGCTCATCAAGGTGAATGTCCACGAGGATGCTTCGCGCGTCTCCGAAATGTTCGACAAGTACAATTTGATCACCCTGCCCGTGGTGGACGAAGAGGGCAGGCTGGCGGGCGTGGTGACCGCCGACGACATCATCTCCCTGCTGAGGCGCAAGTGAGGAGCGGCCCTTGCTGAAGCGCCTGAAATATCACATTGCCGTCTTCTTCGCGGTGATCGGCCCGGGCTTTATCACCGCCATGGTCGACAACGACGCCGGCGGCATCTTCACGTATTCGCAGGCCGGCGCGCGTTACGGCTACCTGCCGCTTTGGACTCTGCTGCCCATCACCCTGCTGCTGGTCGTTACGCAGGAGATGTGTTCGCGCATGGGCGCGGTCACCGGCAAGGGCCTTTCGGACTTGATCCGCGAGGAGTATGGCCTGCGCACGATCTTCTTCCTGATGGCCGCGCTCGTGGCCGCCAACGTGACCAACGTCATGGCGAACTTCGCCGGCGTCGCCAGTTCGCTGGAACTGTTCAACATCAGCCGCTACATCACCGTGCCGCTGGCGGCGCTCGCCGTGTGGTTGCTGGTGGTGAAGGGCAGTTACGCGCGCGTCGAGAAGATCTTCCTCTTTGCCACGGTGCTTTACGTGTCATACATCATCGCCGGAGTCCTGGTGAAACCCGACTGGAAGGAAGCGGCCATTTACAGCGTCCGTCCGGTGCTGATGTTCGATCCCGGCTACATCGCCATGCTGGTCGGCATGGTGGGCACCTCCGTCGCCCCGTGGATGCAGTTCTACTTGCAGGCCGCGGTGGTCGAGAAGGGCGTCACGGCGAAGGAATACGCGGAGAGCCGCATCGAGGTGATCGTCGGCTGCGTGGCGATGGCCGTCATCGCCTTCTTCATCATCGTGGCCTGCGCGGGCGCGATCCATTCCGTCGCGCCGCGCGACATCAAGGATGCCGCCGACGCCGCGCTCGGCCTGCAGCCCTTCGGCCGCGGCGCTTATCTCCTGTTCAGCGCCGGGCTGTTCAACGCCTCGATCTTCGCCGCCTGCATTCTGCCGCTATCTACGGCCTACACCGTCTGCGAGGGTCTTGGCTTCGAGAGCGGCCTGGACCGCCGTTTCCGCGAGGCGCCCATCTTCTACTGGCTCTTCACCGGACTGATTGTGCTGGGCGCCGGCGCCGTGCTGATGCCGAAGTTCCCGCTGGTCCAGATGATCCTTTGGAGCCAGATCATCAACGGAATCCTGCTGCCGTTCGTGCTGATCTACATGCTGCTGCTGGTGAACAAGCAACGGCTGATGAAGAAGTGGACCAACAGCCGCGTGTACAACGCCGTCGCCTGGGTCTCCGTGGTCGTGATGATCGGTCTGACTCTTGCGCTGCTCGCCATCAGCATTCGCGACCTGTAGCAGGAATTCAGAGCTAAGATGTCCAAGTGAACAGCGGATTCCTCGAATTGGGGCTCGTGTCGGCCGAAGGCGTTCCGGCTGCGGACGACAACGTCGAAGTGCGTTTCAAACGGGACAATAAGGCGGTCGATCCGGTCCGGGGACTCGCCTTCCCGCCGTTGCATCTGTTCGAACTCGCCGCGTTTCCCGCGGTCTCCGTCTGGACCTTCGAACTTCTACCATCGCGCTATCGCGCGCGCAACGGGGGCGCGTTCGCGCTCACGCAGGGAGAAACCGTCAAACGCCGCATTACCGTGCTTCGCCGGCCGGACAAATGGGCCGCGCGCTTCACGCCTTGGGCCGCGCTCGGCCCGGACTTCGACAAGCTGAAGACCCTGCTGGCCAGTTCGGCGCAGGTGGCGCTCATCGAGTCAGGCAAGCCCGTGGGCTTGTTCGCCGAAGCCGCCTATGACGATGTCGATGCGAAGCCGCTGATCCTCGCCAAAGCAACTCTGCTCAACATCGCGGCCAAGCTCAATCGCGAGGCCGCGCCCGGAGGCGCGTCGTGGCTCGATGGCATTCAGGAGATCCTCGCTATTGGCCGCGAGCGAATCGTCGCGCACGCCACAACGAAACTGGCGAATGACGTGGAGCGCCTCGCTGAAAAGCAGCCGGAGGGCTACAAGGTATCCCCCGCGAAGAACCACCGCAAGAATATTCCGTCAGCTTTCACTATCGAGCGCATCACCAGCGTGAAGACCGAGGAGTCGAAGGGCAACCTACAGATCACCGTGGCCCGAGTCCGTGACGCGAAAGGCAAGGCGCGCATTGTCGCCGACATCGACATCGACGAGAACGGCCGCTTCGTACGGCACATGTTGGACGTCTTCAAACACAAGCACACCGGCGGTACCCATCCGTTCGACATCCACGAGTGCCTCCAGTTGAGCTACGGCCACTTCGACGCCGGATACCGGTTGGCCTAGCGGGCGCCCGTCATCCCCGGCGGACTGCCGTGCGCGCCAGCCTGTCTCCCACGCGCTCTCCGGTGAACACGAAAGACGCGACCTCCCCAAAGCACAGCAAAGCCCCGACGGCCGGCGCGAGGAGAAGTCCGATGGAGGGAATCAAGGCGAGAAGGATGGGACCGGCGAAGGTTATGTTGCGGAGTGCGGCTTGGCGGGGACTCACGGGGCTGCCGTTGTAGTCCTCGACGCGCATCCCCAGGATGCGTTTTCCCAGGCTGGCGCCCTGCACGTCCCGCATCATCCACCAGATTGTGGCCAGCAGCAGGTAGACCCGCTCGCCGACCTCCGGAACCACGGTGATCGGTGTGATGACCAGCAGCGGCAGCAGGTCCAGCACGAACGCAATGGCACGCTGCGCAAAACTGGCGCGGCTCTGGCTTGCCATTGGCACGGCTGCAAGGGTCATCACTCAGCTATCGCGGAGCGAGTGGCGGGTTCGGATCAATGCCCATGATTAGCGTCGTGTAATCTGATGCAGCCAAAGTAAAGCGGCGGATACTTGCAATCGTGCATTCCGCGTGCACGATTGCAAATATCCGCCCAACGCGCCTGTATTGAATGACTTACGACTTGCGCTCCAGCAGCCAGGAGCAGTTCTCCAGCCGCGATTCGCCGCCGTCGTTTACGGCGAACTGGGGCGCGGCCCAATAGCCGCTGCTGCGGCGCCGGCCGCTCCAGAGGGCCGCTCCGGCGTAGACGCCGTCCTTGCGCAGGGCGTAGAAGTTGATGTCGAACAGGCCCAGGCGCTTCTCGTCGCCGTTGAAGTTGCGGACGATGCGCTTCAGGCAGTCCAGGCAGGCGTCCTTCGGGCTCATGCCGTGGCGCATGTTCTCGACAATCGTATGCGCGCCGGCGACGCGGATATTCTCCTCGCCGCGCCCGGTGGAGCCGGCGGCCCCGACGTCCTGGTCCACGTACAGGCCAGCACCGATGATCGGCGAATCGCCGATGCGGCCGGGGATCTTCCACGACAGCCCGGAGGTGGTCGTCGTGCCTGACATCTCGCCCTTCGTGTTTAGCGACAGGCAGTTGATGGTGCCGGTGATGGGGTGCCGGGCGACGTCGAGCGCCCAGGCGATCTGCTCCTCGGAGGCCTCGGGGAACAGCGCCTTCAGCGCGGCGGCCGGCTTGTAGTCCGGCGCAGCGATGCCCGGAGCCCAGTTGTTGTGCCCACCACTGTCGCGCTGGCTCTGTTTCCAGGCGATCCAGGCCATGCGCGACTTCTCGGTCAGCAGGTTCTCCTCGGGGAAGCCCCACGCCTTCGCGAAGTCCAGCGCGCCCTGGCCTACCAGCATGATGTGGTCGGTCTGGGTCAGCACCAGTTTCGCCACCTTCGACGGGTACTTGATGTTCCGGATGCCCGCCACGGCGCCCGCGCGGCGCGTCGGCCCGTGCATCACGCTGGCGTCGAGTTCGACAACGCCCTCTTCATTCGGCAATCCGCCGTAGCCGACGGAGTTGTCCTCCGGGTCTTCTTCGTTCAGGTTGACCCCGGCGATGACGGCGTCCAGCGTGTCGCCGCCCGACTTCAGGACCTCCATCGCCTTGGCGCAGCACTTCAGCCCGTTCGCGGACGAAATGACGATATTCTTCGGGTTCGATGAACCTTGGGCCGCGAGTGCCGCGGGAGCGGCGCCGGCCGACAAAAGCCAATCGCGTCTACGCATGTTTCGTAGCGTGACCCCTTTCACGCTCCATTCTCAGCGCCAGCCCGCCCGCCGTGCAAGCGCGGGTCGGCTAAACTGGAAAAGATGAAGTTACGGGTGCTGGCGCTGTGCCTGCTGGCAGTTCCGCTTCTGGGAGTGGCACAGGAAAAGAAGAAACCGGCCGAGCTTGTGGTGGTCGAGATTCGCGCGCGCCGCAATGTGGACTTAATCCATATCGACGGGCGGGTGAAGAACGCCGGCGACAAGGCGGCCCAGGGTGTCACCCTGATCGTCCATTTCCTGGCTCCGGGCGGCGCAACCATCAGTACGCTGAAGGGGTCGCTCGAAGTGGACAATGTCGAGGCGGGCGAAGAAGCGCAGTTCGCGCTGGAATCTCCAGATCCGCCGCGCTCCGTACGCATCAAGATCGAGGCGGAAGACCGCGCCGGCCGCTATGTGAAGCTCGAAAAGGGCGGACCGTACGCGATTGAGTAGTTGACTGGCGGTCAGATCTCAACTCCCAGCTTGTTGCGCGGAAACCCGAAGTCCCGGACGCCGGACACAGAATTGAAGTCAGGAAGGAAAACCCGCTTGAACCGGCCGGCTGAACGCTGACCGCTTCAAGCTGAAAGCGACAAAATGATCGAGACCGTACGCCCTAGCGGGCCTCTGGACGGGACCGTCCGGCTGCCGGGAGACAAGTCCATCTCGCACCGCTACGCCATGCTGGCGGCGGCGGCCGAGGGAGTGAGCCGGCTGACGAACTACTCTTCCGGCGCCGATTGCCATTCGACGCTCGGGTGCCTGCGCGGCGTTGGCGTGGAGATCGAGGTCTCGGGGCGGGATGTCACCGTCCACGGCAACGGCTTGGCCTGGACCGCGCCCCAGGGCGACCTGGACGCCGGCAACTCCGGCTCCACGATTCGCATGTTGTCGGGCCTGTTGGCCGGTCAGAAGTTCCGCTCACGGCTGATCGGCGACGAATCGCTCTCGAAGCGCCCGATGCAGCGAATCATGACGCCGCTCGAGCAGATGGGCGCGAAGCTCTCGGCGCGCGACGGCAAGTATCCGCCGCTTGAGATCGAAGGCGGCACATTGCGCCCGATCGAATACAACATGCCCGTCGCTAGCGCGCAGGTAAAGAGCTGCGTGCTGCTGGCCGGTCTGCACGCCGACGGCGAAACCATCGTCCACGAGCCCGCCCGCACCCGCGACCACACGGAAGTCGCCCTGCGGGAGTTCGGCGCGGAGATCGAAACCGGCCGGGGTTGGGCCAAGGTGAAGGGACCCGCAAAGCTCCAGGCGCTGGAACTGGCCGTCCCCGGTGACCTCAGCTCCGCAGCCTTCTTCCTGGTGGCCGGAGCCATCGTGCCCGGCTCGAACCTGGTGCTGCAAGGCGTCGGACTCAACCCGACCCGCGCGTCGCTCATCGATTTCCTGGTGAACGCCGGCGCGCAGGTGAAGATCCTCGATTTGCGGATGAGCCACGGCGAACCCGTGGGCGACCTTCTGGTCCGCGGTTCCGAGCTGAAAGGTGGAGTGATTGAAGGCGCCTTGGCCGCCGCGCTGATCGATGAGATCCCCGTTCTGGCGATTCTCGGCGCGATGAGCGAAGAGGGCCTGACCGTGCGCGACGCCGCGGAACTGCGCATCAAGGAGACCGACCGCATCGAGACCATGGCCGGTAACCTGCGCCGCATGGGCGCCGAAATCGAGACCGCGCCGGACGGCTTCCGCATTGCGGGCAAACAGAGCCTGAAGGGCGCCACAGTGGACTCCTACGGCGATCACCGCATCGCCATGGCCTGCGCAGTGGCGGCGCTGCGCGCGTCCGAGCCGGTCACCATCGAAGGATCGGAAGCGGCATCCGTGTCTTTCCCGGAATTCTGGGATACACTGCGGGGCATCAGTTCGTGAGCGGGGTACTGATGAACGTCCGGAGTGAGGCCGAGCTGGACCTGGCCGGCTTGGTCCACGATCTCAACAACGTACTGGAGACCATCGCCGAAGCAGCCGAACTGTTGAGCGAGCAGGGCGCCCCGGCCGAACTGGCCGCCGCCATCACGCGCAGCGTCGAGCGCGGACGGCGCTTGGTGGGCAGCATCGAGGACGGCACGCGCGGCACTGACCTGGATACCGTGGTGGATCGCGCCGCGGGCTTCCTCCAGGACCTCTCGGCTCACCTGAAGCGGAGCGTGATCACCGTCACGCGCCGCTTCGAGCCCGGCATCCGGCTGCGAGGCCAGGAGCGCGAATGGGAGCGCGTGTTCATGAACTTGTTCCTGAACGCGGCGCAGGCCATGCCTCGCGGAGGCAATATCGACGTCGCGGCCGAAGTGCGGAACGGCGCCGTCCGGATCGAAGTCAGCGACAATGGCCCCGGCATCCCCGCCGGCATCGTCGAACGCATCTTCGAGCCCAACTTCTCGACGCGCGACAGCCACTCCGGGCTGGGGCTTCACATCGTGGACTCCATCGTCCGCCGGCACGGCGGAATCGTCCGAGCCGGGAATCGCCAGGAGCCCTCCGGCGCGCATTTCGTGATCGAACTCGCCGGCCCCGGCGCCGAAGCCTGACCATTTTCACAGAACCCCAGTACCAACCCCAGTACCGGGCGTAAGGGAGCCGAAGACTATTTCTTCGACTTTCGCCCCAAAACAGAATTGATCAAAATTGTTCGAATGGCCTATCATGAAGCGGGGCCGTGTCTCGCGGCGCGCCGATAATTCTCCGCGAGGAATTGCCGACTCGCCCCACTGATTCCATATAGGCCACGACATGGCAGATCCGTTCAGAGCACCGAACGCGCTGGTCCGCACCGTGGTGGGTTGGCGTGCCGGCCGCATCGCGGATCCTGTTTCGCGCCTGCGTTTTCTTCGGCACAGCGTGGGGGACCGCCGCGTGTGGGATCCCTCGGCGCCACGCCCCCAGCACTGGATCCGCCGCCATCGCGTCCGTGTGTCCATCGCGATCCTTGGGCTTCTGGCGGTGCCCGCGGGGCATCTGGCTGGACGCGTCGAGTCGTGGGCATCACGCGATCCCGTCGTGGTCGCATCCGCGCATGTCGTTCCCCCCGCGCCCGAGGGCCGGGTGTGGCTGGCCGAACGCACGGACGGCATGGAGACCTGGTCCAACGGACTGCGAATTGAGCGCAAGTTCGAGACCACAGGCCTGCCACGCCGCTTCAGCGCCTACGAACGCGGCACGGAAGACCCGTCGAAGCGCGAAATCCTCACCGCGCCCGTCGGTATCGTCTACCACGCCACGGAGAGCCATCAGGCCGATTTTCACGAAGAGAACGCAAAAAAGCTGCACTTCATCGGCGAATCTCTGTTGCGCTACGTCCAGCGCGAGCAGAGCTACCACTATGTGGTAGACCGTTTCGGCCGCGTGTGGCGCGTGGTTCGCGAAGAGGATGGTGCGAACCATGCCGGCAAGTCCGCGTGGTCCGACGAGAAGCGGACCTATGTGCTGCTGAACCGCGGCTTCCTCGGCGTGGCCGTCGAGGCGCAGACGCAGCCTGAAGGAGAACGCTCCGTCGCCAACGAAGCCCAGATCCATGCGCTACGAGTCTTGACCGAGATGCTTCGAGCAAAGTACGACATTCCGGCGGAGAACTGCGTGACGCACGCCCAGGTGTCGGTCAGCCCGTTGACGCGCGGCATCGCCTATCACCGCGACTGGGCCGCGAACTTTCCGTATCGCGAGGTGGGGCTGCCCGACAACTACGCGTTGCCGCCGGCCAGCCTCTGGCTTTTGGGTTTCACTTACGACCCGTCTCTTGTGAAAGTGACGGGCCCGCGTTTCTGGCAGGGCCTGCTCCTCGCGGAGGAGCAGTTGCGGCAAACGGCCACGGCGCACGGCGTCAGCGCCTCCGCGTGGCGGGAACAGTTATTCGAGCGCTGGAGGCGGATCAGCGCTCAGGAGAAGGAATTCGCAGAGAACAAGGAGACCGAGGAATGAGCAAGCAAGACAAGGGCGTGCTGGGTTTGGACATCGGCACCAGCCGCATTGTGGCCGCCCGCCGCGAAGGCGACGGGGAGGCCTTTGAAAGCCAATTGAACGCATTCGTCACGCTTCCGTGGACCAAGCTCACCGAGACCAGCCTGAAGAAGGAAGGCGTGCCGCATGCTGTGGCCGACGGGCAGATCACGGTCTTCGGTAACGAGTCCGCGCGCATGGCGGACCTGCTGGGCCGTGAGGTCCGTCGCCCGATGATCCGCGGCGTGCTGAATGCCGGGGAGCCCGAGAGCCTGAACCAGATCCGCGAGATCGTCAAATCCACGATGCCGAAGGGCGACGAGTGGAAGAACGCCAAGATCGCCTTCAGCGTGCCTGCTCCGCCGTTGGGCCAGGAAGAGAACCTCACCTACCACGAGGCCACCGTCCGGCAGACTCTCGAGCAGATCGGCTACAAGGACCTGCGCAGCGTGAACGAAGGCGTTGCAGTAATCTACTCCGAGCTTGAGGATTCGAATTACACCGGCATCGGCGTCAGCTTCGGCGGCGGCCTCTGCAACGTGGCGCTGGCCTATTTGTCGGTACCCGTGCTGAGTTTCAGCGTGCCCAAGGGCGGCGACTTCATCGATAACTCGGCCGCGACGGTCACCGGCGAGATGGCCAATCGCGTCCGCATACTCAAGGAAGAGAACTTCCACTTCAACGGCCACTTCTCCGACAAGGTCTTGCAGGCGCTGGCGGTGTACTACGACGACATGATCAACGCCGTCGTCCAGGGCCTGAAGGAGAGCCTGCAAAACTCGCGCAACGTGCCGAAGTTCGGCCGTGCGGTCCCGCTGGTACTGAGCGGCGGCGGCGTGCTGCCGAAGGGCTTCAAGGAGCGCTTCGAACGCGCGCTGAACGCGGCGTCGCTGCCCGTACCAGTGGCCGAAGTCCGCGTGGCGAGCAGCCCGTTGGAAACCACCGCGCGCGGCGCGCTGGTGGCGGCCCTCAGCGAATAGCCTCTCGCCTTACGCACGGGAGTACGGCGTCAGCTCGATGCCGTACTCCCGGAGCGCCTCTTTCACGCGCGGGTCGGTCAATGCCCGCAGCTCCGCCTCCCGGCTTTCTTTCAGGCGCGTCCGCGCCGCCCGCAGCTCGTCCGTGCAGTAGCCCGGATGCACCATGAACTCGGTGTAGCCTTCGGGCAGGTTCCGCAGCAGATGCACGACGTTTTCCGCGCTCAGACGGCCGGTGATTTGAAATCCCGCGAACCAGTCCGTCGTGCGGCAGCCGTGCCGCGTGAGCTTCTTGTGGAACTGCGAGCGCACGCCGCGAAAGGCCCCGCTGACGGCGCGTGTCATCAACGGCACGTCGGCGGGCGCGCCGCGCAGCGGAAGATCGAAGGGCCGGCGCACCCACGGGACTTTGAACTCCTGCGCTAGCTGCGCCACGGCATCCAGCACGGGCGGCAGCAGGTGCGTGTGCTTGTGCGTATCGACGTGCGTCGGACGGATTCCGGCGTCGAGGACTCGAAGCATCTGCGCTCGCAGCTCGGCGTAGGCGTCGATGCGGCGCCGAAAAACGCCGATGGAGAGATCGAGAACGCTACGAGGGAATTCGCGCGTCCTGTCGAGCAGCGAGACGCCGCCAACGAGCACGAAATGCACGCCGACGTCGAGCGTGGGGTGCGCGTGCGCGAGCCGGATGGCGTCGTCGAATTCGACGCCGTTGGCCATGATCGTGGTCGAAGTGAGGATTCCGTCGAGGTGCGCGTCGACGATGCCCCGATTGACGTCCCGCGTGAATCCGAAATCGTCAGCGTTGACCGCCAGCCGCCGTGCCGCGCCCATCAGAACAGCTTGAGCTGAATGGTGAGGAACTTCTTGGGGTTGGCCCGGAAGTCCTTCATCAGCGCGTGCATTTCGGCGGTGGTGCCGGTGAGGTTCTCGTAAAGCGCGGGGTTCACCATCAACTGGCCGAGGGTGCCCTGTCCGGCGTTGATGCGGTCCATGGTGCTGTTCAGGCGGTCCAGCGTACCGGTCAGACGGTTGTGCAAAGCCTCATCTTTCAGCAGCTTGCCGGCGGTACCTTTACCGGCGTTCAGGTCTGAGAGCAGAACGCGAAGCTCGCTGGAAGACTTGCGCAGATCGTCGTACATCGCGGGATCCTTGAGTAGTTTGCCGGCGGTTCCCTCGCCACGTTCGAGCCCGGCGGCGATATTGTCGACACGGGCCAGCGTGCGGCGCAGATCGTCGTGCAGCGAGGCATCGTAGATCAGCTTGCCGAGCGTGCCCTCGCCCTTTTCGACGGCAGCGGTGACTCGGTCGACGTTGCCGAGCACCCGGTTGACGCGGTTGTAGACCTCCTCGTCGTTGATGAGCTTGCCGATGCTGCCCTCGCCACGCTCGACGACGGCGACGACCTTGTCGATGCGCGTGAGGATGGAGCGCAGCGATTCGAGCAACGGCATGGCCGAGGCGGCGATTTCGAGGAAATCCGTATCGTCGCGGGAGCGCAGCTCGCCGCCGTCCTTGACGGGCGTCGCGCTCTTTCCGCGCTGAATATTCAGGAACTTGGCGCCGAGGACGTTTTCTGAGCTGAAGCCGATCAGGGAGTCGTCGGGGATGCGGGAAAGAAGATCGCGGTGGACCTCCATCTTCATGCGGATGGTGCGTTCGACATTCGCGTCGCCGGTGAGCGTAATGTGGGTGACCTTGCCGATGAGAATGCCGTTCAGGCGGACGGCGGCGCCCTCAGTCATCGCGCCCGAGTCGCGCATGAAGGTGTAGAGCGCGGCTTTGTCGGTGAACGGGTTGTCCGCGCCGGTGAGGAGGAAGACCAGGACGAAAAGGATGATGAGCGCGAGAAGCGCCATCACGCCGACCTTCAGTTGTGACCAGGCAACTTTGGAAGACTTGGGCATTCCTCGTCCCTCCTAGCTTCCCACATCCGCCGCCGCCGTCTCTTCGCGGCGGACAAAGCGCATGACGTAGGAGTCCGCGGAGGCTTCCAGCTCCTCTTGGGAGCCGTCGAAAACCACGCCGCCTTCCCGCAAAACCAGGTAATGCGTGCGGGGCCCGTGCCCATTCCCGTTCAGGGCTACCAAGCCGCCCGTAGCGGCGTCGTAACGGTAGCCGCCCATCATCTGGCCGTCCTGATAGCGGTGGGTGACGATGATGGTCGTGGCGTGGCGGACGTCGCGGCCCTTGATGACCAGGCCAATGATGGTGTTGGCCGTGATGGGGTCCAGTCCGGCGGTGGGCGAGTCGTAGAGCAACAGCTCGGGCTGTGTAACGATGGCGCGGGCGATGCCAACTCGTCGGCGCATGCCGCCGGAGAGCTCGCTGGGGAACTTCTCGAGGGTATGCCCGAGTTCGACGAAGTTGAGCGTCTCCTGCACGCGGCGGAGCATATCGTCTTCCGTGCAGCGCAACCGTTTCTGGTTCAGGAGCGGGTAGGCGACGTTGTCCTCGATGGTGAGCGAGTCGAAGAGGCCGCCCTCCTGGAAGAGCACACCGACGCGGCTGCGGACGTCGAACCAATCCCGTTCCTTGAGCTCCGTGACGTCCTGGCCGAACAGGGAGATGCGGCCGGAATGGGGCTTGAGCAGGCCGAGAGCGGTCTTGATGAGCACCGTCTTGCCGCTTCCGGCCGCGCCGAGGACGATCATGGTCTGGCCCTTGTGGAGCTCGAAGGAGACGGAGCGCAGCACGGGCCGGTCGTCGAACCGGACGGTGACGTTTTCGAACTTCAGGACCGAGGCTGCGGTTTCGGCGGCCATGGCGCTTACATGGAGACGAAGACCCGGCCGATGATGAAGGTCAGCACAACCACCCAGACGGAGGCGACGACGACGGCCTGCGTGGTGGAGCGGCCGACGCCCTGTGTGCCGCCCGTGGTCTGCATGCCGTAGTAACAGCCGACCAGCGAAAGCACAATGGCGAAGACAAAGGGCTTCAGAAGGCCCTGCGTGATGTCGTTGTATTCGAGCGACCGCCAGGAGTTGTTCCAGTACTGCGCCGAAGTGGTGAGGCTGAGCATGATGCAGGCCACCAGCCAGCCGCCGACGATGCCCATGAAGTCCGCGAGGATGGTCAGCAGCGGCAGCATGACGGAGGTGGCGAGCAGCCGGGGCTTGACGAGCTTCATGACGGGGTCCGTGCCGAGAGCGCGCATGGCGTCGATCTGCTCGGTGACCTTCATCGAGCCGAGCTCGCTGGCCATGCCGGAGGCGTTGCGTCCGGCGACCATCAGCGCTGTGAGCACGGGGCCCATTTCGCGGACGAGAGTGATGGCGACAATCTGGCCCACCTGGCTGCTGGCGCCGTAGGTCTGAAGGGCGCGGGACATCTGGAGCGCCATGACGGCTCCGCTGAAGAACCCGGTGAGCAGGACCACGGGCAGACTCCCGATGCCGATGAGGTCCATTTGGGTGAAGACGTCGTCCCAGTAATAGGGTTTGCGGAAAATCCCGCGAATCGCACGTCCGGAGAGGACGATAAACTGCTGGAACGTGAAGATCGGGCCCTTGAGGATATCGAGCAAAAAGCCTTTCCTCTCGCCCTTCGATGCTAACATACAGGGCGCGGGCAGCCCTTCCGGCTGCGTGCGCTAGTGCCTGTCCATGAAGGGTTTAACAGACATCACCGGCATCCGCGTGGGGCACGCGACGGACCTTGAGGCGATCACCGGCTGCACGGTGATTCTCTGCGAAAAGGGCGCCGTGGCCGGGGTGGACATCCGGGGCGGCGCGACCGGCACCGAGGAGATGGACGTGATGAGCCCGTGGCACATCACGCCGCAGGTGCACGCGGTGGTGCTGAGCGGCGGCAGCGCCTTCGGGCTGGAGGCGGCGAGCGGCGTCCGGCGGTGGCTGGAGCGGCGCGGCATCGGCTTCCGGACAGGCGCGGCGGTGGTGCCGATTGTGCCGGCGGCGATTCTCTATGACCTGGGCATCGGGCGGGCCGACGTGCGCCCCACGCGCGAGATGGCGGAAAAGGCCTGCGACGCGGCCGGCGACGGGCCAGTGGCGGAAGGCAATGTGGGCGCGGGCACGGGCGCGACGTGCGGCAAGGTGCTGGGGATGCGCCAGGGGATGAAGTCCGGCATCGGGACGTTCACGGTGGAGGCCGGGCGGCTGAAGGTATCCGCGCTGGTGGCGGCAAACCCCGTGGGCGACATTCTGGACCCGGCGACGGGGCGCATCCTGGCCGGCGTGCGGACCTCGCCCGATTCGCGTGAGTTCGCCGGCGCGGTGAAGGTGATGCGCGAGAAGAAGATTAGCGCGGAGGTCGGGCGGTCGAACACGACGCTGGCGGTGGTCGCCACCAACGCGAAGCTGAGTAAGCTGCAAGCGACGAAGGTGGCGCAGGTGGCACACCACGGATTTGTCCGGGCGATTAATCCGGTCCACACGACGACGGACGGGGATCTGGCGATTGCGTTGTCACTCGGCGCGGAGGAAGCGCCGGTGGACCTGGTCGGTGTGCTGGCGGCCGAGGCGGTGGCGGAGGCGATTGCTAGGGCAGTGCGGGCGGCGAAGACGCTGGGGGGCGTGCCGGGGTTGGGGGGGTAGGGGCGGCGGGGCAAGTTGGCTTTTGGAGGAAGCCGGGGGGCCACGTTCCTCGCCTCCTCCCCCTGCGCCCACATGGCCATCGCCGCCCGCCGTGCTACTGAGCCGGAACCGACTTAACCTGAGCAGCAGGCTTGCATTGCGATCCCACTGCCTTAAGCATTGACAGGCTGTCACCCCCAAGGCTCGGCTTGCCGACAGCGAGAAAGACATCCACGATCCACTTGGCTGCTGGATCGTCGTTGGCAGTGCGCAGGCGGCTGCGATACCGGAATTCGTTGCCGAATTCGTCGCTCTTCTTGGATTCGTGGTACTTGAGATCGATCTCAGCGTTCGTAGAGGAGAGCGGTGTCAACTCCTCTGGCGAACTCGCTCCGTCATGATTGGCATCCGTCCACAGGAGCAACCGGGAGTACACTGTATCCTGCCCGGTAATCCTGCCATCGAGATTGCCGCCATTTTCCGGCTTGTCGAATTCCGCCAGGGCAAGGAAGCCATTTGGGTTGGCCGAAGACGGTTGGGTGCTGAAATTCCCGAACAATTCCCGTCCGCTGTCGATGCCGCCGTTGCCATTTACGTCGAGAGCAAGCCAGGCATTTGGCGCGCCCGCGGCCGTCCAGGCGAGCCTTTCTCGATTTCCATCTCCGTTCATGTCGAAATCAACACCATCGGCTTGACTCGTGAGGCGGAAACCCAGGCCCGTAAGGTCGATCAGCAATGGGCAGCCCGGCTGGCAACATCCGTACTCTGCAGACACATAGCCATCCTGGCAGCCATTGAGGTAGTAGCAAGGGTCAGCAGGAACCTTTCCTACGCTGGAATCGCATGGACCTTGCTCGCAGTGGTCACACTCCCCACTTTGGCACTGGCGCCACGTCTGGGAAAAGCCAGCTTCCTGGCATACAGTACCCCCGTAGGCAAGGAAATTGTCCCACTTGCGAACATAAAATCGGCTATAGTCTGTAATTACATAAGCGTAAGTGCTTTCTGCCTCCACTCTAGGCAGGCAGTAATCTTCCGCCCCACCATTCCAACAGTTTCCGTAGCCCGTCATACTAATTCCTGTCTCGCTCTGTGTTATTTGCGAGTCATGAATACAGTTCATTGAGTATGTTTTGGTAAGCGAGTTGTTTGAATACCCACTGACACTGGGGCACCAACTTGAGCTGCCGCCCGTTTGTTGCCAACTGATATATGTACGATTTTTGATTTGAGCCAAGCCTGACGCTGCCGAGACCAATGACAAGAGAATAAGGCAATTCGTACGCATATTAAGTCTTCTCCTTTCGTATTCGTCTTCGAAGCGCTATTTGACTTCAAATACACTCTGTCGATAGGCATCGAGTTGTTTGCGCTTGATCGCAACATAGGTTCGCAAGCGATCTGTGGGTGTCGCATGGACGTCTATCCTAGTCTTGCCTGAGGGAGGCTGCTTGCTTCCGGCGGTTGCCAGAATTCGAGCAACGTCGTCCTCATAACCCGGCGCGGCTCGCTTGTGTCTCAGCGACAGGGCCTTAGCGCTTCCGATCAGTTTGTCGCGCTGATACTTGCTTTCCAATTCTCCACCTGCGAGAATATCCTCCAACGCGCCGACCCATTCGGTGAGTTGATTCACCATCATGCTTCTGTGCTCACCAATCAATTTTAGAGCCTCTTTATTTGATCCGGCAAATGTTTTATTCTCAAAAACAATAGCGTCGACATTAACAATCAGTTCTACAGCCTCCGTGCCTGCTTTCTCAATCGGCACAACACTAATCTCTCGTGTCTCTCCGGGTAACAGCGGTCCAAAACCCGAAGGAAGATTTACACCAGAGGCCATAGCGGATGTGAAGTCTGTCATGGTTTCCGCCGCCGCAAAAGTGTTGTTAGCAAAACGTGTGGTAACTTTGATGTTATAGGCAGTAATTGTTTCTCTGCCAGAATTAAGGAGCAGCGCTGTTGAATTCCGCCCCTTGAGACTGACCGATAGCACTCCCAACTGCAATCTTTCTTGGCCATGCAGATTTGTTTGGATGCCGAAGAGCACGCAGAATACAATGAGCAGTCGGCGGAGTTGATGAGGAGTCATAGAGATTCATCCCTTCTTAAGACGTCTTCGGCCGTGATCGCTCGACCCCGCGCACCAAGCTGTGGGCGACGGAGCGAACTGCGATCCGCCAGGTCACAGTGTGCGGCGGGGGGGCAAGGTGTCAATAAAATCTTCGACAAAAGTGCAAAATAGTCTGCCATAAAACTGTATGAGTCGTACGATTTGCACGTATTGCCAAACCATTGGACCCAAAGTACTCACTCAAATTGGTGTAGAATTATGCGGCACCGTAGAAGTGCACCGCTCGGCGCGGCGAATTGCCATGCTTGCGAGTCCCGCCACGAAGGGCGCTCCGGCGATTCACCCCACTGGCGGGCGGCGGCCGCACACCATGTCACGGGGTAGATTAGTCGTAAGGCCAAGCTGGCTCGGAGAACAGGCCAGCGTCGACCCAGATGGTCTGGCCAGTGACGAAGCCGGCGCCGGGGGAGGCGAGGAAGGAGACTGTGCGGGCGACGTCGACGGGGAGGCCGACTTGGGAGAGCGGCGTGAGCGTGTGGACGCCCGCCCTAGTTGGATCACTCACAGTCCCGCCCGCCGCACCGCGCGGTGCATGAGGTAGCAGGCGACCCAGCTTGCGGCGGCGATGGACCAGAAGGCGGCGCCGATGCCGGGGACGTCGCGGTAGAGCAGGAAAGTGACGGTCCCGTCGCGGAAGACGAAGGTGAACGGGATCAGTGTGAAGGCCACGCCCATGCCGAAGAAGAGGCTGCGGAGGAGGATGTGCTGCCGGGTCAGGCGCAGCGCGGTCACTTCCACGCTGGCGGGCGGCGGTGCGGCGGGCAGGTCTGCCGCGCCGGCTCTGCGCAAGAGTTCGGCGTAGTCCGGGTGGGCACGGGCGTACTCTTCGACCAGCGTGCGGGTCTCGGGCGAGGCCTCGCCACCCAGGTAAACGACCATCAGGTCTTTCATCACGGACGGAGCGAGTTCCATGGTTATTCCCCCATTCGTTCGGCCAGCTTCTGGCGCGCCCTGTGGATTCGCGCCTTGACGACGGTGGTGGTGACACCGGTCATCGCTGCAATCTCCTCGTAGGAGAGTCCACCCGCCGCCCAAAGTTGCAGCGGCGTGCGGTACATCTCCGGCAGTTCCTCCAGCGCGTTGAGCGTCTGGCGAAGCTGCTGCTGTGTCTCCTCACCGGCCGCCCTCGATTGCAGCGCTTCGTGGGCTCCGTCGAGCGGCTGCTGCCGCCAGGCCTTGCGGCGCTGGTCCAGGAACAGGTTGCGGGCGATGGTCAGCAGGTAGGACCGCGCGGAGACGGCCCTGGGCGGCGCACCGGTCCAGGCGCGGAAGAAGACGGTCATGGTGACGTCTTCCGCGTCGGCATGGTTGCCGCACAGCGAGAGCGCATAGCGGTAGACGTCCCGCGAATGAGCCTCGTAGAGCTGATGGAAGCTGACGGTTTCCATTGGGCGCTTCGGAAACCATACGTGCGAGGGGCGCCTCGGTTACAGGATTAATCGTAAGGCCAAGCCGGTTTAGTGAAGAGGCCGCCGTCGACCCAGATGGTCTGGCCCGTGACGAAGTCGGCGCCGGGGGAGGCGAGGAAGGCGACGGTGCGGGCGACGTCGGCGGGGAGGCCGACGCGGGCGAGGGGGGTGAGCTTGGCCCAGGTGCCTGCGTAGTCTCCGGACTCTTCCTTGGTGCGCTCGATTTCGATGGCGCCGGGGGCGACGCAGTTGACGCGGATGCCGTACTTGCCGAGCTCGACAGCGGCAACCTTGGTGAACTGCTCGATGCCGCCCTTGCTGGCGGTGTAGTCCACCAGGTTGGGGAAGGCCCATTTGTTGCAGCCGGAGCCGATGTTGACGATGGCGCCGGAGCCCGAGTCCTTCATGGCGCGGGCGGCTCGCTGGGTGCAGAGGAAGCAGCCCTTGAGGTTGGTCTGGATGACGCGGTCCCACTCGGCTTCGGTGAGTTCGAGGAGCGGCTTCCAGGTCTGGACGCCGGCGTTGTTGACCAGCACGTCGAGGCGGCCGAACTCGCTAAGGATCTGGGCGAACATGCGGTCCACGTCGGCGGCGAGACCGACGTTCGCCTGAACGGCAAGCGCGGAGCCGCCGAGGGCGGCGATCTCGGCGACGGTGGCCTCCGCGCCCTTCGCGTCGCTGTTGTAGTTGACGGCGACGCGGCAGCCCTGACGGGCCAGTTCGAGGGCGATTCCCTTGCCGACGCCCTTGCTGGCGCCCGTGACGAGTGCGGTCTTTCCCGAGAGCGTTTCCGGCATACGCAAGATTGTATCCAGGCGGGGGTGGGTGCGTCCGGAAGAGGTGACCAAAAATGGAGTTGCCGAGCGGGGCACTATTGGTCACACTTGAGGTTTCGGGAGGCGATTCCAAGAATTGAACGTTAAACTGCCTGACACGCCCCAAGTGTGGGAACCCACCGAGCGGTGGAACGTCACGCGCTCGACGGAGCTGTACGACATTTCCCGCTGGGGGAAGGGCTACTTCTCGGTGAGCGACGAGGGGCACCTGCTGGTGCATCCGACGCGCGAGCCGGGCCGCTCCATCTCGCTGAAGAAGCTGGTGGACACGCTGGTGCTGCGCGGCATCGATCCGCCACTGCTGCTCCGCTTCCCGGAAATCCTGGGCATGCAGATGCAGGAGCTGGACCAGGTGTTCCGTTCCGCCATCGCCGAGCACAACTACCAGGGCAGCTACTCCTGCGTGTATCCCATCAAGGTGAACCAGCAGCGGCAGGTGGTGGAGGAGATCAACAAGTTTGGGCGGCAGCTTGGCTTCGGGCTGGAAGCGGGGTCGAAGCCGGAACTGCTGGCGGTGGCGGCGATCGCGGACAACGACACGCCGATCATCTGCAACGGCTTCAAGGACGATGAGTACATCGAGATGGTGATGCTGGCGACGAAGATCGGCCGCACCATCACGCCCGTCGTCGAGAAGTACACGGAGCTGGACCTGATCCTGAAGTACTCGCGCAAGCTGGGCGTGATGCCGAGAATCGGCATTCGCGTGAAGCTGGCGAGCCGGGGCGCGGGGCGATGGAAGTCGTCCGGCGGGTACCGGTCGAAGTTCGGCCTGACGGTGACGGAGGCGCTGCGCGCGCTGGACCAGCTTAAGGCGGAAGGCATGGAAGATTGCCTGAAGCTGCTGCACTTCCACCTGGGCAGCCAGATCACGAACATCCGGCACATCAAGGCGGCCGTGATTGAGGCCGCGCGTGTCTACGCCGATCTGAAGAAGGCGGGCGCGGGGCTGGAGTCCCTGGACGTCGGCGGCGGGCTGGGCATCGACTACGACGGCTCGCAGACGGATTTCGAATCGAGCGTGAACTACTCGCTTCAGGAGTACGCGAACGACATCGTCTATCACGTGCAGAACGTCTGCGATCAGGCTGAGGTGCCGCATCCGAACCTGATCACCGAAAGCGGCCGCGCGATTGCCGCGTATCACAGCGTGCTGGTGTTCAATGTTCTGGGCGTGAGCGGCTACGGCGGCGAGGCGATTCCCGATGTGCTGGACGACGACGCCGAGCAGCCGCTGGTCGACCTGATGGAGACCCACCGGAATCTGAGCTCGAAGAACCTGCTGGAGAGCTTCCACGACGCGCAGCAGGCGCTGGATTCGGCGCTGAACCTGTTCAGCCTGGGCTACCTGCCGCTGAAGCAGCGGTCCCTGGCCGAGAACCTGTACTGGGTGATCTGCCGCCGCATTCTGAGCATGGCGAAGCAGTTGGACGTGTTCCCGGAGGAGCTGGAAGGGCTGGAGGGGATGCTGTCCGACACGTATTTCTGCAATTTCTCGCTGTTCCAGTCGATGCCGGACAGTTGGGCGGTGAAGCAGTTGTTCCCGATTGCGCCGATTCACCGGCTGAACGAGCAGCCGACGCGCAACGCGATTCTGGGCGACATCTCCTGCGACAGCGACGGCAAGGTGGACCAGTTCATCGACCGCCGCGACGTGAAGCGCGCCCTGCCGCTGCACAGCTTCAACGGCGAGCCGTACTACCTGGGGACGTTTCTGGTCGGCGCGTATCAGGAGATCCTGGGCGACCTGCACAACCTGTTCGGCGACACGCACGCGGTGCACGTCCGGCTAAACGAGAACAACACTCCGATGCTGGAGGCCGTGATCCGCGGCGATTCGGTGAAGGAAGTGCTCGCCTACGTTCAGTTCAGCGCGGGAGCATTGCTGGAGCAGTTCCGTCTGGACGTCGAGAAGGCCGTCATGGACGGCCACATCGGGTACGAGGAATCCGGGCGGCTTCTGAAGTTCTACGAGGAAGGCCTGTACGGGTACACGTACCTGGAAGACGTGCACACGGACTAAGGGGCGATGGATCCGTCGAGGCGCAAGTTGTTTGCCGGATTCGAAGCGCCTGTCGGGCGCTTAGCAAGCCTGACGACGGGTGCGCATCAGGGTTACCTCTGGCTGGCGAGCACCGAGCACTACATGTGTGATTTCGTGCGCCTGTGTCCGGAGGCTTTGCTGAACCGCTACCTGGTTGTCGTCAGAGTCGACGCCGGAGAACCCGGGCTGACGGAAGGACAACAGGCTGCCGGCTGGCGGAAGGTCTCCGGCCTCCTGCGGAGCCCGAGGCTTTCTTCCGCGAAGGAGCTCTCTTACCAGCGTGACGGTTTCGATGCGCCGGGTTACGACGAGTGGTATCTATTCGAGGCCGACGATACCGAAATGGGCGAAGTGATAGAAGGGAATCCGTTCCTGGAGGAGAACGCGCCCGGGCCTGGGCGTTTGATGGAGTTCGTGAGCAGTGTCGGGTTCACCCTAGCGGGTTCCAGTCCGAGTTGGGAGTTTCATCGGCGGACATTCTGGGACCAACTGAACCGGCTCCACCCGGTGTCTTTTGTCTGCGACGGAAGCGAATGCTTGACGTTTGTGACCAGGGAGGCGGACCTGTTCGAGAGAGTGCGCGAGGGGATGCGCTCGTCGGGCTGCTGACGAGACGATCGAGATTGTCTTCCGGCTGAGCCCACTTTCCTTCTGGACAATCCCCTGCCAGAATGCGGGCAGGAGGCTCCGATGATGCAGGAATCTTCCTCGGCTGGGTCTCGCACGGTAGTGGTGCACGGCCGGACGCATTGGGTGGCTCCGGCGGACCTGATGGCCCGCCTGGAGCTGGACGAAGGGATGAGAGTGGCGGAAGTGGGCGCGGGCCGCGGAGCGTATGCAATTCCATTGGGATTGAAGGTTGGCGCGCGCGGCCGCGTTTTCGCAGTGGAGTCCCGGCCCGGGCTGCTGGCGGAGTTGCGCACGGCAGTGCACGGGCCTGGGGCTCCTCCTAACGTGATGACGGTGGAAGGCACGCCGGAAGAAACGCATATCCCCGATCACTGCTGCGACCTGGTGGTGATGGCGGATGTGCTGCATGAGCTGTCCGAAGAATCGCGCGCGGCGGCGCTACGGGAGGCAAAGCGCATCCTGAGTGACGACGGCAGGTTGGCGATTCTCGAATGGCGGCACGATGCGACGTCGACAGAGGCTCCGCCGGCGGGACAGCGCGTCGCGTTCGAGAAAGCAGTGTGCCTGGTGGAGTTGAATTCGTGGTCGCTGGAGCGAGTCGAGCAGATCGATCCGAATGGCTACCTGTTGACGATGCGGCCGACGGACGAGAGCGTCCAAACGTGAAGGGAGCCGGTTTGCACCGGCTCCCATGGGGTCAGTTGGCGGGCTGAACTAGAAGATCTCGGGCTCCTTGCTGTTGCGGTTCTGTTCGCGCAGCCGCTGGATCTTCACCGGCATCGCCGAGTTCATCTCGTCGAGCTTGTACTCGGACGGAACCTCAAAGAGGTCACGCGGCTGATCGGCGCGGATCAGGCCGCTGACGCGGTAGTTGGTTTCGCCGAAGCGCGGGTCGGAGTGCTTGCGGACCACCTCCATCTTCAGCTCAGGAGAGTACCAGCGCTCGGTGACGACCTTGATCTCGCGCTCGTTGCCGATCTGGCCGGCGGGGATGGTCTGCACTTCGCGGGTGCCTTCACATTCCACACCCTCAATCACCTGCTTGCCGAGCGACGTGGTTTCGACGTTTGCATCATGGCGGAAGAAGACGCGCTCACCGGATTCGCCTTGGAACACCATGACGGCGGGTCCGGAGGCGATGGCGCCCTGGACGTCAACCGTGTGTCCGATCACGGCGGAACCGGCTGCGGAACCGGCGGTGACGGTCACTTCTTTGCGGATCTCCTTCACCTGTTTGCCGTCCGGTCCGGCCGCAATAGCGGGAGCCTCGCTGATGCGCGTCCGGATCAGGGCTTTTGACGCGGTCTTGGCGGCCGCGTTCAGTGTGTAGTGCTCGCCTGTCACGGGGTCGTGAATGGTGATGATGGTTGTCTTGGAATCGGCCACCCAGGGACCAACGGGCTGGATGGTTGCCTCCGAGCGCGTGCGGCCCTCGGCGTCGCGGTACATCTTGACGGTGTTGGTGTTGACAATGCGGTTGCCGTCGGAGAGAGTCTGGATGGACTCCGTGACAGCCTCCGCCGCATAGGGCGCGCCCTTGACGACATCCGCTCTGAGGTGCATGATCTGCCTGCCGGGTGCGGGCATCGCGGGCGCCTGGACGGCGTGGTTGAAGATGAGCGTGTCCGGGACCTCCTTCTGCACCTTGACGGGTTGAGCGTTCAGTTGCGCGGCGAGCAGTACCGCCGCGATCAGGAACGTGGATTTCATACCAATAGCCTCCATCTGAAAGATCGAACGATTACTGAACAAACCGGATGGCGCGCGTCAGGCCGTCGTCGGCGATGAACAGCTCCGCCTTGACCGGGCCCTGCGCGCGAACTCCAAACCTTGCCGCCGTGGCGGCGGGAACATCCAACTGGATCACCTGGCCTTGCTGCACAGCGGGTAGCGCCGAGTTGTAGAACCAAGGAGTGATGGGCTTTAGCTCGCCCGCATCCGACCAGCGCTTCGGAGCGCTCTTCGCGACTGTCGAACGCCGGACGGCTGGCCGGGCCACCGGAGTATCCGGCGCGGCTTCGACCGGGGCGGCGGAGACTGGCCCGGGGACAGGCTCCACGAAGGGTTGTACCGCCGCGATCGCCTCCGGGCCTGGCCCGGCAGGCGTGCGCATCAGATAAGCGGCGGCAAAGCCGAAGCCAACCAGAACGACGGCGGCCGCCGCGGCATGCGCCCAGGAGAGGCGGATGTGCCGGCGCGCCGGGCGCAACTCGGCCAGCAGCGCATCACGCACCGCGGGTGAGGCGGAGGCGCGGCGCGTCTCATCGCCAAGCGCCCGAAGCGCCCGTGATAGGTTCTCGTCCATCCGATCCGTATTCATGCCCGCACTCCTTTCCGGCTGGCGCTCATCCGGGCGACCAGCATGGTCCGCGCCCGGTTCAGCCTCGATCGCACCGTGCCCACCGGGACGCCAAGCGCTTCGGCGGCATCAGCGTAGGGCAATTCCTCCAACTCACACAGCACCACGACTTCCCGGTAGTGCACCGGCAACCCGAGCAGGGCCTGGCGAAGCAGTTCCACGCTCTCCCCGCGCGTCAGGTTCTCGAGCGGGTCGGATTCGGGCGCCGGAGCGTCCTCGTCCAGATCCTCGACCGGCCGCTCCGTTCTCCATTGCCGCAGCAGCAGATTTCGGGCGATGCCGTAGAGATAGCTGCCCAGCGGTCCAGTGCCGGGATCGTATCCGCGAGCACCTCGAATCAACGTCAGGAAGACCTCCTGGACAGTGTCCT
This sequence comes from Bryobacteraceae bacterium, assembly GCA_050789245.1. Lineage (GTDB taxonomy): Bacteria > Acidobacteriota > Terriglobia > Bryobacterales > Bryobacteraceae > PNKE01. Next base: position 181,615 of record JBOZRR010000047.1, on the reverse strand, counting down.
CGGCCAGCTCAGGTGATCCCGACATCCGTAGCAGATAGCGGTAGACCGGAGGCTGGTAACGGCCATAGAGGTCATCGAAAGCCCGGGCGTCACCCTCCCGCAGGCGGGAGAGTTGTGAGGCATCGTGTCGCTGAATCTCGATGGGTGCCAAGCTCTCGTTCCGATGGTAATTGACGTTGCCGGGAGAAAAGGTTCCGAATTGTGTGGAAGTTTCTTCGCAAGGCGGGAGGCGGCTTGCGGACTCAGGCAAGGGACCAAGCTAATGAACGGCGATGAGAGTAGGAAATAACAATGCATAAGAATTAGATTATGTTGTATTCTTACAACAGAATTCGCCATTGACTGTATGCAGGCACCCAGGGTTCACAACCGCCTACCAGTCCTCCGCGCGGAGCGAGGCCTGACACGCCAGAATCTGGCGGACGCGCTGGGCATCAATTATCAGACAGTTGGATACCTGGAAAGGGGCACCTACAGCCCCAGCCTGGAGTTGGCGCTGCGCATCGCCGAGTTCTTCGAACTGCCGGTGGAGATGGTTTTCTCGCGGACGCCGTTCAGGCCGCTCACCGAGGAGCTCGGGTACCGGAACGCGAGCGGGAGGGGATCACTGTGAGCTTCCCGCGCGACAACCTGGCAGTGGTTCTGATCGACACGCGGAACCCTCTGAACATCGGCGCCGCAGCGCGGGCGATGAGCAACTTCGGCTTCTTCGATCTCCGGCTGGTGAACCCGTACGACGTCGCATTCCGGGAGGCGGTCTCCGCAGTGGGCGCGGCGGGACTCGTCAGGGACGCTAGAATATTTACATCTGTCGGAGAAGCGGTAGCGGATTGCGAACTGGTAATCGGCGCCACCGGCCTCAGCCACCGCCAGCCCCAGCACGCGCTCCATCGTCTTGAAAAAGCGGGGCGCCTCATGAGACGACATTTGTCGTCAAATCGGGCCGCCCTGCTCTTCGGCTCGGAGAAGTTCGGCCTGTCGAACCAGGATGTCAGTCACTGCCACTGGCTGCTGCGGATTCCCACGCGTCCGGAGCACGAGTCGATGAACCTGGCCCAGGCTGTAGCGGTCTGCCTGTACGAGTTGATCCGCGAACCCGCGGTAGCGCGGAGGCTTCCGGAGCCGGCGGAGGGGGCAACGGGCGAGGAGTTGGAGCGCCTTACACTACTGTTGAAGGAAACGTTGGAGCTCTCTGGCTATACCAACTTCGCAACGCTGAAAACGGGCGAGGAGAAGATCCGCCGCCAGGTCCGGCGCGCCAACTTCCGGGCCGACGACGCAGTGGTCTGGACCGGGATGCTCCGGCAGATTCTCTGGAAGCTGAAAAACCCCTAGCCGGGTGCTACCCTGTTGATTGCAATGACCAGAGTCGAGGCGCGCTACGAGCTGACAGCACCCATGACGGACGAACTGCTGGAGGCGATCGACCGCGCCCATTCGATTTACGGTCTTGCCATGATCAAGCTGACCCCGGCGCTGGACGGCTTGCTGGTGCAGTACGACGCCTCCCGCCTGAAACTGCCGGACGTGGACGGTGCTTTGCGCAGCGCCGGCCTGCCGGTGCGCCGGGTCGCAAACTAGCTCTTCAGCACCTGGTTCGCGCAGGTGCCGGTCCGTTCCCACTCGCTGATGTTGCCCAGGGTGACCTCGGCAATCGCCTGTAGCGCCTCCTGCGTAAAGAAGCCCTGGTGACCGGTGACGAGCACGTTCGGGAAGGTCAGAAGCCGCATGAAGACGTCGTCCTGAATGACGGTGCTCGAGAGATCCTCGAAGAACAGGTCGGCCTCCTCCTCGTAGACATCCAGGCCCAATGACCCGATGCGGCCCGTCTTCAAGCCATAGATCACGGATCGCGTGTTGATCAGGCCGCCGCGGCTGGTGTTGATCAGCATCGCGCCCGGTTTCATCAGGGAGATCGCCTGGTCGTCAATGATATGGCGCGTGGAAGGCATCAGCGGGCAGTGCAGACTGACAATGTCGGACCGCGTGAACAGCTCGCGCAGTTCAACGAACGGAACGCCGAGGCCGCGCGCCTCCTCGCCCGGATGCGGATCGTAAGCCAGCACCGTGCAGCCGAAGCCTTGCAGGATACGCGCGGCTACGCAGCCGATCTTGCCGAGGCCGATGAGTCCGGCGGTCTTGCCGTGGAGATCGAAGCCCAGAAGTCCGTCGAGCGAAAAGTTGCCTTCGCGGACGCGGTTGTAGGCTTTGTGGGTGCGGCGGTTCAGTGTCAGGATCAGCGCGAGCGTGTGCTCGGCCACGGCGTAAGGCGAATACGCCGGCACGCGGACGACGCCCATCCCCAGCGTAGCCGCGGCATCGAGATCCACGTGGTTGTATCCGGCCGAGCGTAGCGCCAGCAGCCGAGTGCCGCCGGCGGCCAGGGTTTCCAGGACAGGCCGGCTGAGGTCATCGTTCACGAAGGCGCAGACGGCCTCGTAGCCCTTGGCCAGAATGGCGGATTCGGGGCTCAGCCGCGACTCCAAGTAGGCGAGGTCATGGCTCTTCGCTGAATTTGCCGCGTCGAAGTAGGGACGCTCGTACTTGCGGGTACTGAAGAAGACAGTGCGCATGATGGGTGCTCATCTCCTATCATGCGGGAGTGGGGCGGTGATTGCAGATCTTGCCTTGGAGGCCGGACTTGTTGCCTGGGTATTTGACGAAGTGGTTGGAAGCGCAGTGGGCGGATCTCGCGTTGGTCGGCGTAATCTTCGTGGCCACATTCAGCAGCATCTGGGCGCTGCAGCGGATCGTTCTGAGGCGCCTGACGAAGATGGCGGACCGCACTCCTTCTGTGCTGGACAACCGCCTGGTTTCGGCGCTGCGCGGCCCGGCGCGCTGGTGGGCGCTACTGTTCTCGGTGATCTTTTCGCTGAGGTTCCTGGAGCGCGGACTGGCGCCGAAGCCGGTCGCGCACGGGATCGGCATCGCGGTCCTCATCATCCTGCTCTATTCGCTGACACTGACGGCATCGCGCCTGTTGATTGTCTTCATCGATCACCGGCTGCGGCAGCAGGCGTCCGGGCAGGAGGTGACTACGATTGTCGCGAATGCGATCCGCTTCGTGGTCTCCATCCCGGCGGTGCTGGTGCTCCTCCATGTCTTCGACGTGAACCTGGCGCCAGCGCTCACCGCGCTTGGGGTCGGCGGCATTGCGGTGTCACTCGCCTTGCAAGGCACACTGTCCGACCTGTTCAGCGGATTTTATGTCTCGATGGCCGGGATGATCCACAAGGGCGACTACGTGAAGCTCGACCTGGGGCGGGAAGGCTGGGTGGAGGACATCCGGTGGCGTGTCACGACACTGCGAACGGGTGCGAACAATTTGATTATCGTGCCGAACTCGAAGCTGGCCGGGGCGGTGGTGGAGAACTTCTCGTTTCCGGCCAAGCCCTTCAGCGTGACGATTCCGATCGGCGTCAGTTACTCGACGGACATCGACCAGATGGAGAAGGTCGTCCTGGAGGAGGCACTAGCGGCAGTTGGCCACGTGGAAGGGTTGCTCAAGGACCCGCCGCCGGTGGTGCGCTTCAACCCGGGCTTCGGAGATTCCTCACTGAACTTCACGCTGGTGGTGCAGGTCCAGGAGTATCAGCACCAGTTCGCGATCACGGACCACATTCGCCGCCGTCTTTTTAAGCGGTTCCAGAAGGAGAAGATTCAAATCCCGTTCCCGGTCCGCACCCTGGACGTGCCCCCGGGCACGCTGGCCCGGGCGCTCTCCCAGGCGGCGGAGCAATCCGAAGGCGGAGCGCCGCCTAGTCCTTGATCTTCTTTCCAGCCTTGCCGATACCCTCGCCTGTCTTCTCGACAGCCGTGCCGGTGGCGCTAACCGATTTCTTGAAACCCTTGCTGATCGCGCTTCCCGTGGCCTTAGTACCCTTGACAGTGCCATCGGCTGTGGCGCCGGCAACCTTCTTGGTCCCCTCGGCCGTAGCGCCAGCGACCTTTTTGGTGCCTTCGGCCGTCGCGGTGCCGGCCTTCTTCGCGCCTGAACCGGTGGCCTCAGCCGCTGAGGCGGCTGTGTCGGAGGTCGCGTTGTACGCCTTCTTCGCGCCGCTGGCAGTGGCCTTGGACGCCTTGACCGTGCCTTCCTTGGTGGTCTTGGCCGCGTCGACGGTGGCGTCTCCGGTCTTCTTGGCCGCCTTCTCAGTGGCGTTCGCGGCTTTGGTAAGAGTTCCGCCCTCGCCGGTCTTCTCCTGCGCCGTGGCGAGGAAACCGAAAGCCGAGAGGGCAAGGATCATTCCGAAACAACGCAAAGTACTCATATAACGCATGATGCGGGTGAACGCGGGTGCGTTTCAAGACCTTCCTGGTCCGATCGGCTGGTTTGACACCCCTGTCCCGTGCTGCCTATACTGAAACTTGTGCCACCGCGCCCGGTGGCGCTCAGCATTTTTGCGCCCGGAATGAAGTGGGCGTTCCCGAAGGAAGTATCATGCCGCAGAGAACATTTCAACCGAACAACCGCCGCCGAGCCAAGGTGCACGGCTTCCGGGCCCGCATGAAGACGAAGAATGGCCGCGCGATCCTGGCTCGCCGCCGTGCGGCTGGCCGCCAGAAGCTGAGCGTCAGTGACGAACGGCCCATCCGCGTCGCCTAGTCCGATCGGCGAAGAGTTCACCCCGCACCGGCAAACCCTTCCGAAATCGAATCGGCTGCTCCGGCCGGGTGAATTTCGCCAGGTGTACGATCAGGGATTCCGGGTGCCCTGCCGCTGTTTCGTGGCTTTTTGCTGGAAGTCGGAAGCGGCGGACGGCCCCAAGATCGGCTTCACCACGCCGAGGGCGTTGGGAAAAGCCACAAAGCGCAACCGGATGAGACGCCGGCTGCGCGAATCGGTCCGCAAACAACTGTGGCGTCTGGATGCCCGGTGGCGGATCGTCTGGAACCTGCGGCGCGCCGCGCTGGATGCTCCGCGGGACGTGATCGACAGCGAAGTGGACAAGGTCCTTCAACGATGCGCGGCCTGATCCTCCTGATTCTCGGGGGGTACAAGCGCTTAGTCTCCCCCCTGTTGCCCTCAGCCTGCCGTTTCCACCCCACCTGTTCTGAATACATGCGCGAAGCTGTCGAAAAGTATGGCGCCCGCAGAGGCGTCTGGCTGGGTCTGCGCCGCCTGGCCCGCTGCCACCCGTTGAACCCCGGCGGGCTGGACCCCGTACGTTAGGAAGAGAGAGGTTTCATGGCCGATTCCGATCGCGGCAACTTGCCAGCCGCCAGCCAGGACAAAAAGGAAATGCCGATGGAGCGGCGGCTGCTGCTCGCCTTCGCCCTGATGGGGCTGGTGCTGTTCGGCTCGCAGTTCCTGTTCCCGCCGCCCAAGGAGGCGCCCAAGCAGGCATCCAAGGCAGCCGTCGCCGAGACGAACCAGGAGCCCGCGAAGCCGGCCGAAACCAAAGCAGCCGCCGCTCCGGCCGATGCCGCCCTGAAGGCGCCGGCCGCGCCCGCTGAGTCGAAGGTCGGCGAGAAGGAACAGACCTTCATCGTCGAAACCGATCTCTACCGGGTCACATTCTCGAACCGCGGCGCCGTCGTGCGGAGTTGGGTCCTGAAGAAGTTCATGGATTCGAACGGCAAGCCGGTGGACACCATCAGCCAGGCGGCCGCGCCCGTGGCGGGCTGGCCGTTCGCGTATGTGATGCGCAGCGGCAAGACGTCGGTGGATCTGAACAAGGCGCTGTTCGTCGCCACGCAGCCAGACCCGAACTCCATAGTCTTCGATTACGCCGATGGCGCCACCAAGGCCCGCAAGAGCTTCACCTTCGAGCCCAAGCGCTACCACGTTGAATTCACCTCAGAGGTGGCCGAGGGCGGCCGCTCGCTTCCGCATCTGATCGCGTGGCGCGGCGGCTTCGGCGATCGCACCGCGCACAACGCCGCCGGCACCATGCACAGCGTCGTGTACGACCTTTCGCGGAGTAAACTGATCGCCGAGACCGCGAGCGTCGCCAAACACGGTCCGGTGACCGTGAGCGGCAGCTACAGCTTCGCCGGCTTGCAGGACACATTCTTCGCGGCGGTCATTCTGCCCAAGCCCGGCGAGACCATTGACGTCCAGACCTGGATGGACACCTTCCCGCCGACGAAGGACGCCGATCCGGTTGAGCATGTCGGCGTGGCATGGGGCGCGCCGGGGCCCATCGACATGGCGCTGTTCGTCGGTCCCAAGGACACCGACATCCTACGGGCCACCAATCCGAAGCTGGAACAGTTGATCGACTGGGGCTGGTTCGGCATCATTGCCAAGCCGCTCTTCCTCGCGCTGCACTGGTTCAATGACAACTTGACGAGCAACTGGGGTTGGGCCATTGTGCTCGCGACGGTGATCATCAACCTGCTATTGCTGCCCTTGAAGTTCTCGAGCCTGCGTTCGATGCAGAAGATGGCGACGCTGCAACCGCAGATCCAGGCGATTAACGACAAGTACAAGGGGGTCTCGATGAAAGACCCCCGCAAGCAGCAACAGAACCAGGAGATGATGGAGCTCTACCAGAAGGCGGGCATCAATCCATTGGGCGGCTGTGTGCCGTTGATCCTGCAGATGCCGTTCTTCTTCGCGTTTTTCAAAGTGCTCTCGGTGGCGATCGAGCTGCGTGGCGCGCCCTGGCTCTGGGTGGCTGACCTGTCGCAGCCGGAGGCTCACTGGTTCCGCGTTCTGCCGCTGCTCATGCTGGTGACGCAGGTCGTGATGCAGAAGATGACGCCGTCCACCAGCGCCGATCCCACGCAGCAGCGCATGATGATGCTGATGCCCATCGTGCTGGGCGCCATGTTCTACGGCGCATCCAGCGGCCTGGTGTTATACTGGCTCACTGGCAACTTGGTGGGTATCGTTCAGCAGTATTTCTTCAACAAGCTGACTCCCGTCAGTCCCCCCGCCCAGGTCCAGAAGCAGACTGCGACCAGGAAAAAGAAGTAAGATTCAGGTTTGGCTGGACTAATGAGCGACCGCACCAAGTACACCATCGATACTAGTGGCGACCAGATCGAGGAGTTTCTCGATACGGTCCTCGACCTGATGGATCTCGACGTCACCTACGATCTGTTCGATGGCGACGAGGTCGGCAACTATTTCGAGAAGCCATCCCTTGTGGTCAAGTTCGAGGGCCCCGACGTCGAGTACCTGATGGCGAACAAGGGTGAGGGGCTGCTGGCGCTCGAGCAGTTGACACAGGAAGTGCTGGACATGGCCTCCGACGAGCACGCCCTGCTCTGCTTCGATGCCAACGACTTCCGTCTTCTGCGCCAGGAAGAGCTCCGGCTGAGCGCGCTGACCATCGCGGACCGCGTCCGAGAAACTAACACGCCCTATCGTTTCAACCCCATGAGCAGCCGCGAGCGCCGCATCGTCCATCTGGCGCTGCGAGACGCCACGGACCTGCGCAGTGAAAGCTCCGGAACCGGCCCGTACCGTCACGTCGTGGTCTATCCGGCCGGCATGCCCTCCTTGCCTGAACCGCCTCCTCCGCCCCCGGGCCAGCGCCCCTTCGGCGGGCGCGGCGGGGACCGCGGCGGCGACCATCGTGGCGGCGACCGTCATGGCCGTGGCGGCGACCGTGGCCGCAGAGGCCCCGGTGGCGGCGGCGGGCGCGGCGGCGGACGGCCTCCCCGGCGCGGCGGCCGATAGGCCGGAGTTCGTTTCCGCAATTTGGTGAACCTCAAGGACACGATCGTTGCCATCTCGACGCCTCCGGGCGTGGGCGGGCTGGGCGTAGTGCGCCTGTCGGGCAGCAGCGCGCGCGACATCGCTTCCTCGACGCTGCGCTTCCGGGAGGGCTTCGAATGGCGCCCATGGACGGCCGCGATGGCGGAGCTACTGGACGAAGGTGGCAGCGTGGTGGACCAGGTGGTGGTCACCTACTTCGCTAGCCCCAAGTCTTATACTTCAGAAGACGTAGTTGAGATCTCGTGCCACGGCTCGCCGGTGGTTCTGCGCCATGCGGTGGCCCGGGCGATTGCCGCCGGGGCCCGTCCCAGTGAGCCCGGCGAGTTCACCCTGCGTGCGTATCTGAATGGAAGGATTGATCTTCCCCAAGCCGAAGCGGTCCACGACCTGATCACAGCCACCACTCTGCACCAAGCCAAGGTCGCGGCGCAGCAGATGGAGGGTTCGGTCTCGCGGATGGTCGCTCCGCTCAAACAACAGCTCCTGGAATTGATCGCGCTGCTCGAGGCGGGCATTGATTTCGCCGAGGATGATATCTCTGTTGCTACAAATGACGATTTACTGGGCCGCATCGCGCCCATCGCTCATGGGCTGACCCGGCTGATCGAGAGCTTCCGCTTCGGAAAGCTGGTCCACGACGGAGTGACGCTGGCAATCCTGGGCCGCCCGAACGTCGGCAAGAGCAGTCTATTCAATGCATTGCTGGAACGGGACCGCGCGATTGTCACCGACATACCCGGAACCACCCGCGACACGGTCTCAGAGACCTTCGCACTCGAAGGAATCCCAGTGCGCCTGGTTGACACGGCCGGGGTCCGGGAGAGTTCGGATGTCGTTGAAAAGTTGGGAATTGAGCGCAGCTACCGGGCGATGGCGGACGCTGATATGACAATTGTAGTGCTGGATCTGTCCCAGTCCTCGACCGACGAGGACGAACGGCTGGTCGAGCGCGCCCGGCAGTCCGGTCCGCACCTGATTACAGGAAACAAGGCCGATCTGCCTTGCCTCAACGAGACACGCGACTGCGGCTTCCGCGTTTCTGCTGTGACTGGCGAGGGGATCGACGATCTCCGGCGCGGCATCGTCCGCGCGATGGCGCCCGACGGCTTCGCTTCGGCGCAGTCGGGGATGATCACGAGCCTGCGGCACGAGCAGCTTCTGAAGGAGAGCCTTGAGGCGCTCGGGCGGGCCCGGGATGCCGTGATGGTCGGACTGCCGCACGAACTGCTGCTGCTCGACTGCTACGCGGCGCTGCGGCCTATCGATGCGCTGACCGGCGCGACGACTGCGGACGACATCCTGAACCGCATCTTCTCGACGTTTTGTATTGGGAAATGAACTACTTACGGACTTCTTCCGGCAGAATCAGCTTGCGGATGGAGTCCAGCACACCGTTCAGGAACGGAATCGCCTCCTCCTCGGAGTAGCGGCGCGCCAATTCGAGCGCCTCGTCGATGACGACGGCGGGCGGCGTGCCTTGGTGCTTCATCTCGTAGATCGCCATGCGCAGGATGTTCCGGTCGACGATCGGCATTCGCTCCAGGCGCCAATGCTCGGCGCGCTGCTCGATTAGACGGTCGAGCGTATCGAGGTTATCCACGGTGCCGCGCACGAGAGATTCGACGAACGGCTCACGAATCGCCTCGATGTCAACGTCCTCGCCAGTCTCTTCCTCGAGCTCGGCTGCGTAGAGATCATCGTAGAACTCGCGGATGGCCTGATCGACTGGAACCTTGCGCAGGTCCCTGTAGAACAGGATCTGAAGAGCTCGCTGGCGGGATTTACGGCGGCCTGGCATCGAGTGGGGGGTTCCCTTACTGGATGCGCAAGTTCCTGAGAAGATTCGCGGTTTCGATGGCGCTCATGGCGGCGTCGAAGCCCTTGTTGCCGCTCTTGGCGCCCGCGCGGTCGATGGCCTGCTCGAGCGTATTCGTCGTCAGAACACCGAAAGCGACCGGGACGCCGGTGGCCATGGAGGCGTGGGCGATGCCCTTGGTGGCCTCATTGGCGACATAGTCGAAGTGCGGCGTTTCGCCGCGAATGACGGCGCCCAGGCAGATGACTGCATCGTGGCGCTTCTGCTTGAGCAGTTCGCTGACGACGACGGGCATCTCCCACGAGCCGGGGACGCGGAAGACCTCGACGGCGGACGGATCGCCGCCGGAGCGGGTGATGGCGTCCATTGCGCCGCCCAGAAGGCGCTCCGTGATGAAGCTGTTGAAGCGGCTGACGACGACGGCGAACTTCAGGCCCTTGGCGTCGAGTGTTCCTTCGAAGGTCTTGTAGGACATATGGGATAATTGGAAGAGCTTCCCCGGCGCTGTCGCCCTACGGCTCTATCGCATTCATTTTACAGCATGGATCCCGCGTTCATTCGGAACTTCTCGATCATCGCGCATATCGACCACGGCAAATCGACCCTGGCCGACAGGCTGCTGGAGCATACTGGTGCCCTGTCCCAGCGCGAAATGATGGACCAGGTGCTGGACACGATGGACCTGGAGCGCGAGCGCGGCATCACCATCAAGGCCCACGCCGTCCGTCTGCTGCACAAGGCCAAGGACGGCAACCTCTATCAGCTCAATCTGATCGACACACCCGGCCACGTGGACTTCACCTACGAGGTCTCCCGCAGCCTGCAAGCCTGTGAGGGCGCGCTGCTGGTGGTGGATGCCAGCCAGGGGGTGGAAGCGCAGACGCTGGCCAACACCTACCTCGCCATCCACCACAACCTTGAACTGATCCCGGTGATCAACAAGATCGACCTGCCGTCGGCCGAGCCGGAACGGATCAAGGAGCAGATCGAGCAGGTGATCGGCCTGGACGCGAGCGAAGCCGTCCTGGCGAGCGCAAAAAGCGGCGTCGGCATCGACGAAATCCTCGAGCAGGTGGTCAAGAAAGTGCCGCCGCCGAAGGGCGATCCCGATGCGCCTTTGCGCGCGCTGATCTTCGATTCCTGGTTCGACCCCTATCGCGGCGTCATCATCCTGGCCCGTGTCATCGACGGCAAGGTCAGGAAGGGACAGAAGATCCGCCTCTTCTCAACGGATACTGTGCACGATGTGGACGGCGTCGGCTACCAGTCCCCCAAGCCGGTGCCGTGCGACGAACTGTCGGCGGGCGAGGTCGGTTTCCTGTTCGCGAACATCAAGACCGTCTCCGACGCGAAGGTGGGCGATACGATTCTCGACGCCGGCGTGGCGGGGGTCGAGCCGCTGCCCGGCTTCGAGGAGATGAAGCCCATGGTCTTCGCCGGGCTCTACCCGGTGGAGAGCCATGAGCACGGCCTGCTGCGCGATGCGCTCGAAAAGCTCCGCCTGAACGACAGCGCGTTCAATTTCGAGCCCGAGAACTCCGTCGCGCTCGGCTTCGGCTTCCGCTGCGGCTTCCTGGGCCTGCTGCACCTGGAGATCGTTCAGGAGCGGCTTGAGCGCGAGTTCGAGATCGACCTGATCACCACGGCGCCCGGTGTGCGCTACAAGGTGACTCTCGGCAGCGGCGAAGTGATCGAGGTCGACAACCCGACGAAGTGGCCCAACCCGAGCGAGATCGTCAAAATCGAGGAACCGATCATCGACGCCACGGTGATCACGCGCGAAGAGTTCCTCGGCGAAATCCTGAAGCTGCTCGAAGAGAAGCGCGGGAACCAGAAGAAGTTCGAATACATTGGCGGCGGGCGCGTGATGCTGGTCTACGAACTGCCGTTGAACGAAGTGGTTCTGGACTTCTACGACCGTCTGAAATCCGCTTCGCGCGGCTACGCATCACTCGACTACCACCTGGCCGGATTCCGCGTCTCGCCAATGGTCAAGATGGACGTTCTGGTGGCGGGCGAACCGATCGACGCGCTCTCCATCATCGTCCACAAAGACTTCGCCTTCGAGCGCGGCAAGGCGCTGATCGACCGCCTTCGAAAGCTGATTCCCCGGCAGATGTTCGAGGTCGCCCTCCAGGCGGCCATCGGCGCGAAGATCATCGCGCGCGAGAACATCCCGGCCATCCGCAAGAATGTACTGGCCAAGTGCTACGGCGGCGACATTTCGCGAAAGCGGAAGCTGCTGGAAAAGCAGAAGGAAGGCAAGCGGCGGATGAAGCGCGTCGGCAAGGTGGACATCCCGCAGGAAGCCTTCCTGGCCGTACTGAAGGTCAGCCAGAGCGGCCCGGAAAACTGAGGCCCTTCAGGCGGCTCCAGAATCCCATTTGTCCGCGAAACACCGACGCTACCTGACGTGCGTCCGGCGGGCGGCGCGCGGGTTCCCGCTCCAGGCAGCGCAGCAGTGCCGCCGCACAGATGGACGGCAGGTCCGGCTTCAGAGACTGAGGCGAAATCGGCGCTTCGTGGAGCCTGCGCAGAGCGGTCTGCGTGGGATCGGTTCCGAGGAAGGGCTTATGGCCGATCAACATCTCGAACGCGACCAGGCCGTAGGCGTACACATCCGTCGCCGTGGTGACGGGCTCGCCGAGAAGCTGTTCGGGCGCAAGCCAGATGGGATCCGCCGCCTCCGCCGCACCGGGGAGCCGTGAGAGGCACAGCCCGCCCAGCCTCACGCCGGAGCCGTTTGAGGCGATCTGTATGTAGCGGGGGTGAATGCCCGCGTGGATCACCCGGTGTTCGTGCAGCGCATGAAGAGCCGCGGCGAGCTGCTCGAGGATCGGGACGGCCTCTCTCACCATGAACGGCGGACGCCCCTGCTGTGCGGCAACCAGGTCCTTGCCGGGAACGGACTCTTCCGCCAGAAGGACCGCCCGATTGCCGCCAAGCTCAAATGGGAAGAGCCCCAGCAGCGTGGAGACGTGACGGTGCTTCACCTTCGATGCGCGAGCGACGATGGGCTCGATTTCACGGGCCTTTTCGGGGGAGACGTCCAGCACGTAGAGCGTCGCGCCCTCGGCCAGATAGACCTCGCTGCACGCGTCGCGGCCGCTGAAGCTCAGGACCTTGAACCGGCCGGCGACCACAGTGCCGGGCTCGATCACGGCAGGCGGACGCGCGGCGTCACGAACGCCGGGGACGGCACGGTCGAGGATGGCGTCCTCGGTGTGGAGGTGCGCAAGAAGGCGGCCGACTTCGTCGCGAAGATCTTCGTCTCCGGCGGTTTCCCGCGCCAGGAAGGCTTCACGCTCGGCGGGATCGAGGTCGGCCGCTGCGTCGAAGATCTCGTTGACGCGGCGGTAGCGCTCCGGCGTCATGTCTGAAGCGCGTCGAGGAGCCACGCCCGCGCGAAATTCCAGTCACGCTTGACGGTGCGGACTCCGATGCCGAGCACCTCGGCGATCTCCTCTTCGGTGAGCCCGCCGAAGAAACGCATCTCCACCACCTTCGACTTGCGACCGTCGAGCTGTTCAAGGCGGCGCAGGGCGTCGTCCAGGGCAACGAACTCGCCGGCGTTCTCGTGAGCGTAGAGCAGGGCGTCCTCCAGCGGGACAGCGGCGGCGCCGGCGCCGCGCTTTAGGGCGGCGCGCTCGCGCGCGGCGTCCACCAGGATGCGGCGCATTACCTGCGAGGCGACGGCGAAGAAGTGGGCGCGGCTCTGCCACTCGATGTCGCCGGCCTGCGCCAGCCGCAGCCAGGCCTCGTGGACCAGCGCGGTGGGCTGCAAGGTCACCTGCCGGCTTTCGCGGCTCATCTGGCGCGCGGCCATCCGGCGCAACTCGTGATAGACCAGGCCCATCAGCTCATCGCGGGCGACAGCATCGCCAATGCGCACCCGTGCGAGCAGCACAGTGACATCGCCGGACTGTTTGGGTTGGTCGGACACTCTGTGGCCTTGCGACCCGGCGAGACGGCCGGAATGTCTGATTTTAACCGATACCCGACAATAAGCCTAGAGATTGCCGTGGTGGTACGATGCCACACAAGCTATGAACCGCCGCGAACTCCTCCGGCTCGGCGCTTCCGCGCTGGCCTTGCCGCTCGGCGCACAGCAGACGCAGCGCCCGAACATCGTCCTGATCTACGCCGATGATGCCGGCTACGGCGACTTGTCCTGTTACGGTGCAACCCGCGTGAAGACGCCGAATCTGGACCGCCTGGCTGCGGAGGGCGTCCGCTTCTCCGACGTCCACACATCGGCCGCGACATGCACGCCGTCGCGCTACTCGCTGCTGACGGGCGAGTACTCGTTCCGCAACAAAGGGGCCCGCGTGCTGCCGGGCGACGCGCCCGCGCTGATCGAGCCGGGCCGCACTACGCTGGCCTCCGTCCTGAAGCAGGCGGGCTACCGGACTGGCGTCGTCGGCAAGTGGCATCTCGGGCTGGGCCGGGGCAGCGTTGACTGGAACAATGACATAGCGCCGGGGCCGCTCGACATCGGCTTCGACTATTCGTTCCTGATGCCCGCCACAGGGGACCGCGTGCCGTGCGTGTACGTCGAGAACCGCCGCGTGGTGAACCTGGATCCGGCGGACCCCATCAAGGTGAGCTTCGCGGGACCGATCGGCGACGAGCCGACGGGAAAGAAGAACCCGGAGATGCTGCGCGTCCATCCGAGCCACGGCCACGACATGGCCATCGTCAACGGCGTCAGCCGCATCGGCTACATGACCGGCGGGAAGAAGGCTCTGTGGAACGACGAGGAGATGGCCGCAGACTTCGCGCGCCAGGGCCGGAAGTTCATCGCCGAGAACAAGGCGCGGCCCTTCTTCCTCTACTTCGCGACGCACGACATTCACGTGCCTCGCCTGCCGAACAAACGGTTCAGCGGCGCGACGCCGATGGGGCCGCGCGGCGACGCCATTGCCCAGCTCGACTGGACGGCCGGCGAGATCTTGAATGAGCTCGACCGGCAGGGCCTGACGCGAAACACCATCGTGATGTTCTCGAGCGACAACGGGCCGGTGATTGACGACGGCTACAAGGACGATGCCGTGGAAAAGTTGGGCTCGCACCGGGCGGCGGGGCCGTGGCGCGGCGGCAAGTACAGCAACTTCGAAGCCGGCACTCGCGTGCCGTTCCTGCTGCGCTGGCCGGGGCGCGTGAAGCCGGGCGTTTCCGACGCGCTGGTGAGCCAGGTGGACCTGCTGCACTCCTTCGCTGCGTTGACCGGTCAGAAGCTGACGGAGACGGCCGGGCCCGACAGTCAGAACATGCTGCCGGCGCTGCTCGGCGAATCGAACCGGGGCCGCGACCACCTGGTGGAGCAGTCCCGCGCGTTGGCCCTGCGCCAGGGCAAGTGGAAGTACATCGAGCCGAACCCCGGCCCGGCCGTTCAGCAGAATACGAATACCGAGTTGGGCACTGGCACAGGGCCGCAGCTTTACGATGTGAGCGTCGATCCCGGCGAGAAGAACAACGTCGCCGGAGCCCACGCCGAGCGCGTGAAGGAGATGGCCGCGACGCTGGCGCGCATCCGGGAGTCCGACCGGACGCGCTAAGGCGCCGCGTAGTAGCCGGGCCGGTGCTGCAGTTCGGCTTTCTTGTACCTGCGGCGCGCCTCCGGCGTGAACTCAACCTTCACCGTGCGCCACGAACCCGGCTCGGCCGCCGGCGCGCGGTAGCCGAGGCTGTAACGCAGCCGAATGTGCTCCAGCATCTCGCGCAGCCGTTCCGGTTTGTCGGCCTTCAGCACCTCGCCTCCCGATTGCTCAGCGAGCAGGAAGACGTCTGAGGGCGTGTAATCGGGATTCACCTCTACGCCCTTGGGCGGCGGATCCGGCCGCCGGGCACCGGGGGCGACGATGGCGTTCAGCACGATGTTCGATTCGGCCAAAGCGCGCAGCACAGCCTGGTCCGGCGTCTTTTCGTTTAGCCCGCCGTTGTCGGTCAGGACGATCAGAGCACGGCGTCCCTGGAATTGCGGCAGCGACTTGAAGTAGTCCGCCGCGGCCAGCAGCGATTCGTTGAGCGAGGTACCCGCGCCGAGATCCCGTTCCTCGGGCGCATCGCGCAACGCAACCACGGCCAAAGCCCGTTCGGCGGTCAACTCCTGGGCCAGACGCGAGCGGCGCGAATAGAGCATGACGCCGACCTCATCCTCCGGCCGCAGCGCTCCGAGCGACTGCTGCGCGACGCCGGCCATCTGCACGAGAATCCGGCCCATGCTGCCGGAGACGTCGAGGACAAACAGGACTTGAAGCGGCTCGGCTTCGCGCCCGAAGTTCTCGATGGCGTGCGGGACGCCCTGGTCGTAGAGCAGCAGATCGGACACCTTCAGCCCTTCGACGGGCCGGTTCTTTTCGAGCACCTGGAGGTCAATGCGGACGTAGGCCGTGCCGGTCCGGAAGACGACCTCCGGCGGCGCGGGCTCGGGCGGTTGTGCCCGGAGCGGCAAGACAGCGAGGATGAGGAGGAAGAAACCGGCTCGCATGAGGAACATTATCGTAGGCACGGCGGGACACATCGACCACGGCAAGACGGCGCTTGTGCGTGCGTTGACCGGCATCGACACGGATCGCCTGGAGGAAGAGAAGCGGCGCGGCATCTCCATCGACCTGGGATTCGCGCACATGACCGCCGGCGGCATGCGGTTCGGCTTTGTCGACGTGCCCGGCCATGAGCGGTTCGTTCGCAACATGCTGGCCGGGGTGGGCGGCATCGACATGGTGGTACTGGTGGTGGCCGCCGACGAAGGCGTGAAGCCGCAGACGCGAGAGCACTTCGACATTTGCCGCCTGTTGGGCATCCGCCACGGACTGATCGCGCTGACCAAGCGGGACCTGGTGGATGCGGACTGGCTGGAGTTGGTGCGCATGGAGTTGGGCGAGTTCGCCGCCGGTTCGTTTCTGTCCGGCGCGCCGGTGATCCCGGTAAGCAGCAGGACGGGCGAGGGGCTGGATGCGTTGCGTTCAGCCATGGTGGAAATGGCGGGCCGCGTGGAGATGCGGTCGAATGAACCGCCGTTCCGCCTGCCGGTGGACCGCTCCTTCACGCTGCATGGCTTCGGCACTGTGGTGACCGGCACGCTGTGGCGCGGGACGCTGCGGGCAGGCGATGAGGCTGAACTGTACCCGTCCGGCCGGAGGCTGCGCGTGCGCAGCGTGCAGGTTCACGGCGGCGCGGTGGAGGTGGCGGAGGCGGGGCAGCGGACGGCTGTGAATCTCGCCGGTGTCGACGCCGATGAGGTGCGCCGCGGCATGACGCTCTCGCCGCCGGGATGGTTTGAACCGGCGCAGATCGTCGATTGCACGTTTCAGTTGCTCCCCGGCGCGCACCCGTTGAAGCATCGCGCGCCGATTCACTTCCACGCGGGCACGGCGGAGACTGAAGCGGAAGTCCGTTTGCTGGAGAGCCTGTCGCCCGTGGAGTCGGGTTCCAGCGTGCGGTTGCGGTTGAAGCTGAAGGAGCCGTTGCTGCTGCTGCCGGGGGACCGGTTCATCGCACGGATGTTCTCGCCCGTGGAGACCATCGGCGGGGGCGTGATTCTCGATAACATGCCGCCGGTGCGGATGCGGCGGCTGGCGGCGGCGCAGCGGTTGGCGCGGCTCGACGGGGCATCGCCGGAAGCGTGGCTTGCGGAGTTTGCGTCGGAGAACGAAGATGGCGCCAGCGTGCACCGGCTCGCGGCTCGCATGGGCACAAGCCCGGAGGCGATTGCCGGATGGGCCGCTGCGGCGTCACTGGTCGAATTGAAAGCGCCGGAGCCGCGGCTGATTCCGCAGGCTTCGTTGGAACGCCAGTCGGCGCGGTTGAGGGAAGCGCTGGCCGCGTTCCACAAGGCGAACCCGTTGTTGCCGGGCATGCCGAAGGCGTCGGCGCCGGTGACGCCGTTCATTCTGGAAGCGATCCTGGAACGCGACAAGGAGGTGGTGGCGGAGGGTGAAGTGTTGCGGTTGGCGCGGCACAAACTGGCGCTGAAGCAGGACGAGGACGAGGCGCTGGGGCGGATCGAGGCGCTGTTCCGCGACGCAGGCCTTGCGGTCCCGGCGGTGAACGACGTGCTTGCGCAAAGCGGCGTGGATGCGAACCGCGCGCGTTCGATTTTGCAGATCCTGCTGCGACAGCAACGCCTGGTGCGCGTGAGTCCGGAGCTGATCTATCACGCCCAGGCGCTCGAGACCCTGAAAGCCACTCTGGCGGCGAAGAAGGGCGCGACGTTCAGCGTCGGCGAGTTCAAGGATTGGACCGGCGTGTCGCGCAAGTATGCGATTCCGCTGTTGGAGTTCTTGGACCGGTTACGGGTGACACGGCGGCTGGGAGATAAGCGGGTGGTGGTGTAGAGAGGCGACGCGGAGCGATGAGATAGTGGGCCGCGATACCGCCTCATTTGCCTAGGGTCAACTGTGTTGAGGTCTGTTGCAGTCTGCAAATGCGCCATAGCAGAGTGCCGTCAGAGCGCATGCTGCTCCGGATGCATGGTTCGCCCAGTGCGTTTCAAACGTTAAACGCCAGTGCCATACTGCGTCATTGATGGACTGAGGTTGGCCTCGATCAATCCCGAGCAGGCCGTCTTTGATATTGCGCCAGATATCGGCGAGATCGTCGGATATCGACCCGATGTCTGCCTCTGGCTGCGCTTCTTCTAATGGCTCGAAGATCACCCAATACTGATCGCGTGCCAGTTTTTGTTGTATGCGATTCATGATCGCTTGCCAGGCTTCATGGTCAATCTGAT
Organism: Bryobacteraceae bacterium; assembly: GCA_050789245.1. Taxonomy (GTDB): domain Bacteria; phylum Acidobacteriota; class Terriglobia; order Bryobacterales; family Bryobacteraceae; genus PNKE01. The sequence continues at coordinate 163,396 of JBOZRR010000047.1, read as the reverse complement.
CAGGTGCGTCCGCGCTATCAGGCGCTCCTGCTGGCAGCGCTAACGCGTGGTAATGAAGCCGCAAGACCGCGGCCAGACACTTTTGGGCGAAGACCCAGGAATTGGGTTCGTCGTCGGTTTCGATGAGAGCGCAGTAATTCCGCGCTTCCGCAATGAAGCTCTCAACCGGATCGTTCACGCGACCATCATCGCAGACGGCGTCATCAGGCGTCGCAGCATTCCCCGCCCATCGCGGCACCGTATGCCAAGCACGCGACCACATCCTCAAGTTGAAGTTGGGGATAGTCAGCGAGGATCTGCTCGATCGAATTTCGCCCTGCAAGGAGATCGAGAACAAGCGAAACCCAGATTCGAGTGCCCCGGACGCGTGGCTTCCCGAAACAGATGCTCGGATCCGTGGGAATGCGCTGCAATAGCGGGTTCGATTAACTCGTGGCGCAGCAGCGAAACGGACCGGCGTGAAGCCGCCATGCTGATGCAACTCTGCCGGTAAAGGCAGGTCGCGACCGCGATATCCTCTGTCGAGGACTCTCCGTGCAACAAGAGACCGGGACCGCCCACCCAACACCGTTCCAGCGCGAATACGGGCTGGACGCGCTGCGCGTGTTCGCCTTCCTCATCCTGATTCTCTACCACACCGGCATGGGCTTCGTGAGCTGGGACTGGCACGTGAAGAATCCAGTCAGAAGCACGGCTCTGGAGTACGGCATGGTGTTTGTCAACCGCTGGCGCCTGCCGCTGCTGTTCTTCATTTCTGGCGCGGGGGTGGCGTTCTCGTTGCGGCGGCGCACGTTCGGGCAGTTCGCGGCCGAAAGGGCGACGCGGTTGGGTGTGCCGTTGGTGTTTGGGATGTTCGTCATCGTCCCCCCGCAGATCTACTTTGAACGGCTGTTCCAGGGTGTCTCGTTCGATTCGTACTGGCAATTCTACGCGACAGTTTTCGAGTTGGTGTCGTATCCCAAAGGCTCGTTGAGCTGGCATCATTTGTGGTTTGTGGCGTATGTCCTGGTGTATGCGCTGGCGAGCATCCCGTTCTTCGCGGTGCTGCGGAGCCCGGGCGGGCAGCGTTGGCTCGGCGCGTTCGCGACTTGGGTGGAGCGCTGGGCGCTGGCGATCTACCTGGTGAACATCCCGAATCTGGTCGCCGGCATGGTGCTGGGGCCGCACTGGCCCACGACGCACAACCTGATTGCGGATTGGGCGAATCTGACGGGATCGTGGCTGACATTCCTGTGGGGGTTTGTTTTTGCCTCGAGCCCGGCGTTGCTTGAAGTTGTGACGCGAAGGCGGCGCGAATTTCTGTGGGTGGGGATCGGCGCTGCGGCGGTGTTCTTCGGGCTGCGCGAGACCGGGGTGACGGAGGCGTGGCCCACGGAGGCGCGAATCGTGGTGGGCAACTTGGTATCGGGCTATTTCGGGATGGCCTGGATCTTCGCGCTGATCGGATACGCGCGCACCTGGATCACAACCGGCTCGCCTGCGCTACGGTACGCCACCGAGGCTGTGTATCCGTTCTACATCGTTCACCAGACCATCACTGTGGCGCTGGTGTACTCCCTGATTCCGTGGCAGGCGGGTGTGTGGCTGAAGTTCCCCGTGGTCGCGGCGGGGACATTCGCCGGGAGCTGGCTGGCCTTCGAAATCGTGCGCCGGATTCGCTGGCTGCGGCCTCTCTTCGGGCTGAAGCTGAAACCGGTTACTCCGTGAGCAGCGAGAGAATCTCCAGCGCCGCTCTCTTCGCGCCCGTGCCGGTTTCGCCTTGCGGACCGACGCAGCTTGGGCAGCCGGATTCGCAGGTGCAGGAAGAGATCAGGTCGCGGCCGCCGGCGAGGAGTTGCGCGGTCATGGAGTGCAGCGGGGCGCTCTGGCCGATGCCGCCGGGGTAGTTGTCGTAGAGGTGGAGGTTCGGCTCGAAGCCGGCGACGGGCATGCCGAATTCTTCGGTGAGGGCGACGCCGAGGTCGCGCGGGTCGCACATCAGAAGCAAAGAGGCCACGGTGCGCAGGGCGTTACCGAGGCCGGTGAGCGCGTTCAGGCGGTCGGTCGGCGTCAGGTGCGGCAACCGCGCGAAGAACTCGGGCGTGAAGTGGAGCCAGCAGGACGTCGTGTGCATCTCCTGCTCGGGCAGCGATAGCGCTCCGGCACCGACGTTTTCGTTCGTGTAGAACTTCACCTTCTTGAAGCCGACGATCTGGCGGTTGACGCGAACCTCGCCGTGCGCCGAGCGGGCCTCGGCGACGGGGCGCGCGTCGAACTCCTCGAGGATCTTCACCTGGGTGTAGTCGATGGCGTCGGTGAAGTAATCACACTCGATCTGGCGGACCCAGGCCTTGCGCTGGTCGTAGTCCATCTTTTCGACCTGGTACTGGCGCGCTTCGTGGAGATAGATCGCCTTCTCATGCAGTTCGACGAGCGCCGCCGGGAAGGCGACTTCGGCGATGACGCGCTCCTCGGTGGTGGCGTCGATGACGACGAAGTTGTCGCTGGTGACGCTGCGGAGGCTGACGGCGTCGGCGGGGTATGTGTCGGACGTCCAGTGCCACCCTCCAGCGGAGTGGTGCACCAAGCCGAGCTCTTCGAGGAACCGGCACATCTCGGTGCTGTCGTGGCGGCCGAACAACTCACCGTCCTTGATGGGCAGCTCGAAGGCGGCGCACTTCAGGTGGTTGACTAGGATTTCGACGTTGTCGGGATTGATCTGCGCGTGCTCAGGGGAGCTTTCGAAGAAGTACTCGGGGTGCTCGACGATGTATTGGTCGAGCGGCGCCGAGGAGGCGATCATCAGCGAGAGCGACGTGCCCAGGCGGCGTCCGGCGCGTCCGGCGCGCTGCCAGGTGGAAGCGATCGTCCCCGGATATCCGGCCATGACGACAACGTCGAGAGAGCCGATGTCGATGCCCAATTCGAGGGCGTTCGTGGCGACGACGCAGCGGATGTCGCCGTCGCGCAACCCGCGTTCGATGTCGCGCCGCTCGCGTGGCAGATAGCCGCCGCGGTAGCCGCGGACGGTGCCGGGCGCATTGCGCTCGCAGGCATCCTTCAGGTACTTGAGCAGGATTTCCGTGGCCAGCCGGTTGTTGGCGAAAACCAGCGTCTGCTGGCCGTGATTGACGAGCTCGCTGGCAACGCGGCGGGTTTCGTTCAGGTAGCTGCGTCGGATGCCGAGCTGGCGGTTCACCACCGGCGGATTATAGAAAACAAAGAACTTTTCCCCAGTCGGGGCGCCGTTGCGGTCCACCAGCCGGAAGGGCTCGCCGGTCAGAGCCTCGGCCAGCGGCTTGGGGTTGGCGATGGTGGCGGAACTGCAAATGAACTGCGGCTTCGATCCGTAGAACTCGCAGATCCTACGCAAGCGTCGCAGGACGTTGGCCAGGTGGCTGCCGTAGACGCCCCGGTAATAATGCAGCTCGTCGATGACGATGTAGAGTAGGTTCTCGAAGGCCTTGGCCCACTTGGTGTGGTGCGGCAGAATGCCCGCGTGGAGCATGTCCGGATTGGTCAGGACGACGTTGGCGCGCTCTCGGATCTGCTTCCGGGCGTCCTGCGGCGTGTCGCCGTCGTAGGTGAAGGCCCGAATGGAGGAGCCCATGGCCTCTACGATGGAGTGGAACTCGTGGAGCTGATCCTCTGCCAGTGCCTTGGTCGGGAACAGATACATGGCGCGGGCTTCGGGCTCGCGCATCAGCCGGTTCAGGATGGGCAGGTTGTAGCAGAGCGTCTTGCCGCTGGCCGTGGGCGTCACCACCACCGGATTCGCTCCGGCGGAGAGGGCTTCATAGCAGTCCGACTGGTGGGTGTAGAGCTTCTGGATACCCTTGTCTTCCAGCACCTTACGGAGAGCGGCTTCGACTTCTGCCGGGATTTCGGCGAACTCGCCGGGCGTGGCGGGCTGGTGGCGGATGGCGCGGATCGGAGAATCCTCCTCGGCCATCCAGGCGCGGAGGCGCGCAATGGCGGCATCGAGATCGGCGCGGCGGGTCAGGCCGAGGGAGTCCGTTCGGCGGGGATCTGGGAAGTCGAGGGAGAGGTTCATCGCTTCCTTCGCTTTTTATTTGCTATGATTTTAGCGCAGGAAGTCCCCTGGGCGGGAGAGAAGAATGGGCGTTAGTTGGCGCCGCGGACGAATTCGTAGCGCTCGAGGGTGGCCGCGAGCGACTGTCGTTCTTCGTCCCGGCGGATGACTTTTCCCATGCACCGGAGCCGAACATCACCGACACGGGTGCCTGACGGGAGGCTGATCATATACTCGATCGGCTGCCCAATTTCGACAGGTACACCCGGATGGGTGAAGAGGATGCCCCCGGAGCTTAGGTTTTTAGTTTCACCAACATGGGAGACCTTCCGGGTGCCCGCGCGCACCAACTCCACTGGCAGTTGGATCTCGAATCGTTTCGCTTTGCGTTGCTCTGCCACGACAGTACTATATATGCGCTTTTTGGGGGTTAACGTCAACGGATCGGATGGAACGAATTGGAGGCAAAGGGGTTTAGTACAGCCAGCGAGTCCCGGTAGCCGAAAGATTTGCGGGCTAAAACTTCCGTTTGGCTTTGGATAGCTGCTGGACGTACCAGAACCCGATTGCGGACCCGAACTGCGACCGAGGCGTTGCGGTGCGAATGCTACCATGGGATTTCCCCTTGAGAAAGATCTTCGAGATCACTGCCGGCATCATTCTGGTGATCATCGGGCTGATCGGCGGCCTCATTCCCGTCCTCCAGGGCTGGATGTTCGGCATCCCCGGTCTGATCCTGCTGGCCCGCCATTTCAAGTGGGCCCAGCGCCTGCTGGACTGGGCGAAATCGAAGTGGGCGTCGGCCAAGGAAGCGGCCCAGAGGTCGAAGCTGAAAGACACCCAGGACGGGTGAGCAGTCGATGTTAAAGAGCATCACCGTACACGGCGCTCGGGTGCACAACCTGAAGAATGTCAGTGTCGAGATCCCCCGGAACTCGCTCACGGTGATTACGGGCCTGAGCGGCTCAGGCAAGTCGTCTCTGGCCTTCGACACCATCTACGCCGAGGGACAACGCCGGTACGTTGAGACCCTGTCGCCGTACGCCCGGCAGTTTCTCGACCAGATGGAGCGTCCGGATGTCGACGCCATCGACGGTTTGAGCCCGGCGATCTCGATCGAGCAGAAGACCACGAATCGCAGCCCGCGCTCGACGGTCGGCACGATTACGGAGATCTACGACTATCTGCGCCTGCTGTGGTCGTCGATCGGCGTGCCGCATTGCCCGAAGTGCGGGATCCCCATCTCCCGGCAGACGACGCAGCAGATTCTCGAGCAGATTCTGGCGCTGCGGCAGGACGAACGGATCATGCTCCTGGCGCCGGTGGCGCGGGGCCGCAAGGGCGAATACAAGAAGGACCTCGAGAAGTACGCACGGGCGGGCTTTCTCCGAGCGCGGATCGACGGGGAACTGCGGTCGCTCGACGAGGAGATCGTTCTCGACAAGCGGAAAAACCACACGATCGAAGTGGTTGTGGACCGGCTGCTGTTGAAGCCGGGTCTCGAGAAGCGACTGGAGGCTTCAATCGAGACGGCCACCAAGCTGGCCAACGGGCTGGTGACGGTCGCCGTCGTGAACGGCGAGGAGCGACTGTATTCGCAGAAAATGGCCTGTCCGGACTGCGGCGAGAGCGTGCCGGAGCTGGAGCCGCGCTCGTTTTCGTTCAACAGCCCGTACGGCGCGTGCGACGCATGCCACGGCCTCGGCAGCACGTGGGCCTTTGATCCCGGCAAGGTCATCACGGATAGCAGCAAACCGTTGTTTGACGGAGGCCTGGGGCCCGGCGGCTCTTCGACGATCATGCAGCAGGCCGTGGGTGACGCCGCCAAGCGCCTGAAGATCAATCTGAAGAAGCCGTTCGACGAGCTGACGGCGAAGCAGCAGGCGGCGCTGCTGACCGGGAACGGCGATTTCCCCGGCATTCTGAGCATGCTGGACCGTGCTTTCAACGACTACGGCGAAACGACGCGGGAGTACCTGATGGAGTACATGTCCGCCACCGATTGCGACGCCTGCGGCGGGCACAGGCTGAAGCCGTCGAGCTTGGCGGTACGGCTGAAGGGCAGTTCGATCGCGGAGTTTACCGACATGCCGGTGGCGCGCTCGCTGGAGGCGGCCCGGAGCTGGAAGCTGAACGAGCGCGAGCGCCAGATCGCGGCGCGCATCGTCGAGGAGGTCGTGAACCGGCTGGAGTTTCTGGCCCAGGTCGGGCTGGACTATCTGAGCCTGAGCCGGTCGGCCGCGACTCTGAGCGGCGGAGAGGCCCAGCGCATCCGGCTGGCGACGCAGATCGGATCGAAACTGCGCGGGGTGTTGTACGTGTTGGACGAGCCGTCCATCGGGCTGCATCCGCGGGACAACGACCGTCTGCTCGACACGCTGGCCCGGCTGCGGGACCTCGGCAACACCGTGCTGGTGGTGGAACACGACCAGGAGACGATCGAGCGCGCGGATTATGTGATCGACCTCGGCCCCGGCGCCGGACGGCTGGGCGGGGAACTGGTGGCCGCCGGAACGCCGCCGCAGATCCGCAGATCGTCTAAGTCATTGACAGGACAGTATCTTTCCGGCGCCAGGACGGTGGAAGTCCCGCGCTTCCGCCGGCCTGGGAACGGCAGCAAGCTGGTGCTGCACGGCGGGCGGGAACACAATCTGCGGAACATCGACGTCGAGTTTCCGCTCGGCGCGCTAATCGTCGTGACGGGGGTCAGCGGCAGCGGCAAATCGACGCTGGTGCACGATCTGCTGTACCGCGCGTTGTCGCAGGCGATCTACGGCTCGAAGGCGAAGCCCGGCAACTTCGACGGCATCGACGGGCTGGAACTGATCGACAAGGTGATCGAGATCGACCAGGCGCCGATCGGCCGCTCGCCGCGCTCGAACCCGGCGACGTATACGGGAACGTTCACGCCGATCCGGGAGTTGTACTCGATGCTGCCGGAGGCGCGCGAACGCGGCTACAAGCCGGGACGGTTCAGCTTCAACGTGAAGGGCGGGCGGTGCGAGGCCTGCCAGGGCGATGGCATGAAGCGCATCGAGATGAACTTCCTGCCGGACGTCTTCGTGCCTTGCGACGTGTGCCGGGGCAAGCGCTACAACTCCGAGACGCTCCACGTGAAGTTCAACGGCGTCTCGATCGCGGATCTGCTCGAGACGACCGTCGAGGATGCGCTCGAGCTGCTCGGTAATTTTCCGCAGATCAAGCCGAAGTTGCAGACGCTGGTGGATGTGGGGTTGGGGTATCTGCACCTGGGGCAGTCGTCCACGACGCTAAGCGGCGGAGAGGCGCAGCGAATCAAGCTGGCGCGCGAGCTAAGCCGCCGCCAGACGGGCCGCACGTTTTACATCCTGGATGAGCCGACCACCGGACTGCACTTCGAGGATGTCCGGAAACTGATGGATGTCCTGAACCAGCTTGTGGACCTGGGCAACACCGTGCTGGTGATCGAGCACCACCTCGACGTGATCAAGTCGGCCGATTGGATCATCGATTTGGGGCCGGAGGGTGGCGAGCGCGGCGGGCAGATTGTCGTTACTGGAACGCCGGAGCAGGTAGCCCGTCACCGGCGGAGCCACACGGCGAAAGCGCTTGATAAAGTGCTTCGAGAGCGGTCAACCTAGGGAAATAGGCGCACGCGCTTGAGCAAGTACACACAAAAACCGATTACCTTCGAAGGGCTCTCGACCATCCCGATCGCGGATCGCGGCGGGAAAGTCCGCATGGAGCACATGGGCCGGCCCCCTCACGCGGGGCAAGGCATGGCCGCCTGGCTCGAAGGGCTTCCGAAGATTCTGGCTGCGGACTCGTTGCGCGGCGTCGTGGACGCGCTGCGGACTGCGCGTGAGAAGAAACGCGGCCTGTTGTGGGGCATGGGCGGGCACGTCATCAAGTGCGGGCTGGCGCCCGTCTTCGTCGATTTGATGGACCGCGGCTACGTGACGGGGCTAGTGATGAACGGCGCGGCGTCGATCCACGATTTTGAGATCGGCATCGCGGGCTGCACCAGCGAGGACGTGGAATCCGTGCTGCCCGATGGCCGCTTCGGTTCGGCCGAAGAGACAGGGCGCGAGATGAACCTGGCGATTCGCGACGCGCAGGCACGGGGCACGGGCATGGGCGAGGCCCTGGGGGAACGGTTGGATACGCTGGCGAAGCCGGAGTTCGCCGACGCCTGTCTGCTGCTGCAAGCGTGGCGCCGCAATATCCCGGTAACCGTGCACGTCGCCGTTGGGACCGACACGCCGCACACATATCCGCAGGCCGACGGCGCGGCCATCGGCGCCGGGACCCACCACGATTTCCGGCTATTCGCCGCGCTTGTGAAGGAGATTCACGACGGCGGCGCCTATTTGAACGTGGGTTCGGCCGTCGTGCTGCCGGAGGTGTTCTTGAAGGCGCTGTCCGTGGTGCGCAACCTCGGCGCGCCCGTGATGAACTTCACGACGGTGAACTTCGACTTCCTGCAACACTACCGGCCCAAAGCGAACGTGGTGGACCGCCCGCACGCGGGCGCCGGCGGCAAGGGCTATTCGATCACCGGACACCACGAGATCATGATTCCGCTGCTGGCGGCGATACTGGCGGACTTGGACGGATGAACCTCCCCGAGCCGCCCGAGCCGATTCTGATGCCCGTCGAGCCGGAGCCTCGCGAGCCGTTCTGGAGCTGGTACGACGCTTCGCTGTTCCTGGCGCTGCTGCTGCCGTCGATCTTCGCGGCGGCGCTGGCCAGCCGCGGGCTCTTCGCCCTGGTTCCGAACAAGCCCGGCGCGGCCGCGATGGCGATGACGTTCCAGTTTCTGATCTACATCGCGCTGTTTGTCTCGCTGTGGCTGGTTCTGCGGCTGCGCTATGACCGGCCGTTCTGGCATTCGCTTGGCTGGAAGATTCCGTGGCCCAAGGCCGGAGCCACGATTGTCTGGGGCCCCGCGCTGGCGATCTTCGTCGCCGTGATGAGCGTGGTGCTGCGTGCGCCGCAGATCAAGTCGCCGCTCGAAGAGTTGCTGAAAGAGCGCGGCGCCATTTTGCTGGTGGGGCTGTTCGCGGTGACGCTGGGGCCGCTGGCGGAGGAGATCCTGTTTCGCGGATTTCTGCTGCCGCTGCTGGTCCGCAGCTTCGGTGTGGCGGCCGGCGTGGTGCTCTGTGGATTGCCCTTCGCGCTGCTGCACGGGCCGCAGTATTCGTGGTCCTGGCGGCATCTGCTGCTGTTGCTGGTGGCCTCCGTCGCGTTCAGCCTGACCAGGCTCCGGACTGGCTCCACCGCGGCGGCAACACTGGTTCACGCCACGTATAACCTCACGTTCTTGCTGGGATTTTTGTTCTATAGGAAGGATTCGCCAATCTAAATGGTTCCGACGATTCAATGGACCGACGCCGGCGTGGTGATGATCGATCAGACGAAGCTGCCGCGCGTGGAAGAGTACGTCACGTGCACGACCTATGAGGAAGTGGCCGACGCGATTGTCACGATGGTGATTCGCGGCGCGCCGGCGATTGGGGTTGCTGCGGCGATGGGCGTCGCTTTGGGCGTTCTCAAAGCCAATCCGTCGAACCTGGATGCCGAGTTCGAGACGATCTGCGCGAGGCTTGCGGGCACGCGGCCGACGGCGGTGAACCTGTTCTGGGCCATCGACCGCATGAAGCGGCTGTATGCGTCGCTGAAGGGCGCGCCGGTGGAGAAGATCCGCGAGGAGATGATCCGCGAGGCCAAGCAGGTCTACCTGGAAGACATCGCGATCAATGAAGCCATCGGCCGCAACGGCGCGGATCTGGTGCCCGACGGCAAAACGGTTCTGACGCACTGCAATGCCGGCGCGCTGGCGACGGCGGGTTACGGCACGGCGCTGGGCGTGATCCGCGCCGCCGTGGCGCAGGGCAAGCAGATCGACGTCTTCGCCGATGAGACGCGGCCGTTTCTGCAAGGGGCGCGGCTGACGGTGTGGGAGCTGATGCAGGACGGCATTCCGACGAAGCTGATCACCGACAACATGGCGGGCCACTTCCTGAAGAGCGGGCGCATCGGCTGTGTGGTGGTGGGCGCGGACCGCATCGCCGGGAACGGCGACGTGGCGAACAAGGTGGGGACGTACTCCGTGGCCGTGCTGGCGAAGGAGAACGGCGTGCCGTTCTACGTGGCTGCGCCGATTTCTACGCTCGACCTGACGCTGAGCTCGGGCGAGCAGATCCCGATCGAGCAGCGCGCGGCGAAGGAAGTGACGGAAGTCTTCGGCGTGCCGGTGGCCCCCGAGGACACACAGGTGGAGAACCCGGCGTTCGACGTCACCCCGGCGCGTTACGTCACGGGCATCATCACAGAAAAGGGCGTGGCCCGCGCCCCGTTCGAAGCGTCGCTCGCGGCTCTGGCGAAGAGCTGAGGCCCATTAGACTGGGAACATGACGAGACGAACGCTGGCGCTGAGCGCTCTGGGCTTGATTGGCATGAAGGCCGCCGCCGGGCCGTTGAGCGGAAGGCGCGCCCCCAGCTTCGCCTTGCCGGACAGCCGGCTGCGGTACCACGACATCCTCGACTACCGCGGCAAGTACCTGCTGATCGACTTCATGCTGACCGATTGTCCGCACTGCCAGAAACTGGCTCCGGTGCTCGAGAAGGTGAAGGCGAAGTTCAAGGGCAAGGTGGACGTGCTGTCGATCGTCACCCCGCCGGATACCAACGTGAAGGTGGCGAACTTCGTCGCGACTTACGGCGTCACGTCGCCCGTCCTGTTCGATTGCGGCCAGGCCACGGCGGCGTATTTGAAGGCCACGCTGAGCAATCCGAAGGTCACGCTGCCGCACCTGTTCCTGGTGGACCCGAAGGGCCAGATCATTGAGGATTGGGCCTACAGCGAGCAAACCAAGGCGATCTTCGAAGGTGACGCGCTGGCGCCGATTATCGAGAGCGTTCTCGCGGGCGGCAAGCTGTAGATAGATAATGCGGGAGTGATGGCAGAACTCTCCCGCAGACAGCTCTTCTCCGGCCTGGCGGTGCAGGCCATTCCATTTCACCGCAAGGTCCGCGTGGCGCTGGTGGGTCTGCAAGGCCACCCAGGCGAAATCACGGGGCCGCTTTCCCGGTTGCCGGATGTCGAACTGGTGGGCGTCTGCGACGACGATTTGAAGGCGGCGGAAGGTACGCTGCGCCGGGCGAAGTCGAACGGGCGCGCCTACACGAACTGGCGCGAAATGCTCGACAAGGAGAAGCCCGACGTCGTGGCCGCCTGTAACGCCGCTGACCGGCGCCCGGAGGTGATCCTCGAGGCGATTCGACGCGGACTGCCGTGGATCGCCGAAAAGCCACTGTCCAACGAGGAGAAGCTGCTGGCCGACATCCGCGGCGCGTTGAAGAAGACTCCCGTCCGTTTCAGCATGCTGCTGCCGATGCGTTTCGATTCGCCGTATTTGGCGTTGAGGCAGATCGTCGATTCAGGCGAGATCGGCGAAGTGGCGCAGATCAGCGCTCAGAAGTCGTACAAGGCGGGCGACCGGCCGGAGTGGATGAAGAACCCCAAGAGCTACGGCGGCACTTTTCCGTGGATCGGGATTCATCTGATCGACCTGATGCGCTACACCAGCAAGCGCGAGTTTACGTCGGTGATGGCGATGCAGGCGAAGGTGGGAGATTTCCCGGGTATCGGCTCGATGGAGAACACCACGGGCGCGGTGTTCCGGCTGGACAACCAGGGCGTCGGCACGCTGCACATGGACTATTACAGGCCGGACCGCGCCAAGACGCACGGCGACGACCGGGTGCGGCTGGCCGGCACGAAGGGCGTGGCCGAATACATGGAGGCCACGGGTGTCACCATCCTCAGCAACACCCGCGGCCCGGAGCGTCTGGCGGAGCTGCCCGCGCGCAAGAGCGTCTTCGTCGATTTCCTCGAGTCCGTCTATCTGGGAAAGCCGCAAACGCTGACCGAGTCGGACATCTTCAAGAATTGCGAGATCTCGCTGGCCGCGCGGGCGGCGGCGATATCGGGTAAAGCGGTCCGGCTGTAACTCTAGATGGTCATCGCGCCGTAGCCTCCATCGACGCGGACAAGGGCGCCGGTGACGAAGCTGCTGGCCTTGTCCGACGCCAGAAAAACGGCGGCGCCGATCAGTTCACTTGCCTCGCCGAAGCGGTCCATCGGCGTGTGGCCCATGATCTTGGCAACGCGGTCGTCGGTGAGCAGTTTGCGATTCTGCTCGGCCGGGAAGAAGCCGGGGATGATGGCATTCACCCGCACGCCTTGAGTGGCCCACTCACGCGCCAGGAACTGCGTGATCTGGTTCACGCCGCCCTTCGCGACCGAGTACGTGAAGACCTTCGACAGCGGCGGGCCCGACGACGCCGATGAGATGTTGATGATCGATCCACCCTTGCCGGGCTGCGTCATGTGCGCGCCGAAGACCTGACAGGCGAGAAAGACGCTTTTCAGATCCACGTCGATGATGCGGCCCCACTCCTCCTCGGAGATCTCCAAGAATGGTGTACCGGAGTTGATGCCGGCGGCGTTCACCAGAATGTCGATGCGGCCCAGGTCGGCCAGAATGCGATCCAGCGCGGTCTGCAAGTCGGCTTTGACGGTGGCGTCCACCTTCACGCCGATCGCGCGGCGGCCGAGTTGGCGGATCTCCGCGGCACGAGCCTCGGCAGCGTCGGGATTGAAATCGAGGATGGCAATGTCGGCGCCGGCCCCGGCGAGGCCCTTGGCCATTTCGCCGGCCAGCACGCCGCCGCCGCCGACGACGGCCGCGACTTTGCCTTCGAGAGAAAAGAGATTCTGCATCAGAACCGTTATATCGCGGACAAGTACTCGACGAAGCGCTGGGCGTAGCGGTCGAGATTCGCTTCAGCGCCGCCGCCCGTCAGAGGCGAGCACATCTCATAGGCGACGGAACCGGTGTAGCCGTTCTCGGCGAGTGTCGTCAGGAAGCTGCGGTAGTCGATGAAGCCCTCGCCCATCGGCACGGCCTGCACGTAAGGCGTCTGGGCCTTGTAATTCACCAGCGTGTTGTTGTATCGGTAGCGCGGGCGGAGTTGGTAGTCGGCGACGGTCGTATGGCAGGTGTACGGGGCCATCTGGCGTGCGGCGGTGATGTAGTCCTCGCCCTGGAGCGCAGGCGCCCAGGCGTCGAAGCAGGCGCGGCAGTTGGGCTGGTTGATCTCTTCCAGAAGGTCGAGCAGAGTGCGGTGGTCCACGCCGCAGTCGTGGTGGTTCTGGATCCCGACGGTGACGCCGAAATCCGAGGCCCGTTTCGCACATTCGCGCAACGTGTCCACGAGCACCGGCAACAGGGCAGCGTGGCCGGCGCGCGGATGCTCGTAGGCGGTGAAGATGCGCACCACGGGAGCGCCCAACGCCTGGGCCGTGCGGGCCAGCTCGGTGACATGCGCGATCTGGAACTCCCGGTGAGGCACTTCGGGGTGCTCCAGGTCAGCGGAGAAGTTCGTGTAGCCCGCCAACACCGAACATTTCAGCGAGAACCTGTCGAGTAGCTCCCGCAGGCGCTTCAGATCGTCCGGGCCGTGGTCGAGAACGGAAAGGTGCGGGCGTTTGGCCATCAGCATGACGCCGGAATAGCCGAGCGCGGCCGCCTTCACAAAGAACGCTTCTAGCGACAGGCGGGCCTGGCCGTGCCACGCGCCGGCGTAGCTGACCGAGTGGAGGACGGGCTGGAATGGAGCGGGCATGGATTCGATCATGACACGGCCGCCGCTGGGGATAATGGAAGTAGCAGCATCTCGATGGAATCACTAAACAAAGCAGCCCTCGACCAGGAGACCCGAGGGCTTTGGCGCGAGTTCCGCAACGCCTTCTCCGAATTGAAGGTGGACTGGAAGCCGATCCTCCACTACCTGTTCCAGACCGAGCCGCACGTCTACGCATTTTCGATCGCCGCGAACGTGCTGCTGTCGTTCTTTCCGTTTCTGCTGGTGATGATCGCCATCTGCCGGCATGTGTTGGACTGGCCGGCGGCGGAGCTGTCACTGTACATCGCCATTCGCGATTACTTCCCGGGATCGACTGGCCAGTTTCTGGCGTACAACCTGAAAGTCGCCGCGGATAACAGCCGGCGGCTGGAATGGGTCTCCATCCTGTTGCTGCTCTTCACCGCGAACGGCATTTTCCTGCCGTTGGAGGTGGCGTTGAACAAAGCTTGGGGCGTCAAGGTGAACCGTTCGATTCTGAAGAACCAGGCCATCAGCATGGGGCTGATCTTCGGTTGCGGATTCCTTGTCGTGCTGGCAGCGGCGGTCTCCGGGCTGGGTCCGCTCTTCTGGAGTGGCATGAGCGGCCAGAGCGTGGAGGCCATGCGCAGTGCGCTGACCGATCGCTATCAGCTCAACTGGGCGCCTATGCCGTTGGTCGGCGTCCTGAAGGCGGCTACTATTCCTAGCACGCTCCTGATCCTTTTCTTCGTTTACTGGCTGCTGCCGAACGCAAAGGTCCCGTGGCGGCTGATTCTGCCGCGCGCGGTGATGGTCGGGTTGCTGCTCGAAGTCCTCAAATGGGTGAATCTGGCCATCTGGCCGTGGCTCTTCTCGAAGTTCTCCCGAGAGTACGGGCCCTTCGTGAACTCAGTCACGATTCTGATCTGGAGCTTCGTGGCCGCGCTGCTGGTGTTGGCCGGAGCGGACTGGTCCGCCCGCCGGGCGCGTTTGCGGCAGGAGGCTGGGGAATTTGCTGCCGAGGCCCGAGACGCAGACATCGCCCCCAAAAATGGAGATAGAATAGGGGCGGAAACGATTCCGTCTCCGTAAGATCCTTTTGTACCTCGAGGTTGCTGCATATGGCCGATAGCAAGGACTTGACCAGGCGTGACGCGATGAAGGTCGCCGGCGCCGCAACAATCGCAACGGTTGCCGCATCGCGGCGCGCGCAGGCCGGTCCCCTGATCCGGACGGCCAAGGCCCAGACCAACAGCGTGCAGTACGGCATGGTGGGCACGGGCAGCCGCGGTTCCTATCTGTTGAAGCACCTGAAGCCGATCGACACTGGGAAGTGCGTTGCCATCTGCGACATCAGCAATGATGCGTTGGACAAAGGCGCGCAGACCATCGGCGGCAATCCCAAGCGCTACAAGGACTATCGCGAACTGCTGGCCGACAAGAACGTGGAAGCGGTCTTCGTCACCACCCCGCTGTTCATGCACTTCCCCGTCACCAAGGACGCGCTGGAAGCGGGCAAGCACGTCTTCTGCGAGAAGAGCCTGGTGTTCAAGCCGGAGGAAGTGCACGCGCTGCGCGCCCTGGTGGAAGCCCGGCCGAAGCAGGTGATGCAGACGGGCTTGCAACGCCGCTATAGCGCCATGTACCAGGCGGCTCGGGCCATGATCGAAAAGGGTCTGCTGGGCGAAGTGACCTACGTCCAGGCGCAGTGGCACCGCAATCCGGGCTGGAAGATGAAGGCCGGCGGCGAGATGGCCAATTGGCGGCTCTTCCGCAAGTACTCCGGCGGCCTGGTCGCCGAGCTGGCCTCGCACCAGATCGACGTTGCGGACTGGATGATGGGCATGACGCCGGAAGCCGTCATGGGCATGGGTTCGCAGGACTTCATGAAGGACGGCCGCGACATTCTCGACAACGTCCAGTTGATCTACAAGTACCCGAAGGGCCGCCGCCTGGTGTGGACGGGCATCCCGGGCTCCAGCCACTGGGCCGGCGTCGGCGGCTCGCGCACGGAGATGGGTGAAATCATCGCCGGCACGCAGGGCAGCATCCACATTACGATCGGCGACGACAACAACAAGCCGATCGGCATGTGGTTCAAAGAGCCGAATCCGCCGAAGGTGGAAGAGGCCAAGAGCAAGAAGAAGGAAGCCTATAAGGCAGGTGCCACGATGGTGGCTGCCGCCGGTTCGCGCCCGCTGCCCATCCTGCTGGGCAAGGACCTGATGACGGGCAACGAGAGCTTCCTGGAGAAGGAAATGAAGTTCGCCCGCCTGTGGCTCTACCAGAAGGGCATCCTGGTGCCGGAAGAAGAGAAGAATCCGGTCGATACCGAACTTGAGAGCTTCTTCCGCGATTGCCGCACCGGTGGCCGTCCGAAGGCCGATCTGGAAGTTGGCATGGCGGACTCCATCGCCGTGATCCTTTCCAATATCGCCCTCGACGAAGGCCGTACCGTTTCCTTCAACGAGATCGACAAAATGGGCCGGACGCCCGCCGCTCCCGCCAAAGCCGGGGCCAAGCGCGGCTAACGATTTTTCTCTGTGCCGCAAGGCAGGGGCGCGGTCTCACGGCCGCGCCCTTTTTGCGTCCAGGGCATGATACAACGGCTCCATCATGGCCGAGATCCGTTATCACAATCGCCGCGCGCACAGCCTCGAGAACGAGCACCTTCAGATCGTCGTGACCGTCGAAGGCGGCCACATCGCCGCCATCATCGACAAGGCGACCGGCGTGAATCCCCTATGGACGCCGCCGTGGCCTTCGATTGAACCTTCGCAGTACGATCCTTCGGCGCATCCGGAGTACGGCCAGAATGCGGAGTCGAAGCTACTGGCCGGGATCATGGGCCACAACCTGTGTCTCGATCTCTTCGGGGGACCGTCGGAAGCAGAGGCCGCCGCCGGCTTGCCGGTGCATGGGGAAGGCTCCGTGGCCGAGTATGCGGTGCGGGTGGATGGCGACACTCTGACGCAGGCCGTGACGCTTCCGACTTGCCAGCTCGCGTTCGAACGGACCATCCGGCTTGCGGCGGGGTCTCGTGCGGCGGAGATCACGGAGACGGTCGAGAACCTCTCCGTGTGTGACCGGCCGATTGCCTGGACGCACCATGTGACGCTCGGACCGCCGTTCGTCGAACGCGGCAAGACTCGTTTCGAGATGACCGCGACGCGCTCGAAGACCTTCGAGGGAGCATTCGCGCCCGGCCACGACTACCTCGCGCCGGATGCCGAATTCCGCTGGCCCATGGCGCCGCGGATCGGCGGTGGCACTGAAGACCTGCGCGTCTACACGTCGCGCGAAGCCTCCGGCGCCTTCACCACGCACCTGATGGACCCGTCGCGCGAGCACGCGTGGTTCGCCGCCGTGCATCCCGAACTGAAACTCGGCTTAGCGTACATCTGGAGACAGGCGGATTTCCCTTGGCTCGGCATCTGGGAAGAAAACCACAGCCGCACGAG
Source organism: Bryobacteraceae bacterium (assembly GCA_050789245.1). Lineage (GTDB taxonomy): Bacteria > Acidobacteriota > Terriglobia > Bryobacterales > Bryobacteraceae > PNKE01. The sequence continues at coordinate 146,272 of JBOZRR010000047.1, read as the reverse complement.
CGCCCCCTGGAACGGCAAGACCCTGACGCGCGGCATGGAGTTCGGCGTCTCCCCCATGCCTGAATCACGCCGGGCCATGATCGAACGCGGCAGCCTGTTCGGAGTCCCCGGCTACCGCTGGGCCCCGGCCAAGAGCCGCCTGACGGTGTCATACAAGCCGATGCTGGCGCCCTGCGCGGCGGTTGAAGATCTGAAGTTGCCGTAGCCGCTGCGCGGAGTCCTGCATAATCCTGCGTAATCGTGCTCTACAATGAAGGCATGCGGACGACGAAAACGCTTTCGATTACGCTTCCGCCGGAGATGCTGGCTCGTGCTGAAGAGCTCGCGCGGAGAGAGCACCGTACCATGAGTGAACTGGTTCGCGAAGCGCTCCGCCACTACGAACGTACGCAGTGGTGGGAAAGCATGAACGCATACGGGAGCACGAAGGCGAAGGAACGTGGGTTGACTGAAGCGGACGCCGTTTCCGCGGTAAAGGAATTGCGCGCGCGCGCACGCAAGCGGCCGGCCGCGAAGTGATCCGAGTCGTCGTCGACACGAACGTCTACATCTCCGCTTTGGTCTTCGGTGGAACGCCTGCCCGTGCTCTTCAATCGATCGAAGCTCTGGGGATCGAAATCGTGGTGTCGCGGGAGATCGAATCGGAGCTAGTAGACACCTTGACGGAAAAGTTTGGGTGGTCGGCGACTCTCATTCGCCAAGCATGCGCACGATTGTGGCAAAGCGCTTACCGGTGTGATCCGCGAGAGCTGAGGGACGTCGTTCGTGATGCCGACGACAATCACGTGATAGCTGCCGCAGTCGACTGTGGCGCAAGTCTGATACTCACTGGAGATGGAGATCTACTCGCGTTGGAGTCTTATGAAGGCATCCAGATCGTGACGCCAGCCGCATTTCTCCAGCTGCACTTCCAATGAGGTTCTGGCGTTGCGGGGGCGGCTTCCAGGCCCCTTACTCGTACCGCAACGCTTCAATCGGATCGATCTCCGCGGCTTTGAGCGCGGGGTAAATGCCGAAGAGCACGCCGACCGCGACGGAGACGCCGAAGGCGACGATGACGCTGAGTGTCGTCACGATCGTCTTCCATTCGGCGACGTTGGCGATCAACCAACTCAAGGCCATCCCGAAAGCGATGCCAAGCAGGCCGCCGCCTAGGGAGATCAGTACGGACTCCGTCAGGAACTGGCGCACGATGTCCCGTTTGCGGGCGCCCATGGCCCGTCGGATGCCGATTTCACGGGTGCGCTCCATCACCGTCGCCAGCACGATGTTCATAATGCCGATGCCGCCCACCAGCAAGGAAATCGCGGCGATGGCCACCATCACGTAAGTGAAGATCGTCTGCGTGCGCTTCTGTTGTTCAAGCAGCGCGGCGGGAATGGTCACAGTAAAATCTTCGGTATTGCGGTGCGTGGCGTTCAGAATCGCCGAGACCACCTTCGCGGTCTGAACACTGTCCACGCCGGGCTTCAGGCGCAAGTCGATTCCGTCGAGTTCATCCTTCAGAAAGCGGCTGGAATCCCAGAACCGGTAGGAGAACGTGCTCACGGGGATAAAGATGGCGTTGTTGCGGTCAATCGCCTTGCCGGTAGCGCCGGAGTCCGCGATTTGCTCGGCCAGCACCCCCACCACCTGAAGCCAGGTGTCGTTCACCTTCACCTGCTTACCGACAGCCAGGCCGTAACCGAGCATGCTGATCTTGGCGCTTTGGCCGAGGACGCAAACCGGCGCATTTGCGACCTCGTCGGCCTCTTCAATCAACCGGCCCTCCAGCATGCGCTGCCCATGGATGAGCGAGAACGACGGCCGCACGCCGAGCAGAACCGGCATGGATCCGGATGGCTTCGGAAGGACGCGCGCGGGGTACAGGGCCCGCCTGGGCGAAAGCGTCTCGAGCCCTTCGATGTTCGCCTCCAACACGCGCATGTCGCGTTCGTTCAGTCCCGGTGAGGAGCGGCGCCGCTGCTGCAACTCCTCGGCGCTCATCGCCGGAATCGAATCGATCAGGATGTTGCGTACGCCGAGCCGCTCGATGAACTGCAAGGACTCTTCCCGCGCGCCGGCGCCAATCGACAGCATGCCGATCACCGAGCCCACGCCGAACACGATGCCAAGCGCCGTCAGCAGTGTGCGCGTCTTTTGGGCACGCAGATTCACAAACGCTTCGAAGAAATCGGAGCCGAGGCTCCGCGCCGTCCGCCGGGTCCCAATCTTCATTTCGACATCGCCTTTGCTGCGCCTCCGGACGAGGAGTTCTGTTTTTGGCCGGGCGCTTCCTTCTGGTCCGGGCTTGCCAGGGCAACCAGTTCGCCTTCCTTGGCGCCATCGATCACGACGCGGCTCTCACTGCGGCGGAGCAGTTTCACGTCGCGCGCAGTGAAACCGCCGGTGGCGTTCGCCAGGTAGATAAACGTGCGTCCGTCACTCTCCATCAGAGCCTGCGCCGGGAGCCACAGGACATCTTTCATGGTCTGAGTCGTGATGATGATGCGGGCGCTCATGCCGGGCCGCAACTCCGGCGCGGGGTCAGCGAGCTTCAGCTTGCATTCAAAACGCCGGTTCCAAGGCGGGCCGGTGGTGCCGCCAAGATCCGAGATGGATGCACGGAACGCTTGGCCCGGCAACGCCACCACTCGAACCTCGGCCGGCTGTCCGACGGAAAGATGCCCGCGGTCGAGTTCGGCGATCTCAGCGGTCACCTCCCAGCTCGACATGTCCGGGATCTGGACCACGCCCATGCCGGAACGCACCTGGTCGCCCACCTGCAGCAACGGAAACGTCATGCCAGGGAAGTACCAGTTGCTGTTGGTATTCCGCTCAACATTGACATAGCCGGAGGCCGGCGCCTTCAGCGTCATATTGTCGATGTTTCGGCGCGCGGTGTCGGCCTGCACGGTGGCTTTCTTCTGCGCTGCCTCCTGAATGGCGATCGAGGCGGTTGCCGCCGCCTTGCGCTGCGGGTAATCGCGCTCAATTCTGCCCAACCGGTCCTTGGCATCCGCTAACGACAAGTCGTTCTGTTGCGCCGTGATGGGGGCCATCAGGGGATTACGCCGGCATTCCAGCTCTGCTTGCGCCAAATCCGAACGCGCCTTCAGTACCTCGTACTCCAGCTCCTCCTCCTTGGCCAGCGCCTCGTTCTTGGCCTGGATCACCTGCTGTTCCGCTTCGGCCAGATCGGCCTCGGCCTCACGCAGTTTGAAGCTCTCCTCCGTGGTGTCGAACTGGGCGACGATCTCGCCATCCGTCACCATCTCGCCGGGCTTCCGAAGTGTGGTGATCACCAGTTGCGGGCTTCCCGTCATTGGGGCTACCAGCATCTTCGAATTGCCGCCCTGCAAAGCCCCTTTGGAGGCGACCGTGAATGCGACGTCGCCTCGCCGTACCTTGGTGGTCGGGACATCGCGCGAAGCCGGTGTGGTGACCGCCTGCAGCCGGGAATAGCCGAACCAGCCGCCCGCGCCGATCAGCCCCAGGACCCCGGCGATCATCAGGATTCGAACCGCGCGTCTCATACTCACTTCCCAGCCTCTCCGGACTTCTTCGCGTCCTTGAGATTCTCCACCAGCGCGACACGCGTCCCTGATTCAATGCCGCGCACCGCCACCTCGTCCGGATTCCGCGCGAGGATCTCCACCCGCACCGGCTTCAGGCCTTCGGCTCCCGGCACCAGCACCACGGGCTTTCCGTCTCTGGCAAAGACGGCGCGGGCGGGCACGCTGATGGCGTCGGGCAGTTTGTCGACGATGATGTCCAAGCGGCCGTTCATCGCCGGGCGCAGCCGCTCGTCGATGTCGTTGAATCCCGCGTAGGCGCGGAAATTGCGCGACGGCGGCCACTCGAAGTTCTGCTCAGTCAGAGCGGAGATTGAAGCGAGCTTGCCAGGGAAGGGCTTCTCAGGGAATGGATCGAGCAGTGCTCTGACTTCCATGCCGGGCCGGATGCGGCCCCTTTCGATCTCCTCTACCTTCGCCTTGAGCTGAATGCTCTTGATGTCCGGAATCTCGGCCACCGAACTGCCCGGCCAGACGTTGTCGCCCACCTTAAAGGGCTTTGCGTTCATCCAGCCCTGGGAGTAGTTCATCAGGTAGCTCACCACGCCTTCTGACGGCGCTTTCACTTCCATGCGCTCGATGCGGCCGTTCGTGACGTCTACTTCCGTCTGATTCTTCGCCACCTGGCTACGCAGGCTCGCGATCTTCGACTGGTTCTGCGCGCGAACCAGCTCGAGTGCCGCCTCCTGGACGCGGAGTTTCTCCTGCGCCAGTCCATAGTCCACGCGGCTGGACTCGGCCTGGAGGGCGCTCATGATTTCGTTCTTCGACACCTCCAGCCGGGCACGTTCGGCCGTCGTTTTCAAGGTCGCCAGTTCGAGCCGCGCCTGCTCCTCGGCAATGCGCGCCTGGGCAATCGCCTCGTCGAGCTGAGCCTGCGACTGTTTCAGAGCTGCATCTTTCTCCTGGAGCTGCCGCTTGGCGCTACTCGCGTCGAACCGGATCACGGCGTCGCCCGCTTTCACCCGGCCGCCGGGAGTCGCCATCCACACAATCTGGAGATTCGGGACATTGAGCGGCGCCGTGAGCTGCACGGAACGCCCAGCGACTAGTTCCCCGCGGCAGGAGACGATCACCAGAAATTCGCCCTTTCTTGCCATCGCCGTCGGGAGATCGTCACTGGCCGAGACCTTCCCGGTTCGCCACCAGAAGTAGCCCCCCACAGCGGCCAACACGGCAACGGACGCGAGCAACAGAGAAGCTCCCCTGCCTTTTCGCTTGGGTGTCATTTCGGTGTGCCTCCTGACTTGGCCATCGGAGACGGTGCCGGCACGAGACGCGGAATCTCGAGCGCTGCCGACAGATCGGGCAGCAGCCGCGGATCCTGACCCTCAATGCGGAATCGCGCTGAAAATGTTCGAACCGGCGTGTCGAGCCCGGCGGTTGCTACCGGACTGGCGGTCTCGAGGAAGGCCCGGAAGGTCGCTCCCGGGTAAGCATCCAGATAGAGTTTCGCTTCGGATTGTTTCCCGACCGCGGCAAAGTCAGATTCATTCACGAGTGCGTCCACCACCATTCCGCCTGGATCGAACAAGCGCAGCACCGGCTGCCCGGGCCACAACTGATCGCCCTCCTGCGGTGGGCCCATGGAACCGCTCCTCCAGATGTTCTCGAGTGCGATCATGCCGTCCTGCTGAGACTTTATGATCAGCCGGCTCATGTTGCTTCGGATGCGCTCCAGGGTCACCTCTTGCCGCTGCTTCTTCAATTCCAGGATCTTGACCGCCGCCGCCTCAGCCTGGATTCGATACCCATCCGATTTCTTCAGGCTTTCCACGCGCGACTTCGCGCTGGTGGCCTTCTCCTCGTTCTTGAGCCGGTCGATTTCGCTCAGAATCGGACCCTTCTTCAACTGGATGACCGCCTTGTTCAGGTCCGCCTCGGCCTCCCGCAACAGGGCGATTCGCTTTGCGGCGTCATTGCGGATTTGGGCCCTCTTCTCCTCGAGCTGATGACCGATCTCCTCGAGCTTCGCCACAGCTTCACGCTCCTCGTCGAGCAGCGTTGTGCGGTCGAACTCCACCAGCACATCGTCTTTCGCCACTTTCGAGCCGTTCGGGATCAACCGGACCAGCGTCAGCCGGCTGTTCTGCCCGCTGATCTGCGGGACTCGCACCGAGTAGGAGCGCACCGCCTGGACCGTCCCAGTCACGCGCAGCACTGGTTGCTCGGGGGCGGAAGTGTCGCGTAATCCTGCAGTTGGAGAGTCCGCGCGGACTGATGCCGACGGTGGTACCCTATTGCACCCGCCAAGCAGCCCAAGCCCGGCTGCCAACATGGCCAGGAGTCGGACGCGAGCAAGACTCACCATGGCTGCTCCTCCATCGGCGTGTTAGACGTCAAGGAGTGCCATTTTGTTTAGCAGAATGTGTTTACGTTACAGGGTATTCTAGAATCAGGCCCCTCGAAGGCTGGCCGGGCCGCCGCGGACGATCACGCCGGTTGCGACGAGCGTCTAGGTAAGGACAGCATTGGAGTACCAGTACCGAGCCCAAAAGTCTCGGATCTTTTGGTCGTATTTACTAATGATCCCTGCTGGTAGTACTGTGCAGTCTGGAGAAGTCTTTATAAATGAACGCGGTATGCAAGTTGGAGGAACAGGTACCGAATGCTGTCAATCTTTGCGAGGGACTCGGAGGACGCTAAGGTTCGGGCACGGGCACTCGCCCGGCTTAGGGATGGTCACGGTTTAGGGGCAGCGGAGCCAAGCTCCGAGCTGGAGAACAACGAAGCGGAGGTCGCAGAGGAGGCCATAACGGCAGCCGCGGAGGAGGCGCATGCCGGCCCGGAGATCCTGCCCCCGCTGATGCCGGAACCGGAAGCGGAACACTTTTCCGCCCTGGCCGCACAGGAGAATCGACCTACAGTGCGAGACAATCCACCTTCTCAAGGTCCAGGCGATCCCGGCGGGCCGGAAGAGATCCGTTCGCTCCGCCTGCTCTCTGGCCGGATTGCGGAGGAACCCGGTGCCGTGACGGGAGAGGGCTCCGGCCAAGCCGACAGTCAGGACCCCATTCAACAGATCTCCCGCCAGATGGCGCGGCACTTCGCAGAGGCCATCAGCGGCATACTCAACGAATCCCGCAAAGAGACCGACCAACGCTCGAGCCAGGTTCTGAGCAACCTCACCTCGATTACCGCGGAGACCAAGAACCTCGGCGAGCGATTCCTTTCACTGAAGCGCGACCTCGATGGCGTCGCCGCCAGCGTTCAGACCGCCGCCAGCGGCATCGCCCGCATCGGCGACCTCCAGCGCAAGGTCGAGGAGTCCGACAAGAAGATCGGCGAGACGCTCAAGACGCAGAACGAAACCATCGAAAAGGCGCACAATCTCGTCGGCGCCCAGACCGAGGCTGTTGCCAAGCAAACCTTCGAGTTGCAGACTCTGAAGCAGGAGTTGAAGCAGCAGAGCGAGCTCATTACCCGCAACGCTTCCTCCACGGCCACGGAGACGGGACAGCTCAAGAATCGCATCGAGCCTTTGGAAGAGAACTTCCGCGAGCTCAGCGGCCAGGTGGACGTGCTCAAGAACTCCGTTCACGAGATTGAGGAGCGTTTCACGGCGCTCGAGAAGCGTCTCGATGCGCAGGCGGAGGCCATCAAGGCCCTCCACTCTGCCGTTCAGGGCTTTGGCGCGCGTCAGGAGATGATCCAGAACCTGCTGCTCAAGGCGCAGGAGACCAACTCGGTCAAGCCGCTGCCGGACTCGCTCTAGCCGCCGCTACTCATACCGCAGCGCAACCAGCGGATCCACACGTGTGGCCCTCAATGCAGGGGCCACGCACGCCAGCAGTGTGATCACCACCAGCAACCCGCTCATCAACGCGAACGGGATGGGATCGAACTCGCCCACCCCGTATAATGCGCCTTTCAGCACGCGGTTCATCGCAACCGCGCCCGCCGCGCCAAGCAACACGCCCGCGATGCCCAGCAGCATCCCCTGCCGCAGCACAAGCCCGAGAACGTCGCCGCGACCTGCCCCCATGGCCATGCGAATGCCGAACTCGTTCGTCCGCTGCGCCACCGCGTAGGACATCACGCTGTACATGCCCAGCGCCGCCAGCGCCACGGCAACGAACGAGAACATCCCGATCAGCAGCGCCAGGAATCGCGGCCTTGCCTGGGCCGCCGCCAGCACTTCGTCCATCGTCCGGATATTCGACAACGGTAGCGCCGGGTCAATCCCGGCGATCGTTCGCCGGACAGCGCTCACCACGCTCATCGGGTCACCCTGGGTCTTGATCGCCAGGTACCCTGACCGGAACCTCCCGTCAGCCTGCGCGTGCGGGAAATACAGTTCCGTCCCCGCCGGATGGTCCAGCCCGGAGTTCCGGACGTCGGCCACCACGCCGACAATCGTCCACCAGGGGCCATCGAAGCCCGGCCGAACGCGCCGTCCCAGCGGACTCTGGCCGGGATAGTGGAGCTTTGCGAATGTTTCGTTGATCAACACCACCGGAGCCGACTTCAGGCCGTCGGAGGGCGTGAACACCCGGCCTTCCATCACCTCGATGCCCAGCGTCTTGAAGTAGTCCGGACTCACCACGTTGTAGTGGTCAATGTTCTGCAGCGGCCCGCCCGGCTGCTGCTTGAAGCCTTCAATCTCCGTATCGGTCACCACCGGCGGTCGGATGGGTGGGATGCCGCTCATCACGGCCACGCTGATCACCCCCGGGAGAGTCGCCGTCTGCTGAAGCGTATTGTTCCAGAAGGCGTCGAGTTGCGCAGCCTCGCGGTACAACTGGTTCGGTAGCGCCATCCGTATCGTTACGATATTCGACGGTTGCAGCCCGCTATCCACCCGTTGAAGCCGCCAGAACGCCCCGATCATCAATGCCGCGCCGATCAGCAACACCAGCGCCAGCGCCATCTCGCCGGCGATCATCACCTGCCTCAGCCAGTGCGCTTCCCGCGTCGCCGTCGTGCGGCCGCCAGCCTTCAGCACTTCCGCCACCGCCTTCGGCAGCGACTGCAGCAGCGGAGCCAGTCCGAAGAAGACACCGGTCAGCACCGAGACGCCCACCGTGAACGCCAGCACTGTGCCGTCGATCCCTACCTCAACCGACCGTGGAATCGCCCCAGCCGCGGCGTTCAGCACCAGCTTCAATCCGCCGAAGGCAAACGCCAATCCCAAGAGCGAGCCCAGAATCGACAACAGCAGTCCTTCGATCAGAAACTGGCGGATCAGGCTCGCCGCCGACGCGCCCATCGCGCGCCGTACCGCGATCTCCCTCTGCCGCGACTCGGCGCGCGCCAGCAACAGGTTCGCCACGTTCCCGCACGCGATCAACAAAACGAACCCAACGGCCGCCAGCATCGCCAAAAGCGCCGGCCGGACGCTGCCCGTCACCTCGCTCTGCAATTCGTAGGCAACCAGCGGGTGGTTCTCCGGGTGCAGCATGTGGTTGCCCGGTCCCGCCTTCGCGCCTGTTCCCTGGACATACTGCGTCATCTCCTGCCGGGCCTGCACCAGATTCACGCCAGGCCGCAGCCGCCCCATTAAATACAGGCCATGCCCGGCCCGGCCGCCAGGATTCGCCGGATTAAGCTGCATCGGCGTCCACAACTCCACCGGATCCACCTCGCCCGGGGGGAACTGGAACCCGTCGGGCATCACGCCCACTACATTGCACTTCTCGCCGTTCAGCCAAACATCGCGCTTCAGGATGTTCGGATCGCCACCGAAGGCACGCTTCCACAGCCCCTCGCTGATGACGGCTACTCGTGGCGCGCCGAACTTGTCGTCGTCGGGGATGATCACCCGGCCCATCACCGGCGCCACGCCCAGCGTTTGCAGCAGCGTGCCCGTCACCGCGCCCGAAACGGCGCGCACCGGCTCCGCGGAACCCGCGATGTTCGCGCCGCCCACCTGCCACGCGTCGAGCGTCTGCCAGCTCTTCAGGTCGCGGCGCATCTCCAGGAACTCCGGCCGCGACGTCCAGAAGCGGCGCAAACCGCCATTCGGGAACTTCGGAAACTCCGTGTACACGCGCACGAGTTCGTTCGAGTTCTTGTACGGCAGCGGCTTCAGCACCACCGCGTGAACCACGCTGAAGATCGCCGTGGTCGCCCCAATTCCCAGCGCCAGGCAAACCACAGCCGCCAGAAAGAACGCCTTGCTTCGGCTCAGGCCGCGCAACGCGAAACGGATGTCCCCAAGGAGTTCGGGCATGGCAATACTGTCGTTTATACGCCGCATCCGCCGGAATAGGTCCCCGCTCCATGTAAAATGTGTTGCGAATCGAGGTACTCCGATGCGATTCGCATTCCTGCTGGCCGGCGCCGCGCTGCTCTCCGCCCAAGTCCCTGCCGGCTTTGTTCCCATCTTCAGCGGAAAAGACACTGCCGGCTGGCACATCAGCCAGGTGAACCACCACGGCAACACCAAGGCCTGGACCGTGAAGGACGGTGTCCTCATGGTCACGCAGGACCGCCCTGGCAACGGCGGCATCCTTCTGACTGATAAGAAATACCGCAACTTCGAGGTCTCCCTAGAGATCAACCCCGACTTCGGCTGCGATGGCGGCCTCTTCCTTCGCTCCAACGAGAAGGGCAACGCCTACCAGGTGATGATCGACTACCTGGAAGGCGGCATGGTCGGAGGCATCTACGGCGAAGGGCTGAAGGACGTCCGCGCCGATAACTCGAAGGCCCGCGATTGGCAGAAGTATTGGAAAAGAGGGGAGTGGAACCTCCTCCGCGCCCGCATCGAGGGCGACATTCCTCACATTCAGGTCTGGCTGAACGGCACCCAGATCGTCGATTGGACCGACACCGCCAACCACGCCGCCGATGGTGCCACGGAGGGCATGATCGCCGTCCAGGCCCATTTCAGCGATGTGAAATCGAAGAGTCCCCGCTGGGTCGATGGCGGCTTCCACCGCTTCCGCAACATCGCCGTCAAGGAGCTTCCATGAGCATCATCACCAGGCGTAGCGCCGCCAGGGCCGCGGCCCTCACTGCGCTTTCCTACTCCCGCATCCTCGGCGCGAACGATCGCATCGGCCTCGGCGTCGTCGGCACCGGCGGCCGGGGCACCTACGTCATGACCCTGTTCCAGAAGAACAGCGACGTGGAGGTCCGCGCGCTTTGCGACGTTTATCCCGTCCGCATGGACGAGGCGCAGCAGAAGGCCCCCGGCGCGAAGGGCTTCGGCGACCATCGCAAGCTCCTCGAACTGAAAGAAGTGGACGCCGTGCTCGTCGGCTCGCCCGACCACTGGCACAAGGACCATGCCATCGACGCGTTGAACGCCGGCAAGGACGTCTACGTCGAGAAGCCGCTCTGCCGCACCATGGACGAGGGCCCGCTGATGGTGAAGGCCGCCCGCATCAACGAGCGCGTCTGCCAGGTCGGCATCCAGCAGCGCTCCGGGTTGGTCTATCAGGAGGCCAAGCAGCGTTTCCTTGATTCTGGAGAGATCGGCAAGGTCGCGCACATCGACGCCGTCTGGCCCAGCGGCGCGCCCCGTCCGTTACCAGTGAAGCCCGCCGAGAAGCCGTCGAACCTCGATTGGGTGCGATTTCTCGGCCCGGTGAAGTACCGCGACTGGAACCCCGGCATGTACTTCAACTTCCGCGCGTTCCTCGAGTTCAACGGCGGCAAAATGACCGACTTCGGCCACCACTGGATGGACGTCGTCCACATGTACATGGGCGAGCGCGGCCCCAACCAGGTCAGTTCCCTCGGCGGCATCTTCTACATCCAGGACGGCCGCACCGCCCCGGACACCATCTCGGCGCTATTCGAGTACGACAGGTTCACCGTCATGTTCTCCTCGCTCGCCTCGCCCGCCGCTGGCGAGTACGGCATCACCTTCCACGGCGACAAGGGCCGCCTCTACGTGAATCGCAACCGCTACGAGTTCCTCAAGGCGGAAAAGGGAGCACAGCCCGTCATCCAGCGCTGGCCCGGCGACATCACCAGCGACCACGTCCGCAACTTCCTGGACTGCTGCAAATCCCGCAAGCGCCCGAACGGAGACGTCGGCATCGCCCAGATCTCCATCAACCCGCCCCTGCTGGCCGTGCAGTCCTACGTCGAAAAGCGCCAGATCCACTTCAACCCCGACCGCCAGGAGGTGCTGCCGCTGTAATGTGGGGCAGGTTGTCAACCTGCGGCCGATTGTCAATCGGCCTCGGGAAAGTGAGTGAGAATTTCCACGGAAGGCGCTACTCCCTTTATGTGACCACCTTCCATGTACGGCGTCTGCCACACATCCACGCGGCCGGTCGCCCGATGTTCCTGACCTGGCGGCTCCATGGGACGCTTCCAGCCGGTCGCTACTTTCCGTCGGAACTCACCTCTGGAGAAGCATTCGTGGTCATGGATCGCCTTCTTGACGAGGCGCGGACGGGCCCCCTCTCCCTGCGCATACCGCGGATCGCAACGCTCCTTGTTGACGCGATCCATCACAGAGCCGGCCCCATGGGTCACTTTGACCTTCATGCGTATGTGGTCATGCCGAATCACGTCCACTTGCTAGTGACTCCCCTAGTGCCGGTGTCAAAGTTGACCCAATCCCTCAAGCGGTTCACGGCCAGGGAAGCAAACCGGGTTCTGAACCTGACAGGAAGCAGGTTCTGGCAGGATGAGAGCTATGATCGACTCGTGCGAGACGACACCGAGTTTCGCCAGATTGCCAAGTACATCGAATGGAACCCGGTCAAAGCCCTGTTGGTCGCCCGCCCCGAGGCCTTTCCTTGGTCCAGCGCCAGGCCGATTGCCAATCGGCCGCAGGTTGGCAACCTGCCCCACTCGGAACGCAACCCCATCTGATCCTAGCCCGCTTGCCCCGCCCGCGCTCCGGGCGAGATACTGGCTGCCATGATGAAACTCGGCTTTGTAACCGCGATCCTCCCCGAACTGAGCCTGGAGGAGGTGGCTGTCTTCGCCAAGGAGGCGGGCCACGAGTGCATTGAGGTGATGTGCTGGCCCAAGGGCAAGGCCGAGCGCCGCTACGCCGGCGTCACGCACATCGACGTCGCAGGCTTCACGGCCGACGACGCCAAGCGCGTCCACGACACCATGGCCAAGGCCGGCGTCTCCATCAGCGCCCTGGGCTACTACCCCAATCCGCTTTCGCCCGACGCGGACGAGGCCGCTGTCGCCGTCGAGCAAATCAAGCGCGTCATCGACGCCAGCAAACTTCTGGGCCTCGGCGGGATGAACACCTTCGTCGGCCGCGATTGGACCAAAACCATCGACGAGAACTGGCCGCGCTTCCTGGACACCTGGAAGCCCCTGGTGGCCTACGCCGAGAACGCCGGCGTGAAGATCGGTATTGAAAACTGCCCCATGTCCTTCAGCCGCGACGAATGGCCCGGCGGCAAGAATCTGGCCATTTCCCCCGATGTTTGGCGCCGCATGTACAACGATATCCCGAGCGATTACTTCGGCTTGAACTTCGACCCGTCACACTTTGTCTGGCAGCGCATGGACTATATCAAGGCGATCCGCGAATTCCACACCAAGTTCTTCCACGTCCACGCCAAAGACGCCCGCCTCGATATTCATCGTCTGAACGAAGTGGGCCTGCTCGCCTACCCGCTCGAATATCACACCCCGAAGCTCCCCGGCCTCGGCGAGGTCGACTGGAGCCTCTTCTGCTCCACCCTCAACGACGTGAAATACAATGGCCCCCTCTGCGTCGAAGTCGAAGACCGCGCCTACGAAGGGTCGCTCGAGGCGCGTAAAGCTGCTGTGGTGCAGAGCGGACGGTATCTCAAACAATTTCTGCCGTAATATCAACCGCCACCCACCCCATTGCACTCGTCCATGCCGGGAGGTATCCTCCCGGCATGAGGCGTATTCTGTTCTCGGTTTCCATAGCTATGCTGAGTGTCTATTCACCGTTGTGTGAAGCACAGACGCTGGCGCCCGTGATTTATCTGTCATCGGCAGAGACGGCGAAGGCGGCGCAATCAAGCAAGGATCTTAAGGCGGCTACCGATCGAGACAATCGAGCGAAAGTCGATTGGCGGTCCTTTAATCAAGTCTTCCAGGCCTCGCACCCTGAATTGCCCGGACTCAGGTTCAGTGCTGACTACCGCATTGCTTTTGCCGTAGTCTCGGGAGGCTTCGTGTCGGAGATGAAGATCGTCGATCTTTCGCCGGAGGAGCGCACAAAGCTCGAGGGCCTATACAAGGAGATGCGGGCAGCGAAAGAGGCCCTCGACAAGGCATTCGCCACATGGCAGGAGTTCCAGAGGGAGCTCGTTGCCAACCACATTGCGACCCAGATTGAAGGGGCAGATAAGTGGACCTCCGGAATTGCCTTCTCACCGGACTTCCGAATCATCGTTCCAGTGCGCGTCTTCTGACGAGAAGGGCCGCGACTCCATGAGTCGCGGCCCTTCGGTTGAACTTAAGAAATTACTTCCCCACCCGCGCCGCCGGCTTCCCGTTATCGGCGGCACTCGCCGCTGGGGGCGGAATCATCAACCCCAGCGTCTCGCGGACCTGGCGGTCTACCTTTTCGTAGACCTCGGGGTGGTCCTTCAGGAAGACCTTGGCATTCTCGCGGCCCTGGCCGATGCGCTCGCCGCCGAAGCTGTACCAGGAGCCACTCTTCTCGACGATGTTATGCTCCACGCCGAGGTCCAGCAGGTCGCCGGTCAGGCTGATGCCTTCGCCGTACATGATGTCGAACTCGGCCTCGCGGAACGGCGGCGCCAACTTGTTCTTCACCACCTTCACCTTCGTGCGGTTGCCCACCACGCTGTCGCCGTCCTTGATGGCTGCAATGCGCCGGATGTCCACGCGCACCGACGAATAGAACTTCAGCGCGCGCCCGCCCGTGGTCGTCTCCGGGTTGCCGAACATCACGCCGATCTTCTCGCGGATCTGGTTGATGAAGATCAGGCAGGTGTTCGACTTCGACACGTTGCCCGTCAGCTTGCGCATGGCCTGCGACATCAGCCGGGCATGCACGCCCACGAAGCTGTCGCCCATCTCGCCTTCGAGTTCGGCCTTGGGGACCAGCGCCGCCACCGAGTCCAGGATCAACACGTCGATCGCGTTGGAACTGACCAGCGCGGAGGTGATCTCCAGCGCCTGTTCGGCGTAATCGGGCTGCGACACGAGCAGATTATCGACATCCACGCCGAGCCTTTTCGCGTAGCTCGGATCGAGCGCGTGCTCCACGTCGACGAACGCCGCCATGCCGCCGGCCCTCTGTGCGCTGGCCACGGCCTGCAGCGCCAGCGTCGTCTTGCCCGACGATTCCGGCCCGTAGATCTCGACGATTCGTCCGCGCGGGAAGCCGCCGGTGCCGAGCGCGTAGTCCAACGACACCGCGCCCGTCGGGATCACGCTCACCGGAATGGTGGCCTCGTGCGAGCCCAGACGCTGGATGGCGCCCTTGCCGAACTGCTTCTCGATCTGGCCCAGGGTGACGCCCAACAGCCGCTGTTTTTCTTTTTCGTCCATGCGCTCGCTCCTCAAACTGCGGAATCGGTGAAAGGATTTATAGTATCACACGGGACGCCCCCGCGCGATCTCTCCCACAATGACATAGTGCCCCGCCGCCTTCCACTCTCTTCAAATTTCTGCGTCCGTTGACACATCCCGATTCCGGACCCTATCATCGGAATGCGACTGGTCGGCCGGCGCGTGTGCCGGCCGCGAAGAGGGAACCCGGTGCAATTCCGGGACTGCCCCGCAGCGGTAATCGGGAACGACCGCCGCCCCAAAGGCACTGGCCCCATCCCGGGGTTGGGAAGCCGCGGCTAGTAGAAACGCCTCCCCACGGAGGCCCCGCCCGAGAGTCCGAAGACCTGCCCGTCGCCCGGCACAAAGCCGGGACTCCAGCAGCTCTCGAGGGAGGAGCGCATGCATCGCGTCCTTACTTTTCTTTTACTTACGGCCTTCGTGTCTTCGGGCCAGGACTCCATTTCATCGATTCGCGGCCGAGTGGTGGACCCATCCGGCGGCACTGTCGCCGGGGCTTCCGTGCGGCTCTACAGCCGCACGCAGGATTTGCAGTGGACCGCCGCCAGCGGCCCGCAGGGCGAGTTCCGGTTCGAGCGCGTCCCGTTCGGCCGTTATCTGATCGAAGCCCGCACGGAAACGCTCGATCAGGCGAGCCCCGTCGACGTCGATCTGCTCGAGAAAAGCGTCGAGAATCTCGACCTTCGTCTCGAGATCCGGGGCCTCTCCTCTCGAGTTTCGGTCACGGCTTCCTCGACCCCGCTCTCGACGCAAGAGGCCGGGAAAGCAATGGACGTCATCGGCGCAGACGAACTGGCGCGCCGGGGTGAGATCACGCTCAGCGAGGCCGTCCGGCTCACGCCCGGCGTGCGCGTCCAGCAGCTCGGCGGACCGGGCAGTTTCGTACGCATTTTGACGCGCGGCCTGCGCGCCTACGACACGTCGATCACGCTCGACGGGCTCCGCATGCGCGACGCCGCCGCCGTGCAGGCCGACGCCACGGCGTACATCGGCGATCTGCTCGTCGTCAATTCTGATCGCATCGAGGTTTTGCGCGGTTCGGGCTCGTCGTTGTACGGCTCGAACGCCATCGGCGGCGTGATCAACGTCGTGACGGACCAGGGCGGCGGACCGCTGCGCGGCGAGGTATCGGCCGAAGGCGGCGGGCTGGGCCTGTTTCGGGGCTTGGCGAAGGTCGCCGGTGGCGCGCGGGAGAACCGCCTGCAATACAGCGCCGGGGTGTCGCACCTGAACGTGAACGGCGGCATCGACGGCATCGAATCCGTGAAGAACACGGGTGGGCAGGGCTTTGTGCAGTGGCGCCCGTCGGCGTCGACGGCGCTCTCGGCCCGGCTGCTCGGAAACTCGAGCACCACCGGGCAGACGTCGAACCCAATGGCGGCGCCTGTCTCGAATCTGCCGCCGGGCGCAGGGCTGGTACCCGCCATCCCGTTGCCTTCCGACCAGATCCGGCTCCTCGAACAGGGCCAGCCGGTGAACTGGGGCAACGCGACGTTTGCGCCGAACCTCTACGATCCGGACGCCAACCGCCCCGGCGATTTCCTCTCCACCATGCTGAGCTGGACGCAGCAGGTCAACGCGCGCGTGAACTACCGCCTGGCGTGGCACCGCTTCGATTCCACACGCGATCACCGCAACGGCCCGGCGGGTATGGGCTACCAGCCCATGTTCCTCAGCTCGAACCGGTATGAGGGTCAGTACGACACGCTTCAGGCCCGCACCGATCTGGCCCTAGCCCGAACGAATCTCCTGTCGGCCGGTTACGAGTGGGAAGTGGAAGACTACGACAACTGGGCGCGCGACTGGAACACGTCGTCGGCGGAGCGCGTCGATGCACGCTCTCGCATCCAGCAGCGGAGCCACGCGGTGTTCGTGCAGGACCAGGCGCGATTCCTCTCGGACCGTCTGCTGGTCAACCTGAGCGGACGCATTCAGCGCTTCTCGCTCGACCGCCCCACGTTCGAAGGCGGCACACCGCAGTACGAAGGCGTCGAACTGAAGGCTCCGGCGAACGCCTATACCGGCGACGCATCCTTCGCGTACCTGATCCCGGCGACGAACTCCAAGATCCGCGCGCACGTGGGCAACGGCTACCGCGCGCCGTCGCTCTATGAGCGCTTCGGCACATCGTTCTTCTTCGGCGCATTCAGCCCGTATGGCGACCCGCGCCTGCGGCCAGAGCGCACCATCGCCGCCGATTTCGGCTTCGACCAGTACTTCGGCAGTGATCGCTATCGCCTGGGCGCCACGTACTTCTACACGCGGCTGCAGGAGATCATCGGCTTCGGCTCGACGCCGAACGATCCCTTCGGCCGCTGGGGCGGCTACGTGAACACGGGCGGCGGTCTTGCGCGCGGCGTGGAGATCTCCGGCGAAGCGCGGCCCCTGCGCAGCGTCGTTGTGCAGGCGTCCTACACCTATACGAACGCCGACGAGCGGAACTCGATCCTGACCGATGGCACGGTGCGCTCCATCCGCGTGCTGCCGCACTCGTTCACTGCGATTGCGACGTACCAGGCGACGCGGCGTCTCCAGTTCACCGCCGATTTCCTGGCCGGCTCCGAGTACGTCTCCGGGACGTTCTTCGTCGGCACGGGCACGCGTCCTTACCTGTTCCCCGGGCCGAAGAAGCTGGACCTGGCGGCGAGTTACACCGTGCCGCTAAGCGACAGGACCAGCCTGCGGTTCTTCACGCGGGCCGAGAATCTGACGAACCAGCGCTACTTCGAGGACGGCTTCCGCACGCCGCGCGTGTGGGCCACGGCGGGCATGTCTCTACAATTCTGAGGCGTATCTGCCGCAGTGGCGAAAATACCCACACAAACCTGACCGTATCGTGCTGATTAATCTGGAGATCTTTCGACGTATTCCGTCACCCCCGGTAGGATTTCTGTCTCAAGGGATCTAGCTGTAAATCCAACCCAAGAGGTGATGCATGAGATTGCGGGGATCGCATCTCTCTCTCACTTCGCGGGCGCTGGTTTTGTTGCTGGTTGCGGGGGCAACCAGCACAGCGCTCGCCGACAAACGACAACAATCCGGATCCGGAAGCTCCACTACCGCGGGCTACCGGCTTGTCGGGTGGAACGATCTTGGGATGCACTGCGTGGACGGCAACGACTACTCAGTGTTCTCGATTCTTCCTCCCTACAACAACGTCCACGTACAACTGGTCGGACCAGACGGGAAGCTCGTAAAGGATCCGGCCAGCGTCAGGCTGACGTACGAAGGAGTGGAACATCCCGGCGGATGGATCAACACGACCTCGATCGGGAAGACCAACTTCTGGACTTTCGTTCAAGCCCTGTTCGGCGTGAAGCTTGCGCCTGACATGGGGCTTGCCGGGCAGGCGATGCCCGGCTCCCGCAACACGCCTCAACCGATGAAATGGGACGGGGTGAAATTCCAGTGGGTTGCCGAGGGCGTCCCGATCACGCCATACAACGACGGCGATCTGGCGAAGAACTACTACCCAATGATGCGGTTGACGGCGCGGGATCGTCGAGGCCAAATCATGGCGACGTCGGATGTTGTGCTTCCGGTGTCGGATGAGATGGATTGCCGGGGCTGCCATGCCACCGGCATGGATGCGCTAGCGATGCCCAAGGGTGGGTGGGTGAACGACCCCAATCCCGACAAGGACTACAAGCGAAACATCCTCAGGCTGCACGATGAACGAAGAGATCCGGCATCGTGGCCTGGGATGCTGGCCTCGGTGGGCTATAAGAGCGCCGGACTTCTGTCCACATCCGACGGCGGAACGCCGGTACTCTGCGCCAGGTGCCATCTCTCTAACGCTCTGCCGGGGACAGGCTATGGAACCACCTCGCCACTCACCCGCGCAATCCACGGCAAGCACGCAAACGTGCTGGACGCCTCAAACCACAATCTGCCGCTCGACTCCGTCGACAACCGGTCGGCTTGCTACCGCTGCCACCCTGGGTCGGAGACGAAGTGCCTGCGCGGCGCCATGGGCAATGCAGTAAACGCCGACGGTTCGATGATGATGCAGTGCCAGAGCTGTCACGGGTCCATGAGTAAGGTGGCTGCCGTGGATCGCCGGGGCTGGCTGGACGAGCCTTCCTGCGGCAACTGCCACACCGGGACTGCCATGCGGAATAGCGGGAACATCCGCGAGATCTCCGTATTCGATGCAATCGGCAACTTCCGCGAACCCATCGACGGCCGCTTCGCCGCGCCAACCGGCGCGCTGTATCGTCAGACGGCAGGACACGGGAACTTGCAGTGCGAGGCCTGCCACGGATCGACACATGCGGAATACCCCTCGTCGCACGAGGCTGACAATCTTCAGGTCGTGCGGCTGCAGGGACGTGGCGGGACCCTTGCCGAGTGTTCCGTTTGCCACACGAGCGGCATCGAGAAGACTCTCGACGGCCCTCACGGCATGCACCCCCTGGATGCCAAGTGGGGTGTGGACGGGCACGGCGATGTTGCCAAGAATCGCGGGTTAGGCGTCTGCCGCGATTGTCATGGCGACGACCTGCGCGGCACGGTGTTGTCCGCCGCGCTGGCGCCGCGATCGTTCAACCACGACGGCCGAATATTCTCCTTTGCGAAGGGTGCCGTGATCGGCTGCTATAGCTGCCACAACGGTCCGAACGGCGCAGACTAATTAACAACCGACCGAAAACACGATGGGCCGGAGTGTCTCTTGAGACGCTCTGGCCCTATCGAATCAGATCCGTGGCGCGTAGTAGCCCTTGCGGACACGGACCACTAGATCCTTTCGCTCTTTCACGCGGACCTGGACGGGGTGGTAGAGACCGTCTGTCTTCAGGGGCTCGGGGCGGTAGACCAGACTGTACTGGCTGCGGAGTTCGTGGGCGATGTTCTCGAAGTCCTGCGAGAGGTCTTCGGCCTTGAACGGGAAGAAGGCCACGCCGCCGGTTTCATTCGCGAAGTACTTCAGCACCTTGTCGCCGTCCGTCTCCGTGCGGGTGATGTTCGTGGAGATGGCGTAGATAACCACGTCAGCCTTGTGCGCCATCTCCAGCGCCTGGTCGCGGGAGAAGCGGCTGGAGTTGTCCTCGCCGTCGCCGATCACGATCAGCGCGCGGCGGAACTTGTGCCGGGGCTGGTCCATCATCAGCCGGTCGCGGCAGGCAAGGAAGATGGCTTCGTACATCGCCGTGCCACCGCCAGGACGCAGTCCCCGCAGCTTCTTCCCTAACAATTCGGTGTTGTCGGTCAGGTCCTGGACGAGCTCGGCCTGCGTGTCGTAGCTGTAGATCAGCGCGCGATCCTGGTCGCGGCGGATCAGGCTCTGCAGGAACTGGCTGGCAGCCTCCAGTTCGAACTTGAAGCGGTCGCGGATGCTGTTGCTGGTGTCCACCAGCATGGCGATGCGCAGCGGAAGGTCGGATTCGGCGGTGCACTCCACAATCGACTGCTTGCGCTTGTTCTCGACAACCTCGAACTCGTCCTTCACCAGGTTGTTGACGAACCTTCCCCGCCGGTCAGAAACGGTGAACAGCAGGTTGACGCGCGTGACGTCGAGCGTGATGGTCTGTTCGGCCTCCTGCGAGGGAGGCTGCTGAAGGCCGTAGAGGCTCGGCAGGGCCGTCAGGCCGAGACAGAAGGTGCGCCTGCTTTGCGTCATGGTTCTGCCTCAATTATAGGGATGCCGTTTTTGCAGGCTCAACCCAGGCGGGATTTCCATTCCATCAATTCCGGCGCCAGAGGCGCTTCGATGCGCAGCCGCTCACCAGTGGTGGGCTGGTCGAAGGCGATGGAAAAGGCGTGCAACCAAGGGCGTCCCAGGGCCGGCATGCCGGGCACGCGGGCGGCTGCGCCGTAGAGCGTATCGCCCGCGACGGGGTGGCCGATGCTGGCCAGGTGCACGCGAATCTGGTGCGTGCGGCCCGTGCCGATCTTCACCTCCAGCAGAGTGAAGCGCTCAAAGCGTTCCAGGACGCGGTATTGCGTTAGGGCGCTGCGGCCGGTGGCGGCGCGCGTGGTCATGCGGGTTCGGCGGATGGGATCTCGGGCGATGGCGGAGTCGATGCGGCCGGACATTTGCGCCGCATGGCCCTGCACGAGGGCGAGATAGGTCTTCTCCACGGTTCTGCCGGCAAACTGCGCGGCGAGCGCGCGATGCGCAGCGTCGTGCCGGGCGACGAGCAAAACGCCGCTGGTGCCCTGGTCGAGACGATGGACGATGCCGGGGCGCAGGTCGCCGCCCACCTGGGAGAGTTGCTCGAAGTGGTGCAACAGCGCATTCACGAGCGTTCCCGAGTGCCGGCCCGCGCCGGCGTGGACCACGATGCCGGCGGGCTTGTTGAGGGCGATGAGGTCAGAGTCTTCGTAAAGGATGTCGAGCGGAATGTCTTCGGGCTCAGCGCGAAGGGGCTTTTGCTGCGCCGGGTCCACTTCGATGGCCTCACCTTCGCGAAGTTTGTAGGAGGCCTTGCGCCGTGCGCCGTTGACCTGGACGCGGCCGGCCTCGATCCATTCCTGGAGCCGCGCCCGGCTCAGGGCGGGCAGGGCCGAAGCCAGGAAGTGATCGAGCCGCTGGCCCGCTGAATTCGCTGTGACTTCAAATCGCTCCACGTCCTTTCCAGCCTACCGGGGCCCGCGTCCGCATGCGACAATTGCCGCAGTGTTTTCCGGCAGCACACTGCCCGCCCGGCGGATTCTTGTCTTCGGATCGATCTTCGTTCTTGCGCTGCTGACGCGGCTGGCGCACAGCGGCATCCTGTGGGTGGAGGAGGCGTACCCCACCGCGGCGGCGCTCGAAATGCTGCGCGGGCACACGCTCTACCGCGAAATCTGGTTCGACAAGCCGCCGCTGTTTCCGGCGCTGTACCTGCTGTGGGGCACGGGCACCGGGTGGGTCCTGCGCGTGGCGGGTGCGGTGTTCGTGGTGCTGGCGTCGGCCTCGGCGTGGTTCTGCGCCAAACGACTGTGGAGCGAGACGGAAGGGCTGCTGGCCGCGGCGCTGCTCGGCTTCTTCCTGACCTTCGGCGTGCCGTCGGCGGTGATGGCGCTGACGCCGGACCTGCTGATGCTGCCGCTGCACCTGCTGGCCATCGGACTTGCGGCGTCGGGGCGGCCGATGGGCGCGGGCCTGCTGGCGGGCATTGCGTTCTGGGTGAATCCGAAGGCGCTGCTGGTGGCGGCGGCGTGCGCGGCATTCTCATGGCGAGCCTTGCCGGGGCTGGGATTGGGGTTTGCGATTCCGCTGGTTGCCGGAGCGGCGATGCTTCAGATGGAGGGCGCGCTTGCGGGGTTCCGGCTGCAAGTGTGGGAGTGGGGATCGAAGTATTCGAGCGATACGCCGTTTGATTCGCCGTGGATGGAAGGGCTGCGACGGACGCTGAACTGGGCGGGCTTCCACGCCGTGCTGGTGATCGGTTCAGTGTGGGCCCTGGTCCGGGACCGTGGACGCGCGCGCTGGCCGTTCCTCGTCTGGCTGGGACTCGGGCTGGCGGGCGTGCTGCTGGGATGGCGTTTCTTTCCGCGGTATTACTTCAACCTGTTGCCTGTGGTGGCCGTGATCGGCGCGCGCGGTCTCATGGTGATGCCGCGCACATGCGCCGTTACGCTGGCGTTCGTGTTGCTGATCCCGCTGGGCCGCTTTGGGCCCCGGTATGTCACCCTCGCATCGGATCTAATGCAACATCGGCCGCACCAGTGGGCTGACCTGGCGCTGGAGCAGGACAGTCGGGCCGCGGCGGCGAAACTGCGCGAGTATTCGAAGGGACAGGGCTCGTTGTTGGTGTGGGGCTACCGGCCGGAGATCTATCCGCTTTCCGGACTGCCCGCGGCGACGCCGTGGCTGGATTCGCAGCCGCTGAGCGGCGTGCTGGCCGACCGGCACCTTGTCTCGACGCACGTCACCTATCCGGAACTGGCGGTGAAGAACCGTGAACTGCTGTACAGGCGTCCGCTGCCGGAGTTCATCGTGGACGGCTTGGGTCCGCTGAACCCCGGGCTCGCCGTTTTCGGTCCGATGGGGTTGAGTGAGCTTGCCGGGCAGTATGACAGGATGGACCAGACGCGCTATTCAGTGCTCTACCGCCGGAGGGCGCCCCAGATCAACGCGTTGAACCGCCCATGAGTGGCAGCCCAGGCAACCTCCCGATCAGAACCGCCGCCTTCGTCTTCCTTGCGACTAGCGCCTACGCGGTTGTCCGCTATCACCTCTTCGGAGGCGTGGACTGGTCGCAGTTGCCGGTCTTCGTGCTGAACAAGTCCGTGAGCTGGACCGCGCTCCTCCTCATCTCCCTCAGCTACCTGACGACGAGCCGGAGATCCGCCCGAAAGCTGGGGACACTGGGCTTCACGCTGGTGGGACTGCACGTGATTCTTTCGCTCGCCATTCTCAATCCCGCCAACTATCCGAAGCTGTACGAGGCGTCGAGGCTGACGCTCGCGGGCGGACTCTGCATTTTGGCGGGTTCGCTGGGGGCACTGCTCCTGTGTCTGCCAGCGGCCGCGACGGTGCCCGGCGTCCGTTCAGAGCTGGGCGAAACGCGCTGGCTGTTCTGGCAGCGGGCCGGTTACGCCGCGCTGGGCTGCACGGCCGTCCACTGCGTCACATTGGGCGCCGGAGGCTGGCTGAAGCCCGAAACCTGGCCCGGCGGGCTGCCGCCGATCTCGATGCTGTCGTTCCTGGCGGCGGCCGCTCCGCTGCTGTGGCGGCTTATTCGCCTCGCCAGACCGGTTTCCGCTTCTCCAGAAACGCACCCATCCCCTCCTGCGCATCCCGAAAAAGTGCGTTGATGCACATGGTCTCACTGGCGAACGAATAGGCCTGCTTCTGGTCGAGGTCAACCTGGGCGTAGAAGGCGCGCTTGCCGACGGAAACGGTGAGCTGGCTGGCCTCCGCGATGGACGCGGCGAGTTGGCGCGATGCCTCGCGGAGTTCGCTTCGTGAAACCACGCGGTTGATGAGCCCCCACGCGAGCGCCTCCTGTGCCGGGACGACCCGCCCTGTGAGCAGCATCTCCAGCGCGCGCTTGCGGCCGACGGCGCGGACCAGCGGGACCATCGGCGTGCTGCAAAACAGGCCGATCTTCACTCCGGGCGTGGCGAAGCCGGCGTCCTCGGCGGCGACGGCTAGGTCGCAGGCGGCCACCAACTGGCACCCGGCAGCGGTGGCGAGGCCCTGGACTTCGGCGATGACGGGCTGCGGGGCGCTCTGGACGGCTTCCATCATCGTGACGCACGTGCCGAAGATCTCGCGGTATTCGTCGAGGTGTTTGCCGGTAAGTTCGCTCAGGTCGTGGCCTGAGCTGAAGACGTTTCCGTCGGCGGCGAGAATGATGGCTCGGACGTCGCGGTCGGACTTGAGGTGTTCGAGCGCTTCCGTCAACTCGGCCATCATCTGGCGCGAGAGCGCATTGCGGCGCTCCGGCCGGGCCAGCGTCAGTACAGCCCACTGCTCATCCCGCTCGACTCTGATGGATCCCATGCCTTCAGGCTACGCCGCAATGTGGGGGATGGAAAACGGCGGAGCGGGGGCTATTGATCGGTTTGAAATGCACCAAATTGGTGCATACTGGTGAAATGAAGGGGAGTGCCAAAACCGTCCGGCAGAGCGTAAGCCTGCCGGCCAACGTCTCCGCGAAGGTACGTGCCTTGGCGAAGCACCGGCGGGTCAGCGCCAACCGCATCCTGGTCGAGTTGATCGAGAACGGAATAGAGGCGGAGAAGCGGAAGGAGCAGGAGTTCTTCGAATTGGCGGAGAGGTTTCGTAATGCAACGGATCCTGAGGAGATCAAGAGGCTTGGCGACCAGATGGGGCGGATGGTGTTTGGCGGCTGATGCCGAAGCTCGACCTTTGGGATCGGTTTCCCGCCGGCGTGCGGCAGCACCTGATCGACAGGATGCTCGATAGAGAGATCAGTCTTTCGGACCTCAACCAGCTTCGATTATGGGTGGAATCGAAGCCAGAAGTGCCCGAAGGCGATTGGTACAAAGACTTCGGTTCATTCAAAATCTGCGGGCGGGGACCATTGCCGAAGACCTTTCTGCTGCGCGGGCAGTCGGCGACGGGTGAGCCGCTCTAAATTGCAGGCCGGACACGATGCAGACTGCATCATCCGGTGCCGTTGCCGCATCCATCATCCATGCGCATTCTGACTGTTGCGGTTCTGGGGTTCGCGATGACTCTCTCGGCCTTTGGCGCTTCCAGCGTCCACGAATTCACGATGAACGACATCGGCGGCAAGTCTGTGCCGCTTGCCGGGTACAAGGGCAAGGTGGTTCTGTTCGTCAACGTAGCCAGCCGGTGCGGCTATACGCCGCAGTACACGGGGCTGGAGTCTCTGTACAAGAAATACAAAGACTGGGGGCTGGTGGTGGTAGGGGTGCCGGCCAACAATTTCGGGGGGCAGGAACCGGGGACGAATGAGGAGATCCAGCAGTTCTGCAGCCGGACGTACAACGTGACGTTTCCGATGCTGGCGAAGGTCTCTGTGAAGGGCGGTGACATGACGCCCCTTTACGCGTACCTGACGTCGGCGAAGGGCGGCGACGTGAAGTGGAATTTCACGAAGTTCCTGGTGGGCAAGGACGGCAAAGTGATCGAGCGGTTCGAGCCGGGCGTGGCACCGGAGTCGCCTGAACTGACCGCCGCGGTGGAACGGCTGCTGAAATAGCCCGACGCGCGTCTTTGATACTGTTGAGATTGGCGTCCGGCGGACGGGCGCCCTTCACAGTTTTCCACATGGCGCGCATACTCGTTACTGGCGGAGCCGGCTACATCGGCTCGACGACAACCCACTATCTGCTGGGTCTCGGCCACGACGTGACCGTGGTCGACGATCTGTCCAAGGGCTTCCCGCACAACGTCCCGTCCGGGAGGCTGCGGCAGATCCGCCTTCAGGACACGGGCGAACTGTTGAAGCTGTTGAAACCAAGCCACTTCGATGCGGTTGTCCACTTCGCGGCGTTCATCGCGGTAGGCGAGTCAGTGCGGGCGCCGGAGAAGTACTTTTCGAACAACGTCGGCGGAACGCTGTCGCTTCTCGAGGCGATGCGCGGCGCGGGAGTGAGAAAGCTCGTGTTTTCGTCGACGGCCGCCGTGTACGGCGACCCGGACGACGTGCCGATTCCGGAGACCGCGCAGTACCGGCCGGTGAGTCCGTACGGCGAATCGAAGCTAATGGCTGAGCGGATCCTGGAATGGTGCGACCGCTGCGCCGGGCTGCGGTACGTCGCGCTGCGGTATTTCAACGCCTGCGGCGCGGTTCCTGAGTACGGCGTCGGCGAGGAGCATGAGCCGGAGACGCATCTCATCCCATTGATTTTCAAGGCGATCCGGACCGGAGTGCCGATCTCGGTGTTCGGCGACGACTACGCGACGCCGGACGGAACCTGCATCCGGGATTACATCCACGTCGGGGACCTCGCGGAGGCGCACGGCGCGGCGCTCGAGCATCTGCTCAAGGGCGGCGCGAGTGGGGCATTCAATGCCGGGACGGGCGCGGGTGCATCGGTGCTGGAGGTAATCCGGTCGGCGGAGCGGGTGACAGGGCTGAAGGTGCCTTATCGGGTCGGGCCGCGGAGGGAGGGCGATCCGCCGTCGCTGGTGGCCGATTCGACTCTACTGCGGCAGACGCTCGGCTGGCAGCCTCGGCGCGCGGAACTTGATGAAATCATTCGGTCCGCCTGGGAGTTCGACTCGAAACGCGATGGATCGAAATGACCTAGCGCCAGCATGTAACCCTTCATGCGCGCTGAGACGCCTAATCGAGAGTGGCGCACCGCCGGGATGCCTGTCGTGCGCCGAAATGAGCTGATATGCCGGTATCGACCAATCCGTCCGCGCAGCCCGATCCGGGAAATCCGGGCCAGGCTCCAACGCCGCCAGAATCCTCTGGAGGGCGAAAGAAGCTATTTGTTTTCATTGGCTTGATCGTCTTTGGCGCGGCGATTCTCTTCGCGCTGAACACGATGGAGAAGCGGAAGGCGCAGCAGCAGGCGGTGGCCGCCCAGGCTGTGGCGAAGGTGGCGAGCGTCGCTCGCGGCACGATCGACTACCGGGTGAGGCTCAACGGAGTTACCACCGCGCGGAACTATGCGGAGATCACGGCTCCGCGGCTTCGGGGACGCGGTCTGGAGCGCGGGATGAACATCCTGAAGATGTCCCCAGCGGGTTCGTTTGTGAAAAAAGGCGAGGTCATCGCCGAGTTGGACGCGCAGACGCTTCGCGACCGCATCGACGACGAACAGGACACGCTGAAGCAGCGCGAGAACGAACTGGCGAAGAAGAAAGTCCAGCAGGAGCTGGACATGGAAAACCTGCGGCAGTCGCTCCGCGTGGCCAAATCGGAGATGGACAAGGCCCGCCTCGACGCCCGGGCAGCGGAGATCCGGACGGACGTCGACCGCGAGTTGTTGCGCCTGATGGTGGAAGAGGCCGAGGCGCGGTACAAGCAGTTGAGCACCGACCTGGCACAACAGACGATTTCGCAGAAGGCCGACCTGCGTATCACCGAGATCAGCTACGACTTGCAGAAGCGCGATGTCGAGAAGCTATTGCGCGACATGGAGCGGTTTGTGTTCCATGCCCCGATGGACGGCATGGTGGTGATGCAGAGCATTTTCCGTCCAGGCGGCGACCAGCAGCAGATTCAAGTGGGCGACACGGTGAATCCGGGTCAGCCCTTCATGAAGATCGTCGATGTCTCCACGATGCAGGTGGTGGGGACGATCAACCAGGCTGAAAGCAATCTGTTCCGCATCGGGCAACAGGCCTCGGTTGGGCTGGACGCATTTCCTGGAACGAAGTACACAGCGAAGATCTACTCGATCGGCGCTCTCGCGGCCGCCTCGGGGCGTCAGCAGTATTATGTCCGCAACCTGCCGATCCAGGTGCAGATGCTGCAAGTGGACAACAAGGTGATTCCGGACCTGTCCGCTTCCGCGGACATCATGCTTCAGCAGGCTCGCGACGTATTGACCGCTCCGGCTTCAGCCGTGAACTACGAGCAGGGCAAGCCCGTGGTGTACGTGAAGACGGCGAAGGGTTTTGAGCGGCGCGAAGTGAAGGTCGGGATCACGAACGGACGGCAGATCGCCTTGCTAGACGGTGTTCAGGAAGGCGACCAGGTCCGGTACAACTGATTTCAGCCTCAAACGTCCGATATACTGATGGCGTCCGGGAACTGTCACCTATGGCAGAGCCCGGCCATCCTACTCATTAGGCAAGATGGCACTAAAAGCGAGCACGGCACCCTCTCCCCAAATCCGGCCGAACGAGCCGGTTCCCGAGCCGCCTCAACGGAAGACACTCGCGCTGGGGCTTATTGCGACCGTCGCCATTCTTGGCGGCGGGGCATACGCGGGCTACGAGGCATGGCAGAGGAGCCTCGCCGAACAGGCACGCACTACACAGGCCACCGCACCGGTCGCGCCGCTACGCAAGGGTGTGGTGATCCGGAAGGCGCGCATCGACGGCGTGACGGTCTCGAAGAATTTCGTGAACGTGATCGCGCCGCGGCTGCAGATGCCCGAGAACGGCCGGCCGATGGTGATCCTGAAGCTGGCGCCGGCGGGCAGTCGGGTGAAGAAGGGCGATGTGGTGATGGAGCTTGACCCGCAGAGCCTTCTGGACCATATCGACGACATGAAGGACCGCGTCCACGAGACCGAGAATGCCGTGAAGCGGAAGCAGGTGGAACTCGAACTGGCGAAAGAGAACCTGCAACAAAGGATCCGCGTGGCCAAAGGGACGCTCGACAAAGCCTTGTTGGACCTGAAGACGCTTGAGGTTCGTAGCGCGATTCAGCAGAACCTGATGAAGCTGGCGGCGAACGAGGCGCGGGAGAACCTGAACCGGCTCGAAGCCGAGCTGAAGATGCTGGAGAGTTCCCAAGAGGCCGATTTGCGGGGTGTCGAGATCACGCGGACCATCGAGCGGCTGCATCTGAAGCGCCACGAGTCGGACCTGGTGAAATTCACCCTGAGATCGCCCGTGGACGGCCTGGTGGTGCTGAAGTCGATGCACCGCCACGGCGGCGATCAGGTGACGGTCGCCGCTGGCGACATCATCACGCCCGGCCAGCCGATTCTTCAGATCGTCGACACCAGCGACATGCTGGTGGAGGCGCAAGTGAACCAGGCCGTGAGCAACCAATACAAGATCGGACAGAACGCCAGCGTCGGCTTTGACGCCTACCCCGGTTCGATCTTTCCGGCGAAGCTGACGGCAGTGGGCGCGTTGGCGACGCTGCCCGGACGGCGCGAGCAATTCTACATCCGCACAATTCCCGTCAAACTGAAGCTCGAGGAGGTCGACGACCGCGTATTACCGGACCTCACGGCCTTCGCGGAGATCGAGCTCGACCGGGCGGAGGACGTTGTCGTGGCGCCAGCCTCCGCGATTGTCCACGAGGCGGATAAGCACTTCGTGTACGTCAAGGAAGGCGCCCAGTTCGAGAAGCGCGAAGTGACCATTGGGCTGGCTAGCAATACCGAAGTGGCCATCCTTGAAGGCGCCTCCGAAGGCGAACGCATCCGGCTCTCGAATTAGGGCAGAGCCGTCATCGGGTTCCAGGCGATCTCCACACGGCGCTTGCCGGGCGGCAGCATCACGGTCCGCCCATCGGCGAGGACGGCGATGGCACGGCTGCGGCTTTCATATTCGATCCAAACCTTCCGGTCCGCCCATCCCGCGTTGAGCAGAGTGCCGTTGAAGTCGGCGATGGGCGGCGTGGGCCCCAACTCGCAGGTTTCCAGCTTGACGTCGCCGGGGGGGAGAATGATGTAGCCCTTGCCGCCGGCGGGCCACTGCGCGCCATTCACACGGGCGCAGCCGGGGCCTCTTAGAACACGGGGCTTGCCATTGTTCACCGCCGATGCGGCGGCCAGCCACGGCCAGTCGAGGGGCGTGATGGAGTTCTCGAAATAGAGCGCGACACGGCCGAAGGACTCTGAAGCCTTGCGGACTAGTTGGAGCAATTCACCGCCGGTCTGCTGCTTGGTGGGGTAGACGTCCTGGTAACGCTCGACGATGTTCAGGTCGATGGCGAGCAGGTCGTGACGCGAAGAGATGGGCGCGTAACGGCGGGCAATCTCCGGGTACCGCTCCGGGCCAAGGTGCCACACAGTAGCAGGGTCTTCGACCAGGAAGGTGACGTCCAGCTCCTCGGCGAGCTTCAGAGCGCGTTCGGCGTCGGCGCCGAGCTTCTCCCGCATGCTCCGGTCGAAGCGGTCGTCGATGTGCGTCAAGACCAATTCGAGATACGGCTTGGACTGCCGGAGGCTCACCAGGCGTTGGAGCCATTCGCGCTGCAAATCATGCGCGAGGCCGGTGCGAAAGCGGGCGACTTGGGCGGCAACTTCCGGCTGGTTCAACCGCCGCATCGCGGCGAGGAGGTCTTGGCCTGTGGCGGCGCGAAAGGCCCGTCTGGCGTCGTCGCTGAACGGCGTGAACCGGGTCGGATTGGCGGCGCCCTCCAGTGATTCAAAGTACAGCTCTCCGAGATTCACTCCATCCCAGTCGAAACGCCCGATCAAGCCATCGAGACCTGTTGCGATCTCGCGGGCGCAATCGGGGTTCGACAGGTTCATCAGCTTGCGCCAGTCGAGGTGTGCGTCCTGGAGCGTGGCGGTCTTCTCACGCCATTCGGGGTGGTCCTGCCAGAATTGCTCGCTGACGTGCGGGAACTCGACCCAGGCATAGACGAGGATCGCGTTCCGGTGACAAGCCGTGATGAGATCGGCCAGCCAGCGGTCACGCTGCTTGTCGGGCTCCCAGTAATGCCAGGCAGCGATGTGCAGGGCCGCGATCCCGCCGCGGCGCCACTGGCGGGCCAGGAAGTCGACGTCGGCGCGGAGCCGGTACGAGGAGTCGAAGAAGGCCCAGAGGTGCCGGGCTTCATACTTCGGCGCGGCGCCCAAGGTGCCGAGCGCCTGAATCAGGTACGGGTAGCGTTCGAAGCCCTTTTCGCCGATGGAGGTGGCGGTCCAGAGCAGCGGCTTGCCCTGGTGGACATATCCGGCAACCAGCGGCGCGTTCGACCGCTTCTCCTTCGCAAAGACACGGGCCTGCGATGGGATGTTGTAGACGGGCACATCCACGGGTTGCTGCCAGACGATTTGAAGCTTGGGCTGGAGCAGATCGACAACGCTACGGACGTTGACTCTCTTGCCCTGGGCAGCGAAGCCGTAGGCCGGCTGATTGCCCTCGATGATGGTGACGGACGCCGGATCGACTCCGGCCGATTCGAGCAGTTCCGGCCACCCCGCAAGCACGGACACTGGACACAATAGAAGCAGGCTAACGAGCAAACGCATACCAGACCCCTCCGCGAAAGTCCCAGAAGTTGGGACTGAGCGGATTATACCGATTCAAGAGGTACACGCCGCGAACCATGTCAAAGCGGAAAACCATGGACTGCGGAAGGTTCCGGAAGCGCATACGAATGCCCGGACCGGTTTCGACGAAATTGGCCCAGTATTCGCGCTTCGTGTCGAGTGTCGCATTCCAGTTCCAATGGGCCTGAAGTTGTACCGCGCCGTCGTTGCCGTTGAGAGTGTAGCCGGTGCGGTTCTGCGAGTAGCCCACGACATTGCCCTGGAAACGCGAAACGTAGACGCCGTCGGCGGTGTGCTCGCCGAACCAGCCGCGCCGCGCGCCGTTCAAGTTGCTGCCGTAGCCCCGGAGCCAGAAGACGCCGCCTCGGTAGTCCGGACGCATCACGCCGCCGTCAGTGCGACGGCCGAGATAGCTGATGGCCTCGCCCGCTTCGCCCCAGGCATAAAGTCCGTGGCCGAGCGGCGCGGAGACGCCAACGCCGAGAATGACGGCGGTCTCCGAAAGGTAAGCCGGGAACAGCGGGTTGACGCGCTTATCCGTGGCGTCGCCCTGCGTATCGGCAATCAGCCGCGCGGAGAGATACGGGCGCAGCCGGGTGCCTTTCAGCTTCAGCTCGCCTTTGACCTGCCCGTAGAAGAGGCCCTGGCCCCAGCGGGACGAATACATGGGCAGCGCCCACCCGCCGATGGAGATGCGCCGGTTTGAAGCGTGGAGACTGCGGTAGTCGCGTTCGGCCTCCGTCCAGCCCGCGCGGCGAGACCTGTCGAACCAGGCCAGCGCTTCGTCGTCGTGGCCGAGAAGATTGTAGGTGCGGCCCAAGCCGTGCATCACTTCACCGTCAGTGGGATCGTCCTCATTCGCTTCCCGGAAGTAGCGGAGAGCATCCACCAGGTAGCTCTTCTCGAGGCTTCGGAAGGCCATGACTTTGTGAGACGGCGGAGCGTATGTCTCGGTCTCGGCGCGCAGGGTGGAATTGGCGGGATCGAACCTGAGCGCATCGTCAAGTTCGTAGGGGTACAGCTCACGCTCAGGGAGACGGTCCCTGGCGGTTTCGGCGATACGCGGTTGAGGGCAGCGCGAGGCGGCGATCAGCATTGCGATGGAATCGCGGGTCCTGTCCATGCGCTCCCAGACGCGAGCCAGGTCGAGCATCAGGCTGTATTGACTGGGGCGGAGCCTGCGCGCCTCGGCGTAGTGCTCGGCGGCAAGGTCAAGCTGATCGCGTGTTTCGGCCAGGCGGGCAAGTTCTTCATGGGCGGACCACTGGCCGGGCGAGGACTGGACGGCCTTCAGCCAGCGGTCGATGCCGTCGCGCAGCGGGCGATCGACGTTCTCAAAGGCGGTCGCGGCGGTGGCGCGAATCTCTGCGGAACGCGCACCGGTCCGCAACTGATCGAAGGTGCGGCGGGCATTGGCCTCCTGCCGGGTTTCGTAGCAGAGGAAGGCGTATTCGAGGGCGGCGTGCTCGTCGGCGGGGTCGATGCGGACGGCGGCGGAGAAGTGGTCGCGGGCCGCTTCGCGTTCACCGGTCTTCAGCAGCGTGTAGGCCAGGTCCTTGTGAAGCGCGGCGTTGCCAGGGGTTGCGGCTACGGCTTCACTGAAGGCGGCGAGGGCGGCGGGGTAGTCGCCGGCCTTGAGCGCGGCATAGGCGCGGTCGCCAGGGGTCTGGGCGATCGTTAGGGAGACGGCCAGTAGAAGCGTAGCGCCCACCCGTCGGAGCGTTCTGGTCATCTCGCGAGGTTCCTCACTAGGCTAGTGGGGAACGGAAGGGGAAGTTCTCGGGGAAATTCGGAGAGGGAGAGCGGTCACGCGGTGCAGCGCACGTCACGCCGAGTGTTTCGGCTGCCCGCGTCCGCACGATCCGGGACGGTCGTCCTTCCCTTCCGCCGCGTTCAGGGTGTCTGGTTTTGCAGGCCGGTTCTTCGCCGGATTACTGAAGACAAAGCGCCCACAGAGCACGCACCCTCGCATCCCCGGATCGCAAGGAAGCAGGTTCACCTTCCGGCATGCGCCATTCTCCTCGTGCGGACAACCCCAACTACCCATGGTTCTTGCTTGTACACCAATACTACGCATTCTGAGTGACGCTTGGATGTGACCGCGGTCACCGAAGAGGGGACTACCATGGAGGAGTATGGACACCTATAAGGGCGTGGATTATCTGCACATTGACTCGCTGTTCAGCGAGGAGGAGATCCTGGTCCGGCAGACCACGCGTCAGTTCGTTGAAGACAAGGTGATTCCCCGCGTCAAGGACCTGTACAACGAGGGCCGCTTCCCGGCGGATCTGATTCCCGAGATGGGAGAGCTCGGGTTCTTCGGGGCCAACCTGGAAGGCTACGGCTGCGCCGGGATGAGCAATGTCGAGTACGGGCTGATCATGCAGGAGTTGGAGCGCGGCGATTCCGGACTGCGAAGCTTCGTCAGCGTGCAGGGCGCCCTGGTGATGTATCCCATCCACACGTTCGGCAGCGAAGAGCAGAAGCGGAAGTGGCTGCCGAAATTGCAGAGCGGGAAAGCAATCGGCTGCTTCGGTCTGACCGAGCCGGGCTTCGGGTCAAATCCGGGCGGGATGACGACCACGGCGAAGCGCGACGGCGGCCATTGGGTGTTGAACGGTGAGAAGACGTGGATCACAAACGGCACGGCGGCGGATCTTGCGGTGGTGTGGGCTCGGACGGACGAGGGCGTGCGCGGGTTCCTGGTGGAGAAGGGAACACCGGGGTACTCATCGTCGGACATTCACGGGAAGCTGTCGATGCGCGCGTCGGTGACGTCTTCGTTGTCGTTCAGTGACTGCCGGATTCCGGCGGAGAACCAGCTTCCAGAAGCGAACGGGCTGAAGTGCGCGTTGATGTGCCTGTCGCAGGCCCGTTTCGGCATCGGCTGGGGCGTGCTGGGCGCGGCGATGGACTGCTACGAAACGGCACGGCAGTATGCCCTGGACCGGAGGCAGTTCGACAATCAGCCGATCGCGGCGCACCAGCTTGTCCAGGAGAAACTCGCCTGGATGATCACCGAGATCACAAAGGGGCAGTTGCTGGCGGTGCACTGTGGGCGGATGAAGGACACGAAGAAGCTGGAAGCGGCCCACATCTCGATGCTGAAGCAGAACAACGTCGCGATTGCGCTGGAAGTGGCGCGGAAAGCTCGCGACCTGATGGGCGGGAACGGGATTATCGACGACTATCCGGTGATGCGGCACATGTGCAATCTGGAAACCGTGAAGACCTACGAAGGCACGGACCACATCCACACGCTGGTGATCGGCGAGCGTGTGACGGGGATTCCGGCCTACCGGCCCTCGCCGCTGAAGGAGAGCCGCTAGGATGAGCGCGGCAGTTTGGAGCCGCCGGTGGTTCGTCCTGCTGCCGGTGATCGCGGCAGGGTGCGCCAAGAAGAGCCGCGAGCCGGGATTCGATTTCGGCGAGCCGAAGAAGCAGTATGCGATGCGGGGCGAAGTGCTGCGGCTGAGGGCTGGGAACCGAATTGCCGTCGTCAAGCATGAGAAGATCGAAGGCTGGATGGAAGCGATGACCATGGACTTCCCCGTGCCCGATGCCGCGGAGTATGACAAGCTGCGAGAGGGCCAGAGGATTCGCGCGACCGTCCAGGTAAACGACCTGCATTACTGGATGACGAATATCCAAGTGGAGCCCTGAAGCGGACACCATGAAGAACCTGCTACTCCTGCTGCTGCTCACCATGCCTGTGCTCGCACAGCGTCCCGCGCCGGGCGCCCGCTGGGACGCGATTTACACCGGGAAAGAGGCCAAGGTCCCGGTGAATCCCAGCGCACTGGTGCTGGAGACGACTGCGAACCTCAACCCCGGCACGGCGCTGGATGTCGGCATGGGCAACGGCCGCAACGCCGTCTATCTGGCGCGCAAGGGCTGGAAGGTGACGGGCATTGATGCGTCGAGGGAAGCAGTAAAGCAGGCGCAGGCTGAGGCCTCGCGGCTAGGTGCGCCGCTCGACGCGCAAGTGGCGCAGTTCGAATCCATCCCCGCATACCTGAACCGCTACGACCTGATCATCTGTATGTACGTTCAGGATCTGGCTACGAAGAATGCGAAGAAGATCATGGACATGCTGAAGCCTGGTGGGCTGCTTATCATCGAGGGGCACCACGCGGATTCGACGCCGCCAGGCGGCCAGCCGGGATATGCAACCAACCAGTTGCTAAAGACGTTCGGCAGGTTGCGCATCCTGCGCTACGAGGACCGGGCGCTCCAGCCCGAATGGGGAGAAAGCACACGCACGCCGATCATCCGGCTGGTGGCGCAGAAGATGTAGCCGGGCGTCAGGCCCAATCGCAGAGAGACAGACCGAAAAACATATGCGAGCATCTTATTGAATAGGGGACGACGGCAAGCCAAGGGTAGGCCGCCTGCCGTACGGCAACTTCGGGATTGGGACATTTAAGGCCGTGGCCGCCACCCAGGACGGGGGCAGCGACCTGACCGAAGTCATCCGAACGTGAAGTCAGAGATTGCGGGCACGGTTAGAGGGGAATCCAACACGAGATCACCCTCGCGCAAATCATGTGTAGGCAGCATGTGACAGCCGGCGGACAACCACCAAGTCGCCAACGCTTAGCACTGCGGTGGTCTATATGTCGGCCCATCTTTTCCGCGCCCAATCCGCGATTTGCGCCTCACGTTCTTCAATTTGCGTCAGTGTCCAGTCGCTGTGGGAGCACACCTTTTGGATCATACGCAGATTGTGCCTCTGATATATCTTCTTTTTTTCGTCGAACGAAGACGCCTTGGCTGCGGCGTTCATTGCCATGGGAAGAAGGAGCAGATTCCCGATTCGACCAACATTCTGATCAACTGGATGCTGAGACCCGTCCGAACGGCACATCTTGCCCTCCCAGCCGGGCTGTGAGTTAGGAGCTTGAGGGAAAATATGCTCAACGGAATCAAACGCTCGCTTCTTCCAGATTGCGCTGCGTTCGTGCTCGTCAATGGTCGCCCCCGATCCATGCTCCGTGGTAAGGTACTCTTCAAAATTCCACAGAATATATCGACATTGTTCGGGTGACCTGTCGTAGCAGTCCTGGCCGATCAATCCCTGGTTTACGGCATTGTCGATGGGGTGGTCGGCGCCGAGCTGATGCAAACCATCCATGATCTGATTGTAAGTGCGTGTGTTTATATCAGACGTAACGATTCGCGCCGCCAGCCGAACGTAGTCGCCCACCTTCGTGCGCGAGTCCTTAGCGTACAGCCCAAATATCCGGAAGGTCACTCTCTCCCATTGGTCAAGGAGCATTTTGCGCTCAGGCTCTGTTACGCCCCGCGCAGACTTGATCGCCACTGCGAGGAGCCGCGCATGCAGAATTTCCGTTACGGCGTTCAAATGAGCTTGCGAGTAGAGTTCTGTCAGTTTCTGCGCCACTTCGAGCAAGCGCCGTGAGATCTCCAATGGGCTCCCGCAGGACCTGCATTCATTACGCAGCTGTTCCAGGGAGTCATCCGCGGATCTGGGTTTGCTCGGAGGTGGATCATAGGGCGGATAGTAGAGCGTTGCAGTGGTGCGGAGGATTTCATCGCCCGGTAAATCCTCCTTGGCGAGCTCCTTATAAAGGTTCGTCCATATATTCTGGAGATGTCCGACTTGTTCCTGAGCCGAATTGTTAGAGACGCACAACTCATGCGCCTTCCCCATGAGAGTACTTTTGCATTTATCGATCCAGTCAACTGCGAGGCCGCGGCTGTTCAGAACTTCGAACAGTGTGTACACGATGCCGCTGTCTTCTGTGTCATATACAACAAACCCGAGTCGATGCAAGATCAGTCGCATCAGTCCGGTAATGTCGGGGGATGATGTCTTCCATTCGTCAATAAAGGTCCTGCAATCCTCAATCGCCTGCGCCAGGCTCCGGTCTGAGTGCGTGCAGACATCCTTTTCCTCGGGTGAGA
Source organism: Bryobacteraceae bacterium (assembly GCA_050789245.1). Lineage (GTDB taxonomy): Bacteria > Acidobacteriota > Terriglobia > Bryobacterales > Bryobacteraceae > PNKE01. The sequence continues at coordinate 109,049 of JBOZRR010000047.1, read as the reverse complement.
CGCCCTCCCTCACGAATCGGTCGAAGATGTCAGCGTTAGTGTTGTTTGCCTGCAGAAGAATAAGATGATTGTCTTGTTTCACCAAAATCTTGGCCAGTTCTCCCCGAACTTCCACATCCGGCGGCAGAGCTAGTTCAATGCACTTCAAGAGAATGATGAGCGTTGTTAGGCGTTGCTGACCATCAACTATGTCGTAGACGTGGTATTCCGCAGTGCCCAGCGCCTTGGTTTCGCCGGTGCGGTGGCAGACGACGGTCGCCATGAAATGATGCTGATCCTCGCTCTTGTTCCTCGCGAGCGTCTTTATATCCGAGAAGAGAGCGCACCTCTGCTCCTTACGCCAGCTATAGAACCTTTGGTATGCTGGGATTCTGAATACGCGATCTGCGAAAAGTTTCTGTAGGTTGCCGTAGCGCGGTTCAATCATGCTGCTCCTCGTCAGTTCCGTGGTGATGCACGGGTAAGCTGCTGACCGGGAGTTTCACGGCTCCAACGATCAGTACCAATCGAACGTCCGCGAAACTCATGTCGTATCCCCGGCAAACCGACCCGAGCAGTCAACTGGATCTTCTCGAAGTCGCCATTATATATGAGCACGCGTGCGTGATGCAGCAAAGGTAATCGCTTCTTTAGGACCGGCTCAGTGCCGGGCAACTTCGGGCAGCTCCCAGCGCGAAGCGTCTAGTCTCAAACCGAAATACGGAGCGAGTCGCCCCACATCCTCGATCTCCGCCGCAACCACGGGTTGCAGGCTTCGCAGCCGCTGTTCTGTGCAGCGGCTATGATTACTTTAGGCACGTTCTCGTGAAGGACCGGGCGCTTCAGCCGGAATGGGGTGACAGCACGCGCACGCCGATAGTCAGGCTGGTGGCGCAGAAGATGTAACCGGGCGTTACGCCCAATCGCAGAGAGAATCCACCCAGGCGGCGGAGCCGTCGCGGAGCCAGCCGTCGAGTTGTGCGACCTCCTTCAACTGCTGGCCGCGGAAGCGCGAGACGGCGGCGTACCGGCAGTCGAGTTCGGGGAGCATCGTCATGTCGCCCCACAGCTTTTCGAACTGTGTGACGGGATAGACGTCCTCCTGGCCCTTGCCCCAGCGCTTCTTCACGTCCTTGATGGTGACGTAGGTGGGCATGCGCGCGGCGAGACGCCAGACGGCCTGATCGACCTTTGCGGGAGAGCTGAGGTCTTCGCGCGAAAGGCCGAAGACGTCCAGCAGACGGTCGAGATCGATCCACATTGTGCCGGTGTTGTAGTAGGTGAGGTCGAATTCGATCGCTTCCGACGGCAGCGCCAGGCCCTCGACGAGCCGCACGCGGCCGTCGACGCGAGCGAGGCCGCCGCCGCGGTCGTCGACGAAGCGCTCTATGACTTCAGTGGTGATGGCGGCGCCGGATTCGATGTGCAGGCCGAGCAGCGCGGGATCAGCCATTGCGCCGAGAGTGTCGATGTTGTGAAGCAGCAGGTACCTGAGTTGCGGGCGCTGGCTGAGCAGGTCGCGGAGCACGCCGTTGCGAAGCAGGTTGGGGATTTCGTACCAGTGGCCGACAGGGTGGATGCACTGGGACGGGAGATTGTCCGTGTAGTCGCTGCCCTCGCCCATCGTCCGCGCCCAGTTCTGGAGGCTGGCGCGGAGGCTCTCGAGAACCTTCTGCTTCTGGACGTCGAGGATCTGCTGGGGCATCTCCTCCCAGGCGAACCGGAGGTCGCGGACCATGGGGATGAGTCGGAGGCCGATGCTGCGGCCGGGCGAGAGGACCAGCGGTCCCTCGTAGCCGTAGTTCGTTTCGTGATTTAGATGGCGACGGATGGCGCTGTCCGTCATGTAGCTGGTGGTGAAGATGTGCGGCAGAGTCGCGCCAGCAGCGCGGGAGGACCGGCGGCTTTTCCCGATGTGGATCTCGACGAAATTACGGTGCTTACCGGCAAGACGAACGAAGGGATTTAGCGCCTTGACGACGCCGGCGCCGTGCGTCCAGCGGCTCCCGGCGCCGCCGGCGAGGGTGATGATGGCGACAGTGCCTTCGACGAGCGCGGCGTTCCCGGTGGCGTTGTAACTCGAAGGAAGCCCGGCGCGGGCGTCGGTGACGTCGCCGTCGCGGACATCCTCGATGCGGCTGCTGGCGGGCAGGCGGTTCTGGGCCAGGCCGATCCGGCCCGAACGGAGTTCGTTTCGTATTTTTTCGTGTTGGTCGCGATCGAAGCCGCATTCTTCGAGAAGTTCGTCGAGCTTTCTCGCTGATTCTTCGACGTTTCCGCCGTGCTGAGGGAGCAGATGGTCGATGAGTGTCGAGGCCATTCCGGCCAGCGTGGGGTCGTCGTGACAGGCCGAGCCGAAGCGGGCCATCTCCGTGCGGCGGCCGGACGGGAGAGAACGCTGCTCCTGGCGGACCAGGCCGGGGAGAACGAGGGTGTAATACTGCGGCGGCAACAGGGCGGCGGCGCCGTCCATCAGCCGGGCGCAGGTCCCGGTTTCGTTGATGGCGAAATCGTAGACGACGGGCTCCATGGCGAACGGGACGCCGCCCTCGAGCCTCTGTTTGGTGGCGGACATGATGGCCGCCAGGCGGTCCTGCGCGGCCTGTTTCGCGTCTGGCGCGAACAGGAAGCCCATGCCGCCGCCGGACATGCCGCCCAGCATCCAGAAGCCCCAGAAGTTCGTTCCAAACTTCTGGCGGACTTGCCGGATGAGTTCCTCAGTGTAGTGGTTTCCAGCCCAGGGGATCATCGTCTGGATGGGGCCGTCGAAGTTGCGCTGGGTGCAGCCGCCAAGGGCCTGGATGTCGCCCTTGCTGAGGTTGGCGACAATCTCATCGAGCAGTCTGATGGCCTGGAGACGGCCCTGCCACTCGCGCGGCGAACGGAGCAGGTAGCGCTCGGTGACCATCTCGAGGATCGGCCCGACGTCCTGGGCCATTCCGCCGTGGACGAGCACGAGGCTTTGCTCGAGCTTGCGACGGACGTCGTCGGGGATTGCGGCGGAGTCGAAGACCGTGTGGCGCGGCAGCAGACGGCCCCGGCTGACGCCGTGCTCGGCGTCGCCATTCTTTGCTAACTCCCCTTGAATCAGTTTGATGCCGGGCCAGACGCCGCCGGAGTCCTGCCAGCCGCCTCCGGAGCCGCCGAGCCATTCACCGAGAATCGCCCGGGCAGCGACGAGGCGGCGGTCGTCCTCGCCGAGCGGCCCCGTCAGCGTGTCCACCTGGCCCGTGGCTCGCATGCAAGCCGCGATGAGCGACGCGAGCAGATTTGTGCTGACGGCGAGCCGCGAGCCCTTCGGGATGCCGTTGACCTGGCTGACGATCTCGATGCCGTGGCCGGGGAGCCCGGTGAGTCGCCGGAGTAGATCCTCGAGGGACTGATCGGAGCCTTCCATGCCGGGCGGAACGAGACCGGAGGCGATGACGGCGGCTTTGAGGAGGCCGAGGTAATCGCGGGCGAAGTCGAAGACATCGTCGAGGGAGGAGATTTCGGCCTGCGCCTGGAGGTCCGTGCTGACGAGCCGGAGGACGGGCTGATCGATGACGCGGAAGAAGGCCTCGACTGGCGGGCGAGGTGCGCCGTGGCCGCGCACGGCGAGGTCGATGGAGATGTTGAGGACCCGAGCGCCCTCCGGGAAGTCCATGCCAAGAAAGAAGATATCGCTCCAGCCACTGTGCGAAAGGTCCATGCGGACCGGCGTGGCTTCACGCAGGACGGGGAAGAGGCCGTCCCGCTTTTCGAGGAGCGCGGGGTGGATGCGCAGAGCGCAGTCCGCCGGATGTCCGGTGCGGAACATCCACTGATTGCCTCGGACGGAGCGGACGCTGCGGCGGACCTGGTCGGCGAGGGTCTGGAAGCCGAGTCCGCGATAGGCTGCCGCGAGGGCGGAGGAGATGGTTTCGGATGCGCCGTCGCGCCGCTGGAGATCGTTGAAGGCGCGGATGGCTTCCTCGAAGCGGCGCTCAAGCAGGTGCGTGTAGCCGGCGAACGGGATGCGGGCGTGTTGCGCGAGTCCCGGCTTGCCGGGGACGTGGAAACGATGCAGCGCGTAGAGGAAGAACAGCGCTCGCACGCGCTCGTAGAGGTTGCCGCTAGTCCGGCGGAGATCCTCGAGCGAATCGCACTCGGTGAGAATGGCTGCGAGGCTGGCATGGGCGGCAAAGTCGTCGAGTGAGCGATCCCGCACCGCCTTTTCGGCAGCGGTGATGATCGATGAGAGATCACTCATGGGACGGCTCCGCGCCGGGCGCGACCGCGAGCAGGCGCACCAGCGTGGTGAGGACTTCGTCGCGATCCTTGCCGTTGAGGGCCAGCGCGAGTTGCGCGGTGAGCAGGCCGTAGTGGACGCCGATGTCATAACGGCGGGCGCTCATCTCGGCGGCCAGGTAGCGTTCCTTGGCCGCCAGCGCATCAAGCGCCGCTGACAGAGAGATCTTCTCCTTGCTGCCATCGTGGAGGGCCTGATGGAGCAGATCCATGACCGTGGGACTGAGGACGTGCATGCCGAAGAAACAGAGGTAGTACCCAGCGCGGAGGCCGGGGACGATGAGCGTCTGCTCAGCTTGCGTGGGGGAGGGCTTCTCGACGACAGATTCGACGCGGTAGACGCCGTGTGCTCCCTGCATACGTTGGCCGCCGATGACGCCGTAGTGCAGCAGCAGGCTTTCGTGGGTGGGCTGCACGGCGGAGACGGAGCATTTCTCGACGGCGGCGATTTCGACGAGTCGCGCGGCGCAGGCGCCGGGTTGTGCGCCGACAAAGACGTGATCGCCCACGAGATGAAGGAATGCTTCTCCGGCGGTAAAGTCTCGGGCACACCAGACGGCGTGGCCGTAACCGCGGGGAGCATCCTGGCGGAGGAAGGTGATGCGGCCGGCGTGCTCCGTGACGGCTTTGGAGTATGCTTCTTCGTCTCCCGGAGAGACGACCACGGCGATCTCCTCGATCTTTGCCCGTACCGCTTCCTCCACCAGGATCGCCAGCACGCTGCGTTCGCGGCCGTCGCGATCGATCAGGTTCTGAAGAGGCAGCCGCCGCTGGGCAGCGCCGGCGGCGGTGATCACGGCTTTACGGACTCGCATGAATCGGGGGACTCCTCCTGCAAGTGTAGCCAAGCACTCACTTGGACTCGTGTGCGCCGTATGATCGAAGTCAGATGGCATCCGCGAAGACGAATGCAGTCCGGCTGCTGGAGTCGCTGGGGATCGCCCACGAACTCCGGGAGTACGAAGTGGATCCCGAGGACCTGTCGGCGGAGACGGTGGCGGCGAAGATCGGATTCCCGGTGGAGCAGACCTTCAAGACGCTGGTGGCGCGAGGCGACCGCAACGGGGTCTGCCTGGCCGTGATTCCGGGAAACGCTGCGCTGAATTTGAAGGCTCTGGCGAAGGCGACGGGAGACCGCAAGGTAGATACGGTTCCATTGAAGGAAGTGCAGCCGCTGACGGGCTACATCCGTGGCGGCGTGACGGCTCTGGCGGGAAAGAAGGACTATCCAGTCGTGGTGGATGAGTTCGCACAATTGTATGACCGGATCTCGGTGTCGGCGGGGCAGCGTGGACTGCAGATTCTGCTGGCGCCGGACGACTACAAGCGCGCCGTGAACGGCCGCTACGCGCCGATTTCGAAGGACAAGGAAGGAGACAACTGACATGACCCGCCGGAAGATGGTGTTCACGGGATTGCCCGTGCTCGCAATTGCGATTCTTGCCGGATTCCAGGCCGCCGAGACGCAGCCGGCAGCGGATCCGCTCATTGAAGGCCTCCGGCGCAGCACCGTGGCATCGGTGGCCGATGCGGTGGATCAAATTGTGGGCAAGAGAGGCTACATGTCGCACACGATCCGGCCCGTGGTGCCGGGCAAGATTGTGGGACGGGCGACGACATCACTGGTGCAACCGGCAACGCCGGACAAGGCCACTCCGGCGCTGTCGACGAAGCACTCGGTGGAGATGATCGACAACGCGAAGCCGGGCGCGATTGGAGTGATCGTGATGGAAGATGGATTGGACGTGGCGGCGATCGGCGGGCTGATGGGCACGGCGGCAAAGTCGCGCGGAATGGCCGGGATGATCCTGGATGGCGGCGTGCGCGACGTGGCGGAGTTGCGCGACCTGAATCTGCCCACCTACGCGGCGAGCGTGAGTCCGGCAACGGCCGTGGGCCGCTGGGCGAGCGTCGCTAGAGACGTCCCGGTGGAGTGCGGCGGAGTGGTGGTGACGCCGGGCGACATCATCGTGGCGGGCGAGGACGGCGTGGTTGTCGTTCCATCGGCCCGGGCCGCCGAGGTGCTGAAGCGGGCGAAGGAGATCGACGAGCGCGAGACGAAGATGGTCCCGTTCATCAAGCAGTATCGCTCTCTGGCGAAAGCGATCGAGGTGTTCAACCGGATCTGATCAGCGCTGCAAGGGGACGGGCTCGATGCCGGCCTTGTGTTTTTCGATGCGTGCCAGCAGATCGCGGACGGTGTCAGGATTCTTTTCGGCCACGTCGGTGGTTTCAGAAGGATCGGTGAGCAGATCGTAGAGCACCGGCCGGTCGAGCTTCGTGACGCCGCGCGGCTGGTCGACGACGTTCTTTGTCGAGACGTGGAGCTTCCAACGGCCGAAGCGAACGGCGCGCAGATCTTCGAGGTCCCAGAAGAAGAACTCCTGCTCGCGGTCGCGTCCGGCGCCTTGGAGAAGGGCGGTGACGGATTGTCCGTCGATCACACGGTCACCCGGCGTCATTGCTCCGGCGAGGTCTGCGAAGGTCGGAAGGAGATCGAGGGTGCTGGCGAAGGTGCGGCTGACGAGGCCGGGGCTGATGCGCTCCGGCCAGCGCGCGATACAGGGGACGCGCATGCCGCCTTCCCATGTGGTGCCTTTGCCTTCACGGAGGAGGCCGGCAGTGCCGCCGTGTTCACCCCGGATGAGCCACGGGCCATTGTCTGAGGTGAACATGACCAGCGTGTTGCGATCCAGGCCGATCTGCTGAAGTGTCTTGAAGATCGCGCCGACACTCCAGTCGAGTTCCTCGACAACATCCCCGTAGAGTCCACGGGCGCTAGTGCCGCGAAACTTCTCGCTAGCGTAGAGCGGCACGTGAGGGAAGGTCTGCGGGTAATAGAGAAAGAACGGCTTCCCTTTGGAGGATTTGATGAAGCGGGTGGCCTCTTCGGTGTAGCGCGCGGTCAGGCGGGACTGGTCGGGTTCACGCTCGATGACCTTGTCGTCGCGCATGAGGGGCAGCGGCGGATGTTTCGGCGCGCCAGGCGAGCCGGGGCCCGCCGTGGGCGTCATGTCATTCGAGTACGGGATGCCGAAGTAGGACTGGAAGCCCTGCTGCGTGGGCAGATACTGCGGCAAATGTCCGAGGTGCCATTTGCCGACGGCCGCCGTGCGGTAACCGGCATCGCGAAGGATTTCAGCCGTTGTGATCTCGGAGGGAGGCAGGCCTCCCTGAGAATCCGGGAACAGGACTCGCGTGACGCCGGAGCGCATGGGGTAGCGGCCGGTGAGAAGAGCCGCGCGGCTGGGTGAACACACGGGCGCGGCGGCGTAGAACTGAGTGAAGCGGATGCCTTCGGAGGCCATCCTGTCGAGATTCGGCGTTCGAATGGTCGGATGGCCGTAACAGCCAAGGTCGCCGTAGCCGAGATCGTCGGCGAAGATCAGAATGATGTTCGGCCGAGCGGGCGCGGCATGGAGAGCACCTGCGCCCGCGGCGAGCATTGATGTGAAGGCGCGACGCGAGATCATGGACGGAGCACGGCTTTGTGCACCGTCACGTTATCATTCTCATCGCTCAATTTCACGGCGATGACCGTTTCGGCGCCCGCGGGCAGATCGGCTGCCGCCTCGTACTCGTGCTCGAGCGAATCCGTGATGCCGGTGGCGGGGCGCACATACGTCCAGTCGCCGCCATTGACGGAGAATTGTGCCGACATCAGCGGGGTGAGGTTGTCGACGCCCTTGAAGCGGATGCGGATACGCTTGCCTTCGACAGCGGCCGAGAAGTTCTCGATACGCGGCGCGGTGTTGTCGATGATGAAGACGTCGCTCTCGGCGACGGCAGTCAGTGCGAAGCCGGGGTAGTTGTCGGTGGCATCGTTGGCGGTGACGCGGAGGCGGTAGCGGCCGTCGGCGTAACGCAGGGAGTCGAAGGTGACGCGGTTCTCCTTGAGGTCGTCTTGAAGCAGCTTCCAGGTCTGCTCCTCGACGCCGCGGATTTCGACCTTGTAGCGGAGGGTGTCGCCATTGGCGTCAGAGGCACGCCAGCGGGCGCTGATCGCGGCTTTCTCATAGCTCAGCGTCACGGCGCCGGCCGGCTCAACATTCGGCGCGGAAGGCCCGGGACGGCGCGGCTGGCCGATGGGGCCCAGAGAGAGGTTGTTGGAGCTCGAGGTGGCGAGCGATGGTGCCGGGAACTTGTAGTTGGCCGGTGCCACTTCAATCTTCTCGATGACAGGCGCCACATTCTTGGCTTGGTAAGCGACATCGACCAGCGAGAGCTGGGGCGAGGCGCCGTTGGGTGCGGCCGTAAGTGTGACGCGCCAGCCCAAGAACCGGGCGGGCGGCGAGGGAACACGTCCTCCTTTCGCGGCATCCACGGCGGCCCAGGGGCTCCAATACTTCTGAGCACGGTCGAGGTTGCCGCTGCGCGTCTCGACAGCGATCGAGCCGCCACGGGCCTCGCCTTCCCAACGCAGGCGGCCCCAGTAAGTGAAGGCGGAGGCATCGAAGATGTCGCTCTCGAGAGTGCCCTGCTTTTCGGTCTCGGGGCCGAGGCGATAGATCGTGCCGGCGTTGGCCGTGATGGCGTAGAGCGAGCCGTTTGCGGCGGGGACAATCGAGGTCACCTGCATCGGTTCGGCTTCGACGAGGAGCGTGCTTTCGAGGTCACTGTCGATGCGGAGGATCTTGCCCTCATTGCCAGTCCCGGCGATGAGCAGGCCGTTGCGGTCGAAGGAGAGCGAGTAGACGATGGAGCGCGGGTCCGACCAGAGGCGGCGGGGTTCGCCGTCCGGAGCGACGCGGTAGATCTCGCTGCCGCCCGCGACCCCCGCGGCGGAAGGACCGAGCGATGGCGGCGCGGAGGCGATGGGACGAACTGTGCTGGCGGCTTGCTGTTGGCCTGGTTGAGCCGGCGTGGCAGCCGCGGCCGTCGGAGCTGGAGTTGGCGCTGGTGCGGGGACAACTGGCGGTGGCGCGGTGGCGCCTCGATTACCCGAGGCCGCGGCGTAGATGGCGCCATCCTTCGCCACGGCCAGAGCCGAGACTTCACGCTTGCCCGATTGATGAAGAACGAAGCCCTCGCCCTTGGGCGAGACGCGAAGCACAAGGCCGGAGGGCTCAGTGCCCGCGATCAGGTTGCCTTTCGCGTCGATGGCGAGGGAGCGAACGTGCGCCTCTTCGGCGTCGAAGACGGCGGTTACGTCGCCGTTGGGACTGATCCGCAGGATCCGGCCTGGATCGCCGGCGGCCGCGTAGAGCGTGCCCTGAGCGTCGAAGACCAGCGCCCAAATGTAGCGGGACTTCGGCGTGGAGAAGACCTTCGATTTGCCGTCGGCGGCAACTCGGTAGATCTTCGCATCAGGCGAGGTGGCAGCGAAGAGTTCGCCCTTCGGGCTGACCGCGAGAGCGTAAACGGCGCCGCCTTCCAGGGTGGTCAGCACGCGGCCCTTGCCGCTTGGATCGACGATGAAGACCTGGCCGTCCGCACCGCCGGCATACAGATTGCCCTTCGCGTCGGTTGCGCCGGACCAGAGTTGCGGCACGGAGGCGTCGTAGACCTCCTTGAAGACGGGCGCCAGCGTGACCCGCCCCGTGCTGGAGATCGAGACCCCTTTCTGGGTTCCCTTCTCAAATTCGGACGCTTCGCTTTGCGTCCAGGTCCTGGTTTCAACGGCATGCAGCAGGACCGCGGCGGAGGCCAGGGCCAGCGCGACTCTTCCCATATTCGCGTTCATGATTTCTTTCTTTGCCTACCTGACGCGGAAGCGGATGACGGTGCTTCCCGTAATGATGTGGTCCAAGGGCAGTTCAAGCTGGGGATCCGCGGTCTCGTTCACCGCCGTGAAGGGGCGGCCCGAACGGCCCGTCTGCAAGACATTCAGGACGGACGCGGGAACGCCGGCGAGGGCCTTATCGTCGGCATAAACCGTGGGACGGGATTGCACGACGGAGACGTAAAGGCGGTCGTTGTCTTTCTCGCGATTCATGAGCGAGACGGCCTGCTGAAGGTCGAGGAAGCGGTTGGTCATCGCAGCCATGGTCTGGGCGCGGTCCAGGGTGTCGCCGTCACTGATCAGCAGTCGATGTTCGCCGCGAGGAAGGCCGGCGGGGACCCGGAAGCGGAAGTCGCGCATGATGCGCTCGCCGCGCCAGGGACGAAGCGAAATCTTGCCGGTGACTTCGCTGCCCGCAGTGACTTCAGAGCTGTCCAGCCAGGCGCTTTCGATAGTGGCGGTCTTTCGGACCGGAACCATCTCGAGGGTGGCCGTGACCTTCTTCACGTTGGGGAGCGAGGCGGGGTTCTGGAAGAGACGATTGAACCTGTCCGCCCACCAGGCGGCCATCTGCATGGAGGCAGGCATGGGTGCTTCGCCCGTGGCGATCATGTTGCGGACCTTCAGGGGCTCCAGGCCGTTCAGCTCCACGGTGCCCTGCATGGTGTACGTGGCTTCGTCGCCGACTGTCTCGTTCAGGTCCTGAAGAGTATTGAAGACCGAGATCATCATCAGGAACGGCGTCCAGCGGGGGTGGACGAAGACGTTGAAGTTGAAATCCTTCTCGCCAGCGGCGGACTTCACCTTCAGGGAGACAGGGATGGTTTCGGCGGTTTCGCCCAGCATGCCCATGATGCCGGAGTGGCGATCCTGCTTGAGCGCGCCGACGATCTCCGTGGCGTTGGCGAACTTGTTGGGCTGGAACTGAGAGCTGAGGACCATGAGGACCTCGCCCTTGCTCATCGGCATGCTGACAGGGCCGAGGTTGAAGAAGCTATGGCCGAAGCCAAGGACGCGGCGGCCGTCGTTATACGTGACCGTGCCGAGCCCAGTGATGTTCAGATCGCCGGAGACGAGCACGCCGGCAATGGCATCGCCGGGCTGAAGCGCCTTCTCCCAGCCGGGCGCGGGAGCGGGGCTGGCGATGTTTCCGGCCGCGCCGCCCTGCACAGCCTGGATGCCCATCTGCTCGAAGAACGGCCTGAACTCGCGCAGCGTGGATTCGTGGAAGCCGGCGAAGGCGAGCGGCGTTTCGATGGGAACGAGACGCTGGCCCTGATCGAGAAGACTGGGGGGGACGGCCAATTCGGCGCGCGTCGCCGTCTGCGCGGGAGCCTTGGGAGCCGCGGGTTTGGTGGCGTCCTGCTCGTTGATTTCGAGCATGTGCTCAATGGGGGTGATGCCGCAGATGGCGTCGGGCGAAAAGACGCTGATGCGCAGTGCGATGGCGCCGATCAGCTTGCCGTCGATGTAGACCGGGCTGCCGCTCATGCCTCCGGCGACATTCGTTCTTGCCGCCTTGCCGCCGAGCTTGGCAAGGATGACGTCCTGCTTCGGGCCCCAGGCGTTCTTCCACGGACCGATGATCTCGACCGGGACCGCCTCGGGTTCGCTGCCCTGAAAGACGGTCCAGGCGATGCCCTTCATCCCGGCGCGGATCTCCGAGGACCGCATGATTTGGACTGGGCCGGCCTTGGGCCGTTGCATGGCAGGAGCGCCCGCCTCGGACTGTGCAAAGACGGCAGGCACGGCGGCAAACACCGCGAATGCGGCAACCGCACGGATTCCCTTCATGTCGGTTCTACTTCCCCTTCCCCAGCAACTTCTGTCCACTTCCATTATCGTTGACGTGCCGGGGCGAACTCCGTTGCGCTTCCCAGGACTGCAAAGAGAGGGTGTATCCCTAAGCGGAGAAGATCTTCCGGCCGATAGGGCCGGGGCCGAAGTCGACTTTTGCGTCCTTCAGACTGACGCCCGCGATCTCGATCTTCGCGATGTCGGCCGAGCCGAGGCCTGCCGCCTCGGCCAGCAGGAGACCGTTGTCGCCGTTCAGGAACGGGGAACTGCCGCGGGAGGCGCGTGGATCGTAGCTCATGACGGCCGTGCAGACCGTGTCGACGCAAACCATGTTGCGGCCTGCGATCAGGACGCCGGGCTTCACGATCTCGACGCCGCGGTTCCACTCACCTTCGCCGCCGCGGATGGTCTCGATGCCGTCGACGACCGAGAAGTCCACCGGGCGGATGGCGCAGAGATCCACGACGATGCGGGGGACGCGGAAGCCGGGCTCACGGGGAGTGTCCGGGTACAACTCCTGCGGGACGCCCCTCGGTGGGGTCTTCGTCCCGCTGTGGCCAACGGGCCCGCGTTCCTGCTGGGGATTCTCGTTGCCGTCGGGGCCGGCGTCGCCGCCATAGAGCGAGCACGGCGTGATGCCGAAGTTGTTCTTCATGGTCATCGTTACGCCGGCGATCCAGTGGTTCTTGAGCTTGGAGAGGGAGACGTAGACGTCACAATCCTGATACGAGTGGTTCAGGTCGTACGCGGGGTACATGAGCCCGCCACCCGGCACCTTCAAGCGAACATACTGCCGGCCCAGGCCGAGGTTATTTGTGTTTTCCCATTCGACTTTGGCGCCGCAGTTATCGATCGCTTTGACGTCCAGACCGTAGCGTGCCCACAACTCAGGCTCCTGGCGCGCGGGGAAGAAGCTTTCGATGATTCGAATGCGCTTCGCGCCGGCTCGCGCCATCAACTGGCACAGGGCCAGCACCGTGCCGGGTTCGTTGCGGTAGGGCAGATCGGGCTTCACGGGGAACCGCGACGGATTGCCCGTCAGGTTCAACTTCAGCGCGACGGTCTTGCCCTTCACCACGCTGCCGAGGCCGCCGCATTGATCGGCGAGAGTCTTCAGCGTGTCGTAGATCTTCGGGTCGTAGGCGCGGCTACGGGCGATGGCGACGGTGGATGCCGGAGCGGGCTTCGACCACCCTGCGACAGCGGAAACAGCCAGACCGAGGGCCTGGCGCCGAGTGAGGTCCGTGCACGTCATGGGGCCATTGTATGGCACACAATTATCTGATTCACAATGGACGGATACGGAGCAACGCATGTACACGAGACGAAGCTTCTTTGCGGCGGCGGGTGTATCCGCGCTGAGCGCGACGTTGGCGCAACAGCAGCGGGGAAGTGTCCTCTTCATCGCATCGGACGATCTGAACAACTGTTTCAGCACGTACGGGCATCCGCTGGTGAAGACGCCGAACCTGGACCGCATTGCGCAGAAGGGCGTGCGGTTCGATCGCGCGTACTGCCAGTTTCCGCTCTGCAGCCCGTCGCGGGCATCCATCATGACGGGGCTTGCTCCGGACACGACGCAGGTTTATGACCTGAAGCGCCATTTCCGGGAGTCCGTGCCCGACGTGGTGACCCTGGGGCAGGCGTTCCAGAAGAATGGGTACTTCTCGGCACGCGTCGGGAAGATCTACCACTACGGGAATCCAGGGCAGATCGGCACGGATGGGCTGGACGATCCGCCGACGTGGAATCAGAAGGTGAATCCCATCGGCGTGGACAAGAAGCGGGAAGAACCGCTTCTCACGAACTACACGCCGACTCGTGGCCTGGGCAGTTCACTGTCCTACTACGCATCGCCGGCGAAGGATGAAGAGCACACGGACGGCATCGTCGCCTCGGAGACCATCCGGCTGATGGAGGAGAATCGGGGGCGGCCTTGGTTTCTGGGCGCCGGCTTCTATCGGCCGCATTGCCCGTATATCGCGCCATCGAAGTACTTCGACAAGATCCCGCTGGACGCTGTGAAGCTGATCCCATTTGAAGAATGGGAGATGTCGATCGCGCCCCAGTGGGCTTACTTCACTCGCCCGGCTCACTGGGGACTGACTGAGCGCCAGCGGCTGGAAGTGATGCGGGCCTATTACGCCTCAATCTTATTTGTGGATGCGCAGGTCGGACGGCTTCTGGATGCGCTTCAGCGACTGACTCTCGATAGGCAGACGACCATCGTGTTCTGGAGCGACCACGGCTACGGGCTGGGCGAGCACGGCCAGTGGATGAAGCAGACTCTGTTCGAGTATGCGGCGCGGTCGCCGCTTCTGATCGCCGGAAGAGGAGTGAAGGCGCAAGGCAAATCGTGCGGCAGGACTGTAGAGTTCCTCGACCTCTACCCAACGCTGGCCGATCTGTGCGGGCTCGCGCAGGCGCCAACGAACCTGCATGGCGCGAGCCTGCGCAGGTTGCTCGACAATCCGAAAGCGCCCTGGGACCGGCCGGCAATCACGCAGGTCAGACGCGGCGACGAGAAGCGCTGGGTGATGGGCTACTCACTGCGCAATGAGCGGTACCGCTACACCATGTGGGACGGCGGCCGCGAGGGCGAAGAGCTGTACGACTACAATCGTGATCCGCGAGAGCTCAAGAATCTGGCTCAGGATCAGGCGAGCGCCCCGCTGAAGCAGACGCTCCGCGTCCAACTGGAGAAGTTGGTGGCAGGCCGAGGAGGCAGAACCGGGTAGGGCAGATGACGATATGATCCTAAAGTCCACTTATCCTCGTGGACCCGGACACTCTCAGCATGTTCCCCGTCTATCGAATCGCCGCGCTCCTGCTCTCTCTTCCGCTGGCACACGCCGCCGCACCGCGGCAGGCCGACATCCTCATCTACGGTTGCACCTCAGCCGGAGTAACGGCGGCCATCCAATCCAAGCGCATGGGCAAGTCCGTGGTCATGGTTTGTCCCGAGCGGCATCTGGGCGGTCTCACGGCAGGAGGACTCGGCTGGACTGATTCCGGAAACAAGGCGGTGATCGGCGGCTTGTCACGCGAGTTCTACCACCGCGTCTTCATGCACTACCAAAAGCCCGCCGCATGGCGCTGGCAGAAGCGCGAGGAGTACGGCAACAAGGGGCAAGGCACTGAAGCGCTGGACCATGGCGCGCGGACGATGTGGATCTTTGAACCGCACGCGGCCGAGAGCGTTTTCGAAGCCTGGGTGAAGGAGACGAAGATCCCCATCGTTCGAAACGCCTGGCTTGACCGCGAGAAGGGCGTCAAGAAGGAGGGCGGGCGGATTACCTCCATCACCATGCTGGATGGGACCACCTTCTCGGCGCGAATGTTCATCGATGCGACCTACGAAGGAGATCTCATGGCGGCCGCCGGCGTGGATTACCACGTCGGCCGCGAGTCGACGCAGACGTATGGCGAGAAGTGGAACGGAGTTCAGACGGGGGTGCTGCACCACCGGCATCACTTCGGCGCGGTGAAGACGCCGATCTCCCCTTACATCGTTCCGGGCGATCCCGCCAGCGGCTTGCTTCCACGCATCAGCGCGAATCCCCCCGGCAACTACGGCGAGGGCGACAAGAAGGTGCAGGCCTACTGCTTCCGCATGTGCCTGACGAAGGTCCCCGCCAATCGCGTTCCATTTCCCAAGCCGGCGAAATACGATCCGGCGCAGTACGAACTGTTGCTGAGGATCTTCGCCGCGGGCTGGCGGGAGACGTTCGACAAATTTGACCCCATTCCCAACGGCAAGACCGACACCAACAATCACGGGCCGTTCAGCACCGACAACATCGGAATGAACTGGGACTATCCGGAGGCCAGCTACGCCCGGCGGCGCGAAATCATCCAGGAGCACGTCGATTACCAGCAAGGGTGGCTGTACTTCATCGCCAACGATCCTCGCGTGCCGGAGGATGTCCGCTCTGCCATGGCAAAGTGGGGTCTCGCCAAGGACGAGTTCAAAGACAACGGCAACTGGCCGCACCAGATCTACGTCCGCGAGGCGCGCCGCATGGTGGGCCGATACGTGATGACCGAAAACGAACTCCTGAAGAGGCGGCCCACGCCGGAACCCGTCGGCATGGGCTCGTACGGAATCGATTCGCATAACATCCAGCGCTACGTCACCCCCGAAGGCTACGTGCAGAATGAGGGAGATATTGGCGTTTCGACCAATGGCCCGTATCAGATCTCTTACGGATCGCTGGTGCCGAAGAAAGGCCAGGCGGCGAACCTGCTGGTGCCCGTTTGCGTCTCCAGTTCGCACATCGCCTACGGGTCCATTCGTATGGAGCCGGTCTTCATGATCCTGGGACAATCCGCGGCGACCGCGGCCGTCCTGGCGCTCGACGGCAAACTCGACGTGCAGGATGTCCCTTACGAGAAGTTGAAGGCGCGGCTCATCGAGGATGGACAGGTGCTGGAGCACGTAACGCCGTCCGGTCCGGCTGCTCGCTAGCCAACTCCCGAGGGGTCCGCTCGAATAAGCCTGTTCGCGGCACGGGGAATCCTGTATATTGGGCGGCGCGGCGAATCTCTCATGCGAAGGAGGCTCACGTGTTCAGCCTGCTGTGGATGTGCATCATCGGTCTGGTCGCAGGAGCGCTGGCCAAATGGCTGATGCCCGGCAAGGACCCGGGCGGGATCCTCATCACGATGCTCTTAGGCATCGCTGGCTCTGTCGTTGCCGGTTACATCGGCCGTGCCCTCGGCTGGTATGAACCGGGCGGGGGCGCGGGGCTCATCGCGTCGGTCCTGGGGGCAATCTTGATTCTTTGGGTCTACCGGAGGATCAAGGCCGGGTGATCGCCAGCTTCACCGCGCCTACCCCCAGCCGTACTCCTCGAATGTATATGTTCTTGATGGACATTAGGTAGATGAGCTATCCTGACAGGTGTAGCCCTTCGGCCAATGTCGCAACTCGTTTTGTCCCATCTGCGTGCCCTCGAGGCGGAGAGCATCCACATCCTGCGCGAGACCGCTGCGCAGTTTCAGAAGCCGGTCCTGCTGTACTCCATCGGCAAGGACTCCTCCGTCCTGGTTCACCTCGCCCGTAAGGCATTCTTTCCAGGGAAGATCCCGTTCCCGCTGCTGCACATCGACACGACGTACGAGTACCCGGAGATGATCGAGTTTCGCGACCGGTTCACGCGCGAAATCGGCGCCGATCTGCGGGTCTACACGAACACGGAAGCGATCACGGCGGGGGCCAACCCCTACGATCTGGGGACCTCCAAGTGCTGCTCCCTGCTCCGGACCCGCGCGCTGGTGGACGGCTTGAAGTCTGGCGGATACGATGCCGCCTTGGGCGGCGCCCGGCGCGACGAGGAGAAGTCCCGCGCCAAGGAGCGCGTCTTTTCGTTCCGCGACCGCGAAGGCCGCTGGGACCCCCGCAACCAGCGCCCCGAGCTCTGGAATCTTTACAACGGCCGTGTCGACCCCGGCGAATCCATTCGTGTCTTCCCGCTTTCTAACTGGACTGAGATGGACGTTTGGCGCTACATCGAGCTTGAGAGCATCCCCATCGTCCCGCTCTACTTTGCCAAACCGCGCGAAGTTTTACTGCGTGGGAACTCGGTGATTCCGCTGCAATCGAACGTCAAGCTGCTGCCGAACGAAAAGCCGGTGACCGTGATGTGCCGTATGCGCTCACTGGGCTGCACACCGTGCAGCGGCGCGATCCGTTCCGAGGCCGACACTTTGCCGAAGATCATCGACGAACTGGTCGCCTTCAAACGATCCGAGCGCGAGAACCGCATTATCGACCACGACCAGGAAGGCTCCATGGAGATCAAGAAGCGCGAGGGGTACTTCTAGGATGACCACGCTCACGGAGCCCAAGTACCTGCCGATCTCGCACTTTACCTCGACGGAGGGCGAGAAGCCGTTGCTGCGCATCTCGACGGCCGGCAGCGTGGATGACGGCAAATCGACTCTCATCGGCCGCCTGCTGCACGATACGAAGACCGTCTGGGAAGACCAGCTCGAAGAGTTGGGCCGCAGCAAAGTCAATCGCGCATCACGAGGCCTGGACCTGTCGCTGCTCACTGACGGCCTCCGCGCCGAGCGGGAGCAGGGCATCACGATCGACGTCGCCTACCGCTACTTCGCGACGCCGCGCAGGCGCTTCATCGTTGCAGACACGCCTGGCCACGAACAGTACACGCGGAACATGGCCACCGGCGCCTCCACAGCCGAGATCGCCATCCTGCTGATTGACGCCCGCAAGGGCGTGCTGCCGCAGACGACGCGGCATGCCACCATCGCCTGGCTGCTCGGCGTGCGTCGCCTGATCTTCGTTGTCAACAAGATGGACCTGATGGACTTCCGGCAGGACGTTTTCGAGGACATCCGGAAGCAGGCCGAGCCGCTGCTGGCGGAGCTCGATGGCGCCGTCGCGGACTGGATTCCGGTCTCCGCTCTCGACGGCGACAACGTCGTTACCCACAGCCCGCGCGCCCCCTGGTATCAGGGACCCTCCCTGCTCGACCTGCTCGAAACTCTTGAGGCCCCGCCTGCCGCCGACCTTCCTTTCCGCCTCCCGGTACAGTTGGTCATCCGGCCGCACCTTGATTTCCGCGGTTACGCCGGGCAGATCGCCAGCGGCTCGATCGGAGTCGGCGACGAAGTAGTGGCGCTCCCGTCCGGACGCCGCAGCCGCGTGAAGCGCATTGTGACGTTCGACGGCGACCTGGAGCGCGCCTACGCGCCCATGTCCGTCACGCTGGAGATTGAAGACGAGCTTGACATCGCCCGTGGCGACGTCCTGGCCGTGCCGGAAACGGCCCCGCACCTAGCCCGCCGCTTCCATTGCCGCATTGTTTGGATGAACGAAGAGCCGCTTGTGCCGAGGCGGACGTATCTTTTGCAGCACGGATCCCGGCTCGTTCCGGCACGAATCGAGGGCCAGAGCATCGCACTGAACGAGATTGGCAAGGTTCAGCTCGAAACCGCCGAGCCGCTGCCATATGACTCCTATCGCAACAACCGCGCCACGGGCGGGTTCATCCTGATCGATCCGATCTCGAACCTCACGCTGGGCGCCGGCATGATCGAATCCGCAGCCGCGCGCGAGCGGCGCGCCTCGAAGAACGTCGAGTTCAGGCAGGGCCGCATCACGCCCGCCGAGCGTGTTGCCTTATACGGCCATCGCGGGGTGCTGGTCGATTTGTCCTTGCGGCCCGATGTTGCCCCCGCGCTCGAACGCGCTTTGATCGAGGACCACCGCCACGTGCTATTCGTCGAGGATGCCTCGGTGCCGGTTCAGCCGCTGGTAAAGCTTGGGCAGATCGTCCTGACGACCTCCAACACCGGATCCGCTTTGAATGCTTCCGGCCTCAGTTCCGACGTTGAAGAGGCTGTGCTCGAGATGATTGAACGTCTGCGCCGCGCCGGGGTCTTCCTGGATCAGACCGCGGTGGACGCCGGAGAAGGGATCTAAGCCATGCCCGATATTCTCACCAGCGCGCAAAACGTGATCCTCCAGGCCCTGGACGCCGCGCCCGGACGCGCCTGCTTCACGTGCAGCTTCCAGAGCGAAGACATGGTGGTTCTACATCTCCTCCGCCAGGCCCAACAGGACATCCCCGTACTGTTCCTTGAGACCGGCTATCACTTCAAGGAGACGCTGGAGTACCGTGACCGGCTCACAGCGGAATGGAAGCTGAACCTGGTGAACCTGGTCGGCCGCCGCTGGACCGCTCCGGACAAGGACGGCATTCAGGAATGCTGCCAGGCGCGCAAGGTTGAACCGCTTCTCGAAGGTCTCTCCGGCTACGAAACGTGGTTTACGGGCCTGCGCCGGGAGCAGTCGCCTTCGCGTGCGAATTTGCAGCCGATCGAGCAGCACACTTTCCCCAATGGCTTGAGCCTGCGCAAGGTCAGCCCCCTCTATGACTGGGTCTGGCGCGACGTGGAAGCCTACATCGCTGCGAAAGAGATCCCCGTCCTGCCGCTGTACGAGCAGGGCTATACGAGCATCGGCTGCGAACCGTGCACGGCGAAGCCGGAATCGGGCTCCCATGCGCGTTCAGGGCGCTGGGGCGGGCAGAAGCTGGAGTGCGGGCTGCACACCGTCAGCATCAAGGAACGCTAATCCACGCGCCCGTGCGCGCCGACTCGAACACCGCGTCAATCACTGCCATGTTCCGGATTGATTCCTCGATGGGCATCGCCACTTCACCGTTCTCCAGGATGGCGCGTGAGAACAGGTCGCCCTGGATTGTGTACTGATCGCACACGGCGAATTCTTCAGTTCGAACCGTCGATCCATCCAGAGCCCCACCTACATCGACGAAGATGCGCGTGGGCCGGTCTGGCGGCGCATTGAATGGGATTTCGATCTCGACTCGCCCCTTCGTCCCCATCGCTTGCACGCGCTGGTAGGGGACAAGCTGCGTCGAGACCGTGAATACTGCTTGCCCGGATGGGAAATCTAGCAGCGCCGAGGTCAGCCGGTCCACGCCCAACTCGGGATCTCTCTCGAGCAGTCCGCACACGCGCAGGGGCTCCTCGCTGAAGAGCATCCGCGCCGACAGAATCGTGTAACAGCCGATGTCCAACAGCCCGCCGCCGCCCCACTCCGGCTTGCTTCGCACGTTTGCCGGATCGTTGTTGAAGTAGCTGAACGCGCCCATCACCGACCGCAACGGCCCCAGTTCTCCTGACCGCACAATCTCGCGCGCCCGCACCCATTGGGGATGCGTCTTCACCATGAACGCTTCGCCGATCTTCACTCCCGTACGCTGGCGCACTTCGATCAGCTTCCGGGCGTCCTCGGCGTTCAACCCCAGAGGCTTCTCGCAAAGGATGTGCTTGCCGGCTTCGGCCGCCTGCGCCGTCACCGGCACATGCAGATGATTCGGCAGCGGATTGTAGATGGCGTCGATGTCAGGGTCGCGCAACAGTTCTTCGTATGAGCCGTACGCCTTGGGGATGTTCAGCTTCCGCGCGGTGTCCTGCGCCTTCGTGAGATCCCGCGAAGCAATCGCCGCAATCTCGCAGTGCGCGCCGCGCTGCATCGCGGGGATTACCTTCTGCGTCGCGATCTTCGCCGCGCCCACAACGCCCCACCGGACTTTTCGTGTCATCCGTCACAGCATGACACGGTGGGCTTTAGCGCGTGCGTTTACGGTTGTTGCCCGGGGGTGCGGCCGTCTCGATCGTCTCGACCCGCGCCACACGCATCAGCGCGTTCTGCGGGTGAGACTCGGGCTGATGGAGGGACTTGCCCAACTCGCGGTTCAATTCGCTCACGAACTGCTCGATCTGCGCCTGCATCGCCGACATCTTCTCGCGCATGTTCAGGATGATTTCGACGCCCGCCAGGTTCACGCCCAGTTCACGCGTCAACTCCAGAATCACTTCCAACCGACGCAGGTCGTCGTCCGTGTAGAGCCGCGTGTTTCCGTCGCTCCGCGACGGCTTCAGCAGCCCTTCGCGCTCGTACAGACGCAGGGTTTGCGGGTGGACGTCATACTTCTCCGCCACCGCCGAGATCATGTATGCCGCTCTGGAGCGTGACTTCGGCATTGCACTACACCTTCTGCCCGAATTCGGCCGACCACAGTTCGGCGCGAGGGTCGCGCGTATCCACCTGAGCCAACTTCTTCAGCAGATCACGGGTCCGCTCGTCGCGTACATCAGGCGCCTGAATTGAGATCTCCACAATCTGGTCGCCACGCGTGTTCTTTCTTGAGTTGAAGACGCCCTTCTCCCGCAAGCGGAACTTCTGGCCGTTCTGCGTGCCTTGCGGAATCTTCAGCAGCGCCCGTCCGTCCACCGTGGGCACTTCGATCTTCGCGCCCAGCCCGGCTTCGGTCACCGTGACGGGCACCTTGATCAGCACGTCGTCGCCCTCGCGCGTAAAGAACGGATGCGGCTCCACGCGAACCGTGATGTAGAGGTCGCCCGACGGGGCTCCCATCGTGCCCGCGTTGCCCTTGCCCGCCACGCGCAGCCGCGCGCCCGCGCTCGCACCGGCCGGAATGCGCACTTCCACGCTCTCGTTCACGGCCTTGCGACCTTCACCCAGACACTCGCCGCACTTGTTCCGAAGCCGGCCCGTGCCGCCGCAGCGCGGGCACGTCAGCGAGAACCGCATCGCCCCCGCCATCTGCGTCACGTTGCCGCTGCCGGCGCATTGCGGGCACGCCGTTGACGCGCCGCCCGAAGCTCCGGTGCCTCTGCACTGCTGGCACTGATCCAGACGGTGAATGTTCAGCCGCACCTGAGCGCCGTGTATCGACTCCCAGAATCCAATCGACAGCGAATACTCCAGATCCGAACCCTTTTCGGGCTCCGGACCCCCGGCGCCCTGGCTCGGCCCGCGCTTGCCGAAGAACTGGTTGAAGATGTCGCTAAAGCCGCCGTAGCCGCCTTGCGCTCCCGCACCGGCGCCCGCTCCGCCGAAGGCCTCGGAGAAATCGAAGCCGCCGAAGCCGAATCCCGCTCCGCCCGGCTGCTGGGCGCCGGCGCCCGGGAAACCCTGCTCGGAGTAGAAGCCGTACTGGTCGTACATCTTCCGCTTCTTGGAGTCGCTCAGGATGTCGTACGCTTCCTGCACTTCCTTGAAGCGGTCTTCGGACGCCTTGTCGCCGGGGTTGAGGTCAGGGTGATGCTTGCGCGCCAGGCGCCGGTAGGCCTTGCGGATGTCGTCCGTGGACGCCTCCCGCTTTACCCCCAGCGCCTGGTAGTAGTCCTTGACTGTCGGCATATGTCGCCTTCTCAAATCCCCCGGCGGGCGTCAGTTACTTCTTGTTGTCGTCGACGTCGACGAACTCGGCGTCCACCACGTCGTCCTTCTTCTGCTGTTGCTGCTGCTGCGAAGAGTCGCCCGATGCCGCGCCATCCGGCTGCGTGCCGCCCGCCTGGGCCTGCTGCGCCGCCTGCTGATACATGATCTCGGCCAGCTTGTGGCTCGCCTGCAGCAGCCGCTCCTGCGCCTGCTTCATGTTGTCAAGGCCGCCGGTTTCCAGCGCCTTCTTCGCGTTGGCGATGGCCTCCTCGACGTTCTTCGCCTCGGTCTCGCCGATCTTGTCGCGGTTCTCGTTCAGAGTCTTCTCCGCGCTGTAGATCGCCGTGTCGAGCTGGTTGCGCTGGTCGATCTCCTGCTTGCGCTTCTCGTCCTCGCCCTTGTGGGACTCGGCGTCGCGCGCCATCTTGTCGACCTCTTCTTTTGACAGGCCGGACGACGAAGTGATCGTGATCTTCTGCTCGTTGTTCGTCGCCCGGTCCTTCGCCACCACGTGCAAAATGCCGTTGGCGTCAATGTCGAACGTCACCTCAACCTGCGGCACGCCGCGCGGAGCCGGAGGAATGCCCACCAGTTGGAACACGCCCAGCATGCGGTTGTCCCGCGCCATCGCGCGCTCGCCCTGGAACACCTTGATCTCCACCGACGTCTGGTTGTCCGATGCCGTCGAGAACACCTCGCCCTTGCGCGTCGGAATCGTCGTGTTGCGCTCGATCAGCTTCGTGAACACGCCGCCCAGAGTCTCGATGCCCAGCGACAGCGGCGTCACGTCCAGCAGCAGGACGTCCTTCACCTCGCCGCCAAGTACGCCGCCCTGGACCGCGGCGCCAACCGCCACCACTTCGTCCGGGTTCACCGTCTTGTTCGGGTCCTTGCCGAACAGCTCCTTCACAATCTGCTGCACGCGCGGGATACGCGTCGTGCCGCCCACCAGCACCACTTCGTCGATCTGCGAAGACATCATGCCGGCATCCTGAAGCGCCTGTCGGCAGGGGCCCACCGAACGCTGCACGATGTCCTCGATCATCTGCTCGAACCGCGCGCGCGTCAGCGACTTCACCAGGTGCTTCGGGCCGGTCTGCGGATCGCCATAGATGAACGGCAGGTTGATCTCCGTCTCCATCGCCGAGCTCAGCTCGATCTTGGCCTTTTCCGCCGCTTCCTTCAGGCGCTGCAGGGCCATGCGGTCCTTCGACAGGTCCACGCCCTCGTCTTTATTGAACTCGTCGATCAGCCAGTCCACCAGCCGCTGGTCGATGTTGTCGCCGCCAAGGTGCGTGTCGCCGTTTGTCGACTTCACTTCCACAACGCCGTCGCCCACCTCGAGAATCGAGATGTCGAACGTGCCGCCGCCGAAGTCGTACACCGCGATCCGCTCTTCCTTCTTCTTGTCCAGACCATAGGCCAGCGCGGCCGCCGTCGGCTCGTTGATGATGCGCAGCACTTCCAGACCCGCAATCTGCCCGGCATCCTTCGTCGCCTGGCGCTGCGCGTCGTTGAAGTACGCCGGCACCGTGATCACCGCTTTGCCAACCTTCTGTCCCAGGTAGGCTTCGGCCGCCTCCTTGAGCTTCGTCAGGATCATCGCCGAGATCTCCGGCGGAGCCTGCTTCTTGCCCTGCGCTTCCACACGGGCATCGCCGTTGTCGCCCTTCACTATGTGGTACGGAACGAGCTTGGTCTCTTCGCCCACCTCCTCGAACCGGCGGCCCATGAACCGCTTGATCGAGTACACCGTGTTCTCAGGATTGGTCACCGCCTGGCGCTTCGCCACCTGGCCCACCAGACGGTCGCCCGACTTCGCGAATCCCACCACCGACGGCGTCGTCCGGCCGCCCTCCTGGTTGGGGATCACCACAGGCTGCCCACCTTCCATTACCGCCACCACTGAGTTCGTCGTGCCCAGATCGATACCAATGATCTTGCTCATTCGGAGTTCGTCCTCTTCTTGCCTGGATTACTCTTCGGCTGTCAATCCACCGCGCTGCGCTTGACTTACGCTTTATATGCGCTTGATCGTATTATCAAAGTTTAGTGTGTGGTTGTCAAGTGTTGTGCAGTTCTCCCCCTCTACTTGAACCGCAACCTGCTTAAACAAAATGACTTATTGCCCGGACGACACGTTCTTGAGCGAGACTTCCACGCTCCCCGATGTCCCTGTCTCCCCATCCCGCACCACGATTCGCAGCAGCGCCGCCCCCGATGGAGCCGACAGGTCCTTCGGAATCACCAGCCCGTTCTGGGCGAGTTGCTTCACTTGCTCCGGCTTCAGGCTCAGGTTGACCTTGGAACTCACCGTCTTGGCTTTCCCGTCGCTCTGGATCATCGCGTAATACAGCTCCACCACCCCCTTCGCCTCACCCTTGTCTTCCTTCAGGCTGAGCGTCACCGGATCGATCTGTACCGTCGCCCGGTAGTCGCTTCCTCCCGTCTTCACCACCTGGGCGTTCAACAGAATCCCCGTCGCCGCCAGCGGACTCTGCAACAGCTCGGTCGCGGCCAACCCGGTCGCAACCGATCCCGCCGTCAGGCTCTTCTTGACGTGCAGCTCGACATCCTTCCGAGTCAGCTTCACTTCCAGCTTCCTCGGCTTCCGGTTCTTGTCCTCGGGGCTGTAGTACGCCAGCGTGTAGCTGTTCGCCGCGTCGGCCACCGCCTGCTTGATACCCGCGCTCAACTCGTTGATGTTTCGGAAGACCCGTCCGCCGGTCTCCTCGGGCAGAGCCTGGATCGACGACAATGTATCCCCCGCCATCGCATCCCGCATGCCCGCCGCTTGCGCTCCAGCAAAGCCCGGCCGGTTGGCCGCGACGGTCGCCATCTGCGGCTGATCCGTTTCGATCCGCAAGCCGCGAGCGTCCAGTGTGTAGACCGCCACGTTCGCGTCGGTCAGCGCCCGCACGGAGCGTTCGAACTCCTTCGCAAAGGTCCGCATCCCCGGATTGGCGCTCGAACCCACCGCCATCATCGACCATGTCGCCAACAGGGGCACTCCGCCGCTCACCCAAACCAGGTTCTTTCGTCCCGGGATTCCGGCCAGCCGCTGGGCCAGAAATTCAAATTGCTTCAGCGTGTTCGTTACGCGGATCTCTTTCGCGAAGTTCGACGCCTCGCTCCGCGCGTCCTGCACCGGGCCGCGCGATCCGTCCGGCCGGATCGACAACAGATCTTCCACCAGCTCCGACAACCGCCTCAGCATCTGGTCTTCGTTCAGCCCCGCCGCCGGCCAGTTCGCCTTCAGCTTTTCCACCCGCTTCAGCAGCGATGCCGGGTCATCGGTGAAGTCGTGCGCCACGCGGATGCCGCCCGCCATCTCGTACAGGGCCACCCTGTCCTTCGAACTCATCTCCTTCAGGTAGCGCGCCACCTCGGCCTTCGCGTAGAGCTGGTCCCGCGGGTCGGTGTTCATCCAGTCCAGCAGGATCACCGTCACGCTCCGCGGGTTCGCCGGAGCATACTCGGGCCGGTTCGAAAATACCCCCGGCGGCAGCGCCTCCCCCGCCGGAGCCGCATCCTCCGCCGTACTGAAGAATGCCAGTGTCTGCGGTTTGCCGTTCTCCAGCACCGTGAAGTCGGCTTCCGTCAGGCCCTTCACCGGCTGGCCGTCTTTGGTGGTCACCACCACCTGCAACTCCACCAGCCGCGTGCCTATCCGGAACGTCGGGGACTCCTGCGCGCCCGCCTGGCCGCACAGAAGCGAAAACACGCAAAGAACCGCGGTCGGCTTCATGATGAGGAGATCGTACCACCGCCGCGGAGACTACTTCGCCCGCGGATGCGCCTTGTCGTACACCCGCATGAGATCCATCAGCGACAACTGCGTGTACTTCTGCGTCGTCGAAAGCGACGCATGCCCCAACAGCTCCTGAATCGCCCGCAGATCCGCCCCCGCCGTCAGCAGGTGCGTCGCATATGCGTGCCGCAGCGAGTGCGGATGCAGCCCGCTGTCCCCCGCCAGCGCCACGGCGTACATCTTCAGGATGCCCCGCGCCCCCCGGTCCGTCAGACGCCCCCCGCGATGGTTCAGAAACACGCCCGTCTCCGGCGCCCGGGGCCCCCTCTCCTCCAGATATGCCTTCAGTGCCGCCAGAGCCTTCCCCGGCACCGGCACTTGCCGCTCCTTCTTCCGCTTGCCGCGCACCCGCACCCACCCCTCGCTCAGGTCGAAGTCCTCGACGTTCAGCCCGACAAGCTCCGCGATTCGCAGCCCGCAGCCGTAAAGCATCTCGAAGATCGCCAGGTCCCGCTTCGGGTTCGGCCGCTCCAGCTTCCGGGCTGCCACCTCGTTGATCAGAGTGTTCGTCTGCTGCTCCGTCGGCACGTTCGGCAGCGACTTCGGCATCTTCGGTGTCGTCAGCAGCTTCGCCCGGTTCACCGTCACTACGCCTTCGCGCACCAGGTGCTCGAACAGTCCCCGAACTGACGCCAGCTTCCTCCGGATCGTCGGCCGCGACAGGTTCTGCGCATGCAAATCCGCCAGCCACTCCCGCAGCAGCAACTGGTCCACCTCCGCCGCCGCCGGAGCTGCTAGCCCCCCGCGCCTCAGGTAGCCCATGAACTGGCGCAGGTCCGCCTCGTAGTTGCGGATCGTGTGCGCCGACGCATTCTCTCGCGCCAGGCGCTCCAGGTAGGTCGTGATCCCGCTGTCCAGGTCAGACATGCACGGCTAGCCATTCGTCCATCGCCGCCACGGCCCGGCGGCACACTTCCGCGTGCCGCGCTGTCTTGTCCCGTTTGAACCGCGCTCGCGTCTCCGCATCGAGCTGTGGCAGCACGTCAAACGCGATGTTCGCCGGTTGGTAGTGCTTCGGGTCCGCGTTCGCGATGTAGTGGCACAGCGAACCCACCGCTGTCTCCCTCGGAAACGCTCTCGGCGTCGCGCCCCTTGCAACGTCCGCCGCGTGCAGTCCCGCCGCCAGCCCCGTCGCAATCGACTCCACGTACCCTTCCACACCCGACACCTGCCCCGCGAACAACACCCTCGGCTCCGCCTTCAGTTGCAGCGTCGCGTTCAGCAGCTCCGGCCCGTTAATGTACGTGTTCCGGTGCATTTGTCCGTACCGCAGAAACTCGGCGTTCTCCAACCCCGGAATCATCCGGAACACCCGCTTCTGCTCGCCGAACTTCATGTGGTTCTGGAAGCCCACCAGGTTGTAACTGTCCGCCCGCTGCGTCTCCTGCCTCAACTGCACCGCCGCGTACGGCCACCGCCCGGTCTTCGGGTCCGTCAGCCCCACCGGCTTCATCGGTCCGAACCGCAGTGTGTCCCGCCCGCGCCGCGCGATTTCTTCAATCGGCAGGCAAGCCTCGAAGAACGGAACCTTGCCTTCGTGGATCTCCAGGTCCTCCGGGATGTGCGCCGGAGCGCTCTCCGCCTCCAGCAGCGCGTCCAGAAACGCGTTGTACTCGTCCTTCGTCATCGGGCAGTTCAGGTAGTCGTCGCTCCCGTCCAGCGACTTCCCGTACCGCGACGCCGCGAACACCTTCTCCCGGTCGATCGTATCCGCATCCACAATCGGGCTGATCGAATCGTAGAAATACAGCCGCCCGCTCCCCGTCCGCGCCGCGATGTCCATTGCCAGCGCGCCGGACGTCAGCGGCCCTGTCGCTACCACCACGATCCCTTCTTCCGGGATCTGCCGCGCTTCCTCGCGCCGGATCTCGATCAACGGTTCGGCGTCAATCGCTCGCGTGATCCCCTCCGCGAACAAATCACGGTCCACCGTCAGCGCGTGGCCGCCCGGCACGCGCGCCTTTTCCGCGCACTGCATCGCCAGCGACCCCAACCGCCGCAGCTCCCGCTTCAGCAGCCACGGAGCCGTATTCTCTGAATCGCTCTTCAGCGAGTTGCTGCACACCAGCTCCGCAAACCGGTCCGTCTTGTGCGCGTTCGTCCCCTTCGCTGGACGCATCTCATAGAGCACGCAGCGCTGCCCCGCGCGCGCAAGCTGCCATGCCGCTTCGCTTCCTGCCAGGCCTCCGCCCAGCACGTGGATTTTCTGCTCGGTGCTCAATTCCTTTACCATTTTAGTTTCACCCCCTCGTCCGACATGAACACCGCAAAACTCCTTTCGTGCGTCGTCTCCCGCCGCGGCCAGCTTCAGACCCTGGAACTGCCGGTCGTCAAACAGGCTCCCGCCTCGTGGACCCTCGAACCCGACCCCGGCGCAACCAGCCAGCAGAAACAGAACCTCGAAAAGTGGCTTTCCGCCTCTCCGCATCTCTCCTCCCAGCCCCAAAGCTAGTCCGCCCCTCCGTGCAACTCGCGCCGCCGTTTCTTCTAACTGATTGAAACGGCGGCAAATCGAGTTCGCAAATTTCCGATAACGAATCTTCACGGACCATTCATCCCGCTGTAACCGCCTGTCATTAGCTTGGAAACGAGTATGAGATTTCTCGTTGTCCTGCTTCTCTCGGGTCTTGCCCTGTTCGCCCAGACCGACGCCGCCCGGCTCTCCGGCACCGTCACAGACTCCACCGGCGCCGTCATCCCCGGCGCCACCATCAGCGTCCTCAACGAACGAACCGGTCAAAGCCGCGAAGTCGTCACCAGCCCCACCGGCACGTTTCTCCTGAACAACCTCGCGCCTTCCACTTACACGGTCA
The DNA here is from genome assembly GCA_050789245.1 of Bryobacteraceae bacterium. Lineage (GTDB taxonomy): Bacteria > Acidobacteriota > Terriglobia > Bryobacterales > Bryobacteraceae > PNKE01. Next base: position 79,914 of record JBOZRR010000047.1, on the reverse strand, counting down.
CCGCCATCGCGACCGGCATGAGCGCCACCTCATTGCAGCAGCTCACGCTCGCCGTCGGCCAGGCCCGCACCGTCAACCTCACGCTTCAACCCGCCGAAATCTCCCAGACCGTCAACGTCGTCAGCGGCGAACTGGCTGAAGTCGACATGAGCTCCGCCCGCATCGGCGCCAACGTCAACGAGCGCGAAGTGGCCAGCCTGCCCCTCAACGGCCGCCAGGTCTCCCAGCTCTACCTGCTCGCGCCCGGCGCCGTCTCATCCGGCGGCGGCAGCTTCGACAACATCCGCTTCTCCGGCCGCGCCAACCAGCAGAACGCCATCCGTTTCGACGGCATTGAAAGCTCGGCTATCGTCGACGCCTCGCCCGGCAACCTCAACGGCGAATCCTCCTCCGGCTTCCGTCTCCAGTCCAGCCTCGAGACCATCCAGGAGTTCCGCGTCGAATCCAGCAATTACCCCGCCGAGTTCGGCACCGGCTCCGGCGGCCAGGTCAGCGTCGTCACCAAGTCCGGCGGCAATCAACTCCACGGCTCGGTCTTCGAATACCTCCGCAACAGCTCGATGGACGCCCGCAACTTCTTCGACACTCAGAAGTCGCCGCTCCGCCTCAATCAGTTCGGCGGCTCGCTCGGCGGCGCCATCGTCAAGGACAAGCTCTTCTTCTTCGGCGCTTACGAAGGCCTGCGCCAGCGCAGCGGCCTGAACATCATCGAGACCGTGCCCAGCGCGCTCGCCCGCCAGCAAGCCGTCGCCTCCATCCGCCCGCTCATCGACGCCTACCCCATCGGCACTGAGTCCAGCTCGAACCCGCTGCTCGACGTCGCCCGGTTCAACGGCAGCAATACCATCGACGAGGACTACGGCAGCATCCGCCTCGACTGGCGCATCAACGACAAGTACAGCCTCACCGCCCGTTACTTCCGCGACCAGGGCACCCAGAGCCAGCCGCTCGGCGTCTCCGGCAACCAGTTCCGCATCAATGCCGTGCCCCAGAACGGCGTCGTCACCTTCCAGCAGATCCTCAGCCCCACGATGATCAACGAGACTAAGGTCGGCCTCAACGCTTACAAGACCCGCGCCTACGGCTTCGCTCCCTCGGTCAACGGACTCGACCTCTCGGCCCTCTCGGTCGACTTCACTGGCAGCGTTGCCCTCAGCGGCATCGGAGGCCAGGGCGCGTCGGCCGGCGCGGCCCGCCTCGGCGGCCTCGTCCGCTCCAACTCCACCCAGAACGGCCGCGGCCAGCCCTACACCAACTACACGCTCAGCTTCATCGACAACCTCAGCGTCGTGAAGGGCGACCACAACCTGAAGTTCGGCTTCGAATTCCGCCCCGTCCGCCTCTATACCGATCGTCTCGGCGGGACCACCTACACCTTCTCGAATATCAACGACCTGATCGCCAATCGCCCGTCTCAAATCCAGTTCCTCAGCGACGTCTCCACGCCAAGCCCCTGGAACAACGGCGCTACCGGCAACCGCTTCGCCCGGCTCGACTACTACATCGGCTACGCGCAGGATGAATGGAAGCTCCGCCCGAACCTCACGCTGAACTACGGCCTGCGCTACGAGTACTACACCGTGATGCGCGAAAATCGCGACCTCGCGGTGATGTTCGACACCGTCCGTGGCGGCATCTCGCCGCAGGGCACTCCGTTCTACTCGGCCTCGCCGTGGAATCTCGGTCCGCGCCTCGCGCTGAGCTGGGCTCCGTCGAAGCTCAAGAACAACACCGTTCTCCGCGTCGGCGCCGGCTACTACTACGGCCCGGGCCAGACGGAAGACCTCATCCAGCCCATCGAAAGCGACCGCGCCAGCAAGGTGCTCCGCAACACGCCGTATCCCATCGTGCCCGCGGACGTTCTCGCTTCCTATGACATCAACGATCCGAACCTTGGCTACCAGCCGCGCGCCTACTCGCCCGGCTACCGCGTGCCGGAGCGCATTCTCAGCTACACCGCGTCCATCCAGCAGAACATCGGCAACTCCGTGCTCACCGTCGCCTACGTCGGCAGCCAGGGCCGGAACCTCTTCCTGCGCTCCTTCACGAATCTCATCACCGGCGTGACCATGAACCAGGCCACCGGCGCCGGCTCGCCCGTGCTCGAGTTCGGTAATCGCTTCGCGCAGGTCGACTACAAGACCAGCGGCGGCACCGATCACTACGACTCGCTCCAGACCACCTTCCAGCGCCGCTACGCGCGTGGCCTCACGCTCGGCGCGTCGTACACCTGGGGCCACAGCCTCGGCAACTCCGGCGGCTCGAACGAGGCACAGACCGCCGTTGACCCCTGGAACTTCGAAGCCGACCGCGGCAACAACGCCTTCGATGTCCGCCACAGCGCCAACGTCACGGCTCTCTACGAGCTGCCCTTCGGCACGGGCCGCCAGTTCGGTAAGAACATGAACGGCTTCGCCAACGCCATCGTGGGCGGCTGGGAACTGGGCGGCACCTGGAACGGCCGCACCGGCCTGCCCATCGACCTCAAGATTGTCCGCCCCGACATCGTCTACCGCGACACGCGCACCGGCGCTTACGTCAACGCGCCTATCGTCATAGGCGGCGCGCCCGTCACCGTGCCCGTCATCAACGTGCCGGGCGGCGGCTCGTTCCGCAACGTGCGCCGTCCCGACGTGGTCGCCGGCGTCGATCCCTTCATCACCGGCTCCGACAAGCGCGTCTACCTGAACCCGGCAGCCTTCTCGATGCCCGCCCCCGGCCGAATCGGCAACCTCGGCCGCAACGCGCTTCACGGCCCCGGCCTCTCGCAGTTCGACCTCGCTCTCCACAAGCGCTTCGCCGTCACCGAGCGCACCAACATCGAGTTCCGCGGCGAGATCTACAATCTCTTCAACCGCGCCAACTTCTCGAACCCGCCCTCCACGCTGAACAACGCGCTGGGCACGGGCGCCAACCAGATCCAGCCCGGCCAGGCCTTCACCTCCGCCTCCGCCGGCGGCGCCTTCGGCCTGCTGAACTCCACAGTCGACCGCACCGTCGGCCTCGGCACCGGCCGCCAGATCCAGCTTTCGCTCCGCTTCAACTTCTAAGCAATCGGGCGGGCGCTCCGGCGCCCGCTCTCTCTTTCCGCGAAGTCTGCTATCTTCAACGTCGTGAAGGCCGCAGTCGTGTGGCTCCTGCTCGCCGCGACGCCGCTCGCCGCACAGGTCAGTACAAATCGCGACGCCCTGATGATGATGATCCTGCTGTGGCTCGCCGGCCCTGAGAGCCCCAACGAGATCAACTCCAGCGAGTTGTCTCCTGGCGACATCGCCACCCTCCGCAACATCGCAGGGAAGTTCAAGACCACCTACCTCGACATCTCCGCCCGGATCGACGAAGCCAAAGGCACAAGCGATGCGCGCCCGTTCCCCGACGCGGTTCGCGCAAAGCTCGCCGCGCTGCTCGTGGAAGGCTCGGTCGAACTCGATAAGACACGTGCCGAAATCAGAAGTTCACTCGGGCCAGAGGCTGAAGGAAAGCTGTGGAAGCTCGGCCTCGAAACGGCTCGCATGATCGTCTTCGAGCAGACTTGTGCAGGGTCGAAGTTCTACGTCGCCTCCTCTCTCTCCGTCTCCGGCGATCCGGCATGGGTCAACGGACTGCTGCTCGTCGCCGGGTTCGCTCCCTGCCGCTTCGAGATCGAACAGATCCTCACCAGCCCGTACGGCCGCCTCGAACGTACCCTCTCCAGCCGCCCCGCACTCGGGATTGCTGCTGTGCAGGCCCGCATGCCAGTGTTGCTCGAGGATGGCACGTACCGCATGGACCATCGGATCACCGCCGACGAAGTCGTCGAGGGACGGGAAATCAAGCCGCGTCAGGCGAGCGTGGGGCCGTTTCTGAGGTTTCAATCCGTGGAATGGAGTCCGGCCGTGCTGGTCAACGAGAAGAAGGCGGAACTGCGTCTGAACCTGCTTGCATCGCAGAACTGCCTGGGAATGGCTGAGTTTCAGGCGTTCGTCTATCTGAGAGGAAGTACGCCTGATGCTCAGTTCACCCCGATTACTCGGATTCAGGCGAAGATACGCTCGGGTGTGGCAAACGAACACGTAGTTCCTTTCGCGCTGACGAAAGGCTCCGCGCAGAGAGTTTTTGCTCAAATCATGCCATTCGTGCCCCCGCCCCTGTGCCGCTTCGCAGGCAGCGCGCCGCTGACTGCCGAGCTTCCCATCGGCACCCAATAGCGGCCCGCCGCGATAGAATCACACCCATGGCGAAAACCGGCATGCATCGGCGCGACCTGTTGCGGACCGCGGGCACCGCGGCGCTCACGTGGACGGCGGCTTCCTATGGCCGCATCCTCGGCGCGAACGACAAGGTCAACCTCGGGCTGATCGGCGCGGGCGGACGCGGCCGCGGCGTGATGGGGACGTTCATTCGAACCACCCAGGTGAATGTCACCGCCGTCTGCGATGTTTTCAGCGAACGCATCGACCAGGCCCAGACGCAGGCGCCCGGCGCCAAGGGCTTCGGCGATCACCGCAAGCTGCTCGAGCAGAAGGACGTCGACGCCGTGCTGATCGCCACGCCCGACCACTGGCATGCGGAGACCGCCATCGACGCATTGAACGCCGGCAAGGACGTCTACGTCGAGAAGCCTCTCTCGCTCACCATCGAGGAAGGCCCGCGCATCGTCAAGGCCGCGCGCGTCAACAACCGCATCTGCCAGGTGGGCATGCAGCAGCGGTCCGGCCAGCACTACATCCAGGCCCGCGAGGAGTACTTCAAGACAAAGAAGCTCGGCAAGATCACGCTCGCCCGAACGTGGTGGCACGGCAACGGCGCGCACCTGATGAAGGCGCCGCCGCGCATGGCGACGCTGCCCTCGAATCTCGATTGGGCCCGCTACCTGGGCCGCGTGAAGTGGCGCGACTACGATCCGCAGCAGTACTGGAATTTCCGCGCCTACCTCGACTTCGGCGGCGGCCAGGTCACCGACCTCTTCACCCACTGGATCGACGTCGTCCACATGATGATGGGGGAGGACAACCCCATCTCCGCCGTCGCCGCCGGCGGCATCTATCACTACAAGGACGGCCGCACCGCGCCCGACACCATCAACGTGGTGCTCGAATATCCAAGCGGCTGGAGCGGGACGTTCGAAGCCACGCTCGCCCCCGGCATCACCGGCGCCGCCGTCGAGATCTGCGGCACCGAAGGCAAGCTCTACATCACGCGCAGCCACTTCGTCTTCACCCCGGCGGGCCGCAACGCGCAGCCGGTCGAAGTGAAGTCCCCGCGCGAGCAGACCATCGACCACGTCGAAAACTTCCTCGACTGCTGCCGCACCAGAAAGCTCCCCAACGGCGACGTCTACATCGGCCACCGCTCCGCCGCCGCATCGCACCTCGGCAACATCGCCTGGGTCCAGAAACGCCGCCTCAACTACGACCCGAACCGCGAAGAGATTCTGCCGCTGTAGAGGGTGCAAGGGCAACAAGGCGGGGACAAGCACCCGCCTAAGGAGCGCCAGCGGCCCCTGAAGATTCTTGACGAGATCGCCGCAATGCCACCGACAAGATCACCTAAAAAGGTTGATCAAGAGTTACGCGAACTCCGCCGGGCTAGGCGGGGCGGCGGTCGGCGGACCCCCAGTAGATTAAGGTTCGTATGACTGTTGTTGATGCCTCCGCGCTGATTGACTGATTTATCGGAGAACGGGCGGCATCCGCTCGACTCAGAGAGTTCGTCCATCGTGGGGATCGGATCGCGCTCGTCGAGGGAAACGGTCGCCTACTCACACCGCAGAGCCCGCATCGGATCGACGCGCAGGGCGCGGCGGGCCGGGAGGAGGACGGCGGCCAGGGCGGTCAGGGCCAGCACTCCCATCGCGGCGGCGTAAGCCAGAGGGTCGAGCGGGCTGACGCCGTAGAGTTCGCGGCGCAGAAGCTGTGTCAGTGCGGTGGCGCCTCCGGCTCCGATGATCAGGCCAATGACGATGGGCTTCCAGAACTGCCGCGCGACGACGCCCAGCACGTGCGCCGGCGTTGCGCCGATCGCCATCCGGATGCCGATCTCCTTCTCACGTTGCGACACCGCAAGCGCCACGACGCCGACAATGCCGAGGCAGGCCAGCGCCAGCGCGACGCTCGCGAGCACGCCCAGCGCGGCGGCGCTGCGTCCGGTGCCGTCGATCTTGCGGGCGAAGGCGCTGCTCAGCGTCTCGATCGAGGGGGCGACCCGCGTGTCCGTGGTCCGGGCCGCTTCGGCCACCTGGCGGGCGAACTCTTCCGCCGGTCCGGCCACGCGGACCAGCACGGCCGCGCCGGGCAGGTCGTCTTCCTGCACCACCCGGTAGAGCTCCACTGCATCGGCGTCGGCCAGCGCGTTGGCGCGCGCATCGGCCACGACGCCGGCGACGTCAAACTTCTTGTCGTCGATTGAGAACTGCTGGCCGATGGGTTCCTCTCCCGGCCACATGTTGCGCGCCAGCGATGCGCTGACCACAATCGCATTCGTTTCGCCCGTCCGCACCGCGCGCCCGCGCAACACTTCAATGCGCATCGTCTCGAAGTACTCCGGATCGACGAAGTTCATGTAGATGGGGAACTGCTTGCCGTTCTTCTCGCCGCCGAGCGTGGTGCTGCGATTGCCGAGCGGCGGTGTGACGGCCAGCGACACGGCTTCGACGCCCGGCACGCCGCGCAGCCGCTGGTTCATGCGGTCAAGGTAGCCGCGCGCCTCACCGGGCTTGAAGCCGTGGAAGCCGAGCCTGGGCTCGACGGCGATGACGCGCTTGTACTCGAAGCCGGGGCTCATGAACGTGGCACGGTCGATGGCGCGCAACAGCAGCGCCGCGACGATCAGCAGCACGCAGCTTGCGGCTACCTGAGTCCCGATCAAGAAGAGCCGCGCGAAGGAGGCGCGTTGCGACGATCGCACCAGTTGCACGGCCGGTGTGAGCCCGAAGATCAACGCGGCCAGCGCGGCCATGCCGGCTGTGAAGGCGATGACGCGCCAGTCCGGGCTGAGGTCGATCCAGACCGGGCCGCGCGTCCACACAAACAATTGCTTCAGCACGGTCTGCCCCAGCACGATCGCCGCGCCCGCGCCCACCACGGCCAGCACCAGGCTTTCGGTGAGAAGCTGGCGGATCAGGCGGCCCCTCCCGGCGCCGATGGCCGTTCGAATGGAGATCTCGCGTTGCCGCGCGACGCCGCGGGCCAGGAGCAGGCTGCCGATGTTGCCGCAGGTGACGGCGAGAATCAGCAGCGTGAGCGTGCCGACCAGGGCCAAGATGGGCGCCATCTTTTGCTGCATTGTGGGCGATGGTGCATTTCCACGCGATCGGCCGCCCGCGTTCTGCGCATAGCCGCCCGGTTCCACCATCAACCGCTCGTCCTTCCAGAAGTGGTCCGGATGGCTCTTGCGCAGTTCGGCCGTGAGCGCCTTCATCTCCTCGGCGAAGGCCTGCTTGCTGACGCCTGGGCGCATGCGGCCCCACACGTCCACGCCATCCTCGTTCGCCGAAAGATTCGTCAGTAGCGTGCTTCCAGCGACAAAGTAGGGCTGGTGCGCGATGGGGATCCAGATGTCGGGGCGCGAGAAGCTGAGGCCGCTGAATTCGCGGGTGGTGGCCCCGATCACGGTGACAGGTCTTCCGTTCAGCCGGATAGTCTGGCCGATAACGGAGCTGTCGCCGCCGTAGCGCGTCTGCCAGTAGTCGTAGCTCAGGACGGCGACGGGGGCGTCGTCCGCGCGCGGCTCCTCGGCGGGTAGCAGGCGGCCGGCGGCGGCACGAGCGCCGAGTTCGCTGAGGAAGTTGTTGGTGACGAAGAAGGCGCGTGCGGGCTTGTCGGAATCCTCGGGCATCAGCGCGCCGAAGTCCAGCGCGAGCACGGCGGAAAGCGTCCGGCTGTGCTCGCGGTAGAACGCCATGGCGGGGTAGGGCAGGTCCGTGGAGAACTCGCCCGGCGCGGCGCGATGGAAGCGCACCAGAGTCTCGGGGTCCTTGACGGGCAGCGGTTTGAACGTGACCAGGTTGAAGAAGCCGAATGCCGCCACGTTCACGCCGATGCCGACGGCGAGCATCACGATGGCCGCGAGTGTAAAGCCCGGCGCGCGGCGCATGGTGCGGAGCGCGTAGCGGATGTCCTGCAGCGTGCGCTCAATCCAGGTCCAGCCCCAGGCGTCGCGGGACTCCTCGCGCAGGCGGAGCGGGTCGCCGAAGGAGCGGCCGCCGTGGCTCGCGGACATCTCGCGATGGAACTCCATCTCCTCCGCGAGCTCTCGCGCGCGGCGCCGGGAGGTCAGCAGGTAGTGGATGCGTCGGAAGAGCTGGCCCATGGGGAATGCCTCGTTTTCCGGATTCTTCAGGCGCCGCGAAGCACGGCCTGGATGGCCTCGTGAACGCGGTCGTAGGCGGACAGCCGCTGCCCGAGTTCCTGCGTGCCGGCTCGCGTAATGCGGTAGAAGCGGACCTTGCGGTTGGTCTCCGACGTGCCCCACTCGGACGCCACCCAGCCCTTCAACAGCATCTTCTGCAAAGCCGGGTAGAGCGCGCCCTCCTCGATCTTCAGCACCTCCGAAGAGAGCAGCCCGATGCGCTGGGCGATGGCGTAGCCATGCAGCGGACCGGTGCGAAGGACGCGGAGGATGAGCAGCGCCAGGGCGCCGTTAGGCATCTCGATCTTAGGCATAACGTCGTTAGGGGTAGTGTGGCAGGGGGTGCGGCGGGGAGTCAAGTAAACAGTGGAAAGGCCGCTACTCGACTTCGCCCGGCACGGGGACGCGGTAGCCGGTGCGGGCGTAGAGTTTGGTTGGCAAAGCCCCTCCCGTCAAGGAAGTTCTCGCTAAGTTTCGGTATCCTCAGGTCATGCTTTTCGCATTGCTGATCGATGGGCAAATACGCCAATGGGAAGGTCGCTATGACGAACTCGAAAGCTACCTTGAGGAACTGAGATCGAAAGTAACAGTCGCGGTCCTCTTCGACGCAGAAACCCCAGAGGCATACAGCAGGAAGTTGAAGTTAGAGGAGGACCGAAATCGGATGGACACCATGTAGTCGGGCACCGACTTGTGCTCAGTCGCGAGTCTGCCTCACTGGCCCAAACGGTTCTTGTGCGTGGAGGTCGGAGAGTGATGCTGCAATGAGTGTTGTACCATGTCACCGGTTGTTCAACGTGACGAAGCAGGTGAAAGGATTGGTTAGTCATCGTTGCTCATGATGGTGCGATACCGGCCACAGGGTTCGACATCTGCAGTCGCGGGGCGCACGCAATGCAGGTAGATTGGTTGATGATCAGCACAGCATGAGGATCAATTGAGTACGCGCTGCGGCTAGGCTTAGAGTCGCCTCGGGCGGGCTGGCTAGTGTCGAGGATGTCCTAGTGTCGTGGATTCAACGGAAGGAGTTAGTGTCATGATGCAGGAGGCCGCGCTCGGATCTTCGATTCTGATTAACGCAATAGGCGTTGCTATTGAAGTGATGAAATGGGCATGGGGAATCTTCATCGACTCATTTTGGTATCTTTTTGCGCTTATTGCCTTATGGGATGTTGAAAAAGTTGCTGGAAATATTGCAGGCGCAATTCATCAGGGCCACATTTTGCAGGCCCAACAAGTTGCAGCATTGCGGAGCGAACTTGAGAATCTCCGTAATGAGGTGAGCGGTCTGCGAGAGGCTATTGAGGAGGAGACTAGCCTGTGAGTTAGGGTTAGGGGCACGCCAGGACCAGCTTCTCTGCATCGACCAGAGGCAATTGATAAACAACAGGTGGAACGCCGCCCTCGGTCTCTGGGACAAAGTACCCTGCTCCCTCCGTTGTCGGCAGGACTTTGTTCAACGTCGTGGCCGTTGCATCGTGGACCACGCTCGGTACCTTCAAATCCATCCACCACCACATTCCCGCCACTGTGGAGAGGTAATTAGACTGCACGAGCGCTATCAGAGATGTGGATTCATCAGGAGAGAGCTTCCTCGCACGCAAGTCCAGTCGGGTGATTGCTTCATCGACCCATGCTTCGATCTCTGTCATCGTCTCTGTCCGGTCTCTCGTGTCGCGGTATCAGTGCTTGAGTGATGCTATTCCACTTCGCCCGGCACGGGGACGCGGTAGCCGGTGCGGGCGTAGAGTTTGACGTTGGGGTAGGCGCGGCGGCCTTCGTCGGTGAATTCGAGGCGGATTTTGCGTTCCTGGCCGGGCTGGCCGGCCGGCATTTCGTAGAAGAGGGTCGGGCGGGCGCGGAGGTGGCGGAGGAGTTCGGGGAAGCGGGTGCCGATGTCGCCGGCGTGGATCAGGACGCCGCCGGTCTTTGTGGCGACACCGCCAATGCCCTGGCTCATGGTCAGAGCGACCTGCGGGGCGGAGATTCGGCCGTACCACTTGATGAAGTTCTGGATGCCCGTTGAGACGATCAGGCCGTTGAGGCTGGCGTCGGCTTCCCACAGACGGTTGGCGACGGTGGATTCGCGGCGGGTACGGACGCCCTGGTCGTCGGTGATGACGATGACGGCGCGGCGGCGCTCATTCCTTTTGACTTTCAGGAGATAGAGGCCGACGTCGTCGACGGCCGCCAGCAGGCGCGTGCCGCCGGTGAAGCCGCGCTCGATGATCTCGCGGTGGATGGCGGCGACGACACCGTCCAGATCGCTGGTGAACGGCAGGATCATGCGGGTGTAGCCGCTGAAGGAGAAGAGGGCGACGCGATCCCCCGGGCGCAGCTCCTTCATGGCGACATCGGCGGTGGCGGCCACCTTCTCGACGGCGGGGCGCATGCTGCCGCTGACGTCGAAGAGCAGGACGAGGTCGAGCGGCATCTCGCCGTAAGAGATGGCGCGGATCTGCTGCGGCTGGCCATTGTCGAGGATGCGGAGGTGCTCGCGCTGGATGGTGTCGATGGGGATCATGCCGTTGAAGGCGCTGAAGTCGACGCGAACGAGCGTGGTGGTGGTGGTGAAGGTGGGCGCCGCTTCGGGCGGGGCGTCACGCCACTGCGCGCAGAGCACGGCCGGGAGAAGGAGGAGCCCGGCAGTGAGCGCGCGAAGGGTCATTTTTTCAATGTCTTGGCGATGGTCTTGAGCGTTTCATCGCGAGCGCCGGCGGCCCAGGCCTTCTCGAGATCGGCTTCCGGGATTCCGGCCACTCGGCCGAGCAAAAGAAACGCCGGCAGCGCGTGCGGCAGGTAGCGCCAGCGAGCCATTTCGTTCAGCGAATCGAGCGCGCGTTCGCGCATCTGGAGCGTGGCCTGCTCTCCGAGCGCTCCGAAGGTGTTCAGCAGGGCGTTGGCGGCTTCCAGGCGGTCGTGGAGCGACACGGAGTTCAACATTTCGACGAACCAGGTCGCGTGGACGGTTACGCCGTTCTTGGGGTCCGCGCCGTAGACTGCGATGGCCTTGAGGGCGCGGGCGGCGTTCAGGCGGACGGAGTCATCGGGGTCGCGGATGGCGGATTGAAGGTCGTTGATGACGGTCTTCTTGTCAGGAACGTAGCCGATGACGTAGGCGGCGACGGCGCGCTGGGCGGGGTCGGCGGCGGAGTTCAGCACCTTGCGGAGCTGGGCTTCGTGGAGTTGGGCGAGCCCGATGAAGCGCTCCTGGAGCAGACGGCAGGCGAGGTTGCGCATCAGGGAGTGGCCGGCGGCGAGGCTCTCGCTGGTTTGGCCCTCGGCGACGGCGCGGTTCAGGGCCACGGTGAATTCGTCGTAGACCTTGACGATCTCTTCGGGGAGTTCGATCTCCTCGCTGGGTTCTGGGCGGTACTCGAACGAGGGGGCTCCGCGCTCTTCGATGCCAACGTAGAGGATCGGCTTGCCCTGCTCGCAGCAGAAGGCTTCGAGACGGGCGCGGCGAATGCCGCCGACCTCGTCGACCAGGCGGTCCTCGACGTCACCCTTGGATTTCGGCAGGGGGTCGCCGGCTTTGGCTCCGACGGCCTTCAGGATCCGATCCTCGGAGACTTTGCGACGGCCGTAGATCTCGATGTGCCCGATGGTGGGCTGGGCGGGGGCGACGAGGGCAAAGACGAACAGACAGAGAAGAAACTTCATGGGGGGAGGAGGACTTCCTCCTCCAGGATAGTCGCACGGGAGGGTGGGTGAAATTCAGCACGGCCGTTCACTGCATTTCGTGCTCCGGAAACGGTGGTGGGTGATCTGGCGCAATCGACGGTTCCGGGCTCGCGGAGGGGCAGCCGCCTAAGTGCTCCGGAATGAAGAGATAGAGATTACCAGATCTGATTTCCCCAGATGGCATGGCGCTTGCCTACTAATACTTCGCGAGAAGACCATGCCCAGAACGAAAGTCACATTAGATGGGAACGAAGCCGCGGCGTACGTAGCCCATCAAACCAACGAAGTCATTGCGATTTACCCGATTACCCCTTCATCCCCGATGGGCGAGTGGAGCGACCAGTGGTCGTCTGAGGGCAAACCGAATATCTGGGGAACCGTCCCGTCCGTGATCGAGATGCAGAGCGAGGGTGGCGCGGCCGGCGCGGTCCACGGCGCTTTGCAGGGCGGCGCGCTTACCACGACGTTTACATCGGCGCAGGGCCTGCTGCTGATGATCCCGAACATGTACAAGATCGCGGGCGAGCTGACGCCGACGGTGTTCCACATCGCGGCGCGTTCGCTGGCGGCGCATGCGCTGTCGATCTTCGGCGACCACCAGGACGTGATGAGCTGCCGGGCCACGGGCTGGGCGATGCTGGCGTCGAACTCGGTGCAGGAAGTGATGGATACGGCGCTGATTGCGCAGGCGGCGACGCTTGAAGCGCGAGTGCCGATCATGCACTTCTTCGACGGCTTCCGCACGTCGCACGAGGTGGCGAAGGTCGAGCAGTTGACGGTGGAAGACCTGAAGGCGATGCTGCCGGATTCGCTAATCCAGGCGCACCGCGCGCGGGCGCTGTCGCCGGACCGTCCGGTGATCCGCGGCACGGCGCAGAACCCTGACGTGTACTTCCAGGCGCGCGAGACCGTGAACAAGTACTACACGGCGACGCCGGAGATTGTTCAGAAGGCGATGGACCGCTTCGCTGCGATCGTCGGGCGCCAGTACAAGCTGTTCGAGTACGAAGGCGCGCCGGACGCCGAGCGCGTGGTGGTGGTGATGGGTTCGGGCGCGGAGGCCGCGCACGAAACGGTGACCGCGCTGACGAAGGCCGGCGAGAAGGTAGGCCTGCTGAAGATCCGGTTGTACCGGCCGTTCTCGGTGGAGCACTTCATCGACACGCTGCCGAAGACGGTGAAGACGCTGGCGGTGCTGGACCGGACGAAGGAGCCGGGCGCGCTGGGCGAACCGCTGTACGAAGACGTCGTGACTGCACTGGCGGAGCGCCAGGCGGCGGGCACGCTGCCGTTCGCGATGCCGAGGATCTTCGGCGGCCGCTACGGGCTGTCGTCGAAGGAGTTCACGCCGGCGATGGTGAAGGCGATCTTCGACGAAGCGTCGAAGGCTGAGCCGAAGAACCACTTCACGATCGGCATCGACGACGACGTGACGCACACGTCGCTCGCGTACGATCACGAGTTCTCGACGGAAGACCCTCGCGTGGTGCGCGCGCTGTTCTACGGACTGGGCGCGGACGGCACGGTGGGCGCGAACAAGAACTCGGTGAAGATCATCGGCGAGGAGACGGACAACTACGCGCAGGGCTACTTTGTGTACGACTCGAAGAAGTCCGGGTCGATCACGATCAGCCACCTGCGCTTCGGGCCGAATCCGATCCAGAGCACGTACCTGATTTCGCGCGCGAACTTCATCGCGTGCCATCAGTCCTCGTTCCTGGAGAGGATCGACATGTTGAAGTGGGCCGAGCCGGGCGCGACGTTCCTGCTGAACGCGCCGTTCGGGCCCGACGAGATCTGGCCGAACCTGCCGAAGCCGGTGCAGAAGCAGATCCTCGATAAGAAGCTGAAGTTCTACGTGATTGACGCCTACGAAGTGGCGAAGGAAACGGGCATGGGCTCGCGCATCAATACGGTGATGCAAACCTGCTTCTTCGCCATCAGTGGCGTCCTGCCGCGCGACGAGGCGATCGCCCAGATCAAGAAGGCGATCGTAAAAACCTACGGCAAGCGCGGCGAAGCCGTGGTGCAGAAGAACTTTGCCGCCGTGGACCGCACATTGGACCGGCTATATGAAGTCAAAGTTCCTGCCCAGGTGACCAGCGAGCAGGACCTCCGCCCGCCCGTCCCCTCCCGGGCGCCGGAGTTTGTCCGCGAAGTGCTGGGTCCCATCATCGCTGGGGAAGGCGACAACGTCCCGGTGTCCTCCTTACCGGTAGACGGCACTTTCCCCAGCGGCACGGCCATGTGGGAGAAGCGCAACATCGCGTTGGAGATCCCGGTTTGGGACGAGAAGCTGTGCATCCAGTGCGGGAAGTGCGTGCTGGTGTGCCCGCACGCGACGATCCGCGCCAAGCTGGCCGACCGGGCCAACATGGCGGACGCTCCGGCGACGTTCAAGTCGGCCGAGGCGAAGTGGAAGGATTACAAGGATCTGGCCTACCTGCTTCAGGTGGCGCCGGAGGATTGCACGGGCTGCGCGCTGTGCGTGCAGGCGTGCCCGGTGAAGGACAAGGCCGAGCCGAAGCGGCGCGCCATCAATATGGAAGCGCAGCCGCCGCTGCGTGAGCAGGAAGCCGAGAATTGGGAGTACTTCCTGAACCTGCCGGAGTTCGACCGCACGAAGCTGTCGCACAACCAGGTGAAGGACCTGCAACTGCTGCAACCGCTGTTCGAGTTCTCGGGCGCGTGCTCGGGTTGCGGCGAGACGCCGTACCTGAAGCTGCTGACGCAGTTGTACGGCGACCGTACGATGATCGCCAACGCCACCGGCTGCTCGTCGATCTACGGCGGCAACCTGCCGACGACTCCGTACACGCACAACAACGAGGGCCGCGGCCCGGCATGGTCGAACTCGCTGTTCGAAGACAACGCCGAGTTCGGCCTGGGCATGAGGCTGGCCGTCGATCAGCAGAACAAGTACGGCCGTGAGCTGGTGGAGCGCTTCTCGGTGAAGCTGGGCGAGAACCTGGCCAAGGAGATCCTGGAAGCGGACCAGAGCACCGAAGCGGGCATCTTCGCGCAGCGCGAGCGCATCGGCGCGTTGAAGAACCGGGTGAACGAACTGCTGGCCGGCGGCGCCAACGGCAGCGGCGCGGCGCTCCGCGACCTGCTGGCGGTGGCCGATGCCCTGGCGAAGAAGAGCGTCTGGGTGATCGGCGGCGACGGCTGGGCGTATGACATCGGCTACGGCGGTCTGGACCACGTGCTGGCGTCGGGCAAGAACGTGAACATCCTGGTGCTGGACACCGAGGTGTACTCGAACACCGGCGGCCAGTGCTCGAAGTCGACGCCGCGCGGCGCGGTGGCGAAGTTCGCGGCGGGCGGCAAGCCGAGCGGCAAGAAGGACCTGGCGATGATGGCGGTGGCTTACGGCAACTGCTACGTCGCGCGGGTGGCCATGGGCTCGAGCGATATGCAGACGGTGAAGGCGTTCATCGAGGCCGAGAAGTGGGATGGGCCGTCGCTGATCATCGCTTACTCGCACTGCATCGCGCACGGCTACGACATGAAGTTCGGGCTGGAGCAGCAGAAGTTGGCCGTGCAGAGCGGCCACTGGCCGATGTTCCGCTACAATCCGGCTCTGGCGCTGGAGGGCAAGAATCCGTTCGTGCTCGACTGCAAGGCGCCGACGGTACCGCTGGACAAGTACATCTACAACGAAACGCGATACACGATGCTGGTTCACTCGAAGCCAGAAGACGCCAAGAGGCTGCTGGCGGAGGCGCAGGCGGATGTGATGAACCGCTGGCGCATCTACGAGCAAATGGCCGCCATGCCGGGCAGTGAAGCGAAGGCCAGCGAAGGAGACAAGTAAGCCATGATCGACCTGTCAACCGGTTACCTGGGGCTGAAGCTGCGCTCGCCGCTGATGGCTTCCTCGTCCCCTTACTGCAAGGAAGTCGGCAACGTGCTGCGGATGGAAGACGCCGGAGCCAGCGCCGTGGTGCTGCACTCGCTGTTCGAGGAGCAGATCCAGGTGGAAAGCGGCGAGTTGGATCGTTACCTGACCGAGGGCTCGGAGAGCTTCGGGGAAGCGCTGAATTACTTCCCTGAAATGGTCTCCTACAACCTGGGCCCCGAGCCGTATCTGAACCACTTGCGCAAGGTGAAGGAGAGCGTGGACATTCCGGTGATCGGAAGCCTGAACGGCGTGTCCACCGGCGGCTGGATCCGCTACGCGCAGATGATGGAGCAGGCCGGCGCGGACGCTCTGGAGCTGAACATCTACTACATGCCGACCGACATGGAAATGACGTCGGACAAAGTGGAGGACATCTACTCTGACCTGGTCAGCCATGTGAAGGCGAGCGTGCGCATCCCGGTGGCCGTGAAGCTGGGATCGCAGTTCACAGCCTTCGCCCACACGGCGAAGCGGCTGGATGAGGCCGGCGCGGACGCGCTGGTGCTGTTCAACCGCTTCTACCAGCCGGACTTCGACCTGGAAGCGCTGGAAGTGGTGCCGAACCTGGTGCTGAGCGACTCCACTGAGCTGCGGCTGCGGCTGCACTGGGTGGGCCTGCTCTACAACCGCATCCGTCCGGACCTGGCGATCACCGGCGGCGTGCACACGGCCGAGGACGTCCTGAAGGGCGTGATGGCCGGGGCGCGCGTCACGATGATGACCTCCGCCCTGCTGCGGCACGGCATCGACTACCTGGCAAAGGTGGAAGAAGACCTGATCGACTGGATGGAAGAGCACGAGTACGAATCCATCCGGCAGATGCGGGGCAGCCTGAGCTCGCAGTCCGTATCGGAGCCGGCAGCGTTCCAGCGCGCGAACTACATGAAGGTCCTTTCGAGTTACACGCTGAAGACGGCGGGGCACTAGGGTGCCCCGTCCGCCTTCGGGCGGACCCCCACAAACAAAAAGGAGGCTATGTGTTCCACATTGTGCTGAGGCACAAGAATGCGCCTCAGTTGATGCAGAACCAATGGCTGGATGACAGTTGTCCGGCCTGGATCACCGCCACCCAGGAGATCGGGCTGCGGTGCGAGGAAAGCGCGAAACAGCAAATGCCAGTGCGGGTGCACCGGACGGAATGGAGCGGGCAGCCCGCCCGAGTGTGCTGCGAGTGCGAAGTGGCGGCCGTGAGGCCGATTGACGAGCACCAGGTGCACATCGAGTTCAAGAATTGGCGGGTGTTGGAGTTGTCGCCGCTGGTCCGAGTGGTTCGGGGCCAGCCGGGATACGAGATCTGATCTAATTTTTTCTTACTGAGCGTTAAAACAGATTGGCCGGGTCGTTGAGACCCGGCCGATTTGTTTTTGCGATGTTGCGGGCGGCTACAGCGCGAGGCTGACAGCCAGCATCAACAGGGAGACGACGGGCAGCACCAGCAGGGCCTTCTTGAGGCGCTTGGGGTCGTCGCCGGCGATGGAGCCGATGACGGGCGAGCTGACCACGAGTCCGAACCAGCCGGCCGTGACGGCGATGCCGATGGCGGTGGCGGCGGTGGCGGCGAACTTCTGGCCAACGACTGCGAGCGTGGTGGGGAAGACCGGCGCCATGGCGATGCCGGCGAAGAAGACCAGCACGCCGGCGACGGTCGGATTGCCGCTCTGTAGCATCATGAACGTGGTGATGGTCATCAGCGCGGCGGAAGCGGCCAGGACCGTTTCCGGGCTGACGCTGCCGAGGACGGGCGACACAGCGACTCGGCCGACAAGCAGGCCGAGAGCAAAGCCGAGCGACAGAATGGTGAGCGCCTTCTTCTCGGGGACGCCCTGCGCGATCAGGTGCCGGGCGAGCCAGTTCCACACGCCGCATTCGGCCGAGACGTAGAGGAAGAGGAACAGCGCGAGCATCAGCAGTTCGCTGTTGCCGAGCAGGCCGACGGCGGTCGAGGCGTCGAAAGCCACCGTCCCGGCGGGAGCCGGCATGGAGGTGATGCCGTGGAAGCCGAGCGTGATGAGCGCGAGCGAGCCTGCGAAGACCAGCAGCTTGGCCGAGTTGTTCTTGAAGAGATTGGCGGCGACCAGCGGCGTGAGGAGTCCGCCGAGACCAAAGAAGAGGTTCAGCAGATTGAAGACTCCGGCGGTGGTGAGCGACTCGAGTTTGACGTCGCCGGCCAGCGCGTTGGCGCCCGTGACAACGATGCCGCCGCCGACGCCGAGAATCAGCATGAACGTGGCGATGGGCGTAAAGCCCGCGGCCTTGCGCAGGCCGAAGAGAGCCAAGGCGATGAGGCCGAGACCGAGCAGGAGGCCCACCTTCTTACCTTCAACATCGATAAGCGGGCCGACGAAGAATGAGCCAATCATCAGGCCGATAGCCTGACACATGGCGATGTTGCCATTCTGTTTTGGGGAGAGGGAGAACCGCTTTGAAAAGTCGGGGAGGACCGTGCCCAGCATGGCGGCGATCATGCCGTACACGAAGATTGCGAGGATGGCTGCGGTGATCAACATAGCGTCAAGATCCTATCAGAACTAAGGGAGTGGGTTCAGACATTCTGTCAGTACACGCCCGCTGGCGCCGCTCGGGAAGGGAATTCCAGCGATGGAGGCGACGGTGGGCGCGATATCGTTCACGGTGACGCGGCCGGGATAGTGGCCGGGTTTGATCCACGGGCCCATCAACACGACGGGCACGTGCGCGTCATAGTTCCAGGGCGTGCCGTGGGTGGAGCCGGAGCTGGCGAACATCCAGTAGGGCTCCGTAATGATGGCGATGTCGGAGGCGCGCGGATAGTAGAAGCCGTTGGTGATGCGGCGGAGGGCGACGTCGTCGGAGCCCACGCCCCGGCGCAGTTCCTCGCGCGTGTAGACGCGGGCGATGTGCGGCATGGCCCGGACGGCGGCCGCGGCGACGTTCTGCACGTCTTCGAGGTTCAAGCCCTTGGCGCGGATCAGCGTATGGTCCAGGTAGGGCCCTGGGCCGGAGACGCCCGCCACCCACCTTGCTTCGCCGTACTTCGCGTTCAGCGCGCTGGTCACGGTGGCGACGACTTCCTTTGAGGTGAGGCGGCCGCCTGGCATCTTGCGCTTCTGGTTGAGCTCCGGCAGGGGCGCGACACCGTGGTCGGCGGTGAAGATCACGAGCGTATTGCGCAGACCCACCTGCTTGTCGACGGCGGCGAGCAGGCGGCCGATCATCAGGTCAGTGCGGATGGTGACGTCGCGGACTTCAGGCGCATCGGGGCCCTTGCTGTGGCCGATGGTGTCGTTGGACGAGAAGCTGACGGTCAGCACATCGGTGCCGCCATTCAGGCCGAGCTTCTCGGACGCGAGCGCCGCCTCCGCGAAAAGGGCGACGATGTCGTTGCCGTAGGAAGTGCTGCCGATCTTGTTCCAGTAGTCCTTGCCCGCGGCAGGCAGCGTGAGGAACGCGGGGCCGCCCCAGGCGGGCGTCCATTCCTTGCCGGCGAACTGGTCGATGACGCGGGAGCGGTTGAACTCCTCGGCCCACGCGGGCAGCGCGTCGAAGTACCAGGTGGAGCTGACGAAGTTGCCGCTCGCTGAGTCGTACCAGAAGGCGCCGTCGGCCATGCGGCCGGAGGGGAGAATCGCTCCACGGTCCTTGATCGATACGCCGATGACCTTGGTGGGCGTGGTGCCGCGCATCTTCAGTTCGTCGCCGACGGTTGAGACCAGCAGCCGGTGGGGCGACGAACTGACCTTCGCCGTCGCGCCGAGCGTCTTCACGCTCTCGTCGGAGGCATTCGTCACCTGCTTGCCGGATTCGCGATCGAACCACTCGTTGCCGACAATGCCGCTGACCGAGGGCATAGCACCGGTGAGCATGACGGAGTGGCCAATGGCGGTGACGGTGGGGGCGTGGTCATAGTAGCCGTTGATGAAGACGGCGCCCTGGTCGTGGAAGCGTTTCAGGCCGTGCTTGAAGTCAGCGCGGAAACGCGTGATGTAGTCGCCGCGAAACTGATCTGCCGCGATCAACAGGATGAGCTTGGGAGGGCCGGGCGGAGGAGACTTCGTCTGGGCAAATGCACTGGCGGCGAGCGCCGCCACAAGGAGGAGGCGGAAAGATTTCATTGCTGGGACAACTGCCTTACTGAAGGATGACGGCGCCAGTGCCGGCGATCTGGTACGTGGTCTTGGGGCCGGTAACGCTGGCCGGATCGAACTTGCGGCCCTGCTCCTCGGCTTCGTGCTTCGCCTGGGCGGTGGCCTGTTCCTTGGTCATCTCGATCTTCGTGAACTTGCCCTCGGCGACGGCGGTCTTACCGGCCGCATCTTTCGGGAAGACAATCTCGCCGTCCTTGACCTTGATCCGGACGGCCGCCTTGGAGGCGGGGTCCACCAGCATCATCCAGCAGCCCATGTTCTGGCAGACTTCAGTGACTTTACCCTTCACCTGGATGGTCTTGCCGACATGGCCGGCGGGCTTGGCGGTGAGGTCGGCGATGGAGGTCTGCGAATGGAGCGTGAGGGGTGCGCCGAGTTTGACGTCGGCGGCAAAGCTGACGGCGGCGGCGAGGAGGAGAGTGGCGAGGAATCTCATGACTTTCTCATTATCCTTCGGGCGGACGTGTGGAATCACAGGAATGCGCGAATCAGGCGTCGCTGCGCTTCTTTCAACTGGCCGTGCGCCTGGTCGAGTTCGCCGACCAGGGCCGCGACGTCGCGCAGCAGGCGGGTGCGCTCGATGGCGCCGTTGATGACGAGCAGAAGCTGGGAGTTGTCCCAGGGCTTTTCGAGGTACTGATAGAGGCCGACATCGTTGATGGCTTGGATGGCGCTCTGCTTGTCGGCGTGGCCGGTCAGGAGGACGCGGGCAGCTTCGGGTTGGGCTTTCTTGGCTTCGCCCAGCAGTTGCAGGCCGGTCATTCGCGGCATCAGGTAGTCGGTGACGATGACGTCGACGGGGTTCTTCGAGACGTGCGCGAGGGCGTCCTCGGGGCGCGTGAAGGCGTGAATGTTGTATTCCGTCTCCAGCGACAGAAATGCCCGGATGCTGGTGATGACCATATCCTCGTCGTCGACAAGAACCACTGCCGGTGTATGTGAGTTATCCAATCCGAAAGGCTCCTCGGTAGCAGAATTCATGGCTGCGGCCGCCGCTGGTGGTGCACGGGGATGCGCAAATGGAAGGTAGTGCCCTTGCCCGGTTCGGAGTCGAACCAGATGCGGCCTCCGTGCGACTCCTCGACGATCCTCTTCGACAGCGCCAGGCCCAGGCCGGTTCCCACGCCGACCGGTTTGGTGGTGAAGCCGGAGCTGAAGATGCGTTCCTGGTGCTCCTTCGCGATACCCTTGCCGCTGTCGGCGACGGCGATGGCGACCCAGGGCGTGCCGCTGTCGTCCACCGGCCGCGCCGTGATGGCGATTTCTCCTTCGCCTTCGATGGCCTGGCCCGCATTCACCAGCAGATTCAGAAACACCTGGCTCAGCATGTGGGGGAAGCACTCCACTTCGGGGAGATCGGCGATCTCCGTACGAACGTGAATCCGGCGGCGGAACTGGCAGTCCACCAGTTTGACGGCGTCGTGGATGAGATCGCCGATGCGAGCTTTGCGCGGCTCGTCCTCGTCGATCCGGGAGAAGGTCTTGAGGGAACGCACGACGGCGGAGATACGGTCGCAGGCGATGCGGTCCACGGCGGCCAGGCTGATAAGCGTATCGACGAGGTCCAGCGTCTTCTGGGCGGGCGGCTCGCCTGTTTGGAGCGACACGGCCAGCTTCTGCTTCAGGCTCTCCAGAGCGCGGAGTGAGACCTCGTTGTTCGAAACGATGGAGCCGATGGGGTTATTGATCTCGTGAACCACTCCAGTGACCATGCGGCCGAGAGAAACCAGCCGGTAGGCTTCGGCAAGCTGGCTGCGCAGGTTCTCGACGACCTTCCGGAGGTCCTCGTGCTGGAGTTCGCTCGGCGGGGCGGATGACCTTTCAGACATGACAAGTCGGATGTTGCCGCGGATCTGCTCCCGTTTGCATTATCCCGCAGATGACGAGGCGAGCAACGCGCGGAAGCGGCGCACCAGGGTAGTGAACATGGTGGAAGCGATCTCCATGTTGTCGGAGAGCAGGTCGAAGAAGTCCTCTCGGTCGATGCGCAGAAGGATGCAGTCGTCGATGGTCTGCGCCGTTACGGGGAGGGGCGAGGGGTCGAGCAATGCCCAGGAGCCGAGAACGTCGTTCTGCCGCGCGATGTCGATCTCGATGCCGTCCTGAAGCAGCGAAACGCTGCCGTCGAGGATGACGCGCATGGCGTCGAGGGGCTGGTCTGGTGTCAGCAGCACCTTGCCGGGCGGAGCATGCTCCTGCGTGGCGACGGCGGCGATGCGCGCGAGCTGATCGGGGGTCAGTCCCTTGAGCAACTCGACGTTCTCCAGGGCAATCACCTTCTCAACGATGTTCAGATCCTGCATGGTGCTATCCCTCGGCGGCGATGGCCAGCCGCATGGTGGCGCTGGCGGCGACCTGCTTGATGATGGGCGTGCTGACGGCCGCCGCGATTTCGATGGTTGTGGAGAGTTCCCGGTAGCCCAGTTCGGCGGCGGCGGCCATTGCACAGGAGGTCAGCCAGAGGTCGCCGTGGCGGATCATGTCGCGAAGCACCTCAATTGGATCCTCCTTGCGGATGCCGAACAGCTCGCGCCCGATGACGGTCTGCGGCTCGTCGCGGTCGAGCAGCGGCAGGACGAAGCGCTTCATCTCGTGGTCCAGGATGTTGTCGAGGAACTCGAGCGCGGTCGAGAGCTGATAGGTGCCGCCCTTCTGGAACGCCTTGTACGCGGCCTTGATGTCACGCGGGGGGAAGCGCAGGCCGAGCAACTGGAAGAGCCGCTGGATGGTGGAGTGAAGGCGGGTGTCGAGGGTTCGCCGGAGCAGGCACAGAGAGGGACAGGCCTCGGAATGGGGCAGCGAGCTCAGCGCAGCGCGCATGCTGAAGTAGTCGCGCGCCTCGTCGTGGATCTGGCGGCGGATGGTGTCTTCGTCATAGCGGAGCTTGGGAGCGCGATCGCGCAGGCGCTCGAGCGAGCGCAGGATGGCGGCGCGCAGCGTCAGGTCGGAGTCCTTCAAGCGGGCGAAGAGAGCGTCGACGGCGGGCTGCTCCTCGATCCGGCCCAGGGTACGGGCCACGCGCAGCCGAACGCTCAGTGGCGCATCGCGCCGGCCCATCAGCGTGGCCAGAGCGGGGACGGCGTGGCTTCCGAGAGTCCGAAGCGTGGCGCCGACGGCGCGGCGTACCTCGTGAGCGGGGTCTCCCAACATCGGAATCAGGTCGGAGGCGGCGGTTTCCGGATAGAGCCGGAACGCAACGGCTGCCATCCGGCGCTTGCCCTGATCGGGGCTGGAAGCGGAAGCGCGCACCTGATCGAGGGGCATGCGCGCCTTCTCGACAAGTTCAGCGGGCAGCACGGCGCAGGCTTCGAGCGCGGCTCCGGCGACGCGTGGATCGGAATCGGAGAGCAGCCGTTTCAGCCAGGCCTCGCCGTCGTCCGCCACCGAGCAGTAGTATTCAACGGCCGGGCGTGTGGCCTCACCGGGCGGCATCTTCATCTCGCGGAGGGCGTCTTTTAGCAGCGATCGCCAGCGCCGCCGCCGCGCGACCTCGAAGAGGCTGGCGCGGACCTCTGGCGTCGAACCGCCGCAGACGCGCACGGCCAGCGGCTCCATGTTGAAGTCCGGCGCGCGGTCGAGCAGAGAGATGGCGTACTGCGCCTGGCGTCCCTGGCCGCGCCGGACGGACTGCTCCAGCATTTGGATCAGGCCCATGTCCTGATAGGGCACGCGAATGCTCTCGAGATCGAGACGGCGGGAGGCCAGACGCCTTCGGACCGAATCGACGTACTCCCGCCGGGCGTACAAAGCGAGCGCGGCCCACAGCACACAGCAGATCACCGTGAGCGCGGTGACAGGCACGAGGCTCTTGTCACCGAAGAGAAAGGTGAGGACGAGGATCAGAATGGCGCCCAGGCCGCGGGCCAGACGATCGACAAAGACGTCCACGAAGGATTTCACGCGGTTCCGCAGTCCGGTGGGCAAGGGCAGATAGAGCAACTCCATGCCGGTGCGGTTGAAGGAGTAGCGGGTGGATGCCTCCACGACGCGCGTGATGCCGGACGTGAGAACTCCGGGACTGAGCAGCATCCCCAGGGAGGCCAGGCCGATGCCGCCCGGCATTACCAGCAAGGTCCCGCCGATGCCAAAGCGGCGGATCACCAGCGGCGTGAGGAAGATCTGCATGACGAACGTCACCGAGTTCAGGTAGATGCCGTTGAAGGCGCCCAGAAAGGCGGTGAGGTCGTGGCCCGAATATTCGCGGGCGGCCAGGGTGCTGAACTGGAAGTCGGCCAGCGTGTCCACGACGTAGGTGACCGTCAGCAGGCCGATGATCACCTTCAGATGGCGGTAACGCCGGACGGACGCCCCCATCTCCCGCAGCGAGAACTCCTGCTCGGCTTCCGAGGCGGAGGCCGACTCGAGCTGTATGCCGGGCAGCCGTACCAAGAGCCGGAAACAGCCATAGGCGAGGAGGATGGCCACTCCGCTGAGCGGAACCAGGCTCTCGCCCGTCACCTGATGGGCCAGCGCGGCCGTCAGCGAGCCCCCGCAGGCCGCTCCGAGCACTGCGCCGGACGCCAGCAGCGAATACACCCTCTTGGCCGAGCGCGGATCGAAGACGTTTCCGGCCACCAGCCACCCCTGGCTCACCAGCACCAGGCTGAACAACCCCACCCAGACGTTCAGGACGTAGTAGACCCAGTCCTGCGGCACCACGACGAGCAGCACCCAGATGGAGAGCAGGCTGACCAGAATGATGAACACTGAGGCGTTCAGCGCATCATGGAGCGTCCAGCCTGCCGTCATCTTCGTGTAGAGGTACGCGAACGTGCCTCCAGCCAACGCCATCGTGATGTAAAGAAATGGCAGTTGCTCGGACTGGTTGTTGTTGAGGAACAGCGACTTCGAGACGGACTTCAGGATGTACTGAGCCAGGAGAACGAAGAAGAGATAGAGGAAGATCAGGGCCGTGCGGGCGAAATCCTCCTGCCGCAGCCCCAGAATGCGACTCACCCAGTAGCGCAGCCGTTCAAGAGGCGTCATCGTCCCTTCGGGAAACCATGAGTGTAACACTGCACGGCTGAATCGCTTAACTCCGCGCTAGAGTATTCCATATGTGGCTGCGCCAGATCCGAGGATACTTGCTCCCCGGCGGCGCCGAGTCTGAGGAGGGATTCCGTCAGCTCATACAGCAGCTCAGCCTGTCCGGACTGAAGGTGGCCGCCGGCGTCACCATCGGCGTCACCATCTTTCTGACTTTCAGCCGGTTCTTTATCGCCACAGAACCCGAGACGCTACCCGCCCGGCTGGTACAAACGGCGGTGATGGTCGCGCTGGGCTTGGGCGGCATGCTGGTCACCAGGACGCGCCTGGCTCAGACGCAGGCCCGCGGCATCGCCATCGCGCTCGGCTTGGTGCTGACGGCGGTTCTCACCTACTTCGCGCTCTCGCTCAGCCTGCATGTGCCCAGCATGGAGGACTACATTCCGGGCCAGGCCACTCTCATCGTGTTGGTGATGGTGGCGGCTTTGCCTCTGCGCCCCGTGCAGGCGTTTCTGGTCGGGGTCGGCATCTCCCTGATTTACATCGTGGAATCCACGTTGATGCAGGAGTTCATGGCCCTGGGCAGCGGGCCGATCATGATCAACGTCCTGTTCATTAACATGCTGGCGTTTCTCGCTACGGGGCTGGCCGCCGTCCTCTACCGGCAACGGTATTTGCACTATCAGGCGTACGTCCGCAGCCTGCAAGCGGCGGAAGAACTGCGCCGCGTCGAAACGCGCATGCTCATCACCGACCACGCCGCCTCAATCGGCAAGCTGGCCGCGGCGCTGGCTCACGAGCTGAACTCACCCATCGGCGCGCTGAAGAGTGCCGTCGACACGCTTGTGCTGATCGGCGCACGCATGGCCACGAAGGGCCCGGAGGAGCAGGAGCGCCTGGTGCGCCTGCATGCGGATCTGCGCAAGTCTATCCGCGACTCCTCCGACCGTCTCTCCGAGCTCGTCGCCCGCATGCAGCGCTTCTCCAATCTGGACAAGGCCGAGGTGATCGAAGCCGACATGAACGAACTTCTGCGCGACGCCCTCGCGATGGTTCAAGGCAACATGGACGGCGCCATCAAAGTGGAGCTCGACCTGAAGCCACTGCCGCTACTGCTCTGCCGGCCGACGCAGATCAGCGCGGTGTTCCACGGCCTGTTCAGCAATGCGATCAACGCCATGATGCCCCAGGGCGGACGCCTCAAGGTGCGTTCGAACTCAACGGAGGAGCACGTGGAGATCCTGGTTGAGGACACCGGCCGCGGCATGAGCCGCCAGGAACTGGCCTCCATCTTCGACCCACGCTTCCAGATCTCGGGCGAGCGCATCGCCGCCGGGAACTGGAGCATGTTCGGCTTCCGCAGCATCGTCCGGGAGCACGGCGGCGAGATCAACGTCGAAAGTGAAGAAGGGCAGGGAACCCGGATCCGGATCACCCTGCCCTGTGAAGCCTGCTTGGCTGAATCGACCGTTTAAGGCTGCTTGCGTGTCGTGCCCGGCTCGCGCGCCAGCCGGACGCGGGCGTTCTCCAGCTTCTTCTGGATCTTCGCCACCTCGGCCGCGTCGTGGTCGCTGGGGGCGCCGCTCTGCCACTCGCGCACCGCGAGTTCCCAGTGCGAAATCGCGTCCTTCAGGTTGTCGCGGCTCGAGTAGACGTCGCCCAGGTGGTCGTAGACCGTCGCGTCGCGGCTGCCCCGGGCGATGGACTTCTTCAGGCACTCTTCGGCTTCGTCGTAACGCTTTAGCCGGAAGTAGACCCAGCCCAGGCTGTCCAGGAACGCGCTGTTGTGCGGATCCATGTCCACGGCCTTCTTGATCATCTCCAGGGCCTCGTCCAGCCGCACGTTGCGGTCGGCCAGCATGTAGCCCAGATAGTTCAAAGCGGAGGCGCTGTCCGGATTCAGCTTCAAGACCTTGCGGAACTCGGCCTCGGCGGCGTCGAACTTCTTCATCTTTTCGAACATCGCGCCGCGGATGAAATAAACGGACTCGCGATCGTCGTCGTCCTTCGCGAGCTTCTCGGCCTCGTCGATCACCTTGGCCATCTCGGTGTAATTCTTGGCCTTCTCGTAGACCTGAGCCAGCGAAATGTAGGTGTCGCGGTCGTCCTTGCCGTTCAGCAGGCTGCGCAGCATCGCCTCGGCATCCTTGAACCTGCCCAAGTCGGCGTACAGGTTGGAGGCAATCACCTTCACCACGCGGTCGTCGGGGTACTTCGAAAGCGCGGTCTTCAGCTCGGTCTCGGCCGCCGGGAAGTCCTTGGCGACGCGCAGGACATCGACAATCTGCGCGGCCGCGCGGCCGCCGACATCACCGTCCAGGTCCATTATTTCGCGGAATGAGGCGACGGCCTGGGGCGTCTGCTCAGACATCCGATAGAGGATGCCCAGGCGTTCCAGCAGGATGATCCGGTTGTTCTTCTCGCTCAACGAAGTGGGCTTGCGCGGGATTCCGTCCAGCACTTCCTTGAGGAGCCCAATCGCTTCCGTGGTCTTGCCTTCGGCTTCCAGCAGCGAAACTTCGTTGTAACGGATCTCGAGATTGTTCGGGTCCAGCTTGCGCGCGCGGGCGGCGAATTCGCGGGCCTTCGCGTAGTCGCGCTTCTGGCGGTAGAGCTGCGAAAGCCGCAGCGCGGCCAGCAGATCGTTCGAATCCTCGTTCGCCAGCTCCTCGAAGACCTGCAGTGCCTTATCGTTGTCCTCCGCGACGAACAGGGCCTGAGCGTAAGCGCGCTTCAGGTCGGTGTTCTCCTTGTTCATCTCGTAGGCGCGGCCATAGGTCTCGGCGGCGAGCTTGAACTCCTTCATCTGCTCGTAGGTGCCGGCCAGCGTGGTGAGAGTGCGCAGGTTCGGATTCTTCTCGGCGACCTTCTTGAGCATCTGGCTGGCGGCAGCGGTGTCGCCCAAGTCGGCGTAAACCATCGCCAGGCCCGTCAGGGCGTCCTCATTCTCCGGGTCCAGCGCCAGCGCGGACTTGAAGGCCTTCTCGGCCTCCGTCGAGTTCTGGTTCAGCTTCTCCAGCCTGCCGATCAGCAGCCAGGTCTCAACATCCTTCGGCGAGATCTCCACCACCTTGCGGTACTGATCCAGCGCCTGCTTGAGCATCTCCGCGTTCGGGCGGTTATTCTGTCCTTCCCGGATGCGCGCCGTATAGAAGCGAGCGAGGATGCGGCGGGCATTGACGTCATTCGGGTTGCGGCGGACCACTTCCTCGAATTCGGTCACGGCATTACGAATTTGCCCGGTCTGCAAATACAGGTCCGCAAGGGAGTTGGCCAGGAATCCGGAGTCCGGATCCTCGCGCAGCGCGAGCTTGTAGTTGTCGATCGCTTTATTGACGTACTCGCCGCGCCCTCCATACTGCGCCGCCAACTCCGAATACAGATGCCCCAGAGCGGCATGGTAGTACGCGGCGGAACGCGATGGTCCGGACGGAGCCGGGGTTTGCTGCTGCGCCCCGAGAGGCGCTGTCAGCGAAATCGCCAGCAAAGCGCCGGCGGCTGGCAAGATGCGATGCAGCCTGGACATAAGTTAATTGACCGTTCCCTCGAGTCGGCGGCGGCCTGGAGACACTCCACCTCCGCGCGTAATCCAACACTTCGCGCCTATCCCAACACTATATATCTGATGTTGCGACGTGCCAAACAGGTTCCGGCGGTACACTGTTTGTCGTGTCCCGGCAGGAATTGCGGCCGCTGGTGGCCGTCCTCGGGCCCACGGCCTCTGGCAAGAGCGCGCTATCCCTTGAATTGGCCCAGCGTTTTCAAGGGGAAATCGTCAATTGCGACTCACTCCAGGTCTACCGCGGCATGGACATAGGCACGGCGAAACCGCTGCTCGAAGACCGCGCGAAAGTCGCTCACTACCTGATCGATATCCTCGAACCATCGGAGATATTCAATGCCGGAGAGTTCGCCCGGCGCGCGGCGGAGGCGATCGAAGAGATCATCGCTCGGGGTCGCCTGCCGGTTCTCGCCGGTGGCACCGGCTTCTACGTTCGTTCGCTACTAGAGGGTCTGAATGAAGGGCCCCCGCGCGACGATCGCCTGCGTGCGCGCCTGGTGGTCCGGGAGCAGGCGCGGCCGGGACGACTGCACCGCCTGCTGTCGAGAGTGGATTCTGCGGCGGCCCTCCGCATTCATCCAAATGATGTCAACAAACTGATCCGCGCCTTGGAAATCCGGTTCCTCTCCGGCTTGACGTCGGACCGGCTCTTTCAGGCGCCGCGCGGAGGCCTCAGCGGGTTCGTCCCGCTGAAGCTGATTCTTGACCCAGGGCGCGACGAACTCCGGGAGAGAATCGCTCTGAGGACCCAGGCGATGTTCGATGCGGGGCTGATCGGCGAGGTGGCCGGGCTGTTGGCGACAGGGATTTCGCCGGAAGCAAAGGCCTTTGAATCCATCGGATACAAGCAGGCCATCGCCGTAATCCAGGGACGGATGACGATGCAAGACGCCGTGGCTGCGACCGCTCTGGCCACCGCACAATACGCGAAACGGCAGATGACCTGGTTCCGCAGGGAGAAAGACCCGGTCTGGCTCCATGGCTTCGGTGAGGATCCTCACACGGTGGAGCAGGCCGTGATGCTTGTCTCGACGCACCTCGCAGGCCGAAAAGAGTAGAGTTTACAGCCCAGGCACGATTTGGCGGCGAACCTTTTCTTGATTCGCGCGTATTTAAGGGTGAGCCCGCGGATCTGCCGATATGGTATTTCGGCCTTCCTGGTTCTAATACATTTAGGTTACCCACCATTTGATGAGTGTGTTTTTTCCGGGAATCCGCCATAAATGCAGTATATGGTTGTATAATGACAGCGAGGAGTGTCCAAGATGACCAAAACGATTAAGTGCCTCATTCTTTTCCTGACCGCTACTATCGCGTTTGCGAGCGCGGCGACCTACGACGTCCAGCTCTTCCAGCCCTCCACGGTTGAAGGCAAGGAGCTGAAGCCCGGCGAGTACAAGCTCATCCTTGAGAACGACAAGGCCGTTATCAAGAAGGGCAAGGAGTCGGTTGAAGCGAGCGTCAAGGTGGAGAACGGCGATGCCAAGTTCAACTCCACCTCCGTGCGCTATGTCAGTGAGAACGGGAAGATGAAGGTGCGTGAGATCCGCCTGGGTGGGACCAACACCAAGGTGGTTTTCAACTAACCTAAGCCCTGATTTTTCAATCATCTAGAGAAGGCCGGACAGGCTCTGCTATACTTTGGCAATGCAGAGGCTGTCCGGCCTTTTCGTCTTCCTGCTGCTGGCCTCCCAACTCTTCGGAGCAGAAACAGTCCTAATACTCCCGTTCTTTAACCTAAGTAATTCTAAAAATATAGACTGGGTTGGCGACAGCATTTCCGAGTCCGTTTTCGACGTTTTGGCGTCGGAAGGCTTCCTTACCGTCAAGCCCGAGAACCGGGACGAAACGTTGAAAGAGATGGGCGTTCGCCGCTATGCGCGCCTGACTCGAGCCAGCGTCATGGAGATCGCCGTGAATCTCGACGCGGCTCAGGTCCTGTATGGTGGAATCGAGTTTAGCCCCGCCGCATCCGGCTCCCAGGCGCGGGGCACGCTTACGCTGACGGCACATATGCTCGACGTCCGCCAGTTGAAACGCGCCGGCGAGTTCCGCGAATCTGGACCTCTCGACGAGCTTTCCCTGATCCAGGCCCGGCTGGCCTGGCGCGTCCTGCGGTCCCTCCGGCCGGAAAGCCCGGTCACGCAGGAGCAGTTTCACAAGGACCATCCCCCTGTTCGCGTCGAGGCCATCGAGAACTACATCCGTGGGCTGCTCGCCACGGCCCCCGACCAAAAGTTGAAGCTCTTCACGCAAGCCGCGCGGCTGGAGCCGTCGTACTCGCCGCCCTGCTTCCGGCTCGGGATGATGAGCTACACGCGCAAGGAGTATAAGCCTGCGGCGGACTGGCTCCAGCGGGTTGCTCCGACTGACCCGCACCATCGGGAAGCCTTGTTTTTTGTTGGACTTAGCCGGTATTATATGTCGGATTTCTCAGGCGCGGTGAAAGCGTTCAGCAAGCTAGCCGAGGCCGCGCCACTCAGCGAGGTCTACAACAATCTCGGCGCGGCTGAGATCCGCGCCGGGCAGGCCGCCGCCATCTCCAGCTTCCTGAAGGCGGTCGAGAACGACCCCGCCGACCCAGCCTATCAGTTCAACGCCGGTTACGCGCTTTGGCGCAAAGGGGAGTTCGCACGTGCGGCCGAGCGCTTCACGGCCACGCTCGAAAGAGACCCCGACGATGAGATCGCTACGATGATGCTGGGATTG
The DNA here is from genome assembly GCA_050789245.1 of Bryobacteraceae bacterium. Lineage (GTDB taxonomy): Bacteria > Acidobacteriota > Terriglobia > Bryobacterales > Bryobacteraceae > PNKE01. Next base: position 48,617 of record JBOZRR010000047.1, on the reverse strand, counting down.
TGCCGGAAACAGGTCGGTCCCCGACCCGGCGATCCAGAAACCGACGAGCTCGAACGAGTCAAAGAGACCTACGACGAGTCGGCGTGGCTTCACCTCAAGGCGATGTTTGCGAAGGTTCCGGCCGAGAAATAGGTCCAAAAGCCTCGCCAACCCGCCGGCCGGCTCGATAGAATACGTGCAGAATTCCCCAGTGTCCCGTTTGACCGTCTTTTTCGTCTTCCTCCCGCTGATCGGTGGAATCGCTTTCGCGGAACAAAACGCTGAGTCAGCCAAACCGGCGCCTGCTCCGGCGCCTGCACCCGTTCCGCGCATGGCCGCCGCCGCGAAGCGCAACGAGAACGTCGCCATCTTCTTCATTGATACGAACGCCGTGAAGGAGTCGAACATTCGCGTTGGCACCACGCCAACGGCCATTCGGGAGGCCGGGATCGAGTCTCAGTGGTTTGCGACTGAACACGGGCGGCCCTCCTCCGAGATTCTGCGCCTGCGCGGGACGCAAACGCCTGCCTCCTGGCATGGCAACGTCTACTACGACCACCAGAACAGCGTCTTCAACGCACGGACGTTCTTCCAAGTGGGTGGGGTGAAGCCATCGCGCCGGAATCAGTTTGGGGTTCGCACGACTGGCCTGCTGTTCGGAGGCAAGGCCGCATTGACAGGAAGCTTCAGCCAGAACCACGTCCGGGGCATGGTGAATGGCAACGTCCTGGTGCCCCTGCCCAGCGAGCGCACGCCGCTGACGAACGACCCATCTCTCCGCGCCGAGATCACCCGCTATCTCCAGGCCTATCCAAACGAGATGCCGAACCGTCCGGACTTCGACATCCGCGCGCTGAACACGAACTCCCCGCAGCGGATCGACGACACGCGAGGGTTCCTCCGTCTTGACCTGCAGGCCGGGCCGCGCTCGAAAGTCTTTCTGTCTCACGGAATCGACCGGCAGAAAATTCTCGCGTTTCAGTTCGTGGCCGGACAAAACCCGAACACAGAGATCCATACCCATCGCTCCCGCCTCACCTGGGAATGGACGCCTACCGCCGCGACGACCGTGCACCTAGCGGGTTCGTTCAATCGGACTCGCTCCGTCCTAGTCTCCGAGCCGAATGCCGTGGGCCCGCGAATGCGTTTCGGCACTCAGATAGAGGATCTGGGCCCGGACTCGATGTTCCCCATCAACCGCGCTGCGAACACCTTCCGGTACGGCGGCGGCGTGACGAGACTGTATGGCGGCGGTCGCCACACCCTGACCTACGGCGGCGAGTATGGCCGGTTCCAGTTGAACGGAGTCGAGAGCAGCAACATGCGCGGCTACTTCCAGTTCATGAACAACTACGGCCGGACCGCAATCCAGAACTTCCTGATGGGTGTCCCGTCAATGTACGAGGTGAGCATCGGCGAACTGTCGCGCGGGTACCGCAACTGGAATCTCTCGGCCTATGTCGCAGATCAGTGGCGTGTGCATTCGAGGCTGCAACTCTCGCTCGGACTTCGCTACTCGGCGGACTCCAGGCCGTATGAAGTGAACGGCATCGACAGCATCCCCTACTCCTGCGACTGCAACAACTACTCGCCTCGCGTCTCGCTGGCCTGGCAGGCCGGTGCCGGTTGGACCGTCCGGGCGATGTACACGACGACCTTCGCTCAGATTCTGCCCGTCACCTACCAGCAGGTCCGCAACAATCCGCCCCTGGTGAAGTACATCATGGTTTCGAATCCCGATCTGCTGGACCCTTTGGCCGGTATCGATCTCGATTCGCCAAACATGCGATACACCCCCACCTGGCTGTCGCCGGACCTGGTGTCGCCCTACTCGCACCAATACAATGCCGCCCTGGAGCGCAGGATTGCAGGCGGCGCGCTCTTGCGCCTGAATTACATCGGCAGCCGGACGTTCAAGCTCCTGAACAGCTACATCATGAACCGGGCTGAGCCGGTTCCGGGCATTCCGCTCACGTCGGGGACCGTCGATCTGCGGCGGCCCGATCCCCGCTACTACGAGACGCGGCATGTCGTGAACGGCGGAGCCGCATGGTTCGACGCAGGACAGGTGACGGTCGATCTGCCGCTCAAGAAGGGCTTAGCTGCCGGGATCAGCTACACCTTCTCGAAGGCGTTTGACGAAGGGCCGGATTTCTCAAGCACTGCCGCAAATAAGGACATCCTGACCGAGCGCAGCCAGTGGCAATACGAGTCGGCCGCGGACCGCAAGGGCCTTTCGAAGTTCGACTCGCCGCATGCGCTCCAGTTCAGCTACTCATGGCAAGTGCCTGGAATGCGCGGCGCTTCAGCTTTCTGGAGGAGCGTCACCAGCGGCTGGTCTGTGTCAGGAGTGAATCTCTGGAAGAAGGGGACGCCGCTCACTTTGTTTGTCGGCAGCGACTCGCCCGGTTTCGGAAACGTCGACGGCGGTCCTTCCGACCGGCCCAACATCCTCGATCCTTCAATTCTCGGAAAGACCATATCGCATCCAAATATCGCGACCTCTATCCTGCAACGTTCCCGGTTTTCATTCATCGCCCCAGGTGAGGCTCGCGGCAACCTCGGCCGAAACACGTTCCGCAAGGCCAGCATCTGGAACTGGAACGCCTCCATTTCCAGGCAGTTCCGGCTCCCGCACGAATGGCTGGCGCAGGTCACCGGGGAGGCCTATAATTTGTCAAATACGCCGCAATTTGACGAGCCGCAGCGAAATCTCTCGTCCCCGGCATTCGGAAAGATCACGAACACTCTGAACGATGGACGTATATTCCAAATCGGCTTCCGTCTGGTTTTCTAAGAACCATGAATTCGCCCGGCGCTCTATAATCAAAAAACGTGCCTGAAGCCTACGGCCTCTCAGATCTCGGCTGCGTCCGCAAGAACAACGAGGATTCACTTCTCGTCAGTCACGAACTGGGGCTCTACCTGGTGGCCGACGGTATGGGCGGCGCGCGCGGCGGCGAGCACGCATCGCGCCTTGCCATCTCAGCCGTACTTGAATACATCCACGGCACGCTTCAGCGCGACGAAAATACCTTGCTCGCCGCATTCGAACGCGCCAACTTCCGCGTGTGGGAGCGGGCCGCCGCCGACCCCAGCCTCGAGGGCATGGGCACCACGCTAGTCGGCGTCATGCTCCTTGGCGGGCCGGAGATAGCTCTCGCCAGCGTCGGCGACAGCCGCATCTACGTCTTCCACGGCGGAGTGCTGACGCAACTCACCGAAGATCAGACCTGGATCAACGAAGTCGGCCGCCGCCTGGGCATGTCCGAGGAACGGCTGAAGGTTCATCCGATGCGGCATGTTCTGACCATGGCCGTCGGAGTCAGCCATCAGGTAACTGTCAAAACCGGTACCTTCCAGCCGCCGCCGGGCTGCCAGATCCTGCTCTGTTCGGACGGCCTGCACGGGCCCGTCAGCAACGAACGGATCCAGGAGATTCTCATCTCTCCGATGAGCCTGGAATCGCGCTGCCAGGCGCTGATCCAGGCCGCGCGCGACGCGGGCGGGCCGGACAACGTCACGGCGATCCTGCTCCGGTTCTGAGCACACCGCGAAGAGCCTGCATCCATACCGAGCGGCTACACTAAATTGAGTGAAACCAGTCGCTTTGACGATCGCCGGCTCTGACCCGAGCGGCGGCGCCGGACTCCAGGCCGACCTCAAGACCTTCCACCAGTTCGGGGTTTACGGCGAGGCCGTCGTGACGCTGCTGACCGTCCAGAACACCCTGGAAGTATCCCGCGTCGAGTGCATGGACCCGGACCTGGTCGCAGAGCAGATCCGGGCCGTTGTGAGCGACATTCCGCCCCTCGTGGTCAAGACCGGTGCGCTGGGGAACGTCGAGATCATCGAAACGGTGGCCGCCATCGCGGCGGAGCAGAAGTTGAAGCTGGTGGTCGACCCGGTGATGATCTCGAAGCATGGCGCGAGGCTTCTCGTGCCGGAGGCGCAAAGCGCATTAACCGCAAGACTGCTGCCCAAGGCACGGCTGGTGACGCCGAATCTGCCGGAAGCTGAAGCGTTATCGGGCCGCAAGGTGAACTCGCCCGCCGCGATGCGCGACGCCGCGGAGGCGATCCACGGCAGCACCGGCGCGGCAGTCCTGGTGAAGGGCGGCCATCTGGAAGGCGAGGCGCTCGACATTCTGTTCACAGGCAAGGACTTTCACGAATACCGAGCCGAGCGCATCTGGACGCCGCACACCCACGGCACTGGCTGCACATACTCGGCGGCCATCACCGCCTGCCTGGCCCTCGGCTTTGGGCTGCCGGAGGCTGTGGACCGCGCCAAGCAGTTCGTGACCGAGGCGATTCGAACAAATCCGGGTCTCGGGCACGGCTCAGGACCGGTGAATCATCACGCACACCCAATACAATGAAATGGTGCCGTTTCTACCTGTTGACCAGCAGTTCGAGTACCTGAAGAAGGGCTTCGCCGAGATCATCCGGGAGGAGGATCTGCGCGAGCGGCTGGCTTCCGCACTGAAGGAAAACCGGCCGCTGCGCGTCAAAGCCGGGTTTGACCCCACAGCCCCCGACCTGCACTTGGGCCACACCGTCCTGCTCCGCAAAATGAAGCATTTCCAGGACTTGGGCCACACTGTCATCTTCCTGATCGGCGACATGACCGGACTGATCGGAGACCCCTCGGGGCGCAACGTCACCCGCCCGCCGATGACGCGGGACGAGATCGCGAAGAACGCCGAGACTTACAAGCAGCAAGTCTTCAAGATCCTCGATCCGGAGAAGACCGAAGTTCGTTTCAACAGCGAATGGCTCGAACCACTGCGCTGGGAGGACATGGTCCGGCTTGCGTCGAAGTACACCGTGGCGCGAATTCTCGAACGCGACGATTTCTCGAAGCGGCTTCGAGAGAATGTCGCGATTTCGATGCACGAAATCATGTATCCGCTCGGGCAGGGCTACGACTCGGTCGCGCTGAAATGCGACGTCGAGCTCGGCGGGACGGACCAGAAGTTCAACCTGCTGGTAGGGCGTGAACTGCAACGCGACTACGGCCAGCCGCCGCAGATCGTGGCGACGGTGCCGATTCTCGAAGGCCTCGACGGCGTCGAGAAGATGTCGAAGTCCAAGGGCAACTACGTCGGCATTCAGGAACCCGCCGCGGAGATGGTCAAGAAGCTCATGACCTTGAGCGATGACCTGATGTGGCGCTACTGGGAACTCCTCACAGATCTGCCGATGGCGGAGATCGCGGCGCTCAAGGTGGCGGCGGCCTCGGGGCAGCGCAATCCTCGCGACATCAAGCTCGAAATGGCCGAGCGGATCGTCGCCGACTACCACCCGGGGGAGGAGGCGCGAGCGGCCCGCGAGAAGTGGCTCCACGACGTCAGCCAGGGTCAGATTCCCCAGGAGATGGAGGAAATCCGCGTTAGCGATCAGAGGCTGAACAGGGTGTTGACCCAAGCGAAGCTCGCCGCGTCGGTGAGTGAAGCCGACCGGCTGATCAAGGCCGGCGCCGTGGCGCTGGCGGGAGATGGATCGGAGGATTTGGGAACGCAGACCTCCCCGTCGTATAAACTCGAAGCCGGATCCTATGTGATCCGGGCAGGCAAACGCTGGAAACGCGTCATCGTCTGATTCCCCTCTGAACACGAAGTATGCTTGGCCCGCGCGACACGCTTGGCCTGAGTCTGGACGCGTTGAGCGGCCACAGGCTGAGGTTTGTGCTGACCGTGTTGGGCTTGACGATCGGCGTGGCGACGCTTATCACGGTGATCACGCTGATTCAGGGGGCGAACCTCTACGTCGAGACTAAAATCGCGAACCTCGGGTCCGACGTTTTCCAGCTTGCGCGCACGCCGTTCGCGGTCACCGACTTCGAGGTGGTCATCAAGGCATTGCGGAACCGCCGCGTCGAGGTGGGCGATTTCGAGGCCTTGCCCCAGGCTTGTCCCGACTGCCGGATCATCGGCGCTTCCGGGCAGGCGTCCGTCCGATCCAGGTACAGGGACGAGGAGATCACGGATACCAGCCTGATTGGACAGACGGCGTCGATGGCGATGATCGAAAGCCGGACGGTCGAGATAGGACGGTACTTCACGCAGGTGGAGGACAACAACGCCGTGGCTGTGTGCCTGATTGGGCGCACACTGGCGGACCGCTTCTTCCCGGCGCGCGATCCGTTGGGACAGACGGTGAAGCTGTCGAACTACGAGTTCAAGGTGATCGGCGTGTACGAGCGGATCGGCACGGTTCTGGGGCAGGACTCGGACAACTTTGCCGTAATCCCGTTGAACTCGTTCCTCAGGCTGCAAGGCAGCCGCCACAGCCTGACCTTGAACGTGAAGGTCCCGAACGATCCCGGCGCGTTCGACCGGGCGATGGACCAGGCGCGGGTCCTGATGCGGGCCCGCCGCCATCTGCGCCCAGGCCAGGACGACGATTTCTTCATCGGAACGAAGGACAACTACATTCAGCTCTGGAATCAGATCTCCGGCGCGTTCTTCGCGGTCTTTATCATGGTGAGCTCGATCTCAGCGCTGGTGGGTGGGATCGTGATCATGAACGTGATGCTGGTCAGCGTGACGGAGCGGACGAAGGAGATCGGCATCCGGCGCGCAGTCGGCGCCAGCGCCAGTGACATCCTGAAGCAGTTCCTGACCGAGAGCGTGCTGCAATGCATTGCCGGCGGGCTGATCGGCGTTGGCATCGGGTTCCTGTGCGCCGATCTGCTGCGGCGATTCACGTCGTTCCCGGCGGCGGTCCAGACGTGGGTGGCGGTGCTGGGCATTGTCTTGAGTTCCGCCATCGGCCTGTTCTTCGGCATTTATCCGGCGACGCGAGCCGCGCGCCTGGACCCCGTGGAGGCGCTCCGCGCCGATTGAGGCCACTGCCATGACCCGAGCCGAATTCACCGAGAATCTGAAGGTCTCGCTCGACACGCTCCGGGCGCACAAGGTGCGGAGCGGACTGACGCTGCTCGGCATCGTCATCGGCGTGACGAGCGTGATCGCCGTGGCGGCGATCATCGACGGCCTGAACCTGTTCGTGGCCCAGAAGGTGGAGCAGTTCGGCCCGCGCTCCTGGTTCGTTTCCCGATTTCCCTTCGGAACGGACCCGAATCGCGTGCCGGAGCGAATCCGCACGCGCCGGTATTTGCAGTACTCCGACAGTGAAAAGCTGCGCGAATACGCGCCCCTGGCCGAGCACATCATCATCATGGGGACGCGGGCCAGCTTTTTCGGCGACACGAACGAGATCCGCTACCAGGGCGAGCGCGTGGAGCGGGTCTTCGTCCGCGGGGCAGAACCGACCTATCCGGACGTGATTCCGCTGTTCGTCGTCGAGCGCGGCCGGTACTACAACGATGCCGAAGAGGCGCGGTCGGCGAATGTCATCGTCATCGGCGAGGCGATCGCGGATTCGCTGTTCAAGTCGGCGGACCCCGTGGGAAAGGCCGTCATTCTGAACGGCGCATCCTTCGAGGTGATCGGGGTGTTCGCGCATGATTCCGGGCTGCTGGGCGGTCCCGGGGTGGATCAGTTCATCCTGATGCCGCTTTCGACCTTCCGGAAACACAATCCGAACGCGAAGGAGTTGATCATGGCCTTCACGGTGCCGCGGGACGTGCCCGCGCCGCTGGTGGTGGACCAGATCACGGAAGGACTGCGCCGCATCAGGAAGGTGCCCCACAACGCGGAGAACGATTTCGAAGTGTTCTCTTCTGACTTCATTTCAACGCTTTGGAACCAGTTGACTGGGGCGATTGTGATGCTGACGACGGTTATTAGCTCCATCGGGCTGCTGGTCGGCGGAATCGGCGTGATGAACATCATGCTGATCTCGGTGACGGAACGAACTCGGGAGATCGGCATCCGGAAGGCGATTGGGGCCCGTCAATCGGACATTCGAGTACAGTTTCTATTGGAGGCGATGGTGCTGACGATGGCGGGTGGAGCGCTGGGCATCGCAGGCGGGGCCTTCGTCGCCTGGGTGGTCCGGACGGCGGCTCCGTCGATTCCGGCGACGGTTTCGCCGTTTTGGGCGGTGATGGGCGTCGGATTGTCGGCGGGGACTGGCCTCTTCTTCGGGTATTGGCCCGCTCGCCGGGCGGCGCAGCTTGACCCGGTGATTTGCCTGCGGTACGAATAGCCAGCCTGCGAAGATGGTAGTAGGCAATGGCGCGCAAACTGTTTGATTGGAAGCTGAAGAGCGAAACGATCCACCTCGGCGAGCGGACGTACATCTCCGGGGTGCTGAACGTCACACCGGACTCGGAGTTCGAGCAGGGGTTGTACATGGACCCTGACCGTGCGTACATCCGGGCGATGGAGATTGCCGATCAGGGGGCGGATATTCTCGAGATCGGCGCGGAGTCGATGCGCGGAGGCTCGACGCGGATCTCCGAGGCGGAAGAACTGCGGAGGCTCGTGCCGGTGCTGAAGCGGCTGCGCGGGAAAGTCTCGATTCCGATATGTGTGGAGACGTACAAACCGGCGGTGGCGGAGAAGGCCGCCGAGCACGGGGCGGCGATCATCAAAGACCCTTCGTGCCTGACGCTGGACGCGGATCTGCCGAAGGTGGTGGCGCAGCACGACCTCGGACTAATCGTGCAGCACATGCGCGGCACTCCGGACCAGTGGGCCAAGCAGGCGCCGATGAAGGATGCCGCGAACAACGCTATGGTGGAACTTGGCGCGGCGGCGAACCGGGCGATCCGGGCCGGCGTCATGCGCCAGCGGATCGTCGTGGATCCCGGCTTGGGATTGGGAAAGCGCAAGGAGGCGAACACCGAGATCATCCATGGCCTCGACCGGCTGACCAGCATCCAGTTTCCGATCCAGGTCAGCCCGACCGGGAAGCCGTTCGCATCACAGCCGCCGCTGGATGTCACCTTTGCCGGCTGCGTGGCCGCGGCGACGGCCGCGGTTCTCCGGGGCGCGCACATTCTGCGCGTTCACCAGGTAGGGGAGCTCCGGGCAGCGGCGGTGGTGGCAGACCAGTTTCTTCGATCGTGATGCGGCTGCCGCCGGCGTGACTTGAACGATCCGGCCTCCTAAATTAGAATTGGGAAACCAAAGAAGAGGGAGGCATTGGGATGCAGGCCACTCCTCAGGCACCGGCCACGTCGTCGGAGCCGTTCGCGGTAGCCAGTGGCCGCCGCGTGGTGAACGATTTCAGTATTCAGGTTGCCACTGTCAACGGCAGCGGCAGCCAAACCGCCAACACTGTGTTGATGCGCTCCATCTTTCAGATGGGCGTTCCCGTCTCCGGTAAGAATCTCTTTCCCTCCAACATCGAAGGACTCCCGACGTGGTTCACGATTCGTGCCAACCACAAGGGGTACATTGGGCGGAAGAAAGAGATCGATCTGCTGGTGGCCATGAACGCGGAGACGGCGAAGGAGGATGTACAGAAGCTCGATCCGGGCGCGGCGGTGGTCTACGACGAGCCGCTGAAGCTGAACGCGCTTCGATCCGATCTCCATTTCTACCCGGTTCCGTTCGACAAGCTCGTCGGGCCGGTGTGCCCCGAAGCCAAGCTGCGCAAGCTGGTCCGGAACATGATCTACGACGGGGTCGTGGCGTGGCTGCTCGGCATCGAACTGGAGGAGATCCACAAGGCGCTGTTCAAGCAGTTCGGCGAGAAGAAACGGAAAGCGGCGGAGTTGAACTGGGGCGCGGTGCTTGCCGGGCACGAATTCGCAACAGCTAATCTGACGAAGCAGGATTCGCTGTACGTCGAGCGGATGAACGCGACGGCAGGCAAGATCATCATCGACGGCAATACGGCGTCGGCACTCGGCTGCGTCTTCGCCGGTGTCACCGTGTTGACGTGGTATCCCATCACGCCGTCGTCGTCGCTGGCTGAAGCGCTGATCGGGTTCCTTGAGCGGCTGCGCCACGATCCCGAGACGAAGCGCGCCACGTACGCCGTAGTGCAGGCCGAAGACGAATTAGCGGCGATCGGCATGGGGATCGGTGCCGGGTGGGCCGGCGCGAGGGCGATGACCTGCACGTCCGGGCCGGGCATCTCGCTGATGTCGGAGTTCATTGGGCTGGGCTATTTCGCCGAAATCCCGGTGGTAGTGATCGATGTCCAGCGCGCCGGGCCGTCAACAGGCCTGCCGACGCGCACCATGCAAGGCGATACCCTAATCAATGCAGTGGTGTCGCACGGAGATACGCGTCACCCGGTCCTGTTCCCGTCATCACCGGAGGAGTGCTTCCTGATGTCTCAGGAGGCATTTGATCTGGCGGAGGCGTTTCAGACGCCTGTCTTCGTCAATACCGATCTCGACCTCGGCATGAACAACTGGATGGCGGAGCCGTTCCCGTACCCGGAGAAGCCGATCGTCCGTGGCAAGGTATTGAACGCGGAGGATCTCGAGAGGCTCGGCGGATTTGCGCGCTATCGCGATGTGGACGGCGACGGAGTGACGTATCGCACGCTACCGGGCACAAACCATCGTGCCGCCGGGTACTTCACGCGCGGCACGGGCCATAACGACAACGCGATCTACAGCGAGCGTGAGGACGACTGGCAGAACAACCTGGACCGGCTGGCCCGCAAGTTCCGGAACATGACGGCGCACGTTCCTCCGCCGGAGATTCAAGAAGCATCCGGTGCGCGAATCGGGCTGATCTATTGCGGCACTTCGCGATACGCAGTGGAGGAGAGCCGGGACCAGCTTCGGGAAGAGTACGGAACGAACGTCGATCTGCTGCGCGTGAAGGCGTACCCGTTCAGCGCGGAGCTGGAACAATTCATCGAGCGGCACGAACGCGTGTATGTCGTCGATCAGAACCGTGACGGACAGCTTCTGCTGCTGATGCGAATGGATCTAGATCCCGCGTTGACTGCAAAGCTTGGCAGCGTCCGATATTATGGCGGACTGCCGCTGGATGCGCGGACCGTGACCGACGACCTCGTGCGCCAGGAGGGCCTATGAGCACCACCGCAACGCCTCCGCCGAAGAAGACCAACCTTCTCGGGTTTGAGATTCTGCAGTACCGCGGCAACAAGACGACGCTGTGCGCCGGTTGCGGACATAACGCCATCACAGAGCGGCTGATAGAGGCCTACTGGGACATGGGCGTGGAGCCGTGGCGCGTGGCTAAGCTCTCGGGCATCGGCTGCTCTTCGAAGACGCCGGCGTATTTTCTTGGCCAGTCTCACGGGTTCAATGCGGTGCATGGGCGCGCGCCGACGGTGGCGACGGGAACGATCCTCGCCAATCATGGGCTGAAGTGCGTGGTGGTGAGCGGCGACGGCGACACTGCTTCAATTGGCATCGGCCACTTCATGCACATGCTCCGGCGCAATCCGCCGATGACGTACATCATCGAAAACAACGGCGTCTACGGGCTGACAAAGGGACAGTTCTCGGCTACCGCCGACGTCGGCTCCACGCTGAAGAAAGGCCCGGCAAACCGCCTGACGCCGATCGATTGCTGCCTGATGGGCATCGAGCTTGGCGCGACGTTCGTCGCCCGGTCGTTCTCCGGCGACAAGCGCCAGCTTTCGGCCATCCTGAAGGCCTGCATCGCCCACAACGGCCTGGCCGTGGTGGACGTGATCTCGCCGTGCGTGACCTTCAACGATCATAGCGGCTCGACGAAGAGCTACTCGTACATGAAGGACCACGAGGAACCGATCCACGAGATCGATTTCGTCGCGTCCCACGAGGACATAGCCGTCGAGTACGAAGAGGGGACGACGCGCGAGGTGGAGATGCATGACGGCTCGCGGCTGCTGCTGCGCAAGCTGGAACGCGACTATGACCCGACCGATCGGTTGAACGCAGTCCGGGCGCTCCACCAGGCCGCCGACGCCCAGGAAGTGCTGACGGGCATCCTCTACGTCGAGCGGGATAAAGAGAACTTCGTCGATATGCTGCAACTCGTGGACGAGCCTCTGGCCACGTTGCCCGAGAACCGTGTCCGGCCCTCGCGCGAGGCGCTGGACCAGATCATGGAGGAGTTCCGATGATAACGATGACGACCACCACGTTGGGTGCTCTTCTGGAGCGCAAGGGCCGGCAGCTATATTCGGTAGCTCCGGACGCTACTGTTTACGAAGCCATTGCGTTGATGTCTGAAAAGAGCATTGGCGCCGTGCTCGTGCTTGAAGGCCAAAAGCTGCGGGGCATACTGTCCGAGCGCGACTATACACGCAAGGTCATCCTTCAGGGACGAGCCTCAAAAGAGACGCACGTCGAAGAGATCATGACGCGGGAAGTGGTGGTGGCGCCTCCGGACATCACCGTCGAAGACGCGATGCGCCTGATGACCGGGAATCGCATCCGCCACCTGCCCGTCATGGAAGGCGACGGCGTCAGCGGTATCGTCTCCATCGGCGACCTGGTGAAGTGGGTGATCTCCACGCAGGAGGAGACCATTACACATCTTCGACACTACATCGCCGGCGGGTACATGGCGTAGCGCGGCGTCAACGGCGTTGGCAGCGGGGGCACAAGTGTGTCCCACGCTGCGCGACGACGATCCTCCGGACGGGCGTGCCACACGCCGCGCAGGGCGCGCCCTCACGGCCATACACGAGGTGGCGTTCCTGGAAAGAACCGCGGATGCCGCGAGCGTCGACGTAGTCGGAGATCGAAGATCCACCGGCTGCGACGGATTCCAGCAGGACATGGCGCACGGCTTCATAGAGACGACTCAGGCGGACGTGTCCCAGGCGGGAAGCGAGAGTAAGCGGGTGGATGCCCGCCCGGTGGAGCGCCTCGTCGACGTAGATGTTGCCGAGCCCGCTGAGAATCTCCTGGTTCAGTAACAGCGGCTTGATCCGGCCGCGGCGCGTGGCGAGGCGCCGGGAGAACTCGTCGAAGCCGATCTCGAGCGCATCGGGGCCGACACGGGTGAGGGCTTCGGGCGAGTCCAGCCAGCGCAGGCGGCCGAACTGGCGTATGTCGTCGAAGTTCAGCGTCAGGCCGCCGAGGTCGAACACGGCCCGTGTGTGCGGCCCGACGGGCGCATCCAGCAGCAGTTTCCCGGTCATGCGGAGGTGGATGTCGAGCGCGCCTTGATCCAGAGCGATGATCAGGTGCTTGCCGGTGCGATCGAGGCGGAGGATGCGGCGTCCGGTCAATCGCGCGGCCAGAAGGTCCGGCTGGCGGTCGGCACAGAGTGGCGAGAGGAATCGGACGCCGGCGATGCATAGGCCCTCAATGATGGGGGCCAGGGTGCGGCGGACGGTTTCGACCTCGGGGAGCTCGGGCACGGCGCGCTAGGGGAGATCGGCGAGGACATTGTCGCCCTCGACGCGCAGTTCGTACCGGCGGAGTCGAACGTCGGAGTTCATATCGTATTCGCCGGTCTGGCAATCGAACTCCCAGGCATGCCAGGGGCAGATGATGCGGCCGTCGGCAAGGTTGCCCTGCCCGAGGGGCCCGTTCCGATGAGGGCAGAGGCCTTCGAAGGCGTGCAGAGTGCCTTCGTGATTGCAGAGGGCGAGCAGGGTGCCGCCGGACTCATGCTGAGTCAGCGTTCCAGGCTTCAACTCGGACAGGGAGGCGATTCGGACCCAGGGCATGCTTACTTTCATGGTGGCACGCCTTGCTGCATGCGGTGGTGGAAGCGAGACCCGCACCTGTGGCAAAATTGATGAAAGCGGGCCACCCTAGCTCAGTTGGTAGAGCGGCTGATTCGTAATCAGCAGGTCGCCGGTTCGATCCCGGCGGGTGGCTCCAGTCTTTTCAACGGTTTAGCGTTGGCCAGCCCGTCCAGATTCCCCGTTTGACAGCCAAATTGACAACCAAACGCGAATTCTCGTCTCTGTCGTGACCCGACCCGTTTTCCCGCTATTCAGATAAACTACTTCGCTCACCATGACCCGCCCCGGGAAACTCTACCAGTGGAAACTGGGAATCTGGCCAGTTGAAGTCCCCCCCATGCCGGATTGACGGACTTTCCGGAGCCTCCAGAGACTCCAGTAACCAACTCCAGCTTCCGATGGCTTCGGCGTGGGTGCTTCGCCCTCGTATGAGCCATTCCAAGGCAAGCGCAGGAGACCGTCAACGGCGGCATTGGTTCCGCTCAACCGCCGGCCGGCGAAGAGTGTGATGCGCTTCCCCGCATTACAGATTCACCACCGTCAGCACGCGGCAACTCGTAGCGTCCGCCAGTTTGTCGCTGACAAAGTCCATCGCCCACCACTGATTCAGCCTCGTGGCGCGCGGCACCGGCAGCCGCTCGCGCTGGGCTGACTTCCTCCTCAACTTTGGTCCGCACCTGAATCCCCTCCTGGGCGTAGATCAGGTAGACCCGCTTCTCGTTCACCTTCCATCCCTCCCGCCACAGCGAGACAGTCAGACGGCGGTCGCCGAACCGCACATGAATCGTGGCCAACTCTTTCAGCCGCTGCCGCAGGGCCTCCCGCGTCCCGCTGCGTGACTCGTCGCGCATCGCACGCCTTGGCAGTTGCAGAAGCCTCGCCGCCCACCGCCCACTCTCCTGCCAGGTCCGTTCCACCCAGCACGCACGCTCCCCGCGGGTTCGAGGCTTCAGAGCTTCTTTACACGATCTCCTGCAGAATCTGCCGATCCAGGCTGAAATCCACCACCGGCCGCTTCAATCGGTTGTCTTCCTCGCGCAACTGCCGGTGTTCCATCAACTCGTTTAGGCTCAGCCCACCAAACTGCTTGCGCCAAGTGTAAAACGTCGTCTGACTCACCCCCATCTGGCGGCAGACCACCGCAACCTTCGCTCCTGCCTCGACCTGCTGCCGCCGCAATGATTTGCTCCTCACGCGAATGCTGCCTGGCAATCGCCGAAGCTCCCTTCCGACTTCCCGGAGAGACGCTACCGCCAGCGTATACTCAGTTTTCCTTCGTACAGTTTTCGGGTTTTGAGTTACGGGTTGCAGCCGTAAGAATTCCGATCCTGTGCCCTTCACCCTCCTGGTCGATCTTGCTGCGCTGGATGGTGACCACGAGGCCGTTCCTGATGACCGCAACATCGGCAACGTCCTGGCAACCAGTTCAGACCACTGGACTGCACCCCCGAAGCCGGCCAGCAACAGCGCCCGATCACGGACACCGAACGAGTTATCGGAAGCCAGGAGATCATTCTCCGCAGGTCGTCAACGAGCACCGGGCCTTCGCGCTATGAGCTGTACCCTTCGTTCGGCGGATTCCCGCCAGAGTAAGCCGAACCTGAGCAGTCCGGGTCGGAGTGTCGAAACCGGCTGTCTGGTGCGTCTGACTGACCGCAGATGTTCGGCGGATGAGCGTCTCCGTCTTGTGAACCTACGCAAGGTCGGTCGCTTACAGCGCCACAGTCTCAGGAGTCGCCGGAAGGGTGGGCTGTCCGTTCGACCGACGCCAGGACTCGAGGTGGGTCAAGTCGCATTAGTGCGCTGGGGCGGTGCAGGTGGCTTTGGATTAGCTGACGAACTTCCTGGCTCGATCTGCGATCTGCGCCAGCCGACCAACTTTGGTATGTGAGCGGCGGCTCGGAATGGGCAATTCAGTAGCCACAGGACAAGGCGGCTAACCAACGATAGCTGACCGACTATACATTTCGATTTTCAAGGCCATGATGACATAACTTCTGTTAATCGGCAATACGGCCAATCGGCAAATGGCAGGAGTATGCTGAATGCTATGGCAAAACGGACAATGCCACCTGAACCGCAGAAGTCTAACTACAGGACGACGGGCCGTCACATCCCGTCTGAGCTTTGGGACTTGATCGGCAGGCTCGACTCTGAATGGAGCCGTTTCAAGGGTGGCCGAGCTTCCGAGTCGGCGCTAGTTGTTGAACTCTTGGAGCGTCACCGGGATGAGTTGGAGAAGAAGCTGGCGGCTGTTACCCGCTAGGACACCATGCCGTCTCCCATCCAATCGAGCGCCAGCACCTCGCCCATGGATGCCATGCTGACGCAGCTACAAGGCGCAATCCAAGATGTGTCGAGCCAATACTTCCGCCTTGTCATCCTGGCTGGCCCACCAGGCGCTGGGAAGACGAACACGCTGCAGTCGATCGGCGCTGTGCTGGCGTGCGAAGTCGTGAACGTGAATCTGGAGTTAAGCAAGCGGATGCTCGAACTCACTCGCACGCAGCGTGCTCGGCAGGTCGAGCCGCTGTTGAAGAGTGTGATCGCTGCCGCTCCGGGCGAAGTCGTCCTGCTCGACAACCTGGAGATCCTGTTCGACACCGGACTGGAAGTCGAACCGCTTCGTTTGCTTCAGGTGTCGAGCCGCAACCGAACCGTTGTCGCCACATGGAGCGGCACCTACGTCGGCGGAACCCTGACGTATGCCGAACCAGGGCACCCCGAGTTCGTTCAGTTCAAGAAAGTAGATGCAGTCGTCATTCCGGTCGGGAGTGGAGCCGCCAATTGAGGGAATCATGAAATACAGCGACCTCGTACATTTCGAGCCGATTGAATCCGTAATCCAACTTGAGCAAGCGGACTCGTTAACCGCCGTCCGGCAACTGGTCCAGACGTTCGTGGTCTCGAAGCGCATGGCCGAGCAGTTGTGTGAACTGGTGATCCCGAACCTCCAGTTTGAATCACCAGCCGACAACAAGGGCGTGCTCATCGTCGGAAACTACGGCACAGGTAAGAGCCACTTGCTGTCACTGATCTCCGGGCTGGCCGAGTACTCCGACATGGCTACGGTCGTCAGAGACAAAGACGTTCCCAAGGCAGCGAAGGCGGTCTCTGGGAAGTTCAAAGTCGTGCGGCTCGAACTTCCGGCCACGAAGAAGAGCTTGCGGAACATCATCTGCGGACGGCTTGAGGACTTCATGAGCGGTGAGGGCCTGAGCTTCAGCTTCCCCGAAGACACTCAGGTAGACAGCAACAAAGACGACCTGACAAGCATGATGGACTTGTTCAGCCAGAAGTACCCCAACCACGGACTACTTCTGGTCGTGGATGAATTGCTCGACTACCTCCGTTCCCGCAAACAGCATGACCTCATCCTCGACCTGGGTTTCCTCCGTGAGATCGGCGAAGTCTGCAAGCTGATTCGCTTCCGCTTCATCGCTGGTTTGCAGGAAAGCCTGTTCGACAACCCAAAGTTCCAATTCGTCGCCGAGAGCTTGCGCCGGGTGAAGGATCGCTTCGATCAGGTACGAATCGTTCGTCAGGACGTTGCCTACGTTGTGTCAGAGCGGTTGTTGACCAAGAACGACCAGCAGAAGGCAAAGATCCGTGAGCACCTGCAAAAGTTCACGCCTCTCTACGGCGGAATGGCTGAACGCTTGGAAGAGTTCGTTCGCCTCTTCCCCGTTCATCCGACTTACCTGGAAGTGTTTGAGAACATCTCGGTTGCCGAGAAGCGTGAAGTACTCAAAACCCTGAGCGTCGAGATCAAGCGCCGCCTCAACGAAACCGTCCCACAAGACCAGCCAGGTCTCGTCAGCTACGACTCGTACTGGGAGTTTCTGCAAGGCAATGCGGTGCTGCGTTCCGTACCCGAGATCAAAGAAGTCATCGACGTGAGCAAGGTAGTGGAGAACCGCATCCAACAGGCGTACACTCGTCCGGCACTCAAGCCGATGGCCGAGCGTATTGTCCACGGCCTTTCCATCCACCGCCTGACGACCGACGACATCCGGGCCAAGATCGGCCCGACCGCCGAGGAGCTTCAAAACGGCCTGTGCCTATTCGCCGCAATCCCGGAGAGGACCAGCGACTTCCTCCGCACGACGGTGGAATCCTGCCTCAAGGAAGTGATGAAGACCATGAGCGGTCAGTTCATCACCCACAACACGGACAACGACCAATACTACCTGGACCTCCAGAAGACCATCGACCACGATGCCAAAATCCAGGACAAGGCCGACACACTCTCCGATTCGCAACTCGACACGTACTACTTCGATGCCTTGACCCGAGTTCTGGAATGCACCGACCAGACGTATGTGCGGGGCTACCAGATTTGGGAGCACGAGATCGAATGGCGAGAGCACAAGATCACACGCCGGGGCTACTTGTTTTTCGGCGCGCCAAACGAGCGGTCCACGGCACAACCGCCTCGGGACTTCTACTTGTACTTCCTTCAGCCGTTCGAGCCGCCCCATTTCGACGATCAGAAGCTCTCCGATGAGGTCTTCTTCAAGCTGTCCCACGTGGACAAGCAGTTCCAGGACACGCTGCGCCTTTACGCTGGCGCCCGTGAAATGGCAGCGTCGGCCAGCACGGGCACGAAGAAAGTCTACGAAGACAAGGCGGATGGATTCCTCAAGATACTGGTGGCCTGGCTGCGAACGAACATGCTGACCTCGTTCGATGTGATCCACCAAGGCGTTCCGAAGAAGATGGTGGAGTGGCTGAAGGGGCACCGCACTGGAAACGCCGCCGTCCGTGACCTACTCGAACTCACTGGCTCCGTCTGCTTGGCTGCTGCCTTTGAGGACCGCTATCCCGAATACCCGAAGTTCACAGTCCAACTCACTGCCAGCAATCTCAAACAGCCGACCGAGGACGTGATCCGTTGGCTGGCTGGTGGCATCAAGAACAATCTGGCGACCGCTGTGCTGGACGGTCTCGAACTGCTGGACGGCGACAAGCTCAAGCCTCACCTGTCTCGCTATGCCAAGGTCGTGCTGGAGAAGTTAGACGCAAAGCCGCCCGGCCAAGTCGTCAACCGCAAGGAACTGATGACGGTGAAGAACGATGTCGAGCGGGAGACCCGGTATCAGATTGAACCGGAATTTCTGCTGATCGTCCTGGCGTCGCTGGTTCAAAACGGCAATATCACCTTGAGCCTCACCGGAAGGAAGCTCGACGCTGCCAATCTGAATGAGGCCAGCAAGACTCCGCTCGATACCCTTCTGGCGTTCAAGCACATTGAGAAACCCAAGGGTCTGCCTCTTGCCGAGTTGGTGGCGCTCTTCGAGTTGCTGGGCCTCGCTGAAGGTCTCATCCGAAACGAGAACACACATGACGATGCAGTGAAGCTGCTTCGATCCAAGGCGAATGAACTGACCGAGAAGGTGGTCACGGTCACCCAACACGTCCAGTCCGGTTTGCCTTGCTGGGGCACAGAACTGATCCCTGCGGAGGAACGGGAACAGGACCGCCAAAGGCTTGATGAACTGAAGGCATTCCTGGAAGGGCTGCAAGCCTTCAATACGCCGGGGAAACTGAAGAACTTCACGAAGAGCACGATGGAGATCCAGTTCCAGACCGCCGCTCTGGAACTCATCAAGGACCTGGAAGACCTAAACAGCCTTGTCCAAGAGTTGACGCCGCTGACAGGCTATCTGGCGACCGCCGCTGCCGTCTTGCCGCCCCAAGATCCTTGGCGCACTCAGATGGAAGAGATTAGGACCGAGTGGCGATCCAAGCTGACAGATCCCGCCGCCCGGAACGCCGCCGACTTCCGTCAGAAGATCAACCGGGCGCTCACAAAGGCGAAGGACGATTATCGGACGGCGTACTTCAATCTCCACAAGAAGGCTCGGCTGGGAGTCAACGAAGACGGCAAGAAGAAAGAACTGATGAAGGACCCCAGGCTAGAGCGGCTGAACAAGCTGGTCGGCATATCGCTCTTGCCGCACACGAGTCTGAGTGAACTTCAAATGCGCCTGTCCAGAACTCAGCCGTGCTTCACGCTCGTGAAGGACGACCTGAACGCTTCACCCATCTGTTCTCACTGCAACTTCCGGCCACAAGAGGAGAACATTGGCATCAGCGGCACAACGGCCCTCCAGCAGATCGACCAACAACTTGATGAACTGCTTGAGAATTGGACGAAGGCTCTGTTGGAAAACCTCGGTGATCCTGTATCGAAGCAGAGCATTGACCTGCTCCCTGCCGAACAGAAGAAGGCTGTCAACGCCTTTCTCAAGGCCAATGTCCTCCCTGAGAAGATTAGCAATGATCTAGTCCAGGGGATTGAGACATCGCTCGGTGGCTTGATCCCCATTGTTTTGCGACCCTCTGAACTACTGGCCGCATTGAGCGACGGGGATGCGCCCTCAACACCAGACCAGCTTGAAGCTCGGTTCAAAGCGTTCGTAGAGAAGGTCACTCGTGGGAAGGAGCAAGTCCGAGTTCGGCTCATCGTCAAGCGTACTGACAATCCTGGAGGCCAAGAGTGAGCACCCACCTATCCACACGTCTGGTCTGGCACGACCGAGCGTGGGACGGCCACATTTGCGATCACCCGAGCAAGAACGCTTCCTGTGTTGTCCAGGAGCATATCCGGGACGGGCGAGATGACGACCAGGAAGACAAAGCTGCTGGAGTCCATCTGGCCGATCTCAAGACCTGGCAACCGCCGTGCGCTCGTGATCCGATAGCGTTCTCCAGCCGTGGCTACACCATCACGCACAACGATCCACTTGAGTTCCGCCAGTTACCTTCCACTCTTGAAGAGATCCCGCCCTACTCGGTGTGCCCATCTCCATATCGCTGGCTGCGAGAAGAGAGCTTTCGGAGCATCTGCGAGGACGAACGGCTCAACATCCGGGAGTCGGACACCGAAGGCAAAGAGTTCGGATGGGTCTTTGAACCGGACAGGCAGATCGATCTCCTTCGCCACTTCTGGGGAAAGCTGGAGAAGGACAGGTCGCTGCTGTTCTTCTACTGCAACCACGGCAATCCGTTGGACGAGAGCCTGAACCGCATCCTGTTGGGCGTCAGCCGCATCTCCCAAGTCGGTCCCCAACTGTTCTTCGGCAAGAAGCCGCCGAAGTATCGCGATCAATACCCGATCTGGTCTCGCTGCATCACCCACGACTTCGAGAATCAGGGCTTCCGGCTTCCGTATCACGAATACCTGAAGGCAGGCCACGATCCGAAGAACATCCTGTGCCTCGTGCCGGAAGGGGCAATGCTGAATTTTTCCTATGTCGCCGAGCATGTCAGCGACGACATGGCCGTTGGTGCGCTGGAGCGGCTGCTGCAATCGGTTCAGGCCGTCAAGGACGAGAGCAAAGTCCCTGGCGATTGGGACCGTCATCTTGTGTGGCTGAACGATGTGCTGTCCGAGGTTTGGCAGAATCGTGGACCATTCCCCGGCATCGGTAGCGTTCTTCAGTACCTCGGGTGCGAATCGGGCACCGCTTTCCAGCGAGAAGTTTTGCTTTCGGTCGCCAAGAACGGCGACAACTGCTGGGAGTTCACCCAAGCTATTCTCGAAGGTCGCCGCAAGTGTGAACAGGAGCGGTACGCCAAGGCTCTCAAACAGGCTGGGGAGCGGTGGGCGGCGTACAAGGAACCCCGACGCCGTTTGCTCTCGCTGCTGGCCCGGCTGGAACTCACACCGCAACAGGTCGAGCGGATTGCGAATCCCGACAAGCGTGCGAACTGCGGCATCAGTGCCACTGACGAACAACTCGTAGCCAACGCCTACCTGATTTCGGAGATGGATCAAGGCGACGGCAACGGGGATGAGATTGTTCTGGAAACTGTGGACAGAGCGATGCGGCCCGAAGGCGATGCAGCCCGGTTCATCGACAAGTCCGAGGCTTACGTCCGGGACGATCCTCGCCGGGTCCGTGGAGTAGCCGTGGCCGTGCTCAAAGGTGCGGCGCAACAGGGCGACACATTGCTTCCTTTCGCCGAGACCATCAACCGCATCGTCAAGCGGTTTCCAGATCGGCGCACATGCAGCCCGGACAAGGATCTGGTGCAGGGGCAAGCCAGCTTCTACAAGGAAGTGCTCGATTTCCAGGTGGACGCCGATCCGCCGACGATGGCGCTCAAGTGGCTGTCGGAAATGGAGCGGGATGTTGCCGCCCGGCTGCTCAGACGCACGAAGAACAAGAACGCCGCCGCCAAAGCCGGATGGAGTTGGGAAAAGCTCCTGCTCAATGAGTTCGGCAAGAAGTCGAAGCTGCCACCGGAAGTCGAGGAACGGGCCAGGAAAGAGAAGGCTGAAGCCCTGGCGAAGCTGTACGAGAGCCGTTTCAGCGTGCTCTGCGGCAGGGCTGGGACGGGCAAGACCTCGGTGCTCAGAGTCTTCCTGAAAGGACTGGAAGAACTCGAAGGTCAGCGCCCGATTCTACTTCTTGCGCCGACCGGGAAAGCTCGGGTGCGCCTGATGGACCGGACGAAGCGGGACGACGGCAGCGTCCGGGATGCCTACACGATCCACCAGTTCTTGATGCGCCACAAGTGGCTCAATCCTGCGAACTTCGCCTTGCGGCTACAGGGTGGAGAGCAGCACGGCGCACCGACCGTCATCATTGACGAAGCCTCGATGATTCCGATGGATCTGCTTGGGGTTCTCTTCCGTGCGTTGGATTTGAACAAGGTGAACAGGCTGATCCTGGTGGGCGACCCCAATCAGCTTCCACCCATCGGTCCCGGTCGTCCGCTGGTGGACATCATTGCCTGGCTGGAAGACGATGACGACCGGAAGAAAGGTCTGGCCCGGCTGATGGAACGTGCCCGGCATGAGGACCACGAAAGTCAGGCGCTTCAGCTTGCCGATGGCTACCTTCGGGACGACACATCTCCCGGCGATGACGACATGCTCTCCCGAGTCGCACGAGAAGACGTGGGGGGCGACCTGGAGGTTCGCTACTGGCGAGACGGTTCTCAGTTGGAAGCGCAGCTTGCGGCGTCCATGCAGAAGCACTTGTCGCTGACGGACGACAAGAAAGCATACGTTTCATTCAACGCCAGCATCGGCCTTCCCGAAAAGAAGGACCCCGAACCGCAAATGGCCGAGCGTTGGCAAATCCTCAGCCCGGTTCGGAATCACGAGTTCGGCACGACCGAGATCAACCGCAAGATCCAGGAGAAGTATCGGGGATCGCTGATGCTCTCATGCAAAGACAGGTGGAGCAAGTCCCCGAAGCCCTTCGGCGAACAGGAGATCGTCTGGACCGACAAGGTGATGCAGTCGGTCAACTGCAAGAAGAACTCGTACCCGAAGGGCGAAGGGCTGGATTACGTCGCCAATGGTGAAATCGGTCTTGTCGTGCAGACCTCCAAGGGTAACGGCAAGCAGGATTCGATCAAGGTCCAGTTCTCGACGCAGCCAGCATCGGCTTACTACTACCCCCGCTCCGATGTAGATGGACAACTGGAACTCGCCTACGCCCTCACCGTCCACAAGTCCCAGGGCAGCGATTTCGACATCGTGTTCTTGATCCTGCCGAAGGGTGCAAGTACGCTCTCACGAGAACTGCTCTACACAGGCTTGACCCGGTTTCGCAAGAAGATGGTGCTGTTCCTGGAGCGGGACACAACGGTGCTCGAACGGCTCCGCAACCCGCAGTGCTCCGACACGCTCCTGCGGAACACCCATCTGTTTGTGATGGCAGTTCGCCCGGATTCGGTGGACCGCTACTATGCGGCTCATCTGATCCACCGAACTTGCCCATCCGCCCAGCACCCGCAAGGCATCCTGGTGCGCTCGAAGTCCGAGGTCATTGTGGCCGACATCCTGACAAAACTCGGGATCAGCTTCGAGTACGAGCAGAAACTCCCGGCGAAGAACGACCCTAACGACTTCAAGCTGCCGGACTTCACCGTGAGCTACGAGGGCGACACGTTCTATTGGGAGCACCTGGGGATGCTCTCCGTGCCCTCGTACCGTGAGGCGTGGAACAGCAAGCGGCAGTGGTACGAAGACAACGGCTACCTCAACCGGATCATAACGTCCGAGGACGGGCCGGACGGCAGTATCGACGCCACCGAGATTGAGCGTATCGCACGCAAGACGATTCTGATGGAAGACTAGACGAACGAGGAAGAACAATGACGCAGATCAACCATCCAAGGCTTTTCGCCGACGAATCGCAAGGAGCCGTAGAGTGTTTGGGCCTGACATTTCCAAACGAAGAATCACGTCGGAACCATTTCCTCAAGAAGCTGGCAGAAAAGCTGAAGGACCCGGCCTTCCGCAGAATCGAAGGGTTCCCGATTGCGGACGACGAGGATATTCTGGCAATGTCGGACCCGCCATATTACACTGCCTGTCCAAACCCGTTCATCGCCGATTTGATTAAACAGAACGTCCATGAGACCACTAAAGGGAACGCCTATCACCGACTGCCATTCACTGCTGATGTGAGTGAGGGCAAGACCGATCCGCTGTACACCGCTCATGCCTACCACACAAAGGTGCCCCACAAGGCGATCATGCGATACATCCTGCACTATACAAAGCCAGGGGAACTCATTTTTGATGGCTTCTGCGGGACTGGGATGGCTGGAGTGGCTGCACAGCTTTGCGGCAGTCGGCAGGAAGTGGGAGAACTCGGGTATCAGGTCGATGAGAAAGGACGAATTCGCACCAGCAACGACACTAAAGCGCCGTTCTCTGAACTGGGTGCTCGTCGGGCCATTCTGTGCGACCTCTCTCCCGCTGCGACATTTATTGCTGGGAACTACGCAATCCCAGTTGATGTCAGCGCATTTGAGCGACACGCAAACAGCATTCTGGATGAAGTTCGAGAAGAACTCGGCTGGATGTACGAGACCTTGCATTCGGACGGCAAGAGCAAAGGCCAGATCAACTACACCCTATGGAGCGATGTGTTCTTGTGCTCTGAATGCGGTAAAGAGATAGTCTTCGTTCACGAGGCCCTGGACACCAAAACAGGAGCAGTGCGTGAGACGTTTCCGTGTCCACACTGCGGTGCCGATTCTGACAAGAACCAGCTTGATCTCGTATACGAATCCCTAATCGACTCATTGATAGGGAAGCCTGTCTCGCTGCCGAAGAGAGTACCTGTCATGATTAACTACACATGCCGGGGAGACAAGTACGAGAAGAAGCCGGACGCATCTGATATGTCTACGCTGAAGCGAATCTCGGCTTTGCCCATTCCCAAAGATGTTCCGTTCCTTGAACTGCCAGACATGCAGATGAGACGAGTCGGGCGGATGAAGCCAGCGAAGATAACGCACATTCATCACTTCTTTCCTTTACGTGCTGCACATGCGGTGGCGGCACTCTGGAGAAAAGCAGCGTCCTGTTCCGATAGGCGAACTCGCAACTGCCTTTTGTACTTTGTCGAACAGGCAATTGCAGGGCACTCGCTACTTAATCGGTACAAGCCCGTAATGCACGGTGTCTATGGTGGGTCGCAAGTTAACAATGGTCTGAGTGGCGTGTTTTACATTGCATCGCAGATCGCTGAGTGCTCACCGTGGTACAACCTCACAGGAAAACTAAGCAGATTGGTGAAGGTGTTTCGGGGCTACAGGCCGATTCCGGGCAATGTTTTCGTCGGAACCGCTGACTTGAGTGCGATACCAATTCAGAACAACTCCATCGACTACGTTTTCACTGATCCTCCGTTCGGCGAGAACATCTACTATTCCGACCTCAACATTCTGATCGAGTCGTGGCACAGAGTACGAACATCCCCGGCGAGGGAAGTGATTGTGGATCGAGTCAAGGGCAAGACCCTGTTCGACTATCAAAGGATGATGAGCGACTGCTTTGCCAACTATTACCGGGTGTTGAAGCCCGGCAGATGGATGACGGTGGAGTTTCATAACTCGCAGAATGCCGTCTGGAATGCAATCCAGGAAGCCTTGCAGCACGCTGGCTTCGTAGTCGCTGATGTTCGGACGCTCGACAAACAACAGGGGTCCTTTCAGCAGGTTGTGAGTGGCAACACGGTTAAAAAGGACCTCATTATTTCTGCTTATAAGCCGAGCGGCAGTTTGGAAGAGAGGCTTCGGGACAAGGCAGGAAGCGAAGAGGGTGCCTGGGAGTTCGTTTCGGCGCACCTGCTCCAGTTGCCAGTGTTCGTTTCAAAGAACAATCGAAGCGAGACGATTGTGGAGCGTCAAGGTTACGTGTTGTACGACCGAATGGTGGCGTTTCACGTTGAACGTGGTTACCCCGTTCCGGTTTCTACTGCTGAGTTTCACTCGGGTCTGCGTCGGCAGTTTCCAGAGCGGGATGGAATGTATTTCCTGGTAAGCCAGGTCAGTGAGTATGACCGGAGGCGACTTGAGGTGGTCGATGTTGAGCAATATGAGTTGTTTGTGAGTGATGAAAAGAGTGCGATTCAGTGGGTTCGGCGGCAGTTGTCAGGCGAACCGATGACGTACAAAGACCTCCAGCCGATCTACATGAAGGAAGCGCAGAGGGTGTGGGAGAAGCACGAGCAACCAGTAGAACTGAGAACCATACTGGAGCAGAACTTCGTAGAGGACACCAACGGGAAGTGGCGGATCGCTGACCCGAAGAGAGAGTCTGATCTGGAGCAAGTTCGCAATCGGTTTCTTGTCAAGGAGTTTAGTCAATACTCTGGCGTGAAGGGGAAGCTGAAGGTCGTTCGCATGGAGGCACTCCGAGCGGGTTTCAAGGACTGTTGGCAGCGCAAAGACTACGCCACCATTCTTCAGGTTGCCAGGCGTGTACCTGAAGCAGTGATACAGGAAGACCAAGCGTTGCTCATGTACTTCGATAACGCTTCGCTCCTCGCTGGTGAGTAGGATGGCAGAGACATCCCTCCACGGCTTTGAAGTCGGCGGGTGGGCTTTCAGCGCAGCCTACGGAGGACCAGTACGCATCCTGAACGTGGAGTCGGTGTGGAACCACACCGTCTGCGAGGTATGGATTCCCCGACTGGCAACCGTGGAGAGAGTGCCAGCCGAATCGCTGACGCCGACTCAAACGCCGAAGGCTCCTCGGCTCGACCGCATCGCATACTCAGTCTGTGCGGCTCGGATTGCTGATGCCTTGACCCAGGACGTTCTGCTGGCTCCGCTGGAAGCTGGCGTCATCCCGCTGCCGCACCAACTGTACGCCCTGACTCGTGCGATGGGCGACGACCAGATTCGTTACCTCCTGGCCGACGAAGTGGGATTGGGCAAGACCATCGAAGCCGGGCTGATCTTCCGGGAACTGAAGCTCCGTGGGTTGGTGAAACGGGTACTTGTCGTTGCGCCAAAAGGTCTTGTGACGCAGTGGGTCCAGGAAATGCAAACCCACTTCGGCGAGGAGTTCCGGCTCCTGACACCGAGCGAGTTCGGACTGTGGCGCAACCTGACGGGTGCCGAGAACATCTGGCGGCAGTTCGATCAGGTCGTCTGCCCCGTCGATGCCATCAAGCCCGTCGAGAAGCGCCGAGGCTGGCCGAAGGAGAAGCTGGAAGCGCACAACCAGGAACGCTTGGGCGACCTCATCGACGCCGGGTGGGACCTGATTATCTGCGACGAAGCTCATCGTCTCGGCGGCAGCACTGAACAGGTGGCCCGTTACCGTCTTGGCAAGGCGCTGGCGGAAGCCGCTCCCTATCTGCTCCTGCTGTCAGCCACACCGCACCAGGGCAAGTCGGCCAGCTTCCAGCGCATCATGGCATTGCTCGACCCCGAGGAGTTCAATTCGGCTGGTGCCATTCGCCGGGAGAAGGTCGTGCCGATGGTGATCCGAACGGAGAAGCGCCGGGCGATCAACGAAAGAGGCGATCCCCTATTCCTGCCCAGGCTGACGAAGCTCATCCCGGTTCGATGGGAAGAGCGGCACGAACTTCAGAAGAGCCTGTACGAATCGGTTACCGAGTACGTTCGGCTGGGCTACAACCAGGCCATTCGGCAGAACCGCCAGTACCTCGGCTTCCTGATGATCCTGATGCAGCGTTTGGTCACGAGCAGCACTCAAGCCATTGCCTCGGCTCTGGAGCGCCGTCTGGAAGCTCTGCAAGCCACGGAGTTCACGGCGACCGATGAGGAGCCGCCCGAGGGGAATACACAGGAAAATGGCGGTGAAGAGCAGGACAGCCAGGAGAAGTTGGACGAACTGTTGTCCATCCGGCTGGCGGGGTTAGCGAACGAAAAGGAAGAGGTCCGGCTGCTGCTCGATCTCGCACGGCGCTGTCAGGCCAAAGGACCCGACGCACGAGCCGAAACCCTGCTCGACATCCTGTACGAAAATCAGCGGCAAGAGAACAACCCGGAATTGAAGTATCTGATCTTCACCGAGTTCGTACCAACACAGACCATGCTGCGAGAGTTCCTGGAGCAACACGGCTTTTCGGTGACGTGCCTGAACGGTTCGATGGACCTGGACCAGCGGCGGCGAGTACAGCGGGAGTTTGCGGAGAAGAAGCGCATCCTGGTCTCGACGGATGCGGGTGGCGAAGGTCTGAACCTGCAATTCGCCCACATCGTCATCAACTACGACTTGCCGTGGAATCCGATGCGAATTGAACAACGCATTGGACGTGTGGACCGCATCGGCCAGAAGCTCCCGGTGAAAGCGTTCAACCTGATCTTTGAAGACAGCGTGGAACTGCGGGTCCAGGAAGTTCTGGAAGAGAAGCTGGCGACCATCCTGGAAGAGTTCGGCGTGGACAAGACCGAAGACGTGCTCGACTCGGCGGAAAGCGGGGCGATCTTCGAGAAGCTGTATGCCCAGGCGATCTTGAATCCCGGCGACATCGAAAAGAAC
The DNA here is from genome assembly GCA_050789245.1 of Bryobacteraceae bacterium. Classification (GTDB taxonomy): domain Bacteria; phylum Acidobacteriota; class Terriglobia; order Bryobacterales; family Bryobacteraceae; genus PNKE01. The sequence continues at coordinate 20,324 of JBOZRR010000047.1, read as the reverse complement.
ATCGACCACCTGATTCAAGAAGTCCGGGAACAGGCCCAACAGGAAAAGGCCGGGCGTTCGTACTACGGAGAGACTGTGCTCGACCCGGCGCTGGCGCAACAGTTGAGCACTCATCCGTTGCCGTATTGGGTAGAGCGGATGACCACGGCATACCTGCGCTCGGAAGGTGGAAAGGTCCAGCGTGATCTGTTCGGCTACAGCCTGGAGTGGCCGGATGGCAGCAGGATGGAGCGTGTGTCCTTCCACAGCCGGGATGCTCAGGACCGTGGAATGCAGCACGTCAGCCTGGAAGACAACCGAATTAGACGGCTGGTTCAACAATTGCCACGAGTGGTTGTCACCGAGCCAATTCCCTCGGTGCGGTTTGGGAACTTGCCAGCAGTAGTGGTCGGCTACTGGTCGCTATGGAGGATCACGCTCGATCCTCAGTCGTTCCGGGACGCAAGGATCATCCCGATCTTCCACCACGACGACGGACGCATTCTGTTGCCAACTGCCAAGCACATTTGGGATCGACTGCTCGAAGATCAGCCTGAAGTCGAGCAGATGGGAACCAAAACAGGTGCCAATGTCGAAGCCATCTTCCTGCGTCTACGGTCTGAAGCGGAACGGCAAGGCGAAGACGCATTTCATGAACTCCATGTCCGGCACCAACAGCGATTGATGAGGGAGCAGGAAAAGGGCCGTTACGCCTTCCAGGTTCGGCGTGACGCACTGAACCGCATCGGCTTGCCTGAAGTCCGGCAGCACAGGCTCAAGCGGCTGGACGAGGAGGAGAAGGCGTGGGCTGAAGCACTGCGGAAGCGAGAGCAAGTGCTTCCCGAACTTCAGCCTGTGATGCTCTTGCGGGTGGAGGCTGGAAATGGGTAATTGGCGGGACTCCATCCTGAAGCACTTTCAGCCGAAGATTTCCCGGCTGACGCTGGTGGCCGACCCGGACGGCTTGCTCACCGAAGAAGGAATGCTATCGGCAATCCGTCAGCGGGGCTTCGATCTGATTCCGTTCGACGACCCGATTGCCTTCCGGTTCGCCTACGAAGCGCACTATCGGAGCGTTTGGGATCAGGGCAAGAACACGGATTTGGTGGTGGTCCTGCGTTCCGCCGAACAGCAGTTGAACAAGCTGCCGTTCGACTTGCTAAAGGTGGGACGGCAGCTGACGTTCGCTCTCCACCAGTTGTTCCCGAAGCTGAATTACCCGGTTCTCTTCGAGCTTGACCGGACCTACCTGGACGCCGTAGCGGAGTCTTACGAGGTGCACGATGGCGACCAGTTGACCGAGCGGGAAACCAAAGAGTTCGTGCTGATGCACTGCTTCAGCATTGTCCCGAAGCTCATCAAGACGCCTGTTGACTTGTTGAAGGTTTTGCTGTCACTGCACGCCCGTAAGATTCGACTGCCCGACTTCCTGAACAGTTTCCTTTTGGAAACCTTGTCAAAAGTCCCGGCGTTTGGAACGTGGCCGCTCAGTGAGATTGTGCCGAATCGGGAGAGCTTCCTGCGCTTCCTGCAAGACGAGTGGGCGATCTGTATCGGCTCCTTCGCTGGCAAGAGCAAGGTCCGCTGTCGAGTTCCATTTCAGCATGAAGAAGTCTGGGCCTACATTGACACGTTCTTCCTGGACGGTTCTCTGAAGCCTGTCGCACAGCCGGACGTGACGACGCTGCCAGCATGGGTACTGACTGGCATTGCCTACGACCCAAAGGCCGATGCTGTTCGGCGCTTCCGTGCTCTGCGTCAGAAGTTCGAGACCGAGATGCCAGCCACCGACGCATCGCACCGGAATTGGCAGGAAGCGGCCCAGCGGTGGGCGGAACTCATTGTGTTGCGCTGGGAGTGGGATGAAGCCTTGGAGACTTCCGACCGAGACGGCTGGGACGAATTGCAGTCGAAGCTTGAGGATGCGTTCGCCCAGTGGATGTTTCAGCGGTACGGGTCTCTTCACAACCTGCCCTATCACCAGCAACCAGTCATGGTGCATCAGGTCCCACGTTTCTTGGCTGTCGAGAGGAAGCAGAAGAGAATCGCCAAGGTCGCTTTGCTCGTGTTGGACGGACTCGCTCTCGATCAGTGGCTTCTGATTCGCAAAATCCTGGAAGGTGGCGACACGGCCCTGCGCTTCCAGGACTCCACCGCATTTGCATGGGTGCCGACCCTTACCTCGGTCACTCGGCAGTCGATCTTTGCCGGGGAGCCGCCGCTGTATTTCCCCGACTCCATCGAAACGACCTCGAAGGAACGGTCGCACTGGCAGCGGTTTTGGGAAGACCAGGGCGTTCAGCGGTCGGGCGTGGAATTGGTGACGAATTTGGACGGCCCAGCCGATCCTAACCTGGAGACGGTCCTTGCGAATCCCCGTCTTTCGGTCCTTGGCGTGGTGTGGAACAAGGTCGATGACATCATGCACGGCATGATGATGCAAACTGCCGGGATGCACAGCCACGTGCGCCTGTGGGCAGCGCAAGGCCATTTGCAGCAGCTACTCGGTCGTCTCCACCAGGAAGGCTTTGCCGTTTACCTGACCGCCGACCACGGCAATGTGACGGCGACCGGGATCGGGAATCCGAAAGAAGGCGTGTTGGTCGAGACCAGGGGCAAACGAGCGAGGGTTTACGACCGTCCCGAGTTCCGTGAAGAAGTCGCCGCAAAGTTCCCGGATTCGATTCGCTGGCCCAGTCATGGCTTGCCAGCAGCCCGGCACGTCCTCCTGGCTGGCGACCTGAAGGCGTTCACCAATGAAGGCGACGAAATCGTAGCCCACGGCGGAATCGCTCTGGAGGAAGTCATGGTTCCCTTCGTGGCGATTACGAGAGAAGGCGCATGAGGAACACTGTAGGCATTTCGCATCGGCTGAAACGGGCATGGCTCGATGACCTGCTCGACCGCCTCGTCCAGACGAGAGACGAGAAGGAACTGCGTGCGTTCGTGGATCTGCGTCTCCAGGACGAACTTCCCGGTAAAGATGCAAGGGCGAAGGCCGCTGGGATCTTGCTGAGGATTTGGAGCGGTGTCGAGCCTAAGCATGTTGCGTTGCGAGATAGGGCCGTCTCTCTGCTGCCCCGGATTTCAGGCCAAGAGCGAATCTGGCTGCACTGGGGCATGGCGGCACTGGCGTACCCGTTCTTCCGTGATCTGGCCGAGGTCATTGGACGGATGCTGACGTTGCAGGACGACATTACGAACGCCCAGGTGCAGAGCCGGCTGAAGACGGCATGGGGTGATCGAGAAACCAGCAAGGAAGCAGCGGGGAAGCTCATCACGAGCATGGTGGATTGGGAAGTCCTTCGGGCCACCAAGACGAAGGGACACTTCCTGCTGACCCGGAAGATGACCACCACGATCACAGACCTTCAACTGTGGCTGCTCGAAGCGATGCTGTCGGCCAGCGCATCGGACGAGATCGAAGCGCAACAGCTTTTGCGGTTGCCGGAATCGTTCCCGTTCGCATTCACGGTCAGCGTAGCCGACCTGCGACGACACGAAGGCTTCAACATCCATCGGCAAGGGCTGGACATGGATATGGTCTCAGTGCGGCAGGTGAAGCTGGAGCCGCCGCCGAAGCCGCCAGCGAAGGAGAAGAAGCCGAAGAAGAACGAATCTGCCGAGCTAGAAAGTCCCACATTGTTCGATGAGCCGACTTCGGAAGGAGCGTCTTCTCCGAACGCTGCCGTCATTCAACCTAAACCAGACCAGCCAGCAGAACCGAGGATCATGGATGGCCGGGGATTCGATCTCACGTTTCCGAGGTTCCCTCTCACCGGGCTGGAGCGTAGCCTCGCCGATCTGACCCAGCCTGACGAACGAAGCATCGGTTATCGCCTTGATGTGGCGGCTCTACAAGCCCCATACCTCGCCATCGAGAGCCGTCTTCCTGCCACGACTCCTGCGAAATTGGTGGAGCGAATCGCTGTTGCCAAGAATCTCGCTGTGTACGGGTTCTTCTGTTATGAGTTCCATGCCGTATCCCTGTTCTGGTCGGTGTCGTGCATCGAGATGGCGTTGAAGCTGAAGTTCGAGGAAGTGAACCCCGGCCCATTGGAGATGCGGCGCAAGGGCGATGGCGGGGAAGAGAGATGCTTGGTCGCCTTGAGTGACCTAGAAGACAAGCGGCGCATGAAATGGCGGCTCGTTGACCTGCCGTTCTTTGATTACAGCTTCAAGGCGTTGCTCAAGTGGGCATTCCTGAAGAGGCTGTTGCCCGAGGACATCTACATCCCTGTCCAGGAGATCGTGAACAGCTACGACAATCGGTTTGCCCTCATAATCTTTCCAGACCGAGCACAGAAGGAGGGACTGCTCGGCAGGAATCCGACGCTCGAAGACATCAAGGCGTGCTGGGACGGCCTGACCGAGAGCCAGCGCAAGCACTATCAAGCCAAGGCATCGACGGTGCTCATCGAAGAGTTGCCCAGGTTCAGAAACATGATGGCGCACCCGAAGCAGTTCAACTTGGTCACGCCTCCCGGCTCCCCGCTGTCGGCCTTTCGACTCTTGACCGATATCGTTTCCCGGCTGTGGCCTGAGAAGTCTCTGGGGAAATGAACGATGAGCACATGCTGGAAGTGCGGCCAGGAGATCACGTTCCGCTACATTGACGGAGTTTGCACCCCGATTCACCTTTACGGCTACTGCGAAGGACGGTCGCCATACTCGGATGAGGCGATCAGCAAAGCTGTCCACGCACGCTGCCCACGTTGCGGCCAAATGGCGTACTTTCTTCGGCACAACGGGGGAACCGTCTGGATGGATGAACTCGGGGCACCGTGGCCGAAACACAAGTGCTCAGACTGGGTGCCGCAGCGGAAGGTAATCACTGTTGCAGCGGCGAAACCGAAGGCAGTATTCAAGCCCGTTGTGGCAAGGACGGATCTGAGGCAATGCCCATTCTGCCCCTCAATGGTGAGGCTAGACCGCTACGAGAATCACGTAAGGGAAAAGCACAAGGGCAAGAGCGGCAGTGCTCCCCAGCCGACGCCACCTGTCATCAGCAAGCCAATCTCAGGCAGCACCATTCCCCCAAGAGCATCTCGTCAAGTCGAGGCGGTGAAGCCCGTTCAAGAAGAGACCGCTCATCGGCCAGAGAGCGCAATCGAACTGGCCAAACAGGGCCGACGCCGATGCGATCTTTGCACTGCGATGGTGAAGCCGAGCAAGTACGACCGCCACATTGCGAAGGTTCACAAGAACGGCAAGCCATCAGTGGTCAAGCCTCCGGGCCGGGTGCTGCTGACCGTCCAAGGTCTTGGCGGCTCAAATGCGGCCATTACTGCTGACGATCTAGCAAAGCTGCCACAGCATTCGGTGAAGGGGGTTGACCACGGCACACCAATTGCGCTCCAGGGCGTTCTGCTGCCCGATGTGCTTGCGAAGGTAATGCTGCCGACTGGCGAGAAGTTCTTGAACACTTCGGCTTGGTATTACGTGTTGGCGGAAGGCGTGGAGGTAGACTAGGAAGCCGCGGTCATGGGCGGGGATGCCTCTGAAGTTCACCCCGGCATACCGAAACCACTCAAGGCTGTCCGTCAGGTCAGATGGATTCCGACATGGTTCAGCAACGCATCGTAGATGTTCTGCTGAAGGGGAAGGCCAACATTTTGCGTCCTCTGGCCGGGATCGCCACCCAACCGCTGAATCCAGAAATCGTCATCGACAATCGGCGGGGAGTGGAGGTTCAGGAACAACGCACTGGTCGAAAAGCACTTCGCACAACTTCTCGCTCTCGGCACGTAAACGGCCCTGTCCCACACCTTCGAGTCCTTGAACTTTGCGGTTCCAGCCGTCATCTTGGGATTCGTCAAGTGAATCGGTAGAGGATCATTCCCCGGCACGATACAACTGTGCGGAACACGGATGCCGCAACCCTGATACCAAATCGCCGCATCTGCATGTGATCCGAAGACCGTACTCATTTGCAGGACTGCCACCAGCCGCCGCCCTTCACGATGGACTGCGCTCTTCTTCGTGATGTAAACGAGCACATCGCCGACAGCGAGTGCTGCGATGAAGGCTGGGCGGCACAAGCCCGAGATGAAGGGGGATGGCAACTCGAAATCTGGTTCCCGGCGACACGAAGCATCGACGTAAGGTGGAATTCCATTTCGGGCGGCTACGCCTCTGCCATACGTCGAGTTCGCCAGCGGGGAGTACAAAAGCAGGTAGATCATGAGTCGTTCGGTCGAACAGCGCCCGGGTCAAGCGAACGGACAGCCGGTGCTCTAGCGGCGCCTTCCATCATTTCGTGGACGGTGCGGGCAGGTAGACGGCCCGCCCAGGAATTGTTCAGCTCATTGATGATGAGCGTGCACGGCATATTCCGCCACTCACTTCCCATCGATGAGTCATGATATCGCGGCAATAGCGCAAGGAATCGGGTTTCCGGGTGCCGAGTTTGCAGCGAACAACTGTGACGTTTCCGGCAGCAAGTGGCGCAATGACACTTGGCACTGTTCGACAGTCAGTTGATGCCGCCTCGGTGGAGTTCCGTTCCAATTGTGGATTTCGCTGGAGATTCGATCGGCATCAGAATCGCGTTCATCTTTGTCGCGGCATCCTTCCTCATCTCGTCTACGACGTGCGTGTATCTGTCCAGCATTGAGGCCTGGTCCCAGCCGAGAAGACCCTGGATGGCGCGCGGGTGGACTCCCTGGACAGCGAGCAGGGTCGCGGCCGTGTGGCGCAGGTCGTGGAAGCGGTGACGGCTGATCTTTGCCGCCTTCAGGAGCCGTTGGAACCGCTTCGTCACGTTGCGGCTCTCAAGGGGGGTCCCGACTGACGTCGTGAAGACAAAATCATCGACCTCGATGTCCTTTCCTTCACAGTGCACGATCGGAGTATTCCAGGCGCTCCCGCACAGCGTTCGTTCCTCTGCCTGCCTTAACCTGTGCGCGGCGAGTGCCGCGAGGGTGACCGCAGGGAGTTCCACGATCCGCCGGCTCCTCCTGGTTTTGGGTTCGACGAGGTGAACCCGAGGGGGCTTGGATGCTCCGGATTCCGGTTCGGGGCCTCCCGACCCCTGGGTGGTACTTGTGCCGCTACGTCGCACCCGTTGGAGTGCGTAGCGAACACGCAAAGTCCTCGCTTCGAGATCGATATCCTGCCAGCGAAGCCCAAGCGCCTCTCCCTGACGAAGCCCAAGGCTCACAGCAACCGTGTAGAGAGCCTCCAGCCGGTCGCCCTGAACCAGAGTCAGGAATCCGCGCGCTTCGTCCGGTGTAAGAGGCTCGACCTCCCTCGCAGCCCGGCGAGGAGGATCGACAAGGACGACCACGTTTCGGGGGATGAGTCCGTCCTTGACGGCGTTGTTCAGGGCCTTGCGCAGGACCGCATGGCAATACTGAACGGTACGCGGGCTCAGGCCTTTCTGCTGCAGGGCGGTCATCCATTGCCGCAGTTGAGGCGGCGTGAGTTTTGTGAGCAGCGACTTGCCGAGCGGTGGAATGATGTGACGGTCCACCAGGCCGACGTACGAGTGGTAAGTGGACAGCCGGCAGTTCGTTCGGACGACGCCATCCAACCAGCTCCGCATGTAGCCGGCGACCGAGAGCCGCTGTGTGTCGATCGGCAAACCGAGTTGCTTGTCGCGCAGCAGTCTTGTCAGCTCGTCCTTCACCGCTGTACGTGTAGCGCCATAGACATACTTCCGCTTCCTCTTCCCTTCGACGTAGCCGAGGTTGACCACGGCTGCCCACCGACCGTCCGCGCGTTTGACGATCGTTCCTTCGTTGTGGCCCCTGCGCGACATTTGGCTAGCCATTCCCATCTGCGGCATCCACGGCCCGACGGCGTGGGCGCTCCCTCCTCGCATTGTGGTAATTGCGGCGGCAGGTCGCATTGCAGAAAGTCGCGAACGGGTCGCTGGAAACGAATACGTCATCACAATGTCGGCATTCGAGGATGCGACGGCCGATTCGCAAGTCTTCCAGGATCATCTGACAGTAAATCGAAAGAAGCGGTGCGGGACCCATCTCCGAAAGTTTGGCGTCAGTCACAGGTACGGATCTGTTGTCCTGGTGTGCGCGATAGACGGTTCCGAACTCTGTGACGAGCTGTGGAGTCGCCGCGTCGGCTAACACTCTCAAATCAAAAAAACACCTCCACCGATGCTGATCTTCCGCCTCGTTGGATGGGGGATTTCTCAACGACTGGCTGGCGCCAATGGCGATCCGAAGCAATCCCTGCGCATGACCAATGAAGTCAGTGACTGGTTCGCTATAAGCCCCAAAGAATTCAGCACTAAGCGGTATGGGGAACGGCGGGCCACCCTCCTGCCAGCGAGAGGAGGTCGTCTGGCTGATCAGGCCGGGTAGGAAACTGCTCAAAACCGGGTGTAGGGCCTCGGTGGTCCATCTGCCGTTTCCGAATGCCCAGCGGCGGAGGTAGCCTTGGCCAGAGAGGATCTCCCACTCTCTTTCGGTCGGAGGAACCTTCCTCGTGGCAGCGACAGGGGGCTCACCGACTTCGATCTCAGACCTGAGCCAGTTTCCCCCGACTCGCGTTACGAGCAATCGCGCTTGCCGAAACCCGAACTTGGGCTCGCGCGCATGCAGGCAGATTTCGCCGAAAGTGCTGGGCAGGATGCCCAGGAGCCCGTGCTGATTGCACCAGTCGAGAATTGGGCCCGGATCGGGGTTCCTTGCGGGAAAAGTCCGCGCGAGCCGGAGCAGCGATAGGTAGGGAGGGAACCAGCGTCGCATGCGCTCCTCGTGGCCACTCCCAGCCTCGTAGTCTCTCCAGGGGTAGGAAGCTCGCAGGGCTGCGGTAGATGCAGGCCGAAGTGCTTTTTCCTCAATTACATACCTGTCATGTCGCGGCCACCTGACGTCCTGGAAACGGGTAAGTCGAGATTTTGTGTTAGCCATACTCAGCGCTTCTATCGTACGCTGTACATCGAAGTAAGGCAATCACCATATGAAACACACTCAAACAGCAAGACCAGGCTCACCTCAGAGAGCCACAGCGCAATCCTGGAACATTCCGATCATCGGCTTCGCGCGAGCGAAAGAGGCGGCGGAGTTCGCTGGGATTTCCCGCTCGCAAGTACACAAACTCACGACCAGCGGCGAGTGGCCCTCGATCCGCTTCGGCCGAACCATCCGTATCCCCTGGGCTTTTCTCCTTCGCTTGGCAGACGCGGATCCCGAAGGCCAAAGTCAGGACATCGGCTGCTGAGCCGACAGTTCTGATCCAACTCAAAACAAAAGACTTGACCTATGAAGAAAACAACAGATTCCCCGAAGTGGGTGAGGTTCACGCCGCCGGATTTCCTGCTTCGTGACACATTTGGTCTCTCAGCCGAGGAGGTGGGGGCTCACATTCTTCTGTGGGCGAATTCACTCACCGGAGATTACCGTGGCCGCCTTCCGAACGATGACAACCTGCTCGCGCAAATAGCGAGGGCCTCTCCCCGGCGGTGGAGGGCTCTCAAAGCGCGCCTTGCCAGGCTCTGGCGAGTCGAGAAGGAATCGTACGTATGCGATCTCGCAAGAGCGCAGTACAGAGAATCCCAATATCGCCTTCTATCTGCGCAGTCCGCAGGCCGACTCTCCGCCGAGATGAGAAGCCGAAGGCGTCAGGTGGCTGAACCGGCGTGCCAGTCGCGTCCAACCCCGGACCAACGGTCGTTGGACCAGGACGGACACACAGACGGGACAGGTACCAGACAGACAGACATCGAACAAGAAGGGATAACGGACAGGACGCTCGTGGCATCCCGGGAAGCTCCGCAGCGCCCTATTGCAGCCGGGATGAGACCGTCCGATTCATCCCCTGATGGCGTTGCCAGATCCGTCTCGACTCCCGTCGGGTCCAGTCAAGCCGTCGCCGCGGGTGGTTTCACAAGGTTGGGGAACATAATCGTCGAGGCATCGCAAGTCAGTAGTGTGCGTGATTCGCTGCATCTCGCCATGAAGGTGATCACCGGTAAGAATGACCGGCGGGCACCGGACGACGAGATTGTTCGGCAAGTCGTCGAGGCAACTGATGGAGCAAACTCACTCGAGATCGAACAGTTCTTGCTCCGAATCGCCAATGGCCAGAAGCCGCGCGAGGTTGAGAAGTACGGATACTTCCTTAAGATCGTACGGGAGCACTTCAAGAAGCGGTGAGGGCGACCCGAAGGGACAGGGCCGGGTTCAGGAATGCCGCGATGTGTTCCCAGCCAGGCCCCAACTCCCTGCGGTCAGCCGCTCCGGCTCAGGGGTATCACCCGTCTTTAGGTTGTGCAGTGCGAGCCACACTGTTGGGCGACAATGTGCGACGTTTCGCATCAACCCGAATTATCGAGTGGCCGGGGTTGATGAGCGATAGTCTCCCAAAGGAGAGTAAGTTCTGGCCGTCCGGCCTCTGCCGATGCGCCGACACAACCGGCTCGGGATGGTCAACTTAGGCGCCAAGCCAAGGCGTGATCCAGCGTGCATTCGATGTCCTCGTGGTCACCGGGCCTCGCCATCCAAAGAGTCCGACCACCACACGACCTCGGCCTCAATTAGCACTGCTCGCGCAACATTGACGCCAACCGCTCGATTGGCGCATTGGCGCGGAATGCGTCCCAGACTGACGCCTCCTCAACCTCTTTGCCGAGGATGTAGGCCACGCCACGTAAATCGAGGATCAGCTTGGGCACTGTTCCGTGTGGAGTTCGCCGGTAGAAGATCCAGAAGCGCATCCCGTACCCATATTGTGCGGACTCCTCTTCCGGGATCTGCTCCGCGATCTTTCTGACCAGCTTGAGGTCTGCGCGAATGGTCTCACTCGGGTAGCCGGAGCTGTCAAGATAGCCGCTCCGTACTTCAATGCCGTGGCGCTCCAGCATCATCATCCCGGTGAGTTCGGCGATCAGCCGCACCATGAACACGGGCGGGGATGTCGGGGGCAGCGTCTGGTGTGCAGGCTCGGGGATGCCGAGCAACCCAGAGATCTCATCGATGATATTCTTCGGATCCCACCCGCAAAGGTACTGCACGACATAGTTGTTCCCCTCCGGCCACCGCAGATCCTCCAGACGGCGGCGGGGCGAGCCGATCGCTCCAAAGAGGTGAAAGTGGCAAGCGGGAACGTGGAAATGACACAACTGGTTGCCGCGGGGATAGTCTCTGTAACGCAGCGCCAGGCAGTCGTATGTGCCGCCACCGGGATGCAGCTCATAGACTCGCAGATCGCTGGACTTGTGGTACCGCCGGAAGAGCTCGGCGATGATCCGCCACGTCACGGCGGCGGCAACTTCGTATCGGATTTCAAATGGTGCGGGTATCACCGCCATTCTGTCGTGCCCGAGAGGAGCCTGGCAGCACCGACCGGCGGGTCCGGTCCACCAGACCGGTCGCGCCAGCGGGAGGCTCACCTGCGGACAAGCAATCAGAAGGTGAATACGATCTGGCAGCGATTCCCATAGTCTTTTCATCGACTTGGAAACCTAGAGGGAGCTGACGAATGCTGTCGACAGCCAAACTGACAGCCAAATGTCGATGAGGCTCAGCCCCGTCGGCTGCGGCGGATTCTCCCACTGCCTCGGTAGCGTCAAGGCTTCTCGTGGGCCCTCGAGAGCTTACGGTTACCGCTCGGAAGAGGCTCCAGCGCCGCCTGTGCTCGGGTTCTTGACGCGGATGGTCCTAGGTGTGCCGAACCTGTCCAGAATCCGCAGTGAGAGATCAGGGGCGGATTGTAGTCGCTGTGCGTGCAAGAGCAGGTCGGCCACGCTCGCTACGCTGATTCCGTTGACTGACAGCACGATATCGCCACTCGCGAACTCCCCGGCGGTCAATCTGCGCGCGTAGCGCTCCACGCGCTGGTCAGCCCATTCCACCTTCAGGCCTCCCTGCCTGGCCGGAGTAATGCGGATCGCCGATAGGATGTCCGAAAGCTCTGGGATCGAGGAGGCGAAGGTTGCTGCTCTTGCCGTTGCACCGATCTGTTCGGCTGAGACCACCGGAAGAGCGGGGTAGTTCGTGAACTGGCCGGAGCCGGCTCGGGTCAGTTGCACATGCCCGCACAGTAGCGCGCTCCCAGTCGCTGCCTTAACCCAGGTTGTCCCGGACGGGGTTGCGCCGAAAATCGAGGCGAGTGTGCCGGTACTCGTGCCGCGCGCTGGAACCGAAAGCGTCTTCCTTGCCAGTCTGGACCCGGTCGATGAGTAAGCGGACCACTCAACTTGAGCCACCGTGTTCGACAGATTGATGATCGTCAGATACGAAGTCCACGAGTTGTTCTGCTCCACATACGGGTAGGCGATTGTCGGTCCAAACTCTGTCAGTGCTGGAAGGCCACCAAGCAGCGGCGGATCGAATTTGCCCACAAGTTCCAATCCGACCAAATCGTCCGGCGCAGTCACTTCGACATACCTTGTGTTTTGAGGCCAAGCAGCGAAGTACTCTTGGACTTGGCCCACTGTCCGCTCGCCTGGTCCGAGAGGGATGGCTCGCGAGGAGGCGAGCAATTCCCCCGTGCTACCGTAGGCGGTCATCCTGGCCTCCAGTGCCTTGCTGGAGATGTTGAGCAATGCTACTCCCGTCCAAGCCCCCGTATCGGTCGGCAGATGAGAGAACACTAGTCGCTTGCCGCCGCGCCCGAGTGCTGGAATCGCGGCTAACATGCGCATATCCCGCGTTCCGAACAGTTCGAAACCGGTCAGTGGCGCGTCGGATTTCAGGCTCGCCCACTTGGTGTCGATAGGGAAGTCCCACCCGAAGAAGGCATCCACGGTGTCTACGGCCTTCTCCCCGGGCTGCATCCGCCGCGGTCTAGCGGCGGTGCCGATCAACTCCCCGGTTGCGTTGCGAGCCTCCAGGTGAAGGGCGTTGCTCTTCACGCCAGAGGAGACGAAGCTCACGCCTGTCCACCACTGGACATCATGTGCGACGTGCGGGAGATACAGTGTTTCGGATTCCGGCATGGGCAAGCTAAACCCAGCCAAGGCCCCCACGGTGTGCCCGAAGATCTCCAGCCCCGCCAAAGGTCCGCTGCTCCGTATTCGGTACCAGGCGGACTTCGCCAGAAGGTCGGCCGCGAAGAACGAAGCCGGCTTGCCCGACACTGTGTTGTTGATTGGGAGGCGCGTTAACTTGTCGCTGGTCCCCAGAACTTCGCCGCTGGCTGCATGGGCGGTGAAGATGATTTCCGCCGCGACCGGATTCGGATTCGTCACGGCGAAGAAGGTCCACCAACCGTCGTACTCGGCCGTGTGTGGCAGGTGGTACTCGTAGATCCGTGAGCCCGTCATCAGAACCGGGACGATCACGTTGACGACATCTGTAGACGTCAGGAGTTTCGCCGTCTGTGAGCCCGTCACGTACCCAGGTCCTGAAGCAGTGATCGTATATGTTCCGGGCGGCACATTCGTGAACCGGAAGGAGCCGTCGGGCGCAGACACTGCCTTCGTTCTTGTCTCGCCCAGTTCAACGAGTAGGCTAGCCGCCGGGGCAGGAAACGGCTTCGTGCGGAGAACGGTGCCTCGAATCTCAGCCGCCGCAACAATCCCGGCCAATAGGAGGACCACAAGCCCCACCCGTGCAATCCTCGGTCCCCTGCGGGCAATCCACCAGAGTCCGAGCGCGAACAACAACGTCAATAGTGCGCACCAGATCGGGCCGGTATGGACGGTCAGCCAGGCCGCTGCCGCGATTGGCCAGAGTGCCACCCTGGCCGTCTTTCTCAGAACCGGATTCTCCGCAATAACCGAGGCTGCCGCCGGTCCCCGTTCGTAATAGGCCCGCACGAATCGACGACCGAGCGGGGTGGAAAGCAGTACAACGTCCCTGAACTCTCGCAGCCACCGGACTGCGAGTGCAAGGCTCGACCCATATGCCGCGGTGGCGACGAAACACCCGCCTTCCTCCGTCGGTGTCTCCAGAGCGAAGAATCCGGAGGCAGTCACGCCAACCGGCAGATTCTTGCCTACCTCGGAGAAGTACATCAACATGTCGTACTCACCGGAGGGGGTGCTATTCTCTATGACGATCGGTTCACCGTCCGGAGCAGGGATCTGATAGCTGCCGCTTTGCGGGTCGCCCGATTTCATTGGCCTCGGTGTGGAGTGAATCCACCGGTTCGAATCAGTGCGGTTGTCGTAGAAGTAATACTGCTTCGACGTCGCTCTGGATGTGAGCCGCAACATCAAGTCGTACTTCGCCGGACTCGACCCCTTGGTCGTAGTGTAGTGGATCACCATCATGTCGCCAGCCGAGTACTTATTGTTCGTGCGGATCGAGCCGACCGATGGATGGACCGTGTAGAGTTCCCGGACCTGATAGGTGAGCGGAGCCGATTCTGCGAGGAGGTTCGCAGGGTTGAAGACCTCGCTGAACTGAAGGCCGGCCTTCCACGTGTAACTGCCCGGAGCTGTGTTCTCTGAGACGATCAGTGGCGGTAACTCATACGCAAGATCCAACAGTTGCATCGGGGGACCTACTGGCTGCGCTGTCGGCACTTCGCGGAGAATTCCTCCCCGCTCCGAAAGGAACCGGCGTCCTTCCGGCCCGTCACGCCAGACGAAGCGCCATGCCAATGGCTGAACCTGCGCTTGCCCAAGCATACCGGGCTTCTCAGTCACCCTGATCACAACCACGTCACCACGAAGGAAGGTCGAGCGCGAGTCTGCCATCGAGAGCGAGATTGACGGCCACTTGTCGAACTTGGCCACGGGTTGCACCGTCACGCTCACGCCCTTCGTCAGTGTGTCCAGCAGTGGTGTGGCTCCGGAGCAGGCCTGTGGATCGCCGTCGGGCCAGATTTCACCGGTGAGCGTGACTGCGGTCTTGGCGCCAAACATCGGTACCCGCCACTCCACCGTAGGCTCCTCGTCCATCTGGTTGACCGCCACCCGTTGCCTCACTGCACATCCAGCGGCGTCCTTCAAAACAAACTGCATGAAACGTACCCGTTTAGTGTCGGGAACCCTCGCCTTGATATGAACCTTCACCATGGTTCCGGCGGTCACCTCGCCACTGGATTCGATTTCAATAGAATCCAGTCTCGGGGGGACGCCGTCAAATGCGTCAATCGTACGGAGATCCTTAATTATGTAAGCAAATGGACCGTAGTATCCATCTGGTTTTCCGTTCCACGGCGTACCTTTTAGCATGTCTATATGATCATAATTTGTAAAAGTATTTCTTCTCAATGCGACGGAGCGATTCCCTGCAAACAATGCACTGTCCAGCGGAACCATTCCGTCGCTTGGAGTGAGCACATGTAGCTTGTCTTGCAGTTCAAATGCAAACCCCTCAAGACCCACATGCGTTAGTGCCTCTTGATCGCCACTAGCAATGAATCTCTCTATTTTAGCAATAACGTCATCATTGATTTGTGTAATGCGGTTCTCTTCAAGTTTTCCTGCGTAAGTGATTAGTTTGTTGCCCTGTTCAGACGACGCCGACTGCAGTAGTGTTATGTTTTCTTCCCATTGTGCCTGTGGCATGTTCGCTTTAGCTTGACTGAATAGGCCATTCCAATTGCTCCACACTAGGTCGCTTCGACTTGGCTTGGACGAATCATCTACGAGATGCGGACTCTTATAAAGAATTTTCCAAAACACATAGTCCAATACATTTAGCCATTTGCCTGGTGTCACATCCTCGACATCGAAATGGAGCAGATCAGCTAACTCGTTTCGCCATTCACGATTCGCAAGTGGAGTTCCGTGATGCGGCGTCGCGAGCGTTATCGCGGCCTTGACCCGGTCGTAGCCCCGCGTTTCCTTCATCATCATGCGGGCCACCAGACCGCCCATGCTGTGCGCGATGATAATGACGTCATTCAGTTGTCGTGCCTCTAGTGCCGACAGCAGTTCTCCACCCAAATCGAGCGTCGTCGAGCCCTTGTCTGACTCATATCGGAAGACGTAAATCTGAATTCTGTTCCATAGATCGGAGTATGTTCTGAGGTGTGATATAAGTGGCTCCCAGTTACAGTCGCTTACTATGGTCCCGCCAGGAACTTGAAGGTGTTCATATAACCCACATGGACCGGAGTCTTCATGCGTTGTTCCGTGGATTCCGTGAATCAGAATGATGGGTTGGCACGATTCGCTCATATTGCATCCCTGGTAGTAACGCACCAACGCAGTTCTTGACGGCCCGAGCTCGTCTCCAAGCGCGTTAGGCGCCGCGCTGAAGAAGAGCGCGGCGATAGCCAACCACGCCCACAGAGGGTGAGCGACCTGCCTGAACGAAACTCCTGCTTTCATGTCCTGTTGCCTCCGATCACACAAGCCTCATTCCCGTCCCGTCATGCACCCTGTCGCCTAGCCGGTGGCTGCGTCGTGCGTGCAAGCCGATGGGTGGACTTACTCCACAAGCCGGAAGGTGTACATCTTGCCGTATTGGGCGGAGACGGCGGCCGTCGTGGAAGAGCCTCCGGCGCCTGGCGGCAAGAGCCCATACTCACCCGACCCGAGGTTGGGGAGTACTAGCACGTAGTTCCGCGGAGCGATCTTTCTTGCTTCGAACGGAATCATGTCGCGCATCGCACCGCTTCGTTGGTTCAAAATGCCGCCCGTGACCGAGCGAAACTCCCGATAATCGCTGTTAACTCGCAGCCGCAAGAGTTGATACTCCTCGGCTGCAATGCCCTCCGCCGCCACAATCAGCAGCTCAACGGGCGCCTTGGTCGAGGTCTTGCTGCCGGGCCGTTCAATGTTGCCGTTAAGGTCCTTCTTGACCACGCCAGCTGATGCCAGGCTCTTCAGCATCCCTCCGGTCTTCCAGTTGACAATCTCAGGTGGAACGCCAACCCATTCGCCCTCTCTCTTCAGGTACACACCGATCTCCAGGCTGTTCGCAGCATTGGCGCCGCCCGGCGCGGCTGGGGACGGTACTCCGAGTTCAGATTTCGGATCCAGCATGGTCTTGATAACGTTGTCGCTCACCCCAGCCTTCTTGAGCTGCAGCATTTGGTCAACCTCAAGATGAAATACCCTGCCCTCTCGACGTAGGCGAGTGATGATCAGCTCCTCGCTCAAGCCGGCATGGACCATTTCAAGCACTCTATCGACCGTTAACTCCTGTTGGCTCTGAAGAGCACTAGGCGCGCTGCCAAGCGGGGCTGAACTAACCAGCCAGCAGATTAAGAGCAGGATCATCCTGCAGGCCAGCGATCTCATGTAACCGTCCTTTCTTCTCTGGGACTTGCGTCTCGATCACAGTGGCTTATCAACGGTCCATCCACATGCGCTCCGGGGGCGGTACCGTCATCTCCTTTTCTACTCTTTGCGTTTGATACGAAAAATACCACTCGAAATTCTGTTTGTCTATTACGTTTCCTGCTTGGTCAATGTTTGTGACGACATCAAAGAAGAAAATACCAATTGTACTCGGCGCTGGAATAGAAAGTATCTCCGGGCCAAAAATTGTGATTTCTTGTTGGCCGCGCGGTGGAATCACGATGTTGATGAGATCTCCGTAGTTGGATGAACCGACGGCCACAGTCTTGCCTGCGACATTGAATTGAACCGCAATCCCCGACCCCCTGAAGACACGAGACATCTGATTGCTTAACTGAATGCGCAGAACGAGTCGCGGTGGTGTGATGTCGAGTCTCGGAACTTCAGTCCGTTCGACGTAGACTGAAGTGGGACTGGGCCTCACCGCCATGCCAAGGAACGTTGGCGGGCGTACGGGTCTCACTTGTGTGCTGATCACCTCCTTGGCGCTGAAAGTCTCCGGCAACAACGTGATCCGCAACCCGCCTTTTGTTTGGGTCTGTTCGGTTTCCGCCAGGGGGGCCAGCGAAGGAACCTCAGTGCTAACCTTTACAACGACGGGTGGAGGAGGATCGTTCTTTCGTTTCTGGGCGGCCACCGGGACGGCCAATACGAGGCAGAGCGAGGCTGCGATTCCACCGTAGCAACTCATCGAATTTGTCTCCTTGTTATTTGTTGGTGAACCATAAGCTATGCCGAGGATGCGGCGTGGTGCCAAGTGAATATGTGGCTAGGGGTTGCTCGGCCCATTCCCGCTATCATGTTGTCGCCTGTGCACGAATCACCACCGTCCCCGCCACCTTGTCATGCAATGCCTGGCTTTCCTTGTCGAAGATGGCCCAGAAGTAGCCCAATCCCAGGAAGAATCCGCTGAGGGCTTTCCCAATGGTCTCCCGCACCAGCATCCTCCCCAGCCCAGGCAAAGAACCCTGCCGCTTGTCCACCACTGTGATCCCTGCCAGCCACTTGCCGGGTGTCTTGCCTTGCGCGAGAAACCAGAACGCGAAGATTACATACGCAATCCCGCCCCACATGAATGAGGTGAATGTCAGGCCCTCGGATCCGGATGCGCCTCCGACCATCGCAGCCATCGCCAGGACCACGAAGAAGATTACCCAGATCGCGACGAAATCAAGTAGTTGTGCGGCTAATCTTCGCGCGACTCCGGCCTTCGTCCCAGTCCTCGGATTAGGTATGTAGACGTCGCAGGAGTGGCAGAACAGCCCCGGTTCGGTCTCCCGATTACAGCTTGGGCATACCATGCTCCTCGATCCTCCGTTCCCCAAATGTGTCGCCTCGTTAGTGGCCAGAGGTACTCCGGTACCATGGGGCGCATCCAGAATGCCTAGCTAAACGCCGTCAATCCAAGGTGCGAATAGGTGCAATTGAAGTCATGGATGGGGCAATCATGGTACTTATCCCTGTTTGTAGGCCCCGGGAATCTGGTATCCTACCCTGAACTGTGGTTCGCCCGATGTCTGCGAAGAACCGCTTCAGCTCTTGGAAGGAAATCGCAGAGTATCTTGACTGTGACGTCAAAACGGCTCAGAGATACGAAAAGTTGCGGGATCTTCCGGTGCACAGAGTGCCGGGCGGCCAGCGAAGCACCGTCTTTGCCTATCGCGATGAGATAGAGGAGTGGCTCAAGCGAGAGAAGCTGCCACCCCTGACCGGGGCGACAGAGGTTCAACGTCCGCCGACCAGCCGGCGAGGCATTGTTCTGGCCGGTGCCGCAGCCATCCTGCTCGCCGGCGCTGGGGTCTTTTCGCTAACCAGGCGGCGACGCCCCATCGGCAAGGTCGAACTCAGCGATCACGACCTCATCGGTCGCGACCGGGGTGGCCGTGAGCTTTGGCGTCATACCCTTCAGGACAGGCCCTCCCTCGAACCCGGCGGGCGTCTCCTCCGTACGGTTGACTGGCGGGGTGCGGGGGACCCGGACGCCGTCGCTGCTGTTGGGTACCGCAGTCCCGCCGTAGAGCGGTCCGAACTTCTCTGCTACTCGCCTTCCGGCGAACTTCGCTGGAAGTGGACACCCACCACCAAACTCTTAGACTTCAACGGGCAGCCCTTCGAAGACGTTTGGTATATCCAAGACATGGCCACAGCCCGCTTCGGGGGGCGCGAGACCCTATGGGTCAGCATTGTCAACAAAATAAGGTGGGCTTCGGCGATCTATCGGATCGACCCCGACGGCTCCGCCCATCTCCACTTCGCCAATCACGGCTACATCATCCTGTTGGCGGCTGTGGATGACAATAAGGACCCGCGCCTCATAGCTACTGGCATTAACAACGCAGTGGACCGCCCCTTCGCCGCCGTGATCGGCTTGACCGATCCTCCCTCGGTCGCGCCGCCACTGGGTTCCCCTCGTTACCGTTACGCCAATTCGCCTCCGGGATCTCCCCGGCGCTACATCCTCCTGCCCAACTCGGAGTTCAACATTGCCAAAGGTGAGCCATACCCCATTCCCAAGCAGCTCGATGTCAGCCCAAACCTCGTGAAGGTTGAGCCATGGGATCCACTGACGAACAGTCCTCTCTATATATACGAATTCGACACCCACCTTCGCCCTTTGAAGGCGAGAGCCTCCGCTGGTACCATAACGCAGCACCGCAACCAGCATAGGACCGGCATCCTCGACCATCCTCCCGAAACCTGTCGGGAACTCCTCGAACCCCATGTCCTACGTTCCTGGACCTCCTCAGCCGGATGGGAAGATGTCCAATTGCCTCTCGCGAGCCAACTGAACATGCACTAGATCCCGGACAGGTTGGTACAGACCGTCAACGTCGACACCCAAGTGACTCACCGATGCAGCAGCCTCGGCGCAAACTCGAACGGGACCGCTGAGGCCGGCTCCCAACATGGTTTGGCGAACACCGCGAGACAGCTATACCTTGCGAGGTCTGCCTGCCTTATGTTGTGACCCTCCACTTCCTCCCGCCTGAACTCCACGCCAAGTCATCCATTCGTAGGGTCTGGGGCCGTCTGCCGAACGCGCACTCACGTCGTGCGCAATCTCCGGAAACGCTCTGACAGCCAAACTGACAGCCAACAGAATCACCTCCCATGAACGGGGTGGACCGCCAGGACTGAACCCGCACACAAAACCAAGCACTTATGTACAACG
>JBOZRR010000046.1:0-74131 GCA_050789245.1 Bryobacteraceae bacterium | reverse complement strand
GTCCGTCCCGCTTCGTCACACCTCAGGACCCTCCACCGCCTGGGGCAAGGGGATCTCCGTCTCCCCCTTGACTTACCCCTAGCATGGATGTCCCTTTATTCCCCATATCCGGTGGACAAGCCAGTGATAATCTCTGGGGCAGAGTGGCGGAGATCAGATATGCCAATGTTCCCACGGAGAGGTTCACCTATACCAAGTGGGGACAAATAACTAAGAAGACGTTGATTGCGACAGGCGGAATAGAACTATCTGCCAGTTACACTTACCAATCCACTGGAACAGTCGATTCAATTACGTACCCCACTCATTGGGAACCCCAGGGCGGAAGCTACGTTGAAACGACCGGCACGAAGCTCTTCATGTACTACGACTGGGCACGGCGTCCTCAGCGAATGAACAAGCCGAACGCCTTCACCGTCGCCATCAACTTCGCCTACAATTCGGCAGACCAGATGACGTCGATGCAAGCCCTGCCGAGCCTCGCCGGCGGCACGATGTACACTGAGACCCGGCAGTACAACGCCTACGGTCAACTGACCCGCCAGACGGTTGCGGGCGAGGTGGACATTGAGTACCGCTTTTCACCGACGGTCCTGGATGGCAGACTAGAGCAGAGGAAGGACTGGATCTCAGGCGAGGAAGTGACGTACCAATACGACCAACTCGGGCGGTTGATTGCGGCGGCGACGACGGGGCCGGAGTGGGGGCAGTCGTATGGGTTTGACGGGTTTGGGAACCTGACGCAGCAGGTGGTGACGAAGGGGACGGCGCCGTCGATGTCGATGGTGGTGGACCCGGCGACGAACCGGCTGGGGGGCTCGGGCGTCAGTTATGACGCGGTGGGCAACCTGACTTCGGACGGCGTGAACACGTTCACGTATGACGGCCACAACCGGCTGCGGACGGCGGCCGGGGAGACCTATACCTATTCGTCGAAGAACCAGCGGCTGGTGGTGACCCGGCCCGATGGGACGAAGGACTTCCACCTGTACGGGGCGTTTGGGGAGTTGCTGGGGGTCTATAACGTGATCTCCAACCCGGGCGGGGGCGGGCTGATCGCGGTGCGGCAGGCGTCGAAGGAGCGGGTGTATTTGGGCGGGCGGCTGATGTACCTGGGCGGGGAGAAGGTGGTTTCGGACCGGCTCGGCTCGGTCGTGCGGCATGGGACGGCGAGCTACCGGTATTACCCGTATGGCCAGGAGTTCGGCGGCGCCACAACCAACGACAAGCCGAAGTTTGGGACGTATACGCGGGATGCTTCGACCGGGCTGGATTATGCCTGGAACCGGTATTACCAGGCGGGGTGGGGGCGGTTTACGAGCCCTGATGAAGGACCACCCCTCCAGGAGGAAACACAGTCATGGAATCGTTACAGTTACACGTGGGGTGACCCGATCAATCTGAACGATCCCGATGGAAGGCTCCCGGCGGCTCCAGGGTTCCTTCCAGGAGGGGGGAGTGGTCGCGGTTACGGAGTGCCAGATTGGTACTACGAGGGTAGTGGATCGTTCGTCATTGGCGGCAACTCACCGACAATATCGTCGTTGTACCAAGTCGCGATGGCAGTTACTGCGCTAGAGGAGGTAGCTGATTGGGTTATCCCATCCACCACTGGACGAGGATATGATGTGGCAATCTCTCCTGCATTATTCGCGGAAGCATTTATGCCTCAACTTGCCGGAGTTGGAACTGCGGGCACAATCTTGATCGGCACAACTCCAGTTGGGTGGACGATTGCAGCCGGGGGAGCGATTATTCTTACGGGAATCTGGTTGCATCAAACTGGTATTCTTAACAAAGTCCTGCAGAAGGCGAAAGATGAATTCGATGATATGGAATCGATCCGGAGGCAATGCGAGGAGATTGCGCATGCTCGTGCTGATAGGCTTGGATATGGTCGCTATGGTCCAGAATGGATTAAGCATTTTTCAGAGTGCGTACGTACCCGCGTGTGGACAAAGTAGAATCAGAGCGTGACAGAGATCCGCCATATGGCATTCAACAGCACAAGTGAGAGATTAAGCAGCGAGGAGGTAATGGCAGAGCGGATCTACTTCTTCGGACAAGAGCCACAGCGACGTGTGAGCGTCCGAATCGGCTTTCCGACCTGGCGACCAACGGAGTCACGTGCAGTCTGCAATGTTGAGATAGATGAAGGTAACTACTTGAGTGTAAGACCAGTCAATGGAGCGGATGGCTTCGAGGCTGTCCAACTTTCACTCATTTTGATCGGGACAGTCTTGAAATCGATTCTCGAAGAGTCGGGTGGAGCAGTGACGTGGTCCGACGGGAGGCGAGACGACTTAGCGTTTCCGACCTATCCCGACTATTCGCTTGCGCCAATCATGGAGAGCACTTCGCACTAATGTGAGCGTGGATCTGCGGTCAACAGAACCGTGTGCCCATTCTCTTGGCAAAAGGGCATACCACAAGAATTGGCGGACGTTTGTCGATTGAGACCTGTTTTGTTGTTAGGACTGGATCTCAGGCGAGGAAGTGACCTACCAATACGATCAACTCGGGCGGTTGATTGCGGCGGCGACGACGGGGCCGGAGTGGGGGCAGTCGTACGTATTTGACGGGTTTGGGAACCTGACGCAGCAGGTGGTGACGAAGGGGACGGCGCCGTCGATGTCGATGGTGGTGGACCCGGCGACGAATCGGCTGGGGGGCTCCGGCGTCGGTTATGACGCGGTGGGCAACCTGACCTCGGACGGCGTGAACACGTTCACCTATGACGGCCACAACCGGCTTCGGACGGCGACTGGGGAGACCTATAGCTATTCGTCGAAGAACCAGCGGCTGGTGGTGACCCGGCCCAATGGGACGAAGGATTTCCACCTGTACGGGGCGTTCGGGGAGTTGCTGGGGGTCTATAACGTGATCACCAATCCGGGCGGGGGCGGGCTGATCGCGGTGCGGCAGGCGTCGAAGGAGCGGGTGTATTTTGGCGGTCGGCTGATGTACCTGGGCGGGGAGAAGGTGATTTCGGACCGGCTCGGGTCGGTCATGCGGCATGGAACGGCGAGCTACCGGTATTACCCGTATGGCCAGGAGATCGGCGGGGCGACGGCGAACGACAAGCCGAAGTTTGGGACGTATACGCGGGATGCGTCGACCGGGCTGGATTATGCTTGGAACCGGTATTACCAGGCGGGGTGGGGTCGGTTTACCTCCCCTGATCCGAGCGACGTGAACATCAGGCTGGGCGTCCCCGGAAGCTGGAACCGGTACGCGTATTTGGATGGCGATCCCGTCATGACGAACGACCCGACGGGTCTTGGGTTCTGGTCGTTCGTGAAGAGTCTGTTTGGAGGCGGGGACGAGTCGAGTAGCTCCAGCGCTCCTGCAAGTTTGTCTGGCGGGAACAATGACACATACGCACCGGACCTCTTCGACAAGGATTTCGGGGCGGCAGGTGGTGCAGGTTGGGGCTCGGATACGGGGGCTGACATCATCGGGAGCATCACGGTCTTTCTATTTGGAGAACTGCCACCGAACACGGCTATCACGATTGGAGGTTATGCTCCAATAATATATGGGGTTGCCGGTCCACAATTTAACTACTACTATATTCCTGAGACTGGTCAGCAGTGCTATAGCTTCGACTTAAATGCAGCCATTGGCAGATATTTCTATGGAGGCACTCTAACAGGCCGGGAAGGTGAGGATATAGGCGACATACTGTCGGGATCGATCCTAGATGGATCCATGTCTGTAGGCCACACTGCGAACGTTGTCGCTGGATACCAAGTTGTAGCCTCTAAGAGTGGCACTTCAGGTGGTAGCTATATCTCTGTTCCCGGCGCTTCGGTGAGTGTCGGCCTATATGGTTCGTGTCCCTGAGGTGTGATATGGACGAAGTATTCATCGCGTATTTTGTTGGCTTCCTTATATGGTGCATCCTATTTGGAACTGGAGTCTTGATGTTGATATCTCCAACAATCGCCGCCAAAGTCTTCAGACGATACCCTCCCGGAATGAGTACCTGGATCTCTGCTACACCGGGATGGGTGATTCGACCGTTGGGCGCCTTTTTCGCATTTTGGTCCACGTTCGTGTACTTTGCGCCGCTACTTCATAAGTGATATGTATAGACCCTAATGAACACCAATTACATCTTCGTCGTTATTTTCATTGTGTGGTTTACGCTGGGCTGCCTACTGGTACTGAAGCCGGACATCGCAGTCAAGCTGCTCGGGGCGAAGGCATTCGCGGACGCCATTGACCCGTCGCCGGAGAAGCGCACGTTCCGGCTCCGCATCATCGGGGTACTCATGCTGGTCGGTTGGATGGTGGCTGTGTACTTCGAATTGTCCCGCGACCGCTGAGTGGCGCACTCGCTCCGCCCCCGCCTCCCCGGTGATACCCTATCCCACATGAATCGCCGTACGTTCTTGCCGGCCGCGGGGCTTGGGGCCGCGGCGTTATCGGGTGCGATGGGCCAGCCGGTGGGGCCGGCGAAGGGCCGGTTGCGCCAGTCGGTGTGCCGGTGGTGTTACGGGAAGGTGCCGATCGAGGAGCTGGCGCAGGCTTGCGTGAAGCTCGGGATTGAGGCCATCGACCTGGTGGATTCGAAGGAGTGGGGGCCCGTGCAAAAGCAGGGTCTGCGGCTGACGGTGGTGCCGGGGCCGACGACCATTCCCGACGGGTTGAACCGCAAGGAGAGCCACGACGCGATCGAGGAGCGGTTCCGTCCGATGATCGAGGCGGCGGCGGCGGCCAAGGCCCATTCGATCATCGTCTTCTCAGGCAACCGGAAGGGGATGAGCGACGAGGAGGGCGCGGAAAACTGCGTCATCGGGCTGAACCGGCTGAAGAAGTACGCCGAGGACAAGGGCGTGATGATCGTGATGGAGCTGCTGAACTCCAAGGTGAATCACAAGGACTACATGTGCGACAAAACGCCTTGGGGCGTGCGCGTCATGAAGGAAGTGAATTCGCCGATGGTGAAGCTGCTGTACGACATCTACCACATGCAGATCATGGAGGGCGACATGATCCGCACGATCCGCGACAACTACCAGTGGATCGGGCACTACCACACGGGCGGGAACCCCGGCCGGAACGAGATTGACGAGACGCAGGAGATCTACTACCCGGCCGTGGCGCGGGCCATCGCCGATCTCGGATTCCAGGGCTACTTCGCGCACGAGTTCATCCCCAAGCGCGATCCGCTGGTGTCGCTGGCGCTGGGCGTGAAGATCTGCACGGTATAGCGAAGAGACAGGAAAGACACCGGACAATTTTGCTTGCAGCCGAATCGCGCGCCGCAGCGTCCAATTCGGCAGGGGGAGAAATCTTTGTCCCCTGATATACTTATGGTTGTTGGATGCCGCCCCAGGGCCGGATGCGGGGCGGGAGGGGACTCAAGGAAAGCATGAGCACGACATTCAAGAAAGCGGTGGTCACGGTGTCCACCCTGCTGGTGGGGCTGCTGCTGATCGGTGCGCTGCTGGGGCAGAGCCCGGACAACACGTCCACTGACCCTTACCGTCACCTGAACGTCTTCACGGAGGTCTTCGCGAAGATCAAGTCGGACTACGTGGAAGAGCCCGACATGGCGAACGTGACGCTGGGGGCCATCAACGGGCTGCTGCTTTCCATGGACCCGTTTTCCAGCTACCTGAACTCCGACCAGTACAAGGCCTACCTGAAGGCGCAGGAAGGGCAGAAGGCGGGCATCGGGGTGGTGCTGTCGCGCAAGTACGGGTATGAGATCGGGCTGGTGGATGCCATTCCGGGCGGTCCGGCGGACAAGGCCGGGCTCTCGACGGGCGACATCATCGAGGCGATCAACGGGATTTCCACGCGAGACATGCCGCTGGCGTATGCGGAAGTGCTGCTGCAAGGCGACGCGGGCTCCTCAGTGGAGCTGACGGTGTTGCGGCTGCGGCGGCCGGAAGCGACGAAGATCGCGCTGACCCGCGCCGTGGTGGCGCCGCCGGGCGTGACATCGAAGATGCTCGACACGGCGACGGGCTACATCGCCGTGGTCGATCTGCGTGCCGGAAAGGCGGCTGCTGTGGCGTCGGCGATTCGCGATCTGGACCGCCAAGGCGCGAAGAAGCTGGTGCTGGACCTGAGGCATTCGGCCGTGAGCGTGCCGGAAGAGGGCATCGCGCTGGCGAACCTGTTCCTGGACAAGGGGACGATCGCCACGCTGGAAGGCCAGAAGGTGCCGAAGCAGTCGTTTGTGGCCGATCCGGCGAAGGAAGTCTGGAAGGGTCCGCTGATGGTGCTGACGAACCGCGGGACGGCGGGAGCGGCGGAAGTGGCCGCGACGGCCCTGCTCGACAACAAGCGGGCCGAGGTGGTGGGCGAGCGCACGTATGGCGACGCCGCACAGCGCCGCGCGGTGATGACCGACGACGGCGGAGCGGTGCTGCTGGCGGTGGCGAAGTATTACGGGCCGGGCGGCAAGGCGATCCAGGACACGTCGGTGATGCCGACTTACGCGGTAACGGATACGGACATCGACTCGACCGAGGAGATTGAGGGCGCCCCGGACATGCCGAATACTCCGGTGAAGCCGCCGACGGGCACCAAGGCGCCCGAGGACATGATTTTGAAGCGCGCGATTGAGATTCTGTCCGGCAAGGGGAAGGAACAGGCGTCGGCCTCCGGTCCGGCGACGGTCCTGCTGCCAGGCGATCCGAAAGTCTCGGCGCCGGGCGCCCGCGCGAGAACATCCAATCAGTAGGAGTCGTGAGAAGAAATGCCGTTGTACGAATACAAGTGCAGCAAGTGTGAACAGGTCTTCGAGATCATCCAGAAGTTCGCCGATGAGCCTCTGACTGTGCACGAGGGCTGCGGCGGAGCGGTGGAACGGCTGCTGTCCAGCCCGGCCCTGCAGTTCAAGGGCAGCGGCTGGTACATCACGGACTACGCCCGCTCTGGCGGAGGAAAGTCCAACGGGCACAGCTCCGGTAAGAACGGCGGTTCGGAGAAGAAGTCCGACGCGCCCGCCGCGACGACTACTTCGAAAGACTCTTCCAAGTAAAGCTCCAGCCCCAGGCCGCAACGGCCAAGGCCAGCCCGGCGATGGTGTCGATGGCGAAGTGATAACGGCCATACACCGTCGCCAGGGCGATCAGCACGGCCAGCAGCATCAGTCCCCTACCCCACCATTTCCGATCCGGCAGTACCCTCGTCACGGCCAGAGCGGCCGCGAATGAAGCGGCGGCGTGTCCGCTGGGAAAGACGCTGGTGCGGATGCCGTAACCGCCGAGAATCAGGAGATTGAAGCGGCGGACGGCGTTCTCCAGCGGCAGGTCCAGCCCGGCGAAGACGCGGCGCGGCGTGTCGGACGGAAACCACGGGTAGCAGGCATAGGCGGCCAGCGTCCCGGCTAGAAGGATTAGCAGCGCGTCGTCCATGCGCTCGCGCTTGTGGCAGAAGTAGAGCGCAGCCACGGTGAGCGGCGGCATCAGGTACGTCAACAGATACGAAAGCTCCAGGATATTCGGCAGCAGCGGGCCGAGCGATTCGACGGCGGCGCGGAAGCCGTGGTCCAGCAGCCAGCGGTCGAGGTGAATCCAGTAGTTCTCGAAGTCCTGGTTGGCGTGCGGTAGCGCGAGCCAGCCCATTTCGCGGTAGGCGAGCAGGATCAAACCGACGGGGAGCCAGTCGCGGACATGGGCGAGAATGCCGTCGCTGCGCGTCGAGAGGATGAAGAGCCCGAGCACGACGGCGGTGTTCGTCGAGAGCGTGCGAAGGACGATTTCTTGCTCGACGGGGCGGAAGAGTGCGACGGTCGAAACGTACAGGAAGAACGTGCAGAGCAGAATCTCCGAGCGGCGGAGGCGGATGGAGAGAATGCTCATGCGGTGCGCGAATACAATGAGATCATGGCTTCGACGAGACGTCAATTTCTTCAGGCTTCGAGCCTTGGCAGCCTGAGCGCTTCGGCACTGCTGGCGCAGCAAGGCGGACGGTCCGCCAACGACAAGATCCAGTTCGCGACCATCGGCATTGGCGGGATGGGCTTCGGCGACACGGGCTCGGCGGTGAACACGCCTGGCACGAAGCTCGTCGCGGTGAGCGACATTTACCAGGGCCGCCTGGACCGCGCCAAGGAGCTCTACCCGAAGGAAGACCTCTTCACCACGCGCGACTACCGCGAGATTCTCAGCCGCAAGGAGATCGACGCGGTGATCGTCGCCACGCCGGACCACTGGCACGCGCGCATCGCGCAGGAGGCTATGGAGGCCGGCAAGGACGTCTACGTCGAAAAGCCGATGGTGCAGAAGTGGGAGGACGGCAAGAAGCTGATCGACGCCTCCGGCCGCACGAAGCGCATCATCCAAGTGGGCTCGCAGCGCGTGAGCAGCGTGATCTACAAGAAGGCTCAGGAATTGCTGAAGGCGGGGGCGATCGGCGAGTTGAATACCGTCGAGGCATGGTGGGACCGCAACTCGGCGATTGGCGCGTGGCAGTACTCGATTCCGCCCGATGCGACGCCCGCGAATATCGATTGGGACCGCTTCATCGGCTCCGCGCCGAAGCGCGGCTTTGAGCCGGTCCGTCTGTTCCGCTGGCGCAACTATCAGGACTACGGCACGGGCGTCGCGGGAGACCTGTTCGTGCACTTGTTCAGCGGCATGCACTTCGTGGTGGGCGCCACGGGACCTGACCGCATCTTCGCCTCCGGCGGGCTGCGCTTCTGGCGCGATGGCCGTGACGTGCCCGACGTGATGCTGGGCCTGTACGACTATCCGAAGACCGCCGCGCATCCGGCCTTCAACCTTGTGCTGCGCGTCAACTTCGTGAACGGCGCGGGCGAGACGTCGGGCTTCCGCTTCGTCGGCAGCGAAGGCGTGATGACCATCGGCAACGGCGTCACCGTGGTGAAGCAGCCTGCGGAGAAGGAGCCGGGCTACACCACCGGCACTTTCGCCAAGGCAACACAGGAACAGTTCATGAAAGAGTACCGGAAGAAGTATCCGCAGCCTGCGGTGACGACGGCGTCAATGACGCCGACAGCGGAGGAGGAGTTCCTGGCGCCGCGCGGCTACAGCGACCATCGCGACCACTTCGCCAACTTCTTCAGCGCCGTCCGGACTCGGAAGCCTGTCGTCGAGGATGCGACGTTCGGGCTGCGTGCGGCGGCCCCGGCGCTGCTGTCCAACGAGAGCTATTTCTCAGGCAACATCATCGAGTGGGACCCCGCGTCGATGTCGGTGAAGAAGGGATAAGGAGCCACCACCATGTACGCAGCCAACGACAAGATTCAAATCGCGCTGATCGGCGCGGGTGGCATGGGCAATGGCGACCTGTCCGATGCGCTCGCCAGCGAAGGCGTGGAGTTCGTCGCCGCCGCCGACATTTACGACGGCCGCCTGACGAGCCTGAAGGAGCGCTACGGCAGCCAGATCTTCACAACACGCGACTACCGCGAAGTGCTGGCGAGACCCGATGTCGACGCCGTGATCATCGCGACGCCCGACCACTGGCACGCGCGCATCAGCATCGACGCGCTGAAGGCCGGCAAGGACGTGTACTGCGAAAAGCCCATGATCCAGAAGGTGGAAGAGGGCATGCAGGTGATTGAGGCCCACAAGGCCAGCGGCAAGATCTTCATGGTCGGCAGCCAGTACGCGACGGCGCTGGCCTTCCACAAGATCAAGGAACTGCTGAACAGCGGCGCCATCGGCGAGCTGAACATGGCCGAGAGCTGGCTGGATCGCAACACGGCGCTTGGCGCGTGGCAGTATTCGATTCCACCCGACGCGACCCCGGCGAACATCGATTGGGACCGCTTCCTGGGCAACGCGCCGAAGCGCCCGTTCGAGCCCATCCGGCTGTTCCGCTGGCGCAACTATCAGGACTACGGCACGGCGCTGGCGGGCGACCTCTATGTCCACCTGCTGACCGGCCTGCACACGGCCACCGGTTCACAGGGGCCGGCACGGATCTTCTCCACCGGCGGCCTGCGCTACTGGAAGGACGGCCGCGACGTGCCGGACACCATGTACGGCATCATCGAGTACCCGAAGTCCGCCACGCACCCCGAGTTCACGTTCGCGATGCGCGTGAACTTCAAGAGCTCCGAGCCGCAAGAGCGCTTCGGCTTCAAGTTCGTCGGCAGCGAAGGCACAATAGTTACCGACGTGCGCAGCCTCACTCTGTCGCGCAAGCCGCGCGAGAAGGAGCCAGGCTATACCATCGACACCTTCACGAAGGCGACGCAGGCGGAGTTCGTGAAGCAGTACAGGCAACAGTATCCGGCGCGTCCCAACACGCTTGAGACGATGGACGGCACTACCGAGCAGCGCTGGGTGTCGCGCGCCGACGCGCACCAGGAGCACATGGACGCATTCATCAGCGCGGTCCGCACGCGCAAGCCGCACTTCGAGGATTCCACCTTCGGCTTCCGCACCGCCGGGCCTGCCCTGCTGTGCAACACCAGCTACTTCGAGCGTCGCGTCTGCAAGTGGGACTCGAGCGCGCTGAAGGCGAGTTAGGACCAGTGACAGGGCGACCCCGCGCCGCGCTGTACATCGACGGCTTCAACTTCTACTACGGCGTCCGAAAGCACTTCCTTGGCGCGAAGGAGGAGCGCGGCTACTCGCTCTCCGGCCTTTGCTGGTGCGACTTCCGCGCCCTCGCCGAGCGCCACTTCGGAGTGGACGTCGAATTCATCCGATACTTCACCGCGCCGGTGACCGAGGGCGTCTCCAACCCGAACTTCCCGGGCGAGCACGAGCGCTACCACCTGTGGCGCCGCGCGGTGGAAAGCATCGACGGGCTGACCGTCGTCGAAGGCCACTACGTGACTCGCGATGAAGCCGCCACGCGCCCGGACGGCGTGCAGAAAGCTCGTGAGGAGAAGCAGACCGACGTTCAGATCGCCGTCGAGATGCTGCTCGACGCTGTAAACGGCACGCGCCCTGTGGATACGGTCCTGCTGCTGACCAGCGATCAGGACCAGTGGCCAGCCGCCTGCGCGCTGGCGCTAAGGCTTGCGCGACCGAAGCGTGTAGGCATTCTGCTGCCGCCGTGCGCGTCGCAGGAGCTCGTCAAGCGCCAGATCAAGGCCTGCCAGGACCGGCTTGTCGCGCGCCACAAGCGCGGCGAGACGGTCTTCGGCGTGACGGCCGGCATCTGGGTGGAGACGCTGACCGAGGAGATGCTCGCCAACAGCCTGCTGCCGTATGAGATCGGGCCCGGCATCTCCTGCCCGCCGTATTGGCGGCTGCACCACAACTACCTCGACCGCGTCTGCAAACCGGAGCACCGGCCGGACCGGAAGACTTCCGCCGCTAGTTGATGGCGCTGTGGCTCGCCGCCGTGCGGTAAAGAATGTCGAGCACCGAGTGCAATCCGCGGCGCTTGAGGAAATCGTGACGGTATTCCAGGAATTCGGCTTCGTGGCCGCCCCCAAAGTGGAGCGCATCCAGTGCCTCGAGGTAGTCACACCAGCCCTCCGGGGTGCGAAGGCGTGGGTAATGCAAGAGCCTCAGCAGATAGCCGTCGAACAACGCCTGAAAGTCGCGTTCGAGTCCGGACTGGATCTCGAGCCATGACGATGCCGCATGGCGTGTGAACGACACACCTTGCAACAAAGAGTATTCGAACAGCGCATGCGCGGCCACGCGCTCGTAGAACAGCGGGCGTCCGACTCGCAGCACCGTCGCCGCCATCTCCAGCGGCTCCAGCTTGTGGTCGAATGCGCAGAAGTACCAGCGTGACAGGCGGCCGGTGAGCAGGCGCGACAGCGTCGTCGACGAGCGCACGGACCACTCTTCCGGCGCGGGCGGCAGCAGAAAGCTCAGCGCGTATTGAGACATCCACTCCGCGCTTTCCAGGCACAGCGCGAAGTCCGGAAGTTGCAGCCCCAGCGCCAGTCCCTGCAATTTGGCCACTTCCAGCGCAATGGAGGTCTCGGACAGCGCCGAATGCACGTCGGGAAAGAGGTCCGTGTGCCCGAAGATGTACATCTGCGGCAGGCTGCGCTCCTCGCTGCCGGAGCGCCTCAGGTACCACACCTGGCGCGACCGATACTCCACGGCGCCTTGCAGCTCTTCGAGCATCGTGCACAGCTTCCCGGAGAGCCGCGCGCCCGCGCGCCGCATCCACCGCTTCGCCACATCCTTGTCGAGCCCCTCCGCCGCGGGCGTTGCGTCGATGTCCAGCCCCGCGGCGGCGGCCTTCATCTCAAGCCGCGTCTGAAGCCACTGGCTTTGCTCCAGCATCGCCGGAAAGCGGACGAAACCCTGGTTTTCTTCGGGGCGCGGCGAGTTCAGATGCTCGACCAGGTCGTTGTACTGGCGCGCGAAACTCCATTCGGCGGCGCCGGGACGCCGGCGGCACTCGGAGGCGAGGTCAGCCACCAGGCTGCCGAACTCGTTCAATACCAGCGCCATAGTTTCTGGCGCGGGATCTTCCACCAGCACTCGGCTGGCCAGGCGCAACGCCACGGCTCGCTTGGCGAGCGACGCGGAAAACTCGCGGCCCACCGAGTCCTCCAACAGAAGGGACGCATCCACCAGCGTCGTATCGAAAGTGGTGGGCAGCTCTTCCTGTTCCAGGCGGAGCCCGGCGGCGAACTCCGCAAGGGCCTCCCGAATGCTTTGCAGCGCGGAGCCTCGGGTCCCTGTGGCTCTATTCCGTTGTCTGCCGCTGGGGGAGAGCCTCATTCAGTGAGCCTTGCCGGTAGCCTTTCAGGTCCAGTGTGACGTACAGGAATCCCAGGTCGCTGAAGACGGCGTTCAGCCTGTCAATCATCTCAACCGAAAGCGCCTTCGGCAACTCCTCCCGGGCGATTTCGACGCGGGCCAGTTCACCGTGGAACCGGACGCGATACTGGCGGAAACCGAGTTCCTTGATGCGCTCCTCGGCCACTTCGATCTTGCCGATCGTCTCCTTCGTCACTTCTGTGCCGTAAGGCACGCGCGACGAGAGGCAGGCGGCGGCGGGGCGGTCCCAGGTCGGCAGGCCGGCGACGCGGGACAGTTCGCGGATCTCGGCTTTGGTGAGGCCCGCTTCCACCAGCGGCGCTTTCACCTCATGCTCCTTCGCTGCGCTCTGCCCCGGACGGTAGTCACCCAGGTCGTCCACGTTCACACCGTAGACGATGACCGGCGAACCGTACTCGGGCGCGATCTGTTCCATGCGGCGGAATAGCTCGTCCTTGCAGTGGAAGCAGCGGTCGGGGTTGTTGGCGGAGTAAGCCGGGTTCTCAAACTCGTAGGTCGGGATGAACTCGTGGCGGATGCCGAACTGCCGAACGAACTCGACCGCATCATGCTTGTGGGACGTGGGCATGGAGGCCGAATCGGCGGTGATCGCGATGGCATTCGCACCAAGGGCCTGATGCGCGGCCCAAGCAAGGTACGCCGAATCCGTGCCGCCCGAGAACGCGACAAGGACGCGCTCCAGCTTGCGAAGGATGTCGAAGAGTTCGCGCTCCTTCGCCTGCGCGGCGTCGAGATCGATGGGAGCGGGAGCGCCCAGCGTGACAAGTCCAGCCATGCCTCGATTATATCCGCCGCCGTCTGGTATCCTGCGCTCTACACGGAGGGGGCGTATGCCCAGAACTACCTTACTCAATTCGATTGTGTCACTTGCCGGAGAATTGCCCCGGCAGCCAAGGCCGTCTGTCAGCCGCCGCGCATTCCTTGCGGCCACGGCGGCAACCCTGCCCGCTGTGGCGGCGCCAAGCTGGCTGCGCACGCCGCCGGAGGTCGCGGTGGTCGGCGCGGGGCTGGCCGGACTCACCTGCGCCTACCGCCTGAAACAAGCGGGGATTATCGCGCGTGTCTTCGACGCCAACACCCGCGCCGGCGGCCGTTGCTGGAGCTTGCGTGGGGCTTTCGATGACGCCCAGATCGTCGAGCGCGGCGGCGAGTTGATCGACCAGGGCCATACGGCCATTCGCCACCTCGCTCAAGAGTTGCGCCTGCCGCTCGACAACGTGCTGGCCGCTGAGCAGAACGGATCGGAGCCGTTCCATTACTTTGACGGCGAACCCTATCACTACGACGATGCCCGACGCGACCTCCACACCATCTGGAAGAAGCTGCACGCCGATCTCTCCGCCGCAAGCTACCCGACGACGTATTACCTCTCCACCGTGCGTGGACGCGAACTCGACCAGATGTCGATCCTCGACTGGATCACCGAGAGCGTTCCGGGCGGCACGTCGTCGCGCCTCGGCCAGTTGCTGGACGTCGCGTACAACATCGAATACGGCGCGGAGAGCCACGAACAAAGCGCGCTGAATTTGCTGTATCTGCTGGGCTACCTTGGACCGGGACAGTTGCGGCTGTTCGGACCGTCGAACGAGAAGTACAAGGTGGTGGGCGGCAACGACCAGATTCCGGCGGGCATGGCGCAAGCTCTGGACGGGCAGATCGAACTCGAACGCCGCCTGGTGCGCGTCGCGAAGCTCGACAGCGGACGCTGCCGGCTGGAGTTCGAAACGGGTCCGGCGGTGGAATGCGACCACGCCGTCCTGGCGCTTCCCTTCTCCATCCTGCGCAGCTCGGTGGATCTGACCGATGCCGGCTTCCGTGCCCTGAAGATGACGGCCATCCAGGAACAGGGCATGGGGCAGAACTCGAAGTTCCACCTGCAATTCGGGCAGCGATTCTGGCGGACGCTCGGCGGCAATGGCGATTCATACTCCGACACCGGCTACCAAATCACCTGGGAAGTGACACGCGGCCAGCAAGGCGCGTCCGGCATCCTGGTGAACTACACGGGCGGCGACCGCGCCATCGCTGCCGACAGTATCAGCCCGGCGATGGCGCTGGCCACCATGGAGCCGGTCCTGCCCGGAGCTACGGCCAACTACAACGGCAAATCGCAGCTCGAATACTGGCCCGGCAACCCATTGACCCGCGGGTCGTATTCGTTCTGGAAAGTCGGCCAGTACACGAAGTTCGCCGGCATCGAAGGCGAGCGCGAAGGCAACTGCCACTTCTGCGGCGAACACACATCGCTCGACTTCCAGGGCTACCTGAACGGCGCGGTGGAATCCGGCGAACGCGCGGCGTCGGAGATTCTTTCAGACATGAAAGGGTGAAAATAAGGGCGGAGGTTCCGCCATGCTCTATGAAGTGCTCTCGAAGAAGCCCCTGGAGGAGTTGGATGCCGCTCTCCACGAGGCCGCCGCGCGCCATCAGTTCGGCATCCTCACCGTCCACGACCTCCAGGCCACGATGAAGAAGAAGGGCGTGGACTTCGCAAAACGGGTGCTGGTCTATGAAGTCTGCAACCCGCACCAGGCCAAGGCCGTGCTGGAGACCAACGGCGCGGTCTCAACGGCCCTGCCCTGCCGCATCTCGGTCTACGAATCCGCCGGCGGCTACAAGGTCGCCACACTCCTACCAACCGAGTTGATGAAGCTCTTCGACTCGCCGGAACTTGAACCCGCCGCCGCTGAAGTAGAGCGTGTCGTGAAGGCCATGATCGACGAGTCCGCGTGATAGAAAAAGGCCCCCACTCGCCAGAGCGGGGGCCTTTTCACTCGATTCGCGGCAGCTTTACTCCAGCGGCAGATCGCCCTGGTTGTCGCCGTTCTCGTCTTCGCCGTTTTCGGCTTCCATCACCGTGCAGGCGGCGGCCACCGAATCGTCCTCGGCCATCGTCACCAGCTTCACGCCGGAGGCAGACCGCCCCGTCTTGCGGATCTTCTCCGCCTCGGTTCGCAGGATCTTGCCTTCCTTCGTGATCAGGATGACATCCGTCTCTTCCTGCACGGCGAGCACGGCCAGCACCTTTCCGGTCTTGTTCGTCACCTTCATGTTGATGACGCCCGACCCGGCCCGCGACTGCAAGCGGTACTCGGAGACCTTCGTGCGCTTGCCGTAGCCGTTCTCGGACACCGACAGGATGAAGTCGTCTTCGTTCACGACTTCCATGCCGATGATGTAGT
This sequence comes from Bryobacteraceae bacterium, assembly GCA_050789245.1. GTDB lineage: Bacteria > Acidobacteriota > Terriglobia > Bryobacterales > Bryobacteraceae > PNKE01. Next base: position 58,248 of record JBOZRR010000046.1, on the reverse strand, counting down.
CGTCCTTCTGCTTGAACTTCATCGACGTCACGCCGGCGGCCTGGCGGCCCATCGCGCGGACACCGCTCTCCGGGAACTTGATGGCCAGACCCTCGCGGGTGCCGATGAAGATCAACTGATCACCGGTGCTGATCTGCGCTTCGATCAGCTCGTCGTTCTCCTTCAGCCCGATGGCGATGATGCCGCGCGACATCGGGTTGTCGAAGGCCGTCAGTTCGCACTTCTTGATCACGCCGTGCTTCGTGGCCATCACCACGAAGCGGTCCGGCGTGAACTCCTTCACGGCCAGAAACGCGCGAACCGTCTCGTCTTCCTGCAGCGCAATCAGGCCGTTGATGTTCTTGCCCTTCGAGGCCGAACCGGCGTCGGGGATGTTGTACACCTTCAGCCAGTACAGGCGGCCCTTCGACGTGAAGATCAGCAGATAGGAGTGCGTGTTCACCACCATCAGGTGCTCCACCACGTCCTCGCTGCGCGTCACCATGCCGATGCGCCCCTTGCCGCCGCGCGTCTGCCGGCGGTAGGTGTCCAGCGCGGTGCGCTTCAGGTATCCGCCGCGGCTGACGGTCACCACGACGTCCTCCTGCTGGATCAGATCTTCGAGCGAGATCTCGCCCTCGTCCTCGACAATCGCCGTGCGGCGCTCGTCGCCGAAGTCCTTCTGGACCTCCTTCAGCTCCTTGACGATCACGTCGCGGAGAACCTTGTCCGACGCCAGAATCTCCAGATACCCGGCGATCATGCGCTGCAACTCGCCCAACTCGTCGAGGATCTTCTGCTGCTCCATGCCGGTCAGGCGCTGGAGTTGGAGTTCGATAATCGCCTGTGCCTGGCGCTCGCTGAAGTCGAAGCGCGACATCGCCTCGCCGTTGTAGGCCAGCGTCGGCGACCACTTCTTCAAAACCTCCTCGAGCCGCGGGTTCTCCGGGAACTCCATCTGGCCGGTGAGGGCCTCGCGCGCTTCACGCGGATTCCGCGCCGCGCGGACAGCTTCAATCACCGCGTCCAGATTCTGCAGGGCCTTCTGGAAGCCAAGCAGAATATGCTCGCGTTCGCGGGCCTTGCGCAGCAGGTATTCCGTGCGCCGGCGGACCACTTCGACACGATGGTCGATGAATCGCTTGATGCAGTCGACCAGGCCCAGCTCGCGGGGCTGGCCGTTGACGATCGACAGCATGATCACGCCGAAGTTCACCTGCATCTGCGTGTGCTTGTACAGGTTGTTCAGCACGATCTCGGGCTGTTCGCCGCGCTTCAGCTCGATCACGATCCGCATGCCGTCGCGGTCGCTCTCGTCGCGGATGTCGGAGATGCCCTCCAGCCGCTTCTCGTTCACCAGCGTGGCGATCTGCTCCACCAGGCGCGCTTTGTTTACCTGGTATGGGATCTCGGTGACGATGATCGCTTCGCGGTCCTTGCCGTTCTTCTCGGTTGCCGCCTTGGCGCGGATCTTCAGCGACCCGCGGCCGCGCGTGAAGTAGTCGTGAATCCCGTTGCGGCCCAGGATGATGCCGCCCGTCGGGAAGTCCGGCCCCTGCACGTGCTTCATGATGTCGGCCAGCGTCGCGTGCGGATTGCGCACCAGGTCGATGGTCGCGTTCAGAATTTCGGTCAGGTTGTGCGGGGGAATGCGCGTCGCCATGCCGACCGCAATGCCCTCGCTGCCGTTCACCAGCAGGTTCGGGATGCGGGTCGGCAGAACTTCGGGTTCATGTTCGGAATCGTCGTAGTTGGGCCGGAAGTCGACCGTTTCCTTGTCGATGTCCTCCAGCAGCATCGCGGCGATCTTCGCCAGGCGCGCCTCGGTGTATCGCATCGCCGCTGGCGGATCGTTGTCGACGGAGCCGAAGTTGCCTTGACCGTCGATCAGCGGATAGCGCATTGAGAACTTCTGCGCCATGCGGACCAGCGCGTCGTACACCGACGTGTCGCCGTGCGGGTGATACTTGCCCAGCACTTCGCCAACCACCTTCGCCGACTTGCGCGTGGGGCGGTTGTAGGTCAGCCCCATCTCGCTCATGCCGTAAAGGATGCGCCGGTGGACCGGTTTCAGCCCGTCCCGCACGTCCGGCAACGCGCGCCCGATGATCACCGACATCGAGTAATCGAGATACGAACGGCGCATCTCGTCTTCGATGTTGATGGGGGTGATGTTGCGGCGGTCGCCTAACGGAAGCTGCACTCCGCCACCCTGCGGAGGCGGCGGAGTTTGCGGCGATTCGGGATGCTCGTTGTCAGCCAAGAAGACTCCTTGTTCAACGCGGAAAGATCAGAACTCCATTTTACCAAAACGCCTTGTAAATTGCGGGGTTAACGCAATTCGAATGCGGCGCGGCCGGATTCATCTTGACAAGTGTTTTTGTCTAGATAACACTCGTTGTCAAGATGGAGTTCGCAGAGATCGCCACCGTCTCCGATCCCCGCCGCGCCGCCACCCTGATGGAGCCCCTGCGCTGCCGCATCCTGGCCGAGGCCCGCGAGCCCGTTTCCGCCGCCGAAATCGCCCGCCGCCTGGAGATCCCCCGGCAGCGGTTGGGCTACCACGTCCGCGCGCTCGCCAAGGCCGGATTCCTCCGCAAGGCCGGCCGCAAGCGCCGCGGCAACTTCATCGAGCAGCGCTACGTCGCCTCAGCGCGTTTCTACGTTCTTTCGCCCGAGGTCCTCGGCCCGCTCGCCCCCGGCGCGGCACCCGTCTTGGACCGTTCCGGCGCCGCCTGCCCGGTTGCCGGCCTGCCCACTCCAGAGCTTGGTGGCCGCGCGCCGGAGCCACCCGCAACCAGCCGGCAAAGCGCCCTCCCATCTCCTCCGAAATGTTGAAAAGACTGAAGAATCTGCTGTTATCCTGAAATTAGCCAGTATGCTCTCGATCGTCATTCCGATCCACAACGAAGAGCCCGCGATTCTCCGTCTCTACGACCGTTTGACCTCCGTGATGGAGCGGGTGAATCAGAAGTACGAGATCATCTTCGTCGACGACGCTTCCGTGGATCGCAGCTACGAGCTGCTTTCGAACCTCGTCGAGACCGACGGCCGCCTGAAGGTAATCCGTCTTCGCCGCAACTTCGGCCAGACGGCCGCGCTTTCCGCCGGCTTCGACGAAGCCCAGGGCAGCGTTATCGTCTCGATGGACGGCGATCTTCAGCACGACCCCGACGATCTGCCGCTGCTGCTGGCCAAGATCGAGGAAGGCTACGACATCGCCAGCGGCTGGCGCAAACAGCGCAACGACAACCTCGTTATGCGCAAGATCCCGTCGCGCATCGCCAACTGGCTGATGTCGAAGGTCTCTGGCATCGATCTCCACGACTTCGGCACCACGTTCAAGGCCTACCGCTCCGAAATCATCAAGGACATCAACCTCTACGGCGAGCTTCACCGCTTCATCCCCGCGCTGGCCAGCTTTTACGGCGCGCGTGTCGCGGAGGTGCCCATCTCGAACCCGCCGCGCGTCGGCGGCGCCTCGCACTACGGCATCGGACGCACGTTCAACGTGCTGTTCGACATCCTCACCATCCGCTTCCTGCTGCGCTACCTCACGCGGCCCATGCACTTCTTCGGCCGCATCGGCCTGGTGTCCACCTTCATCGGCGGATGCCTGCTCACGTTCCTGCTCGGGAAGAAGATCATGGGCGAGGAGATCATCATGCAGCACGGCCCCATGCTCGCCGCGGGCGGCATCCTGCTGCTGCTCGGCCTGATGATGTTCACCACCGGCCTGCTCGGCGAGATGATGATGCGCACCTACTTTGAAAGCCAGGGGCGCCGTATCTACGCAGTGCGCGACATCCGCACCAAGCACGAACAACAGACCGAAAAGTAGGGCCGCCGACTACCCCAGCCCGCCGTCCTCGCTCGCGCGGCTCCAGCACTCCTCGAACAGGTTGCGCATCGCGCCGGCGAAGCCTTCGTGATCGAAGACCACCGCCGTCCACGACGGCCGTGTAACCACCGGGTCCAGCAGCGCCACCAGACCCTGCGCGCCGTCGAAAACCGCCAGCTTCATCGGCAGCGGCGACAGTGTCCGTACCTCCACGCCGTTCACCTTGTAGTCGGTCAGGCGTGCGCGATGCGTGTCGTCCAGCGCCTCCGGCTCCAGCAGAATGCGGCAGCGCACGCCGCGCGACCGCGCCTGCTTCACAAGCTGTTCGTCCAGCGGGTCCACGGCATACGGAGGACGTGAAAACTCCAGGTAATCGCCGACGACGTTACTCAGCATCGAGCGATAGTGCGTGGCGATCTGCGATGGGTCGTTGACAATCCTCAAATAATCGAGCGTCCCGCGGCCTCCCTGCCCTTCCGCAAACACCGACTTCAAATCCGTAGCCAGCGACTGCGCATGCCGCCGCTGGTCGTCAAACTCGCGTTCCAGCTTCTCCTTCTCGCGCTCCAGATACGCCGGAATCGCCAGGCCAGGTTCCACCGCGTAAAAGAGCTTCGTCTTCTCCTGCACCACTTGCGCGAAGCCCTTTTCCACCAGGCTGTCCAGCACCTCGTAGATCTTTTGGCGGGGCACATGCGCGCGGGCGGCCAGTTCCAGCGCTTTGAAGCGCGGGTGTCCTACCAGCACCAGGTACGACCGCGCCTCGTAGGCGTTCAGGCCCACCTGCTGCAATCTTCGCCAGAATTTCTCGTAGTCGACCTCCGGCAGGTCGTTCGACATCCCCGTCATCATAAGGCGTCCAAGATATATCACAGCGAATCGACGAATTGGCGCATCTCATTCGTTAGAGTCGGTGTACAATCGCCGCATTCCAGAGCGGTGGAGGGGATGGGACCATGACGACGGAAACTACCAGGGCACTGCCGCGCACTCTCGGCGATCTGCGTCACAGCGAGTGGAGCGAGGCGCGCGTCGCCGCGCGCACGGTGAAGGATGAGCTCCGCGATAACCTGATCCGCAAGCTCTCCAGCGGAGATCCGCTCTTCCCCGGCGTTCAGGGCTTCGATGACACGGTCATCCCGCAGGTCGTGAACGCAATTCTCTCGCGCCACAACTTCATCCTGCTTGGACTCCGCGGCCAGGCCAAGACGCGCCTCATCCGCATGCTCACCACGCTGCTCGATGACTTCATGCCCTACGTCGCTGGCTCCGAGATCCGCGACAACCCCTATCGCCTCATCAGCAAATTCGCCCGCCAGACGATCAGCGAGATGGGCGACAGCACGCCCATCGCCTGGCTCACCTCCGAGCAGCGCTACGTCGAAAAACTCGCCACGCCCGACGTCACCATCGCCGACATGATCGGCGACCTCGACCCCATCAAAGCCGCCCGCTCCGGCCAGAACATCTCCGACGAGCTCACCATCCACTACGGTCTGCTGCCCCGCGCCAACCGCGGCCTCTTCGCCATCAACGAGCTCCCCGACCTCGCCGGCAAGATCCAGGTCGGCCTCTTCAACATCCTCCAGGAGGGCGACGTTCAGATCAAAGGCTATCCCGTGCGCCTCCCTCTCGACGTGATGATGGTCTTCACTGCCAACCCCGAGGACTACACCGCGCGCGGCAAGATCATCACGCCGCTCAAGGATCGCATCGGCAGCGAGATCCGCACGCACTACCCGCTCACCGTTGAGCACGGCATGTCCATCACACACCAGGAGGCCTGGTCGCAGCGCCACTCGCCCGTGCGCGTCCAGGTGCCGGCATACCTCCGTGAAGTCATCGAACAACTCGCATTCGCCGCCCGCGAGGACAAACGCATCGATCAGCGCTCCGGCGTCTCCCAGCGCCTGCCCATCTCCGTACTCGAAAATGTCGTCTCCAGCGCGGAGCGCCGCGCCCTGCTCACTCGAGAGACTGACGCCGTCCCGCGCGTCTACGACATCTACGCCGCCATGCCCTCCATCACCGGCAAGCTCGAGCTCGAATACGAAGGCGAGCTCAAGGGCGGCGACTCCGTCGCCCGCGACGTCATCCGCACCGCCGTCGGACGCGTCTACAGCCGCCGCTTCGACGGTATCGCCATGCGCGAGACCATCCAATTCTTCAACTCCGGCGGCACCCTGAAGCTCGACGACTCTATGCCATCGGCCGACGCCGCCAACGCGCTCACCGCCGTGCCCGGCCTGATGGAGAAGGTGAAGCACCTCGGCCTCACGGCCAACGAAACCGGCGCGGCCCGCACCGCCGCCGGAGAATTCATCCTCGAGGGCCTTTACGCCCTGAAGCGCATCGGCCGCGACGAGGAACTAGGCTTCGTCTCCAGCGGCGAAGCCGAGCGCATGCAACCGCCGCGCGCCGTGGAACCCATCGAAGAAGAAGACGACTGGCCTCGGCGCCGCCGCGACAAGCGCCGCAACTTCAACTGAGCCATGCGCCGCGTTCGCTACTCCCGTTACGTCGAGCAGGACTTCGGCCTCTCCGCCGAGGACCTTGTCCGCGCGCTCTCTGACTTCCTTCTCCAGAGCGGCTTCAACACCGATTACTACGGCTTCTCGGAGTTCAACTCGCAGACCCTCGACCAGCTCAAGGAGGCCATCCGCCGCGCCCTGGAATCCGGCGATCTCTTCGACAACGAGCAGGCGCGCGAGGTCCAGCAACAGCTCGCCAACATGTCCCCGGAGCAGCTTGACCAGGTCCTCGAACGGCTTGCCGCCAAGCTCCGCGACGAAGGCTATGTCAGCGAGCAGGACACGCCACGCGGCGTCAAAGTCGAAGTCACCGATAAGGCCGTCGATTTCCTTGGCTTCAAGACGTTGAAGGACCTGATGGGCGCGCTCGGCCGCTCCAGCTTCGGCGCCCACGAGACGCGCGCGCTCTCCACGGGAGTCGAATCCAGCGGCCCGTCAAAGCCCTGGGAATTCGGCGACACCCTCAACATCGACTCCAGCGCCACGCTCTTCTCCGCCATGAGCCGCGAGGGCCTGAAACTCCCTCTCGATGTCGATTACCAGGACCTGCACGTCTATCAGAGCGACTACACCAGCAGTTGCGCCACCGTGCTGATGCTCGATTGCAGTCATTCGATGATCCTCTACGGCGAGGACCGCTTCACCCCCGCCAAGCGCGTCGCGCTCGCGCTCGCCCATCTCATCCGTACGCAATTCCCCGGTGATTCCCTGCGGCTCGTCCTCTTCCACGACACCGCCGAGGAGGTCCGCCTCGGCGAGCTCGCCCGCATCCAGGTCGGCCCGTATTACACGAACACCCGCGACGGCCTGATCCTCGCCCGCAAGATCCTCTCGGCCGAGAAGAAGGACATGAAGCAGATCGTCATGATCACCGACGGCAAACCCTCGGCGCTCACCATGGAAGACGGCCGCATCTACAAGAACCCCATGGGCCTCGACCCGTTCGTGCTGCGAAGCACGCTGGAAGAAGTGGGCCGCTGCCGCAGAAGCGGCATCATGATCAACACCTTCATGCTCGCCAGCGACTACTCGCTGATCCAGTTCGTCCAGAAAGTCTCCGAGATGTGCAAAGGCAAGGCCTACTTCACCACGCCCTACACGCTAGGCCAGTACCTGCTGATGGACTTCCTGAAGCGCAAGACGCGCACCATCCACTAGCGCCGGCGCGGCGAAGACAAGCTCCTTCGCAAGACGCTAGTCACCTCGCGCAGCATGTTCGAAATGCACCTGCCGTTCATGCTGTTCGTCATTGCCGCCACGCTTGCACGAAGCTCCGGCAGGTAGACCATGTAAGCAATCGTCCCGATGCTCGCGCCACTGTGCCCGTATGCCAGTTGGCCATCCACCAGCGCACCGCTGAACGTCTGTAAACCCAACCCGTAGCCACCTGTGTTCGGCACTTGGCCTTCCGGGGTCCTGACGAAATGCATCATCTCGCGCAGCCCCGCCTGGCCGATCACTTTTCCGCTGAACAGGGCGTGACACCAGGACGCGAGCGCTCCGGCCGTCATGAAGAGTCCGCCACTCGGGCAGATGATGCTCTCATGCGCCATGCGAGGCTCGTTCGTCAGGTCCCGCTCACTCTCGCCTTCCCTCCAGCTCCCCCACACATGCGCCAGCGGTCCGGCCGGCTCCTCCTCCGTGTAGAGGAAGACTTGTTCGATTCCAAGCGGCTGCCAGAAGCGCTTCCGAAGCTCATCCGAAATTCGCCCGCCCGTCACCTTCTCAATGATCATCCCTATCAACGTGTAGTTCGTGTTGCTGTACCGGAATCCTTCGCCCGGCCGGAAGTACGGCTCCTTCAGGTAAAGCAGCACGTCCGGCCCGCCCCACCGCCGCGCCGGATCGCGGTGCATCTCGCTCCAAATCTCTTCGTTATCGAAGTACTGATATAGGCCGCTCGTGTGATTCAACAACTGCTTCACCGTGATGCCGCCATCTACCTTAGGAATCGGCTTCAGCCATTTCCGGATGGAGTCCGCGAGAGACAGCCGCTCCTCCGCCGCCAGTGTCAGCGTCAGCGCCGCGATCATGTTTTTCGTGATGCTCCCGATCGCGAACAGATCTTCACTCGCCAGGGGTCTAGCTCCGAACGACATCCCGCTCACGCCAGCCCACAAGGGCTGATCGTCGATCACCACAGCCACCGATAAGCCCCGGCCCCGGTGACGTGCCCGCTCCGCGTCGATCGCGTTCTGAAGCGCCTCCGGCAGCGGAGTCTCCTTCGCGCAGGACGTGGCCGCCACTCCGGCCACGCCCAGCGCCAGCCGCTCCATCACCTCGCGCCTGCTCTGCCGTTCACCCGGCATTGCGCCTCCGCGGGGGCAGGCTCCGCGCCCCCACTCAAACGCAATCAGATTCTTTTGTCCGAATCAAGCCATTTCAGCGCCCCGCCCCGTTCCCGCCGAACACCGCCTTGACTTCGCCCGACAGCAGCCCTGCCAGCCGCAGTCCCGGCTCCGCCTCGAACCGCGTATTGAAGATCTCCGCCAGCGACTCGTAATACCATTGCTGCTTGTCGCGCCCGCGCTTGAACCGCTTCCACGCCTTCTCGCCGTGGATCGCCAGGTCTTCGCGCACGGATCGGATATTGTCCAGCTTGTCCGCCACTGAGACCAGCAGCGTGTCCTCGCCGGCCGTCCGCAATATCGCTAACGTGTGCTCTTTCCGCGCTTCCCACGACGCCAGCTTGTCCGGCTCCGACACGCTCGCCACCAGATCCGCCACCCGCGTTCCGAACTTCTCGCGGATCTCACCATACGTCACCGCCGTGTCTTCAATCACATCGTGCAGCACGCCGGCGACCACCACCGAGTCTGCGCAATCGGCTTCAATCAGCGTGCGCGCCACATTCAGCGGATGGATGATGTACGGCACGCGAGTTCCCTTCCTGTACTGCCCGTTATGGGCAGCGGCGGCGAACTCAATGGCCTGGAAGATCATCGTGTGAACCAGGGCTGTGTGATGATCCAGTAGACCACGGGGACGGAGAACAGGCTCGAATCCACCCGGTCCAGCCACCCGCCGTGTCCCGGCAGCAGATTCCCCGAATCCTTCACCCCCGCGCCGCGCTTCATGGCGGACTCCGCCAGGTCGCCTACCTGCCCCGAGATGTTCGCCGCCAGGCACAGTCCCAAACCCTGCCACATCGGCACCTGCGGGAACAGATAGTGCAGGTAGACCGAACCTAGAATCATTGTCGAGACCACCGACGATATTGAACCTTCCCAGCTCTTGTTCGGACTGATCACCGGCGACAGCTTATGCTTGCCGAACGTCCGCCCGCCGTAAAAGGCGAACGTGTCGCCCACCCAGTTGATCGCCAGCGCGAAGAGCATCCACCACGGGCTCAATCCGCGCAGAAACACGCCACAGCGCCACGAGCCGAAGATGTACACCACGCCCAGCAGCAACCCCGCCGCCAGCGGCAACCCTGACGCCATGTCCTTGCATCGCAGCACCAGTACCATAGCCAGCAGCCCATAGAGCGTCAGAAACGCGCCCTCCTGCGACGGCAGCACCAGCAGCACCAGGCCCGCGGCATACGGCACGGGATTGCGCCGCAGGTCTTCGGCCTCCGGGAATCGCGCCGCCAGAATACCCAGGAATTCGTACAGAGCGAACAGCCCGACCAGCGCCAGGACAATCAGGAACGCCCAGTCCGGAGCGAAGGCGACAACGTAGAAGAAGAATGGGGTAATGATCAGCCCGGTGATTAGCCGCTTCATCGAATAGGCAGACTGACGGCTTCCATCAACGGCTCCGCATCGCCTTCACGCGCGGCCGTCGTGCCGATCCCGCCAAACCGGCGGTTGCGTTTCTGGTAGGCAATGAGAGCTTCCAGCAGGGCTGATTGATCGAAATCCGGCCAGAGGGTCTCCGTAACGTATAGTTCCGCGTAAGCAATCTGCCAAAGCAGAAAATTGCTGACGCGCATCTCGCCCGACGTCCGGATCATCAGGTCCGGCTCGGGCTGCCCCGCCGTATAGAGGTGCCGCGCAATCGACTCTTCGACCACTTGCAGCGACTCCAGTTCCCCCCGCCGCCGCGCCTCCTCAATCACGCGGTTCACCGCGTCCACGATCTCCGTCCGGCCGCCGTAGTTGATGGCCAGGTTCAGGATCATCCCGCTGTTCGCGCTCGTCTCCTGGATGGCCGCATCCAGCTCGCGCCGCACTTGGTGCGGCAGCTCGTCCACGCGCCCGATCGCCCGCATCCGGATGTTGTTCGACATCAGGTGCGGCACTTCCTTGCCCAGGTAGTAGCGCAGCAGCCGCCACAGCGTTTCCACTTCGGCCCGCGGACGCTTCCAGTTCTCCACGGAAAATGCGTACAGCGTCAGCGATTGGACACCCAGCCGCGCGCAGGTCTCCACCGTCATCCGCACGGGTTCCACGCCGGCCTTGTGCCCGGCCACGCGCGGAAGGCTCCGGCTGTTCGCCCACCGCCCGTTGCCATCCATGATGACCCCGATGTGAGCAGGCAGCCGTGCCGGGTCCAGCGCCCCTGCCAGTTTCCATTCCCGCGAACCTGGCTTTAGGTTGTCCAACAATGCCTGCATGGAAAGGAACCATCCTATCTTATCGCAGGCAACCGGCTTCCTCCTTTGAAGAGGACAATTCCGCGTGATAAAAGCCGCATGCCTCTCGACTCGCTCCATTCCCTTCGCTGTCGCTCAAATGCCTCGCCGCCCCGTATTCCGCGCCGGCCCTGGCGCGCTGATGACAGTCCCCTTCGCCGATAGCAGTAGCTATCCAACCCTCGCATTTGGCTCCTCATCCACAAACCCGCATGAACTCAAGGCTTAGTTCACAGAATCCAACCAGCCATTACTACGGTTATCGGATGCCGTACTTCGGTCAAGAAAAGATACGCTTGACCCGTTGCCCGTCTGACCTCACCCTTACGCAGCGCCCTAGAGGGGCTATCTCTCAGTAGTTCTCCGTGCTCAGAGGGGGGAGCATGCCACCTAATCTACGTGTGTCCAGACTCAACCTTTTCCTGCCTGCGGCGTTGCTGTTGCTATTGACGCCGTTTGCCCAACAGGCGCAAGGCCAGCCCGGCCGGCCCTCCGTCCAACTCCGTAACAATCGCGCTGAAGCCGTCGTCGTCTTCCAGCGTCCACTCCGAGGTTCCGAACGTGGCCCGCTTGTCCGCTCGGGCGTCCGCGTCTACCGGGCGCTTGGCGGGAGCCGCTACCTGGTCCGCGTCAATCGCGACGGCCTTGCGGCGCTCCAGTCGCACCCGCTCTTTGTTTCCGTGTCCGAGGTCGACACCAACAGCAAAGTCTCCGCCACCATCCGCTCCGGCAATCCTGCGCCACACGCTCTTGCCGGCGACGGATCGATCCGCGTGACAGTTCGGTTCTACCCCGATGTCAACTTCGGCCAGGCGAACTCCGCGCTTCGCCGAAGCGGCCTGACGCCGGCCGACGGCAAGACCGGCTTCGACTTCGGCAACCAGTTGGAGGCCGCGGGCACAGTCGAGCAAATCCTGCGCCTCTCCACCAGCTTCTTCGTCGAGACCATCCAGGAGGTCTCTCCTCCCGGCCAACTCGACAACGCCACCGCCGCTGCTCTCTCGAACGTCGACGACGTTCAGGCCGCGCCTTACAACCTGACGGGCAACGGCGTGAACGTCGGCCTCTGGGACGGCGGCAGCATCAATTCCACTCACCCTGACTTCGGAAACCCCAGCCGCGTCACTCAGAGCGAAACCGGTTCAGACCCGGCCGCCGATATGAGCCACGGCACCCACGTCACCGGCACCATGGCCGGCTCCGGCGCCGGCAACGCCACGGCCCGCGGCATGGCGACCCAGGCCACCGTCTTCGCTCACCGCTTCCGCGATGGCGATCCCGTTGCCGAACAGCAAGATTCCTTCGACAACGAAGGCATTCGCGCGTCGAACCACTCCTGGGGGCCAATCCTGGGTTGGAATCTCAGCAGTGGCACGTGGTCCCAGACCGGCAGCAACAACCTGTTCGGCGCCTACGAAGGCAACGCGGTCAACTGGGATAACCTCGTTCGCGGGCGCCCCACGTTAACCGTGATGAAGTCTTCCGGCAATGATGACGGAGACTGCGATCCGAGCGATGCCACCGATTGCGACGGAGTCCTGAACGGCGCCCAGTACTACGACCTGATCGGCACCTTCGGCAACTCGAAGAACGTCATCACCGTCGGCGCCCTCAATGACGACGGCACCACCAAGGCCAACTTCAGCGGCACCGGACCCGCTGACGACGGCCGCATCAAACCGGACATCACCGCCAACGGCGTCACCCTCACCTCAACTTGCCTGGCAACCGAGACGCCGGGTCCTGGCGGCTTGGCCGGTTACTGCATCAAGGGCGGAACCTCCATGTCCACGCCCGTCGTCACAGGCACCGTCGCCCTCATGATCCAGCACTATCGCCAGCGCTACGGCGTCACCGCCGCGCCATCGGCTGACATCATGAAGGCGCTGCTCACCAACACCGCGGACGACCTCGGCCGGCCTGGCCCGGACTACCAGTTCGGTTTCGGCCGCCTCAATGCCCTGGCCGCCGCACAAACCGTCGACGCGGGCCCGGTGCGAATCCTCACCGGCGCCGTCGATGCCGGCGATACGGACGAGTTCCTCCTCCCCGTCCCCGCCGGCCTCGCCAACCTCCGCGTCACCCTGAACTGGCTCGACCCTGCGGGCGGCGCCAGTACTGACGACGACGAAGGTACCAGCGACCTCATCAACAATCTGGACCTCGAACTCGTCGCCCCGGACAACTCGCTGCGCTTCCCGTTCACCGGACCGGGCCGCGGCAACGAGACCGTGAACGCCACGAACACCGGCGCCAACAACGTCGACAACGTCGAACAGGCCGTCGTTCCCAATCCCGCCCAGGGCTTCTGGAAGGTCCGCGTCCGGGGCACCGCCGTCCCCGACGGCCCCCAGAACTACGCGGTCGTGTCGAACGTCTCCTTCAGCCTCCCCGGCCAGCCCGAAATCGAAGTCAATGCTCCGCTCGCCTTCGATGAGCTCTGCGCCGGCGGACAGCAGGACCGCACCGTCTCCATCTTCAACACCGGAGGCGGAGTTATGCAGATCAGCTCGATCTCTGTCGGCGGCTCGCCCGCCTTCAGCATCCTGCCCACCAGCCCCTCCGCCCCGTTGCTGATTCAGCCCGGCGCGCACATCGACCTCACCGTCCGCTTCGCGCCCACCACGCAGAACGGCACGTTCAACGGGACACTCACCATCGTCAGCAACGACGCCGACGAAGGCACGCTCGTCCTGCCCATCTCCGGCTCCACCGGCGCCCCCAGCATCGATGCCGTCATCGCTACTCAGGGCAATTTCGGAAATGTTTGCCGCGAAGGGTTCAAGGACCTCAACCTCACCATCAACAACTCGGGGAGTTGTCCGCTCACCCTCACGGGCATCACGTCCAGTTCGACGGACTTCACCGTCGCCACCGTCCTCGCCTACCCCGTCACCATCGAGGCCGGCGACAACATCGACGTCCCCATCCGCTACCAGTCCGTGAACCTCGGTCCGGACACGGGCACTATCACCATCAACAGCAACGCGCAGAACGATACCACGCTCGACGTCAATGTCAGCGGCATCGCGCCTCCAGGCGACCTCCAGGTCTCCGGCTCCACCGACTTCGGCAACGTCTGCGCCGGGTCTAACGCCGAGAAGATCCTCAGCCTCTGCAACCTCGGCCTTTGCAACCTCAATGTCACCTCGGTGACGCTTGAGGACGGCAACGGCGGAGCCTGCACGGACTTCGTCCTCGTGAACAACCCGTTCGCGACCCCCGCGCCGATCAGCAAGGACTTCTGCGCTCCTGTCACCATCCGCTTCACTCCGACCTCCATCGGACCCAAGCAGTGCGTCATCAAGATCGTCACCGACGATCCAGACACGCCTATCGTCACCCGCACCGTCACCGGCAACACGCCCGTGCCGCAGTTGACCGTCGTTCCGAACCTCAGCTTCCTGCCCGAGGTCATCCAGTCGGTTGGCGCTTGCACGACGCCAAAACCGGCCGTGATCGCCAACAACGGGCTTTGCCCGGTGACTGTCAACGATGCCGTCATCTCCGCCGGCGCCGGTGACTACGCTATCTCGGGCAAACCTGTCGTTCCCATCCCGGTTCAGCCCGGCCACCAGCTCGGCGAAGGCGACTTCCGCGCCGTCTTCGGCCCGCTGGCCATCGATCGCGATGTCCTCGGCACGCTCAGCGTCACCTGGGTCACCGATCCGTTCCTTAACACCACCACTGTTTCCAACATGAACCTCTGCGGCGAAGGCGTGAACACCGGAGCCCGCATTCTCGTTCGCGCTGGCAACGTCCCGGTTCCGCTGGTCGAGAAGATCCAGATCCAGCGCGCCACAGGGAACAGGAACAAGCCCAACCTCAACACGGTCGACACCGTGATGAATCTCCAGCTTGTCTCCATCACACCCGCTTCGCCGTGCACGCCCTTCCAGTACCACCGCGAATACGGCACCATCGCCAATCCCACCCAACTGTTGCCCGGCTCCTACGTGGTCACCGTGACAGCGGTCATCGGTGGAAAGCGTAAATCGAAGACCGTCGGCTTCGATGTCACCACCTGCGACTTCAACCCGCAAGTGATCGTCGACTTCTAGTCCGGCGTTCCCGCACCGGCGAGTGGGCAGATCCCGGAAGGGACCTGCCCACTCTCACAACCTCCCGCCATCTGCTCAGAACGGGGCGCGCCCCGTTCCGGCTTGATTTTCTGTCCTATAATCGGCACCTGCGGATGTTCGCCGAATGACCGTGAGACATCGCACCATCAATCGGTCGCAGCGCAGGGAATTCCTGCGACGGTCCGCTCTGGCCGCGCTCGCCTTCACGACCGGTGCCTGTTCGAGCCCTCGAAGACCAGCCTCCGAGTCCACACTCTTCTCCCATCTCGAGCAACTCATCCCGCGGCTGATGAGTGAGACCAAGGTTCCCGGCGTGGCCATCGCCATCATCCGTGACGCCCACCTCGTGTGGAGCCGTGGCTTCGGCGTCAAAGACCGCTCAACGAACGAACCAGTCGACTATCACACCGTCTTCGAGGCGGCCTCCATGAGCAAGCCCCTGTTTGCCTATGCCGTCCTGAAGCTGTGCGAACGCGGGATCCTCGACTTGGATACGCCCCTGACGAAGTACACCTCCGAACGCATCCTGAAGGGCGATCCGCGGCTTGACCTGATCACCGCGAGGCATGTGCTCGCGCACACCAGCGGCCTTCAGGACATTCGCTCCGGTGACAAGCCGCTGGCGATCCTCTTCCAGCCAGGAACAAGGTGGCTCTACTCAGGCGAGGGTTATGCCTATCTGCAGTCCGCCGTCACGAACCTGACTGGCCTCACCGACCAAACCGCGTGCGGCCGCTTTGAAGCGGACCTCGAAGTTTGCGCCACCGATTTGGACCTCTATTTGAGAGCAAATCTCCTGGGTCCGTTCGGCATGAACGGCAGCGATTACCTCTCAACCGCCGCGATGGAGCATCACATCGCGCGTCCGCACGACAACGACGGCGACCCCCTGCCCCAAAATCCCGGCTCACCCGGCCGTCAGCGCGCAAATGTCGCACGGTACGGCGCCATGGGCGGCCTGCTGACCACGGCCCGCGACTACGCGAAGTTCCTGATCGAAGTCATCGACCCCAAACCGCCAGACGCATGCCGCCTGACCCGCGCCAGCCTTAGTGAAATGTTCCGCCCCCAGATCAAGGTGGAAGACGGCGACGGTTATTCCGTCTGGTGGGGACTCGGCTGGCGCGTCGCACGCACGAAGGAAGGTGATCTGATCGGCCATGGAGGCGATCAGACAGGCTTCCATTCCACCTCCGAGTTCTCGCTCGCCGACAAATCCGGGTTCGTCATCCTCACCAACGGCGACAACGGCTGGCAACTGATCCGCCAAGTCGCGCCTGGGCTCTCCAAGTTGCTTCACTCTTAACCGGAGCGACGCGGCGCCAATCGCCAGTCACAGCGATTTTCTTATTTGTAATCAATCGCTTACGGACAGTTGTTTTGAGCCTTGTTGTATACTCTCTGGCGGATCGACTTCTCGCTCCAGCCTCGCCAGGGCGAAGTGTCCGTTTATGGGACTAGGTTCGTTTCGCAAGGCGGCGTTTTGCGTCGGATCGTGATGAAAACACGAGGCCTCCCGGCGCTCGTTCTTTGACAAATTGTTGCCGGGCGCTCAGCCCAACTCGATGACGCTTTTCAGGACGCCGGGAGCAGACTCCAGCGCCTCCGGCCACGACTTCAACGGCGCGCGCCGGAGTACCGCGTCGAGCGTGCGCTTCCGGATCTTGCCAAGGTCCTCGATCGCCGCCTGAAAGTGCTCCGGTCCCGCGTTCACGATGCCCGCAACGCTCCAGTTGCCGATCACCATTTCGAGCAGTGGAATCGGCAGCCGGTCCTCCGATGCGCCGATCAGGATCAGCACGCCGAGCGGCGCAAGACTCTCCATCGCCAGCTTGGCCGCCGCGGTCGATCCGGCCGCTTCGAATACGAGGTCCGCCGGAGCCGACGGAATGCCCTGCCGGTACGCGATGCCCGCTTTGCGGACGATGCGGGCTCGTGGGTCGTCCGGTGGCTCGATCGAAACCAACTCGGCCTCGACACCGCGCAGTTCGAGCACCAGTGCCGTCAGCAGCCCCACCGGTCCCGCGCCGAAGATCAGCGCCCGCTTCGGCTCGAGCGGATGCAGCCGGAATGCCGTTTCGACTCCCTTTTCTACGACGCTCAGCGGCTCGATCAACACCGCGCTCTCGACCGAACCCGCCGGAATCCGGTGCAGATCCTCGACGCGGTCGACGGTGAAAGGCATCAGGTAGCCATGGGCGCGAATGATGCCGCGCTCCCGGTACCGGCCTGACGTACAGAGGTCGCGTCGATGGCTCCGGCAGCCCAGGCAAGCCGGCCGGCAGGAGCGCCGGATCATCGGCACCACCCAGTCCCCCGGCGCAAGCTCCGCCACGCCATAACCCGTCTCCACCACCTGGCACAACGCCTCGTGCCCGAGGACCAGCCGCGATTCGCCCCGGGGCGGTTCTCCGAAGCGGAAGTGAGCCAGTTCCCGGTCGGTGGCGCAGATGCCAACCTCGTGCACACGCAGCAGCGCTTCGCCGCGCTTCGGCGCAGGCGGTTCCGGGAGCCGGAACGCCGCCGGCCGCCGCAGGTTGAAGTCGAGCCCGTAGGCAAGCACGGAGGTCAGTCCTCTCTGCGGGCCACGACCACCATCGACAGGCCGCTCCACGGCAGCAGCTTGTCCAGCAGCCGCCACAGCCAGGTGGTCTTGTCGAAGACCTTGAGCTGGAACTTCGAAAGCCGCTTGCGGCCGAAGATCCGGCTCGAGAGCCACCATGCCACGCGACCCGCTTTGTTGACGGGCGTTTCGCGCTCCACGGCGAAGCCGTTGCGCCGCAGCAGGTCCCGGATTTCGGCCGGTTCGAACCGCCGCAACTGGCCCATCTGCCGGTCCACTGAGCCGTACAGGCCCTTGCCCAGCGGTGCCAGCAGCAGTAGCCGTCCCCCCGGCTTTAGCGCGCGGTTCAGCCCGGCCAGTGTCTCGTCCGGCTGCTCGACGCCTTCGAGCACGTTCAGGCAGACCGCCGTGTCGAACTCGCAGCGCCACGGGAACTGCTCCGGCTTGGCCGGATCGCACTCCGCCACGCTGACGCTCGGCGTCTTCAGGAAGCGGTTCTGCAGGGCGTGCAGGTAGAACGGATCGGACTCGGCCGCGACGTACCGCAGCCGCTTGCCCATCAGCACTCCGCTGAAGGCCCCGGTGGAAGCGCCGATCTCGAGCACGCTGTCGCCCAGGTGCGGCCGGAGAAGCGAGCTGATCCAGGCGATGTAGCCCGGCGTCCGGGTGAGTTGGACCAGCGTGCCTTTGCCGTAGGGCTCGACGTACAAGTCGTCGATCAGCCAGAAGTGAAGGATGACGCCCAGCGCCTTGACGCCGTCCCACCAGCCGATCTTCTTGCCTTCCTCGTAAGTGCGGCCGTGGTAGCTGATCGGCACTTCGTAGATCCGAAGCCGCCGCTTGGCGCACTTCATCGTGATCTCCGGCTCGAAGCCGAAGCGGTTCGAGCGGATCGGGATCGACTTCAGCAGGTCGGTCCGGAAGACCTTGTAACAGGTCTCCATGTCGGTGACGTGGATGTTTGAAAAGACGTTCGACGATAGCGTCAGGAACTGGTTGATCATGGTGTGCCAGAAGGGCAGCACCCGGCGCTGCTCTCCGGCAAGGTAGCGCGACCCGAAAACGGCGTCGGCATGGCCGGTCAGCAGCGGCTTCAGCAGGATGGGATATTCCTCGGGGTCGTATTCGAGGTCGGCGTCCTGGATCAGGCTGAAATCGCCCTCGGCGTAAGCGATGGCGCTTCGGACGGCGGCGCCCTTGCCCTGGTTCACCTCGTGCCGGTAGAGCCGGATGCGAGGCTCCTCCGCGGCCAGCCGTTGCAGGATGTCCCAGGTGCCGTCGCGAGAGCAGTCGTCGACGATGATCAGCTCCCGGTCGAGGTCCGGCGGCAAGGGAGCGTCGAGTACACGGCGCAGGCTCTGTTCGACGACGGTGCGCTCGTTGTAGACGGGAATGAGGATACTCAGGAGCAAACCCTCCATTATAGGCAACCGCATCGCGGTGCGCCGTAAATGGAAGGGTTAAGGTGAAAATCCACGGGAAATCGGTGCTTTCCTGCGTTGGATTCGCGGCGCGGGCGTTTAAAGATGGATCAGGTCCATGAGCCACCTCAGAAACCGCACCGAATCCGTCCTCCGGTTGCTCCGCCGGTTCCTGCGCTCGACCAGCGGCCAGGACCTGGTCGAGTACGCTCTGCTCGCCGGGTTCGTCGCCGTCGGAGCCGGTGCGCTGATTCCGTATGGCGTCGCGGAACCGATCATGAAGATCTTCAACTCGCTGATCGAGGTGCTGAGATCGATCGGCGGCGCGGGCTGATCGGCTACTTCACGCCCAGTCCCAGGATCAGGCACCCCAGGTTCCAGGCGACGAGCGCCGCAAAGAAGACGTTCACTTTGCGGAGCAGCGGAATGCGTCTCGTCGCCCAACAGAAGACGCCCAGCCCCATCGCCGCGACCTTCACGCCGACCAGGCCGGCCATTGGATGCGGAGCCGCGCCCATCGCCCACACGACCAGCGGGTTACCCTCTTTCACCCCGCTGAGGAGGAAGGCCACGGTCGAGAGCAGGTCAAGCACCTGAAGGTAAGCGTAGAGCAGTAAGGGGGCCATAGAGCTTTCACCTTAGGGTGACTCAGGTGGCCCCGCCGAAAAAAGCAAGTTAGGACTAAGGTGGCCGCTAGTCGAGCTCGAAGCTCTCCCCGCGCTTCGGGATGGTGACCGGAATGCCGTGGACGTTCTCGATGGCCTTGGCGAGCGCCGCGGACTGCGTCGATTCACCGTGGACCAGGAAGACCCGCTTCAGGCCCTTCACCACGGGCCGGAGCCAGGCCAGCATCTCCGCCTGATCGGCGTGGCCGCTCAACTCGTTCAGCTTCATGACCTCGGCGCGAAGTTGGACGGGGTCGCCGAAGATGTTGACTTCAGGCGCCTTGTCGACAATCCTGCGGCCCAGGGTGTTTTCGGCCTGGAACCCGGTGATCAGCACCATGTTGCGTGGATTCTCGATGTTGTTCCTCAGGTGGTGCAGGATGCGGCCCGTTTCGCACATTCCCGAGGCGGAGATGATCAACATCGGCCCGCGCAGGTCGTTCAGCGCCTTCGAGTCGCTGACGTCCCGGAGGTAACGGAGCTGCTTGAAGTCGAAGGGAGAGTCGCCGTTCTTCAGGAACTCCGTCGTCTCCTTGTCGTACTCGCTCTCGTGCTGGCGGAAGACCTCTGTGGCGTTCACGGCCAGAGGGCTGTCGACGAAGATCGGGATGCCGGCGATGCGCTGCTCCTGGATGAGCTGGTGAATGACGAGCACGAGCTGCTGCGTCCGGCCGACAGCGAAGGCTGGAACGATGATGCGGCCGCCGCGCCTCGCCACGCGGTTGATCGCCTCGGCAAGTTTGTCCTCCACCTTGCCCATGTCCTGGTGAAGGCGGTCGCCGTAGGTGCTCTCCATGATCAGGTAGTCCACCGGCAGCATAGGCTCGGGGTCCTTGATGATGGGCAGGTTCTTGCGGCCGATGTCGCCGGAGAACCCGAGCGTACGCTTCTTGCCGTTCTGCTCGAGGTGCAACCGCATGCAGGTGGAGCCGAGCATGTGGCCGGCGTCGACGGTTTCGTAACGCAGGCCGGGGCCGATGTCGGTGAGTTGGTGGAGCGGAATCGACCGGAACAGCGGGTTGGTGGCCTCCGCGTCCTCCACGGTGTAAAGGGGCTCGACAACCTCCAGTTCCCCGTTCTGGCCCAGGCGCCGGCGGCGGGCCAGGCGCTTAGCCATGAACTCCGCGTCCTTCTCCTGGATGTAAGCGGAGTCCGCCAGCATCACCTTGCAGAGGTCGGTGGTGGCCGCGGTGGTGTAGATGGGGCCGCTGTAGCCGTTTTTGACCAAACTCGGCAGGTTGCCGCTGTGGTCGATGTGAGCGTGCGAGAGCATCACCGCATCCACCGAAGAGGCGTTGATCGGCAGCTTGGCGTTGCGCTCCCGGGCTTCCTTCCGGTGGCCCTGGTACAGCCCGCAGTCCATGAGGTACCGCTTCCCCTGGACGTTCAGTTCGTGCATGGAACCGGTAACGGTTTGAGTGGCGCCCCAAAAGGTGAGCTTCATCGCGCCTTCAGGGTAACAACATTCGGACCACGAAGAACGCGAGGACCATCAGGAAGCCGTAGAAGGCCTTCTGCTCCTTGTTCGCCTGGTAGACGTCCCAGGAAAAGGCGCCATTCGAGGGCACGGAAGGAGGCAGCGGCAACACCTGGCGGACCCGTGCCGCATAGGCGTCGAAGTCGCTGAAAAGCGTGCGGAGGTGCTGCTCCTCCTGTTGCATGACGGGGAAGTAGACCAGGACATAGACGCCCAGAGTGAACAGGTACAGAACCGGGCGGTTCGCGGCGGCAGTGAAGCCCAAGGCCATCAGCAGGGTTCCGAGATAGAGCGGGTTCCGGACCCAGGCGTAAGGCCCGCTGGTGGTGAGGGTCTGATTCTTGCGCAGGTGGCCCGCGGCCCAGGCGCGCAGCGCAAGTCCGGCGAGACAGACAGGCAGCCCGATCAGCAGGGTTGCCGGAGTGGGCCGGGCGAGCCAGGCAAAGGCGACGGCAAGGAGAAAGCCCGAGGGCACGCGCAGGCGCTGAACGAAGTCGGCGTAGGCCTTGGGAAAGAGAGGGCTCGACATCAGGCGACGATCCTTGATGCCAGCGCGCCGCGCAACGCTTCCAGCACGGCGGTAG
The DNA here is from genome assembly GCA_050789245.1 of Bryobacteraceae bacterium. GTDB lineage: Bacteria > Acidobacteriota > Terriglobia > Bryobacterales > Bryobacteraceae > PNKE01. Next base: position 36,526 of record JBOZRR010000046.1, on the reverse strand, counting down.
GAGCGATGTCGCGCATCTCCTGCCCGATCTGCTGGTTTCGCCTATAGGTAGTGACGGCGGACTCGCTGCGCAGGACGGTGAAGGTCTTCGAGTAAGGCCCGTTGCGGCGCGGATCGGTGGGTCCGAACAGGGCGACACCGGGCTTCTCGAGAGCGGCGGCGAGGTGCATGGGGCCGCTGTCGAGACCGACGATGGCGGCGGCGCGGCGCGTGGCGTCGATCAAGCCCGCGACGGAGGAGAGATGGACCTGCGCTCCCTCGACGCGCCTTAGTTCGGATTCGTTCGGAGGTGCGCCATTCAGCACGAGCGCCATGCCGAACTCATCCCGGACAAGGCGGGCGAGCCGGGCGTAGTGATCGAGGGGCCATTGTTTGGAAGTCCAGCCGGCCAGCGGGCTGGCAAGAATGAACGGTTCGCCGGGAAGGGTCCCCTCGGGACGGCCGAAGGGCAACGGGAAGTCGTAGCACCGGTTGAGCGCTCCGGCAGCGCCGGCCAATTCGAGGTTGCGGTCAACGATATGCGCCGATTCGGCGTGAACGGTCTCGGTGTAGAGGATGGCCGCGGCGGGCTCGCGGGCCTGGGTGCGTTCGTATCCGATAACCCTCGAGGACCGGGCGGCAGTAGCGACCAGCGCCGACTTGAAGAGCCCCTGAAAGTCGATTGCCGTATCGAAGCGGCCGTCGCGAAGTTCGCGCCAGGCACGCACAAGCGAAGCAGGGCTGCGGCGGTCGATGAAGATGAGGTCGTCGACCAGGCCGCCACCGTCGAGCAGGTCGCGCCACTTGGGATGGACCGCCCAAGTGAGGCGGGCGTCCGGAAAGCTGCGCTTGATGGTGGCCGCGGCGGGGAGAGCGTGCAGAATGTCTCCCATTGCGCCAAGCCGCACGATGAGAATCCGCGAGATGGACATGGGCGTCAGCTCATGCGCTCGAGGACGTGCGCGACGAACTCTCGGGATGCGCTCTCGTGCTCTTCGGCCAAGGCGTGCTCGACGGGAAAAGTAACGCCATCCGGGATGACGACGAGGTCGACACAGCGAAGCGCCGCAACAAGTTCGGCTCGAGCCTGAGAGGCGAGGATTGGCTCGGCGGGTTCACCAAGGACCACGACGAGGCTCGCGCCGGGCCGTTTCAAGGCATCGAGCCGGGACGCAGTCGAGGGAAGCAGGGGGTCGAAGAGAGCCGAGACAACTTGCGGGTGACTCAACTGCTGGAGCCGCTCGATGGCCTGAGGGCCGCGGCAGATTTTCTGGCGTGAATCCACTTATTTCAGTTTAAGCAATTGTAGTGCGGTTTCAGCGACTTCCCCGGCCTCGACGGCCTTCATGCAGCGGTGGTCGATGGGACATTCTCGCAGCATGCAGGGGCTGCAGACGACGTCGCGGCGGACGACGCGGGCCAGCGGACCGGTCGGCCCGGTGGTGATGTGATTGGTGGCGCCGAAGACGGTGACCGTCGGAACACCGAGAGCGGAGGCGATATGCATGGCGCCAGAGTCGTTCGTGAGAAAGAGAGCGCAGGCGGCGGCACGCTCGATGAATTCGCCGAGCGTGGTGGCCCCGGCGAAATTCCGGGCGGCGATGCCCTGGTCGACCAGTGTGGCCCTGATCGACTCGCAAACGTCCTTCTCAGCGGCAGAGCCGAAGAGCGCGACCGAGGAGCCGGTCTGTCGTGCGACTGAGGCGGCGGCTTCGGCGAAGCGCTCCGGCAGCCAGCGCTTGGCGTTGCCGTAAGCGGCGCCGGGGCTGACGCCGATGACGGTGGAGGTGACACCGTCGGCTTCGAACCGGGCGGCGCCCGCGCTTCTGGCCTGTTCGGCGCCGGCGAGGCGGATGAAGGCTTCCGACGGCATCTCATCCAGCCATCCGGCACGGCGGAGAAGTTCGAGATAGTAGAAGCTCTCGTGCGGCGGGATGTCGTGGCGTTCGGGAACTGGAATGGGGTCTGTGAGAAGGAGACCGCGGCCATCGCGGTCGTAGCCGATGCGGCGCGGAATCCTGGCGAGCCAGGCCAGCAGCGCTGCGTCGAAGGCGTTCTGAAAGAGGACGGCGCAATCGAAGTGCTGCGCGTCCAGATGGTCCGCCATCCGGCGGCGGTCGGTCCAGCCGGCCAGGCCGCGAGCGGGTTGATAGGGGATGATCTCGTCGGCGAAGGGTTCGTGACGGTAGAGATCGGCCACCCAGGGCCGTGCGAGGACGGAGATGTGCGCGTTTGGGTGCTGCCTGCGAAGCGCGCTGAAGGCCGGCAGGCTCATGACGGCGTCGCCCACCCAGTTGGTGGCTCTGACGAGGATCTTCACTTGAACCAGAGTAGAATACCGCCATGAGCGGGGACCATTTTCGTGAATTGGATGAGCGTGGCTACACCATCCTGAGCGAACACACCGGCGACGCCTGGCTGAAGGACTTGCGGCAGCGCGTTGAAGAAATCTTCGAAGCGGAGGGGGAGAACGCGGGGCACGAGTTCAAGCAGGAGCCGCATGCGCGCCGGTTGGCGAATCTCGTCGACAAGGGCGAGGTCTTCGAGCGGGTGGTCAGCGAACCGCGAGTGCTGACGCTGGTGGAGCACGTGCTGGGACGGGAGTTCAAGCTGTCGAGCCTGAATGCGCGCTCGACGAATCCGTACGCGCCGGAGGGCCAGCCTCTGCATGTAGACCAGGGATTGTTGCCGGATTCGCGGGGCAATGTCGTGTGTAACTCGTTGTGGATGCTGGACGACTTCACGCCTGAGAACGGGGCGACGCGCATCGTGCCGGGGTCGCACCGCTGGGGCAGACAGCCGCTTGAGGTGATGGCGGACCCGCTGGAGCCGCATCCCGAGGAAGTGCTGGTCACGGGCAAGGCGGGCACAGTGGTGGTGTACAACGCCCATGTCTGGCATGGCGGGACGGCCAACGGGACAGGTCAGCACCGCCGGGCGCTGCACGGATTCTTCGTGCGGCGGGACTATCCGCAGCAGCAGTATCAGAAGCAGCTCTTGCGGCAGTCGACCCAAGACCGGCTGCACCCGGAACTGCGCCGGCTGCTGGCTTTGGACGATGCACTGAACGATGAGCTTTGCGCGAAGGTAACCGGACAAAGCGGTTTCATGAAGTAGCGCGGGTTTACACTGGATGATTCGGGCTTTCGGCCCGGCATCATGGCACGTCTGTACACTCGCGAGGAACTTGTGACGGCCCGCGCCGAATGGAACAGGCAGGGTCGGAGAGTCGTCTTCACCAATGGCTGTTACGACATCCTGCATCCGGGTCACATCCGGCTGCTGGAAGCGTCGAAGTCGATGGGCGACATCTTGATCCTGGCGCTGAATACTGATTCCAGCGTTCAACGGCTGAAAGGACCTAAGCGGCCGCTCTTGAACGAAAAGCAACGGGCGGAGATGGCGGTCCAACTGGAGGCAGTGGACGCCGTGGTGCTTTTCGACGAGGACACGCCTCGCGAGTTGATCAGCGTGGTTCTGCCGGACATCCTGATTAAGGGTGCAGACTGGGCGCACTTCGTCGCCGGGCGCGAAGAGGTGGAGGCCGCAGGCGGCGAGGTGAAGCTGGTGCCGCTGGAACCGGGCTATTCGACAACGGCGACCGTGGAGGAGATCGTCGCGCGCCGACGCGACGCCTGATCCCGTGCTGCAGGCCGGTCTATTGGAACAGTTCCGCAGGTTGGGGGAAGGTCCGGCCTTTCAGGAGCTACTCCGGCGGTTGAATGCGGAGGCAGGCAGCCGGTCGATGCTGAGCGGGCTGACGCCCACCGCTAAAGCAATTCATCTGAGTTTGCTGTGGCAAGCGCTGGAGCAGCCGGTGCTGGTGGTGACTGAATCGAACCGCTCCGCCGAGGCGCTGATGGAGCTGCTCGAGACGCTGTACGATTTCCAGCTCCAGGGCACAGGCGCGCCGCGACCGATGCTGATTCCAGCCCTTGACGTGCTGCCGGGGCAGGGGTTGTCGCCTCACACGGAGATCAAAGAACAGCGAGCCGTCGGGCTGTACCGGGCAGCATCGGGGCACTGCTCGATTGTGGTGACACCCGTGGGATCGGCGCTGCTGAGGGTCGAGCAGCGCGTGTTCTACCAGCAGTTGGCGCTGCGGATCAGAACCGGCGATGAGATCGCCATGGATGACCTGGCCACGCATCTCGAGAATGCGGGATACGAGCGGCGTGAGCCGGTGGAGATGGAGGGCGAGTACTCGATCCGCGGCGGAATCTTCGACATCTTTCCTGCGGAGGCGGAGCGGCCAGTGCGCCTGGAGTTCTTCGGCGACACGCTGGAGAGCGCTCGGCGGTTCGACGCGGCGACACAACGCTCGGTCGAGCGAATCGAGGAATTCACCGTGCTGCCGCTCGAGGAGACGCCGAGATCGCGCCAGCTTCTGGCGGGACTGTCATCGCGCGCCGGGCTGAGAGATGTCGAGCCGGGTGAGCCGTTCGGGGGTTGGGAATTCCATGTGCCGCTGGTGCGGCCACGCGAACATTCGCTCGAAAGCCTGCTGCACGAGCCAGTCGTGATCTGGGACGAACCCGAAAGCTTGAAGACGACGGCGGACAAGTTATGGCAGAGGCTGGAAGCGGGGCGGGAGACGTCACCAGTGGCTCCGGAAGCGCACTTCTTCCACTGGGGAGAATTGATGGCCTCGGGCGATGGGCGGCGTGAGGTCGAGTTGCGGGAGTTGGCGCTGCTCGGCGAGGTGCACAGCGATACGCCGGCGCTGGAGATCCGTTCCCTCCCCCAAGTGCCGTTCCACAACAAGATGCAGTCGGCGGTGGCGGATGCCCGGACATTGGTGGAACAGGGCTACCGCGTCGCGTTCTGTGCGTCGACTCAAGGTGAAGCCGAACGGCTGGCCGACATCTTCGGGGAGTTCGCATTGCCGTTTCAGCCCGGCCTGGAAGGCACGGGCAGAGGGCAGCCGTACCTTTCAGACTCGGCGAGTGTGTATGTGCTGCACGGACAGATCCGGCGAGGCTCGATCTTCCCGGATGCACGATTCGCACTGATCGGCCACGAGGATCTCTTCGAAGTCAGCGAAGTTGCGGCGGCGCCTGTGCGGGCGCGCTTGCACATTGCGGTCTTCACGCCGGAGAGCTTGGATCTGAAGCCGGGCGACTACGTGGTGCATGCGCAGCACGGCATCGGGCGGTTCACGGGTCTGCGGCAGATCTCGAATGGACCCGCCACCGAGGATTTCATGCTGGTGGAGTACGCCGGGGAATCCAAACTCTATGTTCCGTTGACGCGGCTGGACCTGATCCAGAAGTACCGGGGAGCAAACGAGGGTTCGCCGTCGCTGGACAAGTTGGGCGGCGTCACGTGGCAGAAGACGAAGTCGCGAGTCAAGGCGAAGATGCGCGACATGGCGGACGAGCTATTGAAGCTCTACGCACAGCGCAAGATGTCCGAAGGATTCCCGTTCTCGCCGGATTCGAACTGGCAGCGTGAGTTCGAGGAGAGCTTCGAGTACAGCGCCACGCGCGACCAAGTACAGGCAGTGGCCGAGATTAAGCGCGACATGGAGAGCGCGCATCCGATGGATCGGCTGCTCTGCGGCGATGTCGGATTCGGCAAGACGGAAGTTGCGATGCGCGCGGCATTCAAAGCGTTGGGGGACGGCAAGCAGGTTGCCGTGCTCGCGCCTACGACAGTGCTGGCGTTCCAGCATTACGAGACGTTCAAGCGCCGATTCCAGACGTTTCCCGTGCGGGTGGAACTGCTGAGCCGGTTCAGGTCCGCGAAGGAGATCAAGCAGACACTGGCGGACCTCAAAGACGGGAAGGTGGATATCGTCATCGGCACGCACCGCATCCTGTCGAAGGACGTCGAGTTCCCCGACCTCGGCCTGCTGGTGGTGGATGAAGAACAGCGCTTCGGCGTGCGGCACAAGGAACGGCTGAAGCAGTTGAAGGGGAGCGTGGATGTGCTGACGATGTCGGCAACGCCGATCCCGAGAACCCTACACATGTCGCTGCTGGGCTTGCGCGACATGAGTGTGATCGAGACACCTCCGAAAGACCGCCTGGCTGTGCAGACGGTCGTCGCGAAGACCGACGCGGACCTGGTGAAGACGGCGATCGAGCAGGAGTTGTCGCGCGGCGGACAGGTGTACCTGGTGCACAACCGCGTGGAGACGATCTGGAGCCGGGCTGCGGCGATTCAGGAATTGGTGCCGAACTGCCGCGTGGGCGTGGGTCATGGGCAGATGGGGGAAGATGCGCTCGAGAAGGTGCTGTTGGGGTTCATGCGGCACGAAAGCGACGTGTTCGTTTGCACGACGATCGTCGAGAACGGCCTGGATATTCCGAAGGCGAACACGATCATCATAGAGAACGCGCAGAACTACGGGCTGAGTGAGCTATACCAGTTGCGCGGGCGAGTGGGACGGTCGAACCGCCGGGCGTATGCGTACCTGCTGGTGCCTTCGGATGGCGATCTGACGGAGGTTGCAAGGAAACGACTGGCGGCGCTGAAGGAGTTCTCGGACCTGGGTGCCGGGTTCAAGATTGCGGCACTCGATCTGGAGCTGCGCGGCGCTGGCAACTTACTGGGGGGCGAGCAACACGGGCACATCGCCAGCGTGGGCTACGAGACGTATCTGAAGCTGCTCGACGAGACGGCGCGAGAACTGCGCGGAGAGCCGGTGACGCCGGAGATCCATTCGACGCTGAACCTCGGTTTGGATATTCGCATTCCGCGCGATTACATCGCGGACGAGCAGCAACGGCTGCGTGCGTACAAGCGAATTGCGGACGCGGCAGATCCGGAGAAGTCGGCGCAGTTGCTGCTGGAACTGGCCGACCGCTACGGAGAGCCGCCGGAGACTGTGAGGCACCTGGTGTCCTTCTCCGCCCTCAAGACTCTGGCTCAACGCATGGGCGTGGAGACGGTGGACCGGCGAGGCGGAGGGGTGAACTTCAAGTTCCATCCCGGCGCGCAGATCGATCCGCACCGCTTGATGCGCCTGGTGAGCGAGACGAATGGCGCGCAGTTTACCCCTGCAGGGATCCTCCGAGTGCCGATGGGCGCAAGCGAGCCGGGAGAATTGATCGTCGGCATCGAGAAGACTCTAACCGCTCTGGCGCCTTGATCCGGCATTACTATTCCGCCAGCCATGCGTCTACGGACGCATCATGAGGCGCAGAGAGTGGCTTGCGAGTTTGCTGGCGCTTGCCCCTGCGGGACGCGGCCAGAATATCGACGGCAGCACGCTGACGAACGGCCCATGCGCGAGCGCCGGACCGAAAGGGCGCATCGCTCCTCCCGGCGAACCCGGAGTGCCGCTACGGATTTCGGGGAGAGTCTTCCGTCCGGACGGGCAAACTCCGGCAATGGGCGTAATCGTTTACGCGTACCAAACCGATAAGAACGGCGTGCATAACAAGCCTGGGGAGATGACCCCGCGTCTGAGGGCCTGGGTGAAGACAGATGCCGACGGCCGGTTCGAGCTCGAGTCAATCCGGCCCGGGCAGTACCCCGGAGGGCGCGTCCCGGCTCACATTCATTTCCAGTGCTGGGGTACGGAGGTTCCGGCTCAAGCGACCGAGGAGCTGCGGTTTGCCGATGATCCGCTCGTCGAAGCGGACGAGAAGCGCCGTTCGGCGCCGCAGGGGAGATTCGCCAGGGTTGTGGTGCCTGTGAACGGCCGCGTGGAAGTGAATCACCGACTGAAGAGGGAAGGCAGTCGCTTCGGGGAGGCCAACCGTCACGGGCTTGCTCCGGGCGCGACGTGAAGGACGCGCGACCGCGAAGCAGTCATGGGTAATAATGGTTCTTATGAAGGTTTTCGCCCTGGCTCTCTGTGTGGGCATACTCGGCGCCGCCTCTTCGCAGGCAGCGGACCCCGTGGTGGTGGATCAGATCATCGCGAAGGTGAACGGCGACATCATCACGCGTTCCGACCTCGACCGCGAGGTGAAGAACCTGGAGGCGGGCATGCGCGCTCGCAGCATGACTCCGCAGCAGATTCAGAAGGAACTGGAACAACGGCGCCCGACGGTCCTGCGCGACAAGATCGACTCGCTCCTACTCGTCCAGCGAGGCAAAGACCTGAACATCAACGTGGACGCCGAGGTGACGAAGTACCTGGGCAAGATCCAGTCAGACAACAAGATTGCGGACCCGGACAAGTTCCAGCAGTGGATTCGTGAACAGACGGGGATGTCATTTGAAGACTTCCGGCTGGAGACGAAGAACCAGTTCCTGACTCAGCGCGTGGTGGGGCAGGAGGTCTCGAGCAAGATCAGCATCCCGCGCGCCGACATCGAGAAGTACTACAACGAGCACAAAAACGAATTCATGCGCAAAGAGCGCGTCTTCCTTCGCGAGATTCTTGTGTCGAAGGAAGGCAGGACGCCCGAGGAAGCCGACAAGAAGGCCAAAGATCTCGTCGCACGCGCTCGCCGGGGAGAGCGTTTTCCCGAACTAGCCCGCGATAACTCGGATGCCGCCACGGCAAAGCAGGCTGGGGATCTCGGCGGTTGGGAGAAGGATGACCTGATGAAGGCCCTCGTGGATGCCGTCTGGGATAAGGAAAAAGGCTACGTCACTGATCCGATCCAGATTGATGCGGGATGGCTGATCCTCCGCGTGGAAGAGCACCACAAGGAAGGGCTCGCCGCAGTCGAGGAGGTCGAGAGCGAAGTTCGCGAGAAGCTGTACATGCCTTTGTTCGAGCCGAAGATCCGCGAATACTTGACGAGCCTTCGCCATGATGCGTTCCTCGAGATCCGCGACGGCTTTGTCGATGCATCGGCCGCGCCTGGCAAGGACACGAGGTGGACCGACCCAGCCATGCTGAGGCCCGAGACTGTGACCAAGGAAGAGGTCGCGAACCAGACCCGCCGCCGGCGGCTTCTGTGGTTGGTTCCGATCCCCGGCACGAACACCACGGTTAAGTCGAAGAGCAGCAGCAACTAGAACCATGAAGACACCGACCGTCGCCGAGCTCGAGCCACGGCAGCAAGTGACCGGCCTGTTTCTGGTTCAGTCCAAAGAAGTCCGGCAAAAGAAGACCGGCGAGCCCTACCTGTCCCTCACCTTTATGGACCGGACAGGCGACATTGACGCCAAGATGTGGGATAACGTCGCGGACGTGATGGAGACGTTCGACCGCGACGACTTTGTCCGGGTCAAGGGCGAGACGCTGCTGTACCAGAACAAATTGCAGCTCACAGTTCACAGGCTGCAAAAGGTGGACGAGCGTGATGTGGACATTGCGGATTTCCTGCCGGCGTCAGCACGTGACGCCGAGGAGATGTTCGCCGAGCTGATGGGCATCATTTCGGGGATGGGTGATCCCCACCTTCGCGCGCTGCTCGAAGCAATCTTCGCCGACGCGGAAGTGGCGGAAGCCTTCAAGAAAGCACCCGCCGCAAAGTCGATTCATCATGCGTGGCTGGGCGGACTGCTCGAGCACGTGCTCTCCCTCGCGACGCTGGCGAGATTCGCATCGAAGCACTACCAGCACATCGATGAAGACCTGCTGATGGCCGGTGTAGTGCTTCACGACATCGGGAAGATCTACGAACTGAGCTACGGGCGCAGTTTCGGGTACACAACGGAGGGCCAACTTCTGGGTCACATCCAAATGGCGCTCCGCCTGATCGGCGACAAACTGCCGCCGGGTTTCCCGCCGAAGTTGCGTGACCTGCTGGAGCACATGGTGCTCAGCCACCACGGACAGCTCGAATTCGGCTCGCCGAAACTGCCGGTCTTCCCCGAGGCGCTGCTGCTGCACCATCTGGATAACATGGATTCGAAGATGGAACTGATCCGCTCAGTGCTTGATCGCGACAAGAACCCGGCGACCGTCTGGAGTTCGTATGTCCCCGCGCTCGAGCGGTCGGTCCTCAACAAAAACAAGTACATGGCTCCACCGGCTCCCGCCGCGAATGCTAATGTGAAGCCAGCACCCTCAAAGAGCCAGAAGCAGACGGTGATGGGCGAGAAGATGGCAGCGATTCAGAGCCTTTTCGGGGAGGAAAATTCTTGAGACGCGGCAGGACCACGCGCGAGATCCCTCCGCCGCTCGAGTTGGAGTGCCTGAGCGCACTGTGGCTTTTGGGCGAGGCGAACGTTCAGGGTGTGCGCGACCATCTGGCGCCGAAGAAGCCTCTGGCCTACACAACTGTGATGACGATGCTGGACAGGCTGGCTCGAAAACAGGCGGTCACACGTCGCAAAGAAGGCCGGTCGTACGTGTATAAGGCTGTCATCTCCCGTGATGAAGTTCGGCGGCTGGCCGTGCGCGAGCTGCTGGATTCACTCTTCGATGGCGAGTTGGCCGACTTGCTCTCCTACCTTGGAACCGCCCCGGTGCCAGTCTCCGGCCCCAACGGCGCGATTGCGGCGGATGACAGGGAAGATGCGCAGACGTTGGACGCCGCTCTCCTCTAACTGCTTCCTCCCTCGCTACCAGCGGACTCCTCTCGCAGCAAGGTCCGCCTGCAGCTTATCGAATCCCTGGAATTGGACTGCATCGATCCCAGCACGCCGGGCACCCTCAACGTAGTCCGGCATATCGTCCGTAAAGAAGCACTCGCCTGCCTCGCACTGAGTCACCGCGAGCGTAGCCTCGTAGATGGCCGGCTCGGGCTTCATCGACTTGACCTCGTACGAGAGAACGTAGGCGTCAAAATGGCTCAGAATCGGATACGTCCGCTGGAGCATCCGGTAGTGGATTTCGTTGGTGTTCGAGAGCAGAACCGTCCGGTAGTTCCGCCTGAGCGCTGCGACAAACTCCTCCGGAACCAGGGTGTGGGGCAGAAAGATGCTGCTCCAGATCGCGCAGAACTCTTCGTAGTCGATCTTGGCGCCCAGCGCCCTCGCAATGGCATCGACGAAATCGGGCGAGGAGACCAGACCGCTTTCATACGCGGGGACGATTTCCGCCGTGTGAATGCGTTCGCGGACTTCGGGAGCGGGCATCCCGATACGCTCTCCCATCCGCTGATAGCCACGCTGAAAATCGAATGGTATTAGGACTCGACCGAGGTCAAGAATGATTGTCCGGATCACATACCCAGTGTAAGAAAGGGCAGCGGCCCGGCGCCCGCGTCGCGGACTATTTGCAGCGTGGCGCGGGGATGGCCGCTTTGGGCATGTGCGTAATTTGATCAGGCAGCACCGGTTGTTTCCGGATGAAGTAGTTGAGCCCTGGCGCGATCGTCATCTCGCGCAGCGGAATCGAGCAGCGGCTGGAAAGCTGAACTGGCGGCTTCACAACGTGCAGGCCGGGTCCTGATCCCGATGGGACTCCGAGAATTCGGACGTCGGCGAAACTCCTCTGTGGAAGGCCGGGGGCACGGTCCGTGGGACTCTGAGCCGGCATGGATGCGACGCCGGCGACAAAGGCGAGCAAAAGCTTGAAGCGCATGGCGTTCTCCACCCCCGATCATAAGGAGGCAGCCCCGCTGATTCAATCTCCTTAATCGGAGTTTACCTGCGCCGGTCGCGGACGCAGGTGTCGCAGAGCCCGTAGAGGAACATTTCATGCGCGCGAAGCCGGAATCCAGCGGGGATGAGCCGTTCAAAATCGGCTGGGCACGAGTGTACTTCGAACAACCGCCCACAGGCATCGCAATGGAAGTGGTGATGATGGCCCTTGCCGGCGATCTCGTATCTGGGCGGCTCGCCCGGCAGTTCTACCGCCGAGAGCCATCCCTCCTCCGCCAGCGCCTTCAGGTTCCGGTACACGGTCGCCAAGCCCATGCCAGCCACTTCCTTCTGACCGAGCTCGAGCACCTCCTGAGCGCTCAACGGGCGGTCATGCTCGAGGAAGACGTTACGAATGGCGCCGCGTTGGCGCGTGTTGCGCTGAGTCACTCTCCATATTGTCGTATGGCTGAAACTAGTGCTCGCTCAACCGGATCCACTTCCGGTGGAGCGCCGCGTGGAGGAGCGTGCCTCCCACCATTGCGATCAGGAATCCGTAAGGCAACAGCGAAGCGCAGAGCCCGACCAGCACGACGAGGAGGAAATCGCTCTGGTCGATGGCCACATCGCGTACCAGTGCCATCAACGTGATTGCCTCAAACAGCAGAAGCACGCCGAGCACTGGGAGCGGAAATACCTGAATCACGGTGGAGAAGCCGCCACTGAAGAACAGGCCTAGCACCAGATATAGTCCACCATAGATCACGACCGACCCACCGGTCCGGCCGCCATACGCATAGTGCCCCGCCATTCCGCCGGAGCCGTGGCAGGTGGGAATGCCGCCGAACCAGGGATTGATCAGGTTCATCAGCGAATACGTCAAGCCGATCTTCCGCACGGTCAGCGGCCGTTCGGGAAAGAGGTCTTCAGCGATCTGGCGGGTTGCCAGTACAGAATTCGCGATGGAGAGTGGGATCTGCGGGAGCGCCAGGAGCAGGAAACCGGTCCAGATGTCCACAGTAGTCGGTGCGTGGACTGAGGGCAGATGAAAGCCGGCGGCGCCCGCAAGCGCCTGATAATCGACTTTGAAGGCCAGAGCGTATGCGAGGCCTAACCCAACTATGAGAACTCCGGCGGGATAGCGCCGCCGTCCATACAGCACGAGACTGATGACGAAAGCCGCGCAGGCAAGCCAGTATCCGGAAACACCATCGGCTCGCACGTAATCCCTGAGTGCGATGCCAGCGAGTTGCAGCCCCAGCCCGAGTTGGACTCCTCGCACCACGACTTTCGGAACCACTCGCGCAATCCAGCCGATGCCGCCGGTCAGTGTGAGGACCAGCATGATGACGCCGATGGCGAGTCCTGCGCCCAGAACCGTTGCGCCCGGAATCTTCTGCGCGATGATCAGCGCCGCCATGGCCTTCAGCGGCTGGACCGGCATTGGCATGCGGTAGCGAAGCGCGGTCAGCACCTGCATGACGCCGAATAGGATCAGCGCGCTGGCGCTGTCCATGCCCGACGCGAGAATAATGCCGACGATCAGCGGCAAGTCGGTCCCGAGATCGCCGAACGCGCCGGACCACTCATTGCGATCGAAGCGGATGGCGGCCTTGGACGGCGGATGAACGGCGGTGGCCATGGGGGACAGTCTTCATGGTACCAACCGCCCAATTGCGGTCCGACTGCGGACATATGGGTATAATGAGGTTTTTAACTCTCTATTCCATTTGTTTGTATGGCGGCGAAGGAACAAAGCGAATTTGGCAGCGTCACTCCGCGCCTGAAACTCGGGATCGGGGAGAGCGTGCCATTGTCTAGCCCGCGGTCTACTGCCGCGAGCCTGGATGAATTGCTGTCCACCCGACGATCCGTACGCGACTACACTGAGGGGCCACTCACACTGGCCGAAGTCTCCTCACTCCTCTGGGCCGCACAGGGAGTCTCAGGTCTCGGCGGCCTTCGGACAGCCCCGTCGGCGGGCGCAATCTACCCGCTCCGTACTTATCTGCTCGCGGCGAATGTCGAACGCTTGACGGCGGGCCTTTACTCATACAACCCGGACTCTCACGGCCTGAGGCTAGAATCGCGTGGCGAGCGCCGCAAACGGCTGGCGGTCGCGGCGCTGGGACAAGAGTGTGTGGAAAATTGCGCGGTGGCCGTGATCCTGACCGCCGACTACCGTCGCATCGTTCGCGAACTGGGCGAGCGCGGACGCTACCTGGCGCATGTCGAGGCGGGCCACGCCGGACAGAACTTCCTCCTGAAAGCGACTGCGCTGGGCCTGGGCGCAATCGGCCTCGGCCGGTTTGAGCCGGACATCGTCCGAGAGTTGCTCAAGCTTCCAGACGCCGAGGAAGTGCTGTACGTGTTGCTGGCCGGGCGCGTGTAGCGCCGGCGCGCTGATACAATCCGGGGCGATGCTCCGACTCTTCCCTGCCCTATTGCTCGCGGCCTCCGCCTCCGCGCAGGTCGTTCAGTTCCACTCAGACGGCGGCTGGTGCTGGTTCGAGGACGAGCGCGCAATCGTCGTCGACGGCAAGCTGCTCTTCGGCGTCGTGTCTTCGAAGGGGAACATCGAAGCTGTGACCTATGACCTTGCGGCGAAGCGCAGCACCGTGAGCATCCTTCACACGCCCTTAGACGACCGCGATCGACGCCAATGGTTCGATGATCACAACTCACCGGCATTCCTGCGCCTGTCGGACGGCCGTGTGCTAGCCATGTACGCCAAGCATGGCCCGGAGGAGAAGATCTACTCACGCCGCTCGAAGCCAGGAGATACCACGTCATGGGATGACGAAACGGTGATCATTCCGAGCCCGACCTCACGTGTGACCTATAGCAACCTGCACCGACTGCCGGCGGAAAACAGCGGCAAGGGCCGAATCTACGACTTCTTCCGAGGTCTGCACAACAGCTTCAAGCCGTCCTACATTTACTCGGACGACAACGCAGACACCTGGCAAACCGGCAACGTCTTCATCGACGTCCCCACGGAGTTCCGGCACCGGCCGTATGTGAAGTACGCGTCGGACGGGCGGCATACCATCCACATCGCTTACACGGACGGGCATCCGCGCAACTTCGACAACAGCATTTACCACGTCTTTTACCGCAAGGGTATGCTGCACCGCTCGGACGGCTCACCGATCCGCTCATTGAAGGAAGGCCTGAAGATGCCCGAGGAAGGCACGCTGGTCTTCAAGGGCGACAAGAATAACGTGGCATGGATCACCGACCTTCACATCGACAGCCTCGGCCGTCCATACATGGTCTACTCCGTACAAGTGGGCGATGGCGGCAAGCCGCAGGACGACCACGGGAGCGACATGCGTTACCGGTATGCCCGATGGAATGGCTCCAAGTGGACGGACCGCGAGATCGCCCACGCGGGTTCGCGCCTGTACAAGGGCGAAGACGACTACACGGGCCTGGCGGCGCTGGACCCACACGACCCGAACCGGATCTACATCTCGACAAATGCCGATCCCGTCTCGGGCAAGCCGCTCGTCAGCAAGGCCGATGGCAGGCGGCACTGGGAGATTTTTCGTGGTACGACTCGTGGCGGCGGCAAGTGGCAGTGGCAACCCGTCACAACGGACTCCACCGCCGACAACCTGCGCCCGGTTATCCCGATCTGGCCCGGCAACCAGCGCGCAGTGCTCTGGCTGCAGGGCAGGATGATCAGCTATACGGATTTCAACTTCAGAGTCGTCGGGCTGATTGAGAACCGTTGAACGTCAAGCCTGTCTCGACCGGATGGCTCGCAAATCCGGCAGGACTTCGCCGATCGAGACCGGCTTGGAGCCGCGCCGCCCCATCGCGAAGTAGATGTCACGCCAGTGGGCGAAGAGCTTTTCGCTGACGGCCGCTTCAGTAGGGTTCGGCTCGAACGTCTTGTAAGTCGGGCAGAGCCGGCCTTGCGCCTCCTCCAGGGTCTTGAACGTGCCCGCGGCCATGAACGCGAAGATCGCGGAGCCCAGACTGGTAACATCCTGGGCGGGAACAAGAACAGGCTTGTTCAGGACGTTTGCATAGACCTGATTCAGCACGGGGCTCCTCTGAGGAATGCCGCCGCCGTTGATGACGCGATCGATGCGTACCCCATGCTGCGCCATCCGCTCAAGCACGACGCGGGTGTGGAACGCCGTTCCTTCGATGGCCGCGAACAGCTCATCCTGAGCAGTGGTGCCCAGAGTCCAGCCCAGGGTCACGCCGCCGAGGTCGGCGTTCACGAGGACCGTGCGGTCGCCGTTGTCCCACGTGAGGCGCAGAAGTCCGGTGGAACCCGCGCGGTATTCGGAAAGCCCGGCGCTCAACTCCTTTACGTTCGTCCCCGCCCGGCGCGCGATCGCTTCGAAGACATCGCCCACCGCGGAGAGGCCCGCCTCAACGCCGAAATACTCCGGATGGATCGATCCGTACACGACGCCACAAACGCCGGGGATCAACCCAACTTGCTTCGCGATCGCCATGATGCACGTGGAGGTGCCAACGACATTCACCACGTCACCTTCGCGGATCCCCGCGCCGATCGCATCCCAATGCGCATCGAATGCGCCGACGGGGATGGGGATGCCGGCCCGGAGGCCAAGCTTCCCGGCCCACTCCGCGCTCAAGTGCCCGGCAAGCTTCTCGGAAGTCTCATACCGGCCGTCAAGCTTTGGCCTCACCCCTGTTAGGAGCGGGTCGACCGCCGTCAGGAACTGCTCGGGCGGCAGCCCTCCGAGCGAGGAATTCCACATCCATTTGTGACCCATGGCGCATACGCTGCGTGGGGCGGCGGCCGGGTCGCTGATTCCGCACAGGGTCGCCGCCACCAGGTCGCAATGCTCCATCGCGGTAACCATCGATCCGCGGCGGTCGGGATTGTTCCGCAGCCAGTGCAGGAGCTTGGAGAAGCCCCATTCGGAGGAGTAGACGCCTCCACACCATTCGAGCGATTCCAGGCCGGTCTCGCGGGCCTTGGCGGTAATTTCGCCAGCCTCGCCTTTAGCCCGATGGTCGCACCAGAGGTAGTAATCATCGAGCGGAATAAGCCCCTCGCCAAGCAGCACGACGGTAGATCCTGTCGTATCCAGCGCGATGGCCTCGACACTCCCACCAGGGACGCCGGCTTCGCGAATGGCGGCTTGCATCGCCGTGGCGAGCGAGCTCATGTGGTCGGCGTGCCGCTGAGTGGCGTGGTCTGGGTCGTCCCGCTTGCGCAGCACCGGGTATTCGGCCACGGCCGCCGCCAGCCGCCCCTTTTCACTGTCAAACAACGACACTCGAACGCTCTGGGTACCGAAATCGACACCGGCGACAATCGACATTCTGCTCTGCTCCTGTTCTGGTTAGGGGCATCATATCGCACGAGAGGCGGCGGACTTCGATAGGCTGAAGGGAGACCGATGCTTGTCAAAGAACTCCGCGAAGAGGTGCTCGAGGCCAACCTGGAAATCGTCCGCCGTGGCCTGGTGATGTACACGTTCGGCAACGCCAGCGGCTTCGATCGCGACGAAGGCCTGATGGCAATCAAGCCGAGCGGCGTGCCTTTCGAGAAGCTCACTCCGAAGGACATGGTGGTCACCGACCTCGACGGCAAGATTGTCGAGGGCAAGCTTCGACCGTCGTCCGATGTCGACACCCACCTCGAGCTTTACCGGCAGTTCAAGGGAATCGGCGGCGTGGTGCACACCCACTCCACTCACGCAGTCGCTTGGGCACAGGCGGGACACGAGATCCCGTGCCTGGGTACGACGCACGCCGACTACTTCTATGGCTCGATCCCTGTCACGGAGCCTTTGGATCACGATGACTATGCGGACTATGAACTGAACACCGGCAAGGCCATTGTGAAGGCATTTGAAGGAATTGACCCGACCCACATCCCGGCTGTTTTGGTCCGGAGCCACGGGCCGTTCGTGTGGGGCCCGAATGCCACAAAGGCGGCGATGAACGCCGTTCTGCTCGAAGAGATCGCGCGCATCGCAGCCATCACCTACTCGCTGAATCCTAACGCCGGGACCATCGATCGTGATCTGATGAACACGCACTTTCTGCGGAAGCATGGGCCGAAGGCCAGCTACGGGCAGGGCTGATCCAATCGCGTCACTTCGCTGACGGCGGACCCATTCTTTGCCGCACCAGCCAGAGGATCTCCGACGCCGGGGCGTAACCGTCCCATGCACGAACCACCGCCCCGCGCGCGTCCCTGTAAATCACTTGAGGAGATCCCCGCGTCTCCGTGACGCGCAGCCCTTTCGCCGTGAACTGTGCCTTTGCGCTTTCCGCGATCACCCGAAGTCCGCGAGCATCCTGGCTCTCATCCAGCCGGAATTCAAGGCTTCCACCCATTTCCGTGCCTGGCATGGTGGGACCTTCGCGGATGGTATTTCGCCGCATTGTCAACCTCGCCGCACCCGTCCATTTCGCCTCATCCTTGATGGCAGCCGCAGCCACCTGTGGATCCCACTCGATGAGGTTGTCCTCGATGAGAACCCCATCCAGCGCGCCATCCGTCCAGGTGTAGAGGTGAATCGCGCCATGGTGCCGTGCAAGACGAGGGCTCCGGCCGAGGCCCGCGCACACGTTATTCCGGATCACGCTGGCGGTGGTGACCAGCTTCTCCGCCCCGAAAACGGCAATGCAATACGAGAGCGTGTCGTGCCCATAACTGCGCTCGACGACGTTACGGTCGTTGCCCCAGTCGATGTCGAACGCTCCGCCGTCCACGCCGGGCGAGTCCGACCAAAAGCTCTCGCATTCCCGCACAGTGCAGTCTGCGCATCGCCACGTCCAGAGGCCATTCGGAGTCCCGATGCTCTCGCGCACCTGCATGCCGGTCTCCCAGGCGGCGCTGCGTTCGATCAGCCCCCTCTCGACCTGAAACAGAATGATCCCGTCGCCGTAGACATCGCGGGCAATGGAGTTCCGGATTGTCACGTTGCGGCTTCGGCGCTCCGGCGCTGGAGTCTTCCATCCTGCTCCGTTCACGACGATTCCAGCCCACTGCGACGTGTGTTCCGCCCGCGCGCCGTCGATGATCACGTCCTCGAAGATCGCTTCGCCTCGGGCCTCGACCACGATCAGGCCTGATGTCTTCGTCGTCAACGGGCCGTGCACATTGGTCGCTGACACATCCCGAAGCTCGATTCCTCGGAGGACTCCGGCATCGCTACCCACATAGATGCCGTAAATCCTGGAACCCGTGACCCCAATGTTCTCGACCCGCCAGTAGCTCTGATTCCAGAGGCGAAGCGCTGCCTCCTGGCCATGCCCATCGATGACCGGCGGTGCACCCTCACCGTATACGCCGAGGAGGATGGACTTCTCCTCGCTACCCGACCCCTTCGGCGCGAGAATTCCGTCGCAGCGTGTGCCCCGTTTGAGTAGAAGCTGGTCGCCTGGCTGCAACTCCTGCCCGTTGACCCTGGCGACGGAGCGCCACGCCTGGGATGGGGAGAGGCCGGAGGCGCTGTCATCGCCTCCGGCGCAATCCACATGGTAATCCGCGGCAGGCAGCGCAACCGCCGCGAGCAGCAGCGCCAGCGCCCGCATCGTCAATCTCCGTGCCAGTACAGATCCCAGCCCAGGTACTTCGTGCAGGCCTCGTAAACCGCTGCAGCGCACTCACTCAGGTTTGCAGCCACATGATGCTCGAAACCGTTCTCGCAGATGAAGTGGAGCAGCTTCTGCATGTCCGGGATCTCGACGACACCCGCACCGCCGAAGGTTTCCAGCGGATCATCGGTGAATCGGCCTGCACCGACATAGCCCGTGATCTGGCCCGCAGCGTCGTCGGTCGAAACCCGCAGGAAGGTCATCGGCGCGCTCCTCACACGGCCGACCACCGTCCCAAACGTGTTCAGCTTCCCGACCGTCCCGGCGATGATCTCCTGGTAATCCATCTTCACTTCGCGGAAGAAGTGCTTCGGCAGGTTGGAGCAGTGGAAGCACACGGCCTTGTCCGGATCGTCGCCGTAGTTGTTGTTCCAATCGAGCAGGGCGCTGGGCGTTTCCGAAGCCAGGGCCAGTGCATGCATCGCGACAACGCCTGCGACGTCCACCTCGCACGCGCTCGGCAACAGATTGTTCGACATCATGCTCATCAGCGTGCAAGGCACGACGCCGAAGTACTCCTCCAATGCCGTCCAACACTGCACGGCGGACACTGTGCACTGGGTTTCGGCCATCCAGCCTTCGATGACCGCGCCGAGCTTCGCCATCTTCATCAGGCTTTCCTCGGGGATGCCCTGCGTCGCAACGTAAGCCTTGATCTGCGCGAGTTTCGCCTGGCACGCATCGTCGTTGTCCTTCATCCGGGCCACGCGGCCGAGGATCTCGCTCAGGTCCACAGTCTCAACGTCGATGCCCGAAGCTTCCAGCAGCTTCTCGCTATACCGCACGGTGTTGAACGCGGCCGGACGCGCGCCAATCGCCCCCACGCGCATGTTCCGCAGTCCGTTTGCGACGCGGCACACAGCGGCAAACCATTCCAGGTCCTTGCCGAACTCCTCGCTCGACGGAGCCACCGTATGCCTTGCCGTCAGCGAGTAGGGAATGCCGTACTGCCTCAGGTTGTTGCACGCGCTCATCTTGCCGCAGAAGCTGTCACGCCGGTCCGCGATCGTCATCTTTCCCGCACTGTCAGGAGTGGCCTGGAGCAACACGGGCACCTTCAGTCCCGACCCGCGCATTGTCTCCGCAATCGCGCGCTCATCCCCGAAGTTCGGCAGCGTGACGACGACACCATCGAGCCGGTCCTGGTGCTGCTTGAACAAGGCGGCACACTTCTGCGCCTCGGCGCGAGTTTCAATCGCGCCGTACTTCGTCTCATCGGCGCCGACGACCACCACGTCATGGCCGGCGGCCTCCAGGACACGAATCATCTCCTCGCGGCCCGACTTCGCCAGATGGTCGGGAAAGAATCCGCGATTGCCCACGATGAGGCCGAAGGTCATTTTCCTGCTCATAGAAGTTCCTTTCACTTTTCGATGAAGATCGCTGCGTCCCAGGGACCGATGCTGATTCTCTCACCACTGCCCACCTCTTTGCGGGCGAGGACCTCTTCCGCATCTCCGTACCGGTAGTAGAAGCTGTAGGCATTGAGCGAGAAGTTCAGATAGAAATGGACGCGCTTGCCGGAGGCCGTCGTCGCATGCCGGATCTTTGCCTGATACGACGAGTCCAGGCTTGCCAGCCCAGCCCGATCCAGGACATCCCGCGTGAGCTCCCTCATCATGCCGTCGCTGACATGCGTTCCCGCATACGTCAACGTTCCCTTGCCGTAACGGTTCCGCGTCACCGCCGGGAACCGGCCGAAGAATTGGTGCTTGTACCGTGCCAGAGTCTCCGCGCCCTCGGGAACCAGAAACTCGGCCCAGGTGGAGGCCGTCATCTTCGCCCCCAATGGGGTCTCCAGTTCGACCGGCTCGGCCAGACTGCTGAACTCCTGATAGCGAAACCCGGCAGCCTTGCGAAGCGGCCCCGGCGCCATCTCCCAACGTACCGTCGACTGTTCGTTCGTGAAGCCGCTCTTGAACGACATCAACACGCTGCCACCTCGTTCGACGAACCGCGCAATCTTCTGCAACGTCTCGTCGCTCGCGCTATACAGCGGCGGGATCATCAACACCTGGTAGCGGCTCCAATCCGATTCCGGCGTGACGACATCGGCCTCGGCGTTCAGATCATACAGCGCCCCGTGCATCTGGTTGAGCACCGTCATCATGTTCACCCGGTCCGAGACCGGCATGAACTGGAGCGCATGGTACGAATCGCTGCTGTAGAGAATCGCGATGCGGTTGTCCTTCTTCAATCCAGAGAGCATCGGCCCGACGCGCTTCAACTCCGCTCCGATCTTCGAGACTTCCGCATAAGCACGATTCGGCTCCAGATCATGAGACAGGACCCCGCGCCAGTACGTCTCCTGGCCGTAGTGCAGCGAGTGCCAGTGCCAGTACGCCACCATGTTGGCGCCAGCCGCGATGTGTGCATACGCCGCCAGGCGCAACTGCCCGTCGTGCGGCGGATACTGTGCGCGCGAGTCCCAGCCAATCGTCTGTGCATTCGTCTCCGTCACCAGGTACGGCGCATTCTTCAATGACCGGCAGACATCGCCCGACAGCCAGATTGCTCGCGCATCGAACGCGTCCTGCCACGCGTGGTACGGGTTCACCGCCGCGATATCCAGGCTTTTCGCGATTGCCCACTGGTCGAGGTTCGTCCTCACCCCACCCACGAAGTTGTGCGTGATGAATTGGTCCGGGCGTTTCAGCTCCTTGACGATCTTCGCCTGCCAGCCAAGGAAATCGGTCACGATGGATTGCTGAAACCGCTCCCACTCGAGCTTATAGCCGGGATTCAAGATGCCGTCCCGCGCCGGAAACTCATCCCACGTCTGGACCAGTTGCCCCCAGTACGCCAGGCCCCACAGCTTATCCAGGACCTGCGGCGTCCCGTACTTTTCCTTGAGATACTCCGTAAACCGCCGCTGCACACTTGGTAGCGGCAACCCGTTCGGCCCCGTCTCGTTGTCTACCTGGAAGCCGATCACCGCCGGATGGGCCTTCGTATGGCTGACCACCGCGCGAATGACGCGCTCGGCGTGGCGCAGATAGTCCGGATTCGTCAGATCCATATTCTGACGCGGCCCGTATGCGCCGGGCGGGGCGCTGCCCGGATAGCTCGGCATGTGCGGATCACCCAGAGGCGGCGTCGCCGTGAAGTGCGTCACCAGGATCTCCGGGTGTTTCTTCGCCAGCCATGGCGGGATGGAATAGGTCGGCGTCCCCACGATCGCCTTGATCCCCGCCGCGTGCAGCTTATCGAGGATTCGGTCCATCCACGCATATTCGAACTGACCGTCCTTCGGCTCCCAACTCGACCATGTCGATTCACCCAGCCGCACGACGGTGAACCCCGCGGCCTTCATCATCTCGACATCTTTGTCCAGACGCTCGTAGGGCATGTACTCGTGGTAGTACGAGGCGCCGTAGAGCACCGTGTCCGGGAGTTTCTGAGCAAGGGCTGGAAGCGCGAGTAGGAAGCAAAACGCGAGTCTCATGATCGTGATGTGAAAACGCGCTCCGGACCCCTTCTGGGCCCGGAGCGCTTCGGAGGAGCCTTCCAGACGATGAGTCAGCCTGGAAGGGGGTCATGTCAGAAGTCAGCCCGGATTCCGAACTGAATCTGACGGCGGTCGTCGCTCACACCGGTGATCTGCCCGAAAAGCGGGCTCGATGCGTCCGTCTCGATATCACCGAAACGGTGGCGGTTGAACATATTCAGGAACTCTGCGCGGAACTGAATGCGCGCGCGTTCCTTAATCGACCAGTTCTTCTGCAGGCTCCCGTCATCGCTGTAGTATGCGAAGCCGCGAAGCTGCGAGTGGCGCCTAGAGGCGTTGCCACGGACGTAACGGCCCGGGTTCGAAATCAAAGACGTATCCACGTAGCGCAGCGCATCCACGCCGCCCGTAGAGATTAAGTTCATCTGGAAGTTATCCGCGTTGAACGAGGAGCTCTTCAGCGACTTGCCGTCTGGATTGTTGATGATCGCACGGTTCGTCGCGAAGTTCGAGTTCGGCGTGCCTGTCGCGCCAAAGCCGAGCGGCTCGCCGCTCGAGTAGTTGCCGATGTACTGCAACGTCCACCCGCCCACGAAGAAGTCGAGAATCGGGTTCATCTGCTTGCCGAAATCGCGGCCCTTACCGAACGGCATGTCGTAGGTTGCGCCGATCTTCACGAAGTGCGTGCGGTCGAAGTCGGAGATCGACTTCTCGAGCGCGAGGTTGTAGTAGTCCAGCGGACGGCCGCCATTCATGCCCCACGTGTCGCCGAAGGCCGAATTCATGTTGTCGATGGTCTTCGAGAACGTGTAGTTGGCCAGCCACTGAACACCGTGCGACAGCCGCTTGTTCAACTGGAACTGGAACGCGTTGTAGTTGGAGAAGCCGAGCGGCGAGTTCCAGCTATAGAGGTCACTCCAGTAGATGACGGTCGGGTACGGCGTCAGCGTCTGCCACATTGGAATCCACTCGCCGTCCTTGCCGTAGGGGTACTTCGCACCCAGCGCCTTCGCGGCCGCCGGAATGCTGGCGTCGTCGTTGATCCACTGTCCGAGCACGTCGCCAAGCTTCAGCGCTTCGGTTGGAATCTGGTTCATCTTCCTCAACTCATTCGCTTGCAGGCCAGTGCTCTTCGTCCCGATGTAGCCAAGATCGAGAACCATTTGGCCCGGCAGTTCGCGTTGGATGTTGAAGTTCCACTGCTGTGTATAGCCGACGCGCCCACCGTTCGGATCCCAGCTCACCGGACCCCAAATGGTCTTCGCCATTGAGGGATCGAGTGTGGCGCGAGTGATCACTCCGCTGTAGCCATTGTCCCAGTTGAATGCCGGGGTCTCCGGGGCCGGCTGGTTCGCCTGGTTGGTGGCCGTGAAGCCTGCCTTGTTGCCCCACGGAACGCCGGACCAGCCATTCGGGATGCGACCGCTGTAATAGATGCCATATCCACCGCGAACAGTCATCTTCCACTCCGGTGGCAACTGATAGGCAAAGCCGATGCGCGGCCCCCAGGTCGAATTGAGGCTGTTGTCGTAGAACATCCGCTTGCCGTTCCGGCCTTCGCCGTCTCCGGCATACTCAACGGCGCCCGGCATCCCGTATTTGGGATCGGTGAGCGACGGATTGAAGTTGTGGAGGCGATCATACTTCTCGGTGCCTTGCGGCTGGAAGTCCCAGCGCATTCCCAGGTTCAAAGTCAGCCGGCTGTTCACCTTCCAGTCGTCCTGCACAAACCAGGACCACATGGGGAATTGCGAGCCTACCGGCTGGTCCACCACGACGCTTGCGCTGGAGGCCTGGCCAAGCAGCATGCTGGCGAAACCATGCCCAGTCTGATTGAAGCCGGAAAGACCGGTGACGTTTGCGGCAAAGTTGAACTGAGCGGGACCAGCGTTGTTCCTGGCGTTCAAGCCATTCCATCTCCAGTCGAAGCCGAACTTCAGGTTGTGACTCCCCTTCATCCAGCTAAAGGTGTCGATGAACTGGTAGGCATTGCCGGCCAGGACGTCGTTCGCTGTATATCCAAGAGTGGGGAAGCCAACACGGTCGCCAGTCAGTCCTGAGATTTGCGGGTAGTTGGAATCCTGGACGATTCCGGAGATCCCCAGAATCTGCGCGCCAGGCTCGCCCACGTGCTTTGACGTGGATGGGTTGAGCTGCCGGTTGAAGCTGGCAATCATGTGGTTCAGCATCGTCGGCGATACCGTCCAGTCGTAAGCCGCGCGGACGTAGTGCGACGACACATACTGCAACCTTGCGCGGGACAGAGGCCCGCCTGAGGGATCGCTGAAATCCCAAACTCCGCCCTGATCCAACAGCGTACGCGGGCGGTCCACCCACACAAACGAACCCGAAACCCGGTGGTTCGAGTTGATCACGTAGTCCGACTTGGTGGAAAACTGAGTCTGATTGAAGCCGGCCTGGTTGGACACGGGGAAGAAGGAGTTGTTGATCAGCGCGAACTGGCCGCTGGCATCCTTCACCTCGGGGAGATAATGCTCCTTCATGATCGAGGCAAGGTTTTGCGAAACCTTAGAGATCCGGCTCTTCGGTATGATGTTCCCCGGGAACATGTCACGAACGAGCTTGCCGCCAATCGTCTGTGTGCTGGCTGGGTCGTAAATCGCTCCGCGGAGCACATTGTTTCCACGAGCATCCTGGCCTAGCACTTCGCTCGTGAGGTAGCGGCTCAAGTTGCCGTCGTACCACTCAGCCAGAGGAACGGTTGTCGTCGGGGAACCGCCACCCGCAAAACTCTCGTTGTACTTCTCATACGCGGCGTAGAAGAACCACTTGTCCTTGCCCGTCCACAGCTTCGGAATGCCGACAGGGCCGCCGAGGCTGAAGCCATAGTTGTCTCGCCGGTCACGTCTGCGATCTCGACCGTAGAAGTTGTTCGCGAAGGTGTTGGCATCGGCCCACTCATTGTGGAGCTGGCCCATCGCACTGCCGTGATACTGGTTGCTGCCCGACTTCATCACGAAGTTGAACACGCCGCCAGCCGTACGGCTGTACTCAGAGCTCATGCCAGAGGTCTGAACCTTGAACTCTTCCAACGCTTCCATCGACGGGCTGGATTCGCCAAACTGGCCGCCGATGTAAATCGTGGCCGACGCGCCATCTAGTACCACTTCCTTCGAGAATGCGGGCGAACCGTTGATCCGGCTTTCCCAGTTGTTGCCGCTCACCCCGGGCGTCAGCATGTACGCGAAATTCTCGGCATACCGGCCGCCCGAAAAGCCCAGCGGCAGATCGATCACTTTGCGGTTGTCCAGCAGCGTGCCGACCTCCGGCGTCTCAGTCTGCAGCAAGGGGATCTCCGCCGTGACAGTCAGCGACTCACTCGTTGAGCCGACCTCCATCATGACGTTGATACCGACCACCGCCGCCACACTAAGGCGGAGGTTGTCCCGATTCATTGTCTTGAAGCCTTGAGCTTCGAACTGAATCTTGTAGTTGCCGACAGGCAGATTCGGGATGCGATACTGCCCCGCTTCGTTCGTGACAGTTTCATTCGACACGTTGGTGTCGGTGTTGGTGATGATGACTTTGACGTTGGGGATGGTGGCGCCGCTCGGGTCAGTCACCGTTCCCGTGAATGTTCCGCGGTCCTGCTGCGCCATGCCTGCACCGGCAGCCAGCAGCAGAACTAGAATTGTTACAACTACTGCCCTGTATCTCATTGAGCTAACCTCTCCCGGGCGTTCGCTGCCCGGTTCTTCTGCTCCCGGCATAGGCGCCGGAGCGATAGACCCACCGCTCCTCCCTGGGAACGGTCGCGCCGCGAGAGCACTCCCTGAAAGCGCTTTCACGCGGCACTGCCCTATGTCTACATCACCAGCCAGTGGGTGTCAATGAGACAAACAGGTAACTTTTTCTGTTTCCAAAGATGACCGGATGTACAATGGGCCTGCCGGTAAGCGCTTTCATGGCGCCGCGGCCGGCAGACACGGGGAGGCCATGACACTTGCGGAAGTGGCTCGCAAAGCGGGAGTTTCCGCTGCGACTGTCTCCCGTGTCCTCAGCGGACGAACCGCCGTCAGCCCTCAAGTCCGCGATCGTGTTCTCAGCGTCGTTCAAAAGCTGAACTACCACCCCAACGTCCACGCCCAGGCCCTGGCTGGAGGGCGCAGCCGGACGTTGGGGATGATTGTCTCCAACATCGAAAACCCGTTCTTCCTGGGCATCTTCGTCAGCCTGGAGGAGATGGCCTCCCAGCAGGGCTACGAGGTCGTCGTTGAACACACGGGGTACCACCGTGACCGGCTGATCAACAGCATCCACTCCATGCTGAAGCGCCGCGTCGAGGGCCTGGCCGTCATCGTCTCGGAGATGGACAAATCCCTCATTGCCGATCTCGCTGCTCAGGACGTACCGGTCGTGTTTTACGACGTGGGCACGCCGGCAAAGAACATTACGAACATCCGGATTCGTTACGACCGCGCCACACGGCGAATCGCCGAGTATCTCCACTCGCTGGGTCATCGCTCCTTCGGATTTGTCGGCCACCATCCAGGGCTCGGGCCGTTGCAGGAACGCCGCCGGGCGTTCGTCGAAGCGATGCGCCGCTTCGGCGGCGATGTCCGCTTCGCCACAGCCAGCGGCCCAGATTCGCCGGAGGGCGGCCGCGCTGCCGCCTCCGAACTGCTCGACCACTCCCCAAACCCCACGGCCATCCTATGCGCGAACGACTACATGGCCACAGGCGTTCTCCGTGAGATCCGCAACCGGGGTCTCTCCGTGCCCGGAGACATCTCCGTGTCTGGTTTCGACGACATCCACTTCGCCAAACACCTCTGCCCCGCTCTCACCACAGCGAGAATCCCTCAGCGCCATATCGGCCAGCTTGTCAGCAAAGCGCTGCTTTCCGACACATCTGAGCGCCCGTCCGAGATCCTCATCGAGCCCGACCTGATCGTCCGCGAATCCACTGGCCCGGCGCCTTGCGCCAAAAGGAGTCTTTCATGATCCGTCGCACATTCATCTCGCTTCCTCTGGCTCTCGCCGCCCGGGGCCAATCCCCCCTCCCTGACTGTTACAAGCGTGTCGCCCGACTCACGTGGGTCGTCGACGACGTCGACGCGGTGTCGTCGGCCTGGTCGCGAAACGGCGCGCGGGTCGTGGGCACCCTCCCCTCAATCGAGGTCGGCGGCGAGACCGTAAAGACCGCCACGGCGCTGCTCGGCAACACTCTGATCGATTGGGCACAGCCTCTGTCCGGCGATGGTCCGCTCACGCGCTTCAGAAGAGCGAGCCGCACTCCCGGCGTCTTCTCCCTGATTTATCGAATCCCGGATCCCAGCGCGTTCGACGCCGAAGTCAAGAGGCTCACTGCCGCCGGCGCAGCAACTTTGAGCCGCGGCAAGATCGAGTTCCCCAACGTCACCGTCGAGTACTGCTACTTCGACACGCGCCCAAAAGGTCTCTACACGCTCGGCCTGGTCATGGAGCCCGAACCGCCGCTGCCGCCGCCTCCTAAGGACCGGACTATTTCGCAGTTCGCCCTGATCGCCACGGAACCGGAGAAGGTCTCGGCCTACTGGGCCTCCCTCGGCTTCCCTGCTTTCACTTACTCGACGGTGAACTCACGCGACCCGCTCTACCAGGGCAAGCCCGGCGTCTTCGAGATGCGGCTCGGCTGGCAGCGCCACGGCGCCGTTCCGTTTGAGTGGATCCAGCCCCTCAAGGGTCCGTCGACATACCATGACCATATCCG
Organism: Bryobacteraceae bacterium; assembly: GCA_050789245.1. Taxonomy (GTDB): domain Bacteria; phylum Acidobacteriota; class Terriglobia; order Bryobacterales; family Bryobacteraceae; genus PNKE01. Next base: position 8,397 of record JBOZRR010000046.1, on the reverse strand, counting down.
TCGCACGGGCGAGGGCTTCCATCACATCGCGTTCAACGTCGATGACATGGACAAGGCCATCGAGGAATGGAAGGGCTTCGGCTACAGCGTCAGCATGAGCGGCGCCTGGGGCGAAAAGGACAAGCCCGGCTCCGGCCGCTTCGCCTACATCGACACCAGCAGGGATGGCGGTATCGAAGTCGAGCTGCTTTGGAACTACCGGGCCGGCTAGTCCTTCCTGCTCGGCCGGAAGCGGACCGTGTAGAACAAGCCGATCGCCGTTAGCAATCCGCCCCACCACAGATCGACGCGCAGCTCACGCAGAACAACAGCGCGGCTGGTGGTGCCGCCGGTGATGGCGGAGCCAAGAATCAGCACGCCGTAGACGAGCACCAGCACGCCGATGAAGAACCAGATCGAGATCATTCCAGGTCTGTGCATTGCCCGTCTCCTACCAGAAGATGATATTCAGGACTGCGAACACAACGGCTATCACGCAGGCCCAGAAGATCGGGCGCTGAGTCAACGGCAAATGCCCTTCGCCGGGCACCTCCGTTACGCCGTAAACAAGCCCAGCCAGTTCCGCCACCGGCTTCGGCTTCGTCATGTAAGTCACTACGACCGTCACAACAACGCAGATCGTCCAGGACCACAGCGCGCGGTACATGTTCTCGGCCATGTCCTTCGCATTCGTCGACAGCGCGATGTACTTCAGCGCCGTGGGGTCGGCCTTCACCCAGGCCCACATCGCGACGGAACTCACCGTGCCACAAAGCAGTCCCCAGAAACCTCCCGACGGCGTACAACGCCGCCAGAGCATCCCAAGCAGCACCGTGCCGAACAGCGGCGCAATGAAGAAGCTGAACAGCGCCTGCACGTAGTCCATGATCGACTGGAACTGCATCACCAGGTACGCCGTACCGATCGAGACCAGCACGCCGAGAATCGTGCACCACCGGCCGATATGCACGTAATGCGAATCCGTGGCGTCCTTGCGCCACAGCGCCCGGTAGATGTCGTACGTCCACACAGTCGCAAACGCGCTGACGTTTCCGGCCATGCCGCTCATGAATCCGGCGATCAGCGCCGTCACACCCAGTCCCAGCAGTCCGGGCCCCAGGTAGCGAGCCAGCATCAGCGGCAGCACTTCGTTGTAGCTGTGCCCGCCGGTGGCGATCGCTTCCGCCTCGCCGGTCAGCTTTAACAGGTTGCCGTTCTGGTCCGTCAGCACCGCCAGCCCCAGCAGTCCGGGCAGAATCACGATGAACGGCACCATCATCTTGAAGGCCGCGCCGATGATCGGCGCCATCTTCGCCGAGCGCAGATCTTTAGCCGCCATGACACGCTGCACAACCAGGAAGTCCGTCGTCCAGTAACCGAATGAGATCACCCAGCCGAGGCCGAGCACGATGCCGGTCCAGTGGATGCCCATCGGGTTGTCCGTGAACGAACCGAGCGTGCCCCACAGGCTGGTGTAGTTCTGGCCCGGGAAGTTCTGTGAAATGCGCGCCACCATGCCGTTCCAACCGCCAGTCTCAATGAGACCGACAATCGGCACCAGCATCGCGCCCAGCCAGATCAAGACGAACTGTAAGACCTCGTTGAAGATCGCCGACAGCAGCCCGCCGAGCACGACGTAGACAGCCACCGTCAACGAGGACACCCAGATCGAGAAGTGGATGTCCCAGCCCAGCACCACCTTCATCACCAGCGCCATCGAATACATGTTGATGCCCGACATCAGCACCGTCATGAAGCCGAAGGTGACCGCCGACAGCGCCCGGCTGCGCTCGTCGAAGCGCAGCTTCAGGTACCCCGGCACCGAGTGCGTCTTCGAGATGTAGTAGAACGGCATCATCACGACGCCGAGGAAGAGCATCGCCGGGATTGCGCCGATCCAATACCAATGCGTCGCCAGGATGCCGTACTGGTAGGCCGCCGCCGCCCAACCCATCAGCTCGAGCGAGCCGAGGTTCGCGGCGAGGAAGCTGAGTCCGGCGACCCAGGCGGTCATCTCGCGGCCGGCCATGAAGAAGTCTTCGCCGGTCTTGGTGTGCGACTTCAGGTAGAAGCCAATCGCAAGCACGGCGACGAAGTAGAGACCGATGATCAGCAGATCGACGGTGTCGAGGGTGATGAGTTGTTGGCTGGTTGGCATGACCGCAGCGCCATTGTATATGTGAAAGCGCTTTCTGTCATCATGGGCTTTCCGAGCACGGCATCCGAATCCCGCCGCTCGGCAGGAGCGCTGCATGTTCCGGCGAGTCGTCGTTTCCCTCCTCCTTGCCCTGCCCCTCGTTGCCCAGTCCACTTCACGGAACGTGGTCTTCCGTCCGTCGGGGGTTGTCCTGAAGAACGTCGCCATGGCCCTCGACCAGACGTCCGGGACCGTGACATTCACGTTCCGGCGCGCAGCCGGCGAGCCTGAGGTGCGTCTGCCCGTCGCGGCGCTGGGACTTCCATCGGACTGGCGCCCCTGGAACGGACTCGTCTTCGACTTCCATGCCACAAGCCTCGAAGCCTTCACCCTCGGCTTCACCGACGGTACCGTGACGAAGGGCGTCGTTATGGAGCCTCTCGCCGGCGTTCGCATCCGCGCTGGCATCCCCTTCGACACGTTCACTCAGACGCGGACGATGACACCCTTGCTGCCGTTGGGCTTCAAAGCCTGGCCGCTCCGGCTGTTCACCTTCGAGAGAGTGACCGAGGTCATCCTCAAGATGAAGCAGCCGGCCGCGGATTCGCAGATTACCCTTTACAACATGCGTCTCTCCAACGACCCGCTACCGGACGACATCCTCGATCGGCGGCCGTTGGTCGATCGTTACGGCCAGTGGATCCCGGAGCACTGGCCCGGAAAAGCGCATTCCGACAAAGAGCTGCGCGCGCTTTGGGAGCGCGACACCCTTCCGCCGCAAGACTACCCCTTCTGCGAGCTCGGCGGCGACCGCTCGAAGACTCTGAAAGCCACCGGGTTCTTCCGGACCGAACAGATCGACGGCCGCTGGTATTTCGTTGATCCTCATGGCCATCCATTCTTCTCGACCGGCATGGACCTGGTTGGCTGGCGGCAGGGCAGTTTCGCCACCCGAGTCACAGGACGAGAATTCCTCTTCGAGGAACTGCCGCCGTCCGGCGCAGCCTGGTTGACGCCGGGCAAGGACGTCAGTTTTCACGTCGCCAACGTCATGAAGCGCCACGGCACCGAGTGGCAGCCGATCTGGGAACGGCGGATCATCGAGAGATTGAAAAACTGGGGTTTTAACACCGTAGCCAACTGGAGCGACAGGGAGATCGCAGTCGCCGGCGGTATGCCCTATGTGCTCCCGCTGAGCGGCTGGACGACGAAGCGGACGTTCCCATTTCCGTGGGATTTCCCGGACGTCTTCTCGAAGGAGTTCGAGCAAAACGTCGACGAAGCGGCTCGAAAACAGGTCGCCGCATCGAGAGATGACCCTCGAGTTCTCGGCTGGTTCATCGGCAACGAGCCGCATTGGGCCCGCGAATTCGGCTCGCTGAAGCCGTGGGCCGACATGCTCCTCGAAGACCCTGAGCCGTCGGCGACGAAGGCCGAGTTGCAGCGGCGGCTCGCGGCGGATCCTTCGAACGCCAAGCGGATCAGGGACGAGTGGGTCTACACCTGCGGCCGAAAGTACTTCGAAACGATCGTCGCAGCGCTTCGAAAACACGATCCGAACCACCTGATTCTCGGCATCCGGTATGCCGGCACTCCCGACGAACAGTGGATCGAAATGTCGAAGATGTTCGACGTTTTCAGCATCAACATTTACTCGGAAACGTACCGGCCGGAGCCGGCTGCCGTCGACCGCTACGCCAGGATCAGCGGCAAGCCGGTGCTGATCGGCGAGTTCACCGCCGCCGCGCCGGGGCGCGGGCTGCAGGGGCTGTTCTACTGGGTACACAAAGTGCGCGACCAGGCCGAGCGCGGCGTGGCCTACCGATACTACGTTGAACAGGCAGCGGCGCACCCGGCCATCATCGGGACTCACTGGTTCCAGTTGGTGGACGACCTGCCGACGGGCCGGCCGTCGGACGAGGAGCGGCTGAACTATGGCTTTCTCAACGTTTTGGACCTGCCTTACCAGGAACTCGTTGATGCGGCGAGGGAAACGCACCGGCGCATCTACGAGGTGAAATCAGGCAAGGTGAGTTCGTTTCGTCAAAAACCTGAGGCCCAGTGACGATTAGAATAATCTCTATAGACATATGTGGAATACCATTCCAGTCCTCCTTGGAACCATCCTCTTGAGCACGTCCATGCTTGCTGCCGATCCTGGCTATATCAAACAAATTGAAGCATTTCGTGCCGGTCGCGAAACACTTCTGAAGGCCGATGACGGCTGGCTGACCGTCACCGGGCTGTTCTGGCTGAAGCCGGGCGACAACCGCATCGGGACCGACGCCGGCAACCAGATCGTCCTGCCGAAGGGCTCGGCGCCGGGCCTGGTCGGCACGTACAACCTCACCGGCGACGCCGTTACGTTCACGCCGGCGGCGGGTGCGGCAATCACGCAGGACGGCAAGCCCGTGACGTCGAAGATCACGCTCACCTCCGACCGCGACTCGAACAAGCAGTCGACGCTGGCGATCAACAAGCTCAAGCTGATCTCGATCTACCGAGACCGCCACGCCGTCCGGATGAAGGACAACGACAGCGAGATCCGCCGCGGTTTCACGGGCTGCCGCTGGTATCCGGCGAACCCTGAGTGGCGGCTCGACGCGAAGTTCGTCCGGCAGCCGGGCGGAGCGAAGATCACGCTGGAGACCGTCGTCGGCAACAAGGAGTCCTACGACAGCGCGGGCTTCGCGGTCTTCACCAAGAACGGCAAGGAGTACCGTCTGGAAGCGGCGAAGTCCGGCGAGCGGCTGTGGTTCGTCTTCCGAGACCAAACCAGCGGCAAGACGACGTACGGCGGAGCGCGGCAGCTCTATGTCGATATGCCGAAGGGCGACACCTTCGTGCTGGACTTCAACAAGGTGATCAACTTCCCTTGCGCGTTCACTCCTTTCACCACCTGCCCCCTGGCACCGCCTCAGAACCGGCTGGCGCTGGCGGTGGAGGCCGGCGAGCTCGACTACAAACATTGACCTTACCGCCCGTTTCGGGCGAGAATCCGTCATGCAACGCCGAACATTCCTGATGGCGGCCGTGCCGCTGTTGGGCGGCAAGAAGATGCCGGCCAAGGAGCGGATCGAGCGCGTGTTGCGCGGCGAAGCTCCGGACCGGCCACCGATCTCGCTGTGGCATCACTTCGGCCTGGAGTCGAAGGGGCCCGTGGCGCACGCTGGGGCGACGCTCGACTTTCAGCGCCGCTTCGGCACCGACTTGGTGAAAGTCATGAGCGACTTTCCCTATCCGAAGCCGGAGGGCGGCTGGCTGGCGGCGAAGCCTGTCGAGACGCCGTTTGCGCCGCAGCTTCGGGCGCTGGAGCTGATCCGCGACGGCCTGGCGGGGCAGAAGCACTTCGTCGAAACGATCTTCAACCCCTGGAATGTCGCTGAGAAGCTCAGCTCGAAGGAAGAGGTCAAGAAGGCGATGGAGCAGGAGCCTCAACGGCTGCTCGACGCTCTCGAGGCGATCGCCAAGTCTGAGGCGAACCATGCCAAACAGGCGATGGAGCGCGGCGCGGCCGGTGTATTCCTTGCGGTGGCCAACGCTCAAGAGGGCATCCTGACGCTGGACGAGTACCGCAAGTTCAGCGAGCCGTTCGACCGCATGGTGACCGATGCGGTGAAGGATGCGCCGCTGAACATTCTGCATCTGCATGGCGAGAAGGTGTATGTCCGGCACTTCCTGTCGAACTGGAAGGGCGTGGCGATCAACTACTCGGCGCATGAGACGGGCTTCCGGCTGGCGGACGCGCATACCCAATCCGGCGGGACTCTGGTGGGCGGGATCGACCATCGCAGCTTCCGGACTCGGACGGTGGAGCAGCTCAGCACGGCGGCGCGGAAGGCCTGGGACGACGCGGGGCCGAGGCTGATTCTGACGCCGGGGTGTTCGGTGCCGGACGATTCGAAGCCTGACGAGCTTTCGAGGCTGAGGAAGGCCGTCGACAAGCTGTGACGCTGGCTCTGCTTCTGCTGTTTTCTCTGCCGTGGGCGCGGCATACGATCGACAACAGCTCGCGGGGCGCGGATGGCGTGAGGCTGTTCGACGTCAATAAAGACGGGCGTTTGGACATTGTCACGGGCTGGGAAGAGGGCGGCGAGATCCGGGTCTGTTATCAGCCAGTGCGCGCAAAGGTGAAGGAGCCCTGGCCGTGCGAGAAGGTGGGCGCGGTGGGGAGTCCCGAGGACGCGGTGGCGTTCGACATGGACCGGGACGGGCGTGTGGACGTAGTGAGCGCGTCGGAGGGCACGACGCGGGCGATTCACTTTCACTGGCAAGGAAAAGACAGCAAATGGACGACGGAGGCTCTGCCGGCGGCGGCGGGCAAGGCGCAGTGGATGTTCACGGTGCCGGTGCAGTTTGACGGTCGGAACGGGCCGGACCTGATTGCGGGAGCGAAGAACGAGGGCGCGGAGCTGGGCTGGTTTGAAGCGCCGGCGAAGGCCAGGAACCTGGCTGGGTGGAAGTGGCATCCGTTGCGCAAGGTGGGCTGGATCATGTCGATTCAGGCTTTGGACATGGACGGCGACGGGGATCTGGACATCCTGTTCAGCGACCGCAAGGGCGAGCACAAGGGCGTGTTCTGGATGGAGAACCTGGGGCGGGCTCGGCAGTGGCGCGAGCATTACATTGGCGGGCGCGATTTCGAAGTGATGTTCCTGACGACGGCGGACACGAACGGGGACGGCATTCCGGAGGTGCTGACGGCGGCGAAGCCGAGGGAGATCCTGATCCACTACCGCAAGGATCCGAAGGGCGAGAAGTGGGTGACGGGTGTGGTGGGCTGGCCGGGCGGCGGGACGGCGAAGGCGGTGCGGGTGGCGGATCTGGACGGGGACGGCGTGGCGGAACTGGTGGTAACGCACGAGCAGGCGGTGGGGGAGAAGTCCGGGGTGTGGGTGCTGAAGAAATCGGGCGAGCAGTGGGAGGCGATCGACATTGGCGGCGCGGAGGGCGTGAAGTACGACCTGATCGAGTTGCTGGACGTGGATGGAGACGGGGATCTGGACGTGGTGACGTGTGAAGAGTCTGACAATCTGGGCGTGGTCTGGTATGAGAATCCGGCGAAGCGGTGAAGCGGGCGGGCGATGCCGGAGCTGAGCTGGTGGCAGTGGGGGTTGGGGCTGGTGGCGGCGCTGATTTCGGGCCTGGCGAAGACGGGGGTGCCGGGGCTGGGGATGGCGATGGTGCCGCTGATGGTACTGGCGGCGGGGGAGGCTCGGGCGTCGGCGGGATGGCTGCTGCCGCTGCTGATCTTCGCGGACTGTTTCGCGATCTTCTACTGGCGGCGCCATGCGCACATCCGGACCCTGATCCACCTGGCGCCCTGGGTTGCGGTAGGGCTGGCCGGGGGCGCGGTGGCGTTGGGGCTGAGCGAGCGGGTGCTGCGTCCGGGCGTGGGGGCGATTGTCCTGGTGATGGTGGCGGTGTTCCTGTGGCGCCGGCGAGCGGCGAGCCAGGAGGTGAAGCCGCATCCGGCGGCGTATGGCGTGGCAGCGGGCTTTTCGACAACGGTGGCGAACGCGGCGGGACCGGTCATGAACCTGTATCTGCTGAGCATGCGTCTGCCGAAGGAGGAGTTTCTGGGGACGGCGGCGTGGTTCTTCTTCCTGGTGAACACGTCGAAGGTGCCGGTGTATGCGTGGCATGGGCTGTTCACGGAAGCGTCCTTGAAGTTCAACCTGTGCCTGGCGCCGGCGGTGGTGGTGGGCGCGGTGCTCGGCCGGTGGCTGGTGCACCGGATTCCGGAGAGGGTGTTCGAGGCGGCGGTTGTGGGGCTGACGCTGGCCTCGACTGTACTGCTGTTTCTTTGAGTTAGCGGGGGAGAAGGACGCCTTGCGAAACGAACCTAGTCCCATTTTCGGACACCTGGGATAGGGGTAGGGCGCGCGGGGTGCGTCCGGGTTGTGAGGCGCGCTCCGCATATACGAATGGCCGGAGCGCCTGGGGGCGCTTCCGGCCAAGATTCATTATGGCATGCGGTGTCAAGGGACCAATTCCCACCCGCGCCGACCCTGACACTGTCGGATGAAACCGACAGTGCAATATGTATATTTTGGTATTCATTTCCGAATCTTTTTTGCGGATTTGCGTTGACTTCGGCCTTTTTCTCTGGTATACGAATCACAGGAGATTTCTATTGTGAGGACAGGCTTGCTTTTTCTCGTATATGCCGTTTCGATTGGAACCCACTCGTGTCCAAATTAGCGGCGGCTGGGGGTAGGTGAAGCTCCGGCTAGGATGGAGGAAGTTCTTGCAGGAACACATCCTCAATCCGAGCAAAG
>JBOZRR010000045.1:0-12842 GCA_050789245.1 Bryobacteraceae bacterium | reverse complement strand
TCCGCAACTTTGAAAACTATCGTCAGCGCGTGCAGGTGCTGTGTGCTTAAACTGTGGAGGTGGGATGCGGGGTGCCCCCGAAATTGGCGTAGAGCCTCGCGGCGGGATGGCGGGCCCGGAGGGACTCGAACCCCCGACCTGCTGGTTCGAAGCCAGACGCTCTATCCAACTGAGCTACGGGCCCGTCGCAAGTCGATTATAGCGAGTGAAGGTCCGCAAAGACGAATCCATCGCGCTCGATCGGCTCGGCGGCCTCCACCGGAATCGGCGCGCTGAAGCACGGCCCGGCCCATGCAAACGTGTGGAACTCGCCTCGCTCTCCGCATGGGTCGACCTCGGGCGGCACTTCAGCCAGCAAATCCGCATCAAACGTCCGGCCGCAAAACGCTGGAGCCAGTTGGCGCGGATCCACGCAGGTCAGAGTCGCGCGCAACCCGCCCGCCATCATCTCGCGCGCAAGCCCCCGAGTCTCTAACCCCCACAACGGGAACATCGCCTCAAGCCCCGTCGGGGCAAGCTGACGCTCACGGTACTCGCGGACCTCCTCGAGAAACAAGTCTCCGAATGCGACGGCGTCGATCTGCTCCGCACGCGCCCGCAAACAGACGTCCGCCATGCGCGCCTCGTAAACTTCGTTCGGGCACGGCGCGGGCAGCGGCACGCGCCACAGCGGTAGCCCCGCGGCAGCGGCCTGCCGTTCCACCAACTCCTGCCGCACGGCGTGCATCGATACGCGCCCGGCTTCTTCGTTGAAAGTCGTCAGCAGCGCGACTACCTCGACCTCCTGTATCTGACGCAGGCGGTGCAGCGCCCACGCGCAGTCCTTGCCGCTCGACCACGACAGCAGAACCCGCTTCATCCCAGGGCTTCCCAGGACCCGGGCTGCGCGCCGGCCTCCTCCCAGTCGTCCTCCTCGGTCTCCGTGAAGATCTCCTTCATCCGCTCGTCCGCCGGCAGCTTCGATTCGGCCAGATACTTGCCGATATTCTTCTGCTGGTCGAAGGCCGGGCCCACCAGGAACATCAGCGTGACGAAGGCCGTAGCCGCGCCGTCGGTCGTCAGGCCGTGCGTCCGCGCTCGCTCAATCCCAAGCTGGACTCGGTGGAGAATCTCCTCGTCGCGCAAGTCCGCGACCGCTTCTGGCTGTTCCTCGCAGAGATGATCGAAGATCAACTCCGCAAGTTCACTATCGGCTGAGGCGCTCATGCCCCTTCATGGTAATCGGTGCAAGCGCGCCGGAGCGATCCGCTCCGCAAGCTCCTCCATCAGCACGCGATCGGTCTCCGGCCGCCGGCCGTGCAGGAAGTACACCGCCCCCGTCCCGCGAGCCATGATCTCGGACGCAAGTTGCCGTGCCGCCCGCCGAAGCTCCTCGCGCCGCTCCGGACGCACAGCGAGCGAGCCCTCGTATCCAGGATGCGTGTCGATTTCCGGCGGAAACGACGTCTCATGCCACTTGCGCTCCGGCGCAATCCGGTCGAGGTAATACCCCACCGGTGCGCGCCGTAGGCCGGAATAAATCACCGTGTCGCCCTCGCGAACCTCGCGCGCCAGCATCGACGCAACCGCCCGGCTGTCGCGCGGCGAAGTGCCGTCGCCAAGGCCGACCGAGCAGGCGAAAGCCAGTCCCACCAGCGCGAAGGTCACTCGTCCCGAACCCCATCGGGCCGCCGCCAACCCCAGCAGCACCGCCACGGCGTGCGTGGCCACGATGCTGAATCGGATATGGAAGAACGGCCGCCATATCGATACCAGCAGCGGCGGCAACAGTGTGAAAACCAGGAGCTGTACCGGCCACCGGATCGCGCGCTTGAATGCGAACGGCGCCGCCACCGCCATCAGCCCGAACTGCATCACGGCCACGTCCCGAATCAACCCCAAACCCGGTGCGGGCACCCACGCCGCCGCCTCTCGCGCCACCTCGATCTGCCCCGCGAACGCTGGCAGCCACAGCACTGCATACGGCAGGACGCTCACCACGAATCCCGCCAACAGCCACCGCCACCGGGCCCGGTGAAGCACTACCGACGTCAGCGCCTGTCCTAAAAGCAGACAGAAGAACCATAAATGACAAAAACTGCCCAAAATGTTCGCGCCGATCCACGCCGCCGAAGCTGCACGGCCCGCCCGCTCCCCCTCCGTGATGTCCCACCACGCCATCGTCGAAAGGATCGCCAGCAGCGACAGCAGCGAATACATCCGCACCAGCGACGCCCCCAGCACCGCCAGCGGCGTGCACGCGTATACCGCCGCGCATAGCAACGCGGCGTCACGATCCGCAAACCGCCGGCACAGCCGGTACAGCGCGGCGATCGAAAACAGGTAGAAGGCGATCGACGGCAGCCGCAGCGCCGCCTCGCTCTCCCCCGCGACGCGCACCCACGGCGAAAGCACCAGGAAATAGAGCGGCGGATGCACGTCCGCCGCCAGCGCCGCAAGCATCGCCCCCAAAGGCTGCGAAACCGTCCGCAGACTCCACACATCATCTGGCAGCAGCGGGCTCGCGGCCCGGAAAGACCCGAGCCACAGTGCTGCGGCGATGACGGCGATCAGGCGCGTGAAGGGCAATTAACGGTCCCTTCACCTCTTATCGGCAGATCCGGGTGTAATAATGTCGGGTAATGCAACAAGGGGCTCAACGCTGGTGGACTACGGAGGATTGGCTCGCCGTCTGGCTGGCCGCGGCAACGCTGATTCTGCTCGTCGTGGGCCTGAAACCGCCCCTGCCGGCCTACAAGTGGGCCGCCGCCGCGGACCTCTCGAAGATCTTCTCCGCCGCTAATCTCGGCTCGTCGCTGGCGCTCTGCGCGGGCCTGCTCGTCATGTCGCTCCCGGGCGCCCTCGCGCTGGGCGCGAAGGCCGGCAAGTACGCCGCCGGCTTCCTCTTCGTCTTCTCCCTCTCCTGGATCGCCCAGTGGATCGCCGGCAACTCCACCGTCAACTACTGGGGCGTCGAATACGTCATCTTCGCCCTCGCCATCGGCCTCTTTCTCAGCAACGTCACCGGCATCCCGGACTGGGTCCGTGAGGCCGTCCGCACCGAGTACTACATCAAGACCGGCCTCGTCATCATGGGCGCCACCATCCTCTTCGGTGAACTCATGCAGGCCGGTGTGCTCGGCATGACCCAGGCCATCCTCGTTGTCGTGGTCGTCTGGTACTTCGGCTTCTGGCTCGCTAAGCGACTCCGGCTCGACGACGAGTTCTCCGCCATGCTCTCCACCGCCGTCGCCATCTGCGGCGTCTCCGCCGCTATCGCCGCCTGCGGCGCCATCCAGGGCGACAAGAAGAAGCTCAGCTACGTCGCAAGCATCGTCCTCATCGTCGCCGTGCCCATGATGGTCGTGCAGCCGTGGATCGTGAAGCACCTCGGCATTCCCGATATCGTCGGCGGCGCCTGGCTCGGCGGCACTCTCGACACCTCCGGGTCCGTCGTCGCCGCCGGAGCCCTCATCAGCGAACAGGCCATGAAGATCGGCACCATCGTCAAGTTCTCGCAGAACGTGCTCATCGGCTTCGCCGCCTTCCTGCTCTCCGTCTGGTGGACGATGAAGGACAGCAAGTCCACCGGCCAGCGCCCCGGCCTCGGCGTCATCTGGGAACGCTTCCCCAAATTCGTCCTCGGCTTCATGGCCGCCTCGCTCGTCTTCTCCATGCTCCTCTCGCCGGAGACCGTGAAGGCCACCAAGGGCGCCATCTCCTCCGTCCGCACCGCATGGTTCGCCATGGCCTTCGCCTCCATCGGACTCGAAACGAAGTTCACTGACCTCTGGTCGATGGAAAACGGCCGCCCCTTCGTCGCCTTCGTCGGCGCGCAGGCCGCCAACGTCGTGTGGACGCTCCTCCTCGCCTACCTCATCTTCGGCGGGGTGATCTTTCCCGCGCCGCGGTTTTAGGCGCCAGCGGATCCCAACCCCGCGGTTTCAGCTTTTGGCTATCGAGCCACATCGTCCCCGGCTTGCCCGCCAGAATCGTTCCGATCGCGCTCACTCCCAGCGATGCCGGAACCTTCACGCGCGGCGAAGCCGTGAACAGCAGTTCATAGTCCTCGCCTCCCGATAGCGCGTGTTCGAGTGTCGCGCGCGGAGCCAGCGGCAGGAACGCCGTATCCAGCTTCGCCGCCACGCCCGACGCCTCGCACAGCCGGTGCAGATCCATCGCCAGCCCGTCGCTCAGATCCATGCAAGCCGACGGACGGATGGTCGTCCGCAGCACCGCGCCCAGTTCGAGCCTCGGCTCGGGCCGGTGCCGGTATCCCGCGACAGCCGCGCCGCCCAGCTTCCCGGAGACGTACACGATATCCCCCGGACGCGCGCCATTGCGCCTCAACGCCTCGCCTTGCGGCACGGAGCCGATCACCACCACGTCGCAATGGAACTGGCCGCTCTTCGAGACGTCGCCGCCAATCACCCTGACGTTCGCCCGCTTCGCCAGCAGGTTCACGCCGCGATAGAAGTCGCGAACGTAATTCAGCGTCGTCCACGGCCCCAGCGCGATCGAGAACAGCGCATACCGCGCCGTGCCCCCCATTGCCGCGATGTCGCTAAGCCCTCTCGCCAGCGCCTTCCAGCCTGCTGTCGCGCCCGTATGCGTCGAGCGCTTGAAGTGGACACCCTCAATCAGCAGGTCTGTCGTGATCAGCAGGTCCTCGCCGGCCTCGGGGCGCAGGATCGCGCAATCGTCGCCAATTCCGGCGACCAGGCCGGGTGCGTCGCCGGCGTGCGTCCACCGCGCGATCGATTGGATAAGCGAAATCTCATTCACTGCTCTGTTCCGCGCTCAACACGAGTCCCGAGGGCAGCTCTTCACCAAATACACGGCCCATGGACTCAAGATCGGTTGAGGATTCGCCTTCCATTAGAGCAAGTGCCGACGAATCTCCGGAAAGCAGCCGCCGGACCATCTCGAGAGTCGTCGACGGCAAGTCTCGCGCCACGTCGCCCGTCATCTGCGCCAGCCGCGCCATGCACTCCGCGGCGCCCTTGATCTTCGCGATCCCCTCCACCCAACGCGCCGCCGTCGCCGCCGGCAGCACCTGATTGATCGGCGCATAAAACAGTTTGCGCGCGCCGATGCGCGCCAGGCACCACAGTTCGCTCGCGCCGCCGTCGTTGTTCCGCAGACGCTTCACCAGCGCATTGCCCAGATCCGTGCGCGTGCCCGCCGGCAGCAGTTCCAGGCTCGCCGCGCAGCGCCACATCTCGCGCAACAGGCTCGAATTCACCCGAGGCGCCTTCCCGCGCGGCAGAACCTGCGCGGACACCCTCTGATAACAATCCGCCTGCTGATTCTTGTTCAACCCGCCCGCCACACGCCCCCAGAAGATCCACCACTGCGTCTCGCACTCCACCCGCGAACCGAACGTCAGCCCCTGCGCCCACACCCGCCGCGCCAGCTCGATCCGGTAATCGTCCCCCGGAGACCCGAACCCCGGCCGCAGGCACAGCCCGCACAGGTTCAGCCACCGCGTCTCGTGCGCCGGACTGTGCTTGCGCCCTTCGGCCAGTTCCAGAAACACATCGCCCAATCGCCGAATCGTCTCCAGCGGCCACGAGTTCCTTCCCAGCCCTAGCGCCTGTTCCAGCTTCGCCGGCAACTCCTCTGGCGCCAGCGTGAACTCCGCGAACGCCTGCCGGACAAGCTGCTCCGCCGCCGCAAGAGACTCCGCCGGAATCACCGCCGCCGGCCGCGACCGCTTCGTCTCCTCCGCCATCACCGGCTTCCGCAGCTCGAACTGCAGCCGCCACCGGTGCTCGCTGATCTTCGACTCCGCCCAGATCTCCAGCGTCCCGACTTCGGTCAAGTGCGCCCCCAGCTTCACCGGCACCAGCCGCTCTTCCACCTTCTTGCCGAACCGGATCACCGCCTCCAGCGGCGCATGCTCGTGCAGCGTGTCGCCCAACTCCGCCGCCGAGAACTCCACCACATCGCCCACCTGGTCTTCTGACCGTGTCAGCGAGCTATACAACCGGAACGACACCGGCTTGTTCGCCACAAGCTGCAAGTTCTCGAGGTCCAGCGTCTGCGTCGACCCCTCCTCCGCGCCCCGCGGCACCAGGCACACCGTCCGCAACTGTTCCGCCCTGCTCTCAATCCCCAGGAAATACGACCGAGGCAGCCCGCCGCGCACCAGAACGCCCTTGCCGCCCGAACGAACGTAGCTGTAGTACGCCGCGCCCACCGCCACCGCCAGGTCCAGATCGTTGTTCTCGAACACCAGCGGCTGCTTGCCGTACCACTGCGCCACGACATCAGCCACGCGCTGCCGCAGAATCTCCGGGATGAAGAACCCGCCGTTGAACAGAATCGCGTCCGGCGCCGGCGCATTCGCCGACGTCAGAAACGCCGCCAGGTGCCGCGTGATCGCCGGATCGCTCACATATGGAAGCCCCAGCTCGCGGAACAGGCTCTTCTTGTCCTCCTGCGGCTTCTCGTCCAGGCCGCAGAACGGCAGAAACCCTTCCAGCGCCAGTTCCAGAGCCTCTTCGCGCAGAATCGACGACCTCAGCGTCCCGCCCACAATCGACGATCCGCCGCCCAGCACCGTGATCTCCACCGACGGCGCAGCCGCCTCGCCCAGCAGCTTCTCCTTCGCCGCGCTGCACTGCCGCCGTAGCGCGCTCCGTTGCCGCAGGCTCAACTGCGTCCCCAGCTTCGACTCCAGCAGCCACGCCAGCGTCAGGTCCAGGTTGTCGCCGCCCAGCAGCAGATGCTTGCCCACGGACGTGCGCGTGAACTCCACGCGGTCGCCCTCGCGCCCCACGCGGATCAGCGTGAAATCGCTCGTCCCGCCGCCAACGTCACACACCAGCACCGTCATCCCATCCGTCAGCGACTTCTGCGACTGCCTCAGATGGTTCGCAATCCACGCATAGAACGCCGCCGCCGGCTCTTCCAGCAGCGTCACCTTCGCGAAGCCCGCCTCCGCCGCCGCCTGTACGGTCAGCTCGCGAGCCTCTTCGTCGAATGACGCGGGCACCGTCAGCACCACGTCCGCCCCTTCGCCTCCCGAAGCCCGCCCATGCCGCTCCCACGCTTTGCGCATGTGCTCCAGGTACCGCGCCGACGCCTCCACCGGCGACATCACCCGCCCCGCTTCCTGCGCGTCCCACGGCAGCACCTTCGCCGTGCGGTCCACTTCCGGATTCGACAGCCAGCTCTTCACCGAATGCACCAGCTTCGTCGGCACCAGCGCGCCTTGCTCGCGTGCATACTCGCCCACCATCGCTTCGCCGTCCAGGAACACGAACGACGGCAGCGTCCGCCGGTCTTCCACTTGTCCCGGACCCGTCTGCTGCGGAATCGGCAGAACATGCACCGGAGGGAAGTCCATCCCCTCCGATTCGCGCGGGTCGATTAAGGCGAACGCCGAATTCGTGGTGCCTAAGTCGATCCCGATCTTCATCTCGCGGACTTCTCCCTCACCTGGTATTCCAGCTTCCACCGCCGCCCGTCCCGCGCCACGCACCACAGTTCCAGCACGCCCGTCTCCGTAATCTGAGTCTCCAGCGCCACCCGCACCACCGGCCCCGCGCCGGCCTCGCCCGGTAGCGTCACCTCGATCGGCGCCAGTTCCTCCAGATCCTCGCCCGGATCGTCGATCACCGCGCCCATCGCATCGTTCTTCCGCACCGCCGATGCAAAGAACCGGAACTCCGCCGGCTCGCCCACCACCAGTCCGAACTCACCCGCCGGCACCGTCGCGCCCGTCCCCTCCTCCATGCCAAACGGAGCCACCGTCAACGCCTTCATCGGAGCCGGCATCCCCGGCACCGCCGGCATCGCCGTCTCGATCCCGACATAGTACGTCCGCGCCACGCCGCCGCGAATCCTGATCCCCCGGCCCTCGCGCACCCGGCCGTAATAGGCTGCCCCGCGAGCGACGGCATGCATCAGGTCCTCGCCGGTCAGCGCCTCTGCCGGTCCAAACCCCTCCTCACTCAGCCACGCGTTCAGCACGCTCGTGATCCGCTCCCGCAGATGTCCCGCGCGAAACACGCCGCCGTTGAACAGCACGTGCGTCGGACACGCCAGCCCGCTCGGGCCGCGCCGCACCGATTCATGCTCCGCGCTCGACGCCTGCTGCCGCAGGAAACGCGCCATGTGCTTCGTGATCGCCGCATCCGCCTCGTACGGCAGACCCACTTCCATCAGTCCCGTTCGCCGCCGCCGCTCCGGCACGTCGTGGCTGCCGCTCACCGGGAAGAACCCTTCCACCAGCAGCGTCTCCACTTCCTCGCGCGACAGCGACCCGCGAATCGTTCCGCCCACCAGCCCCGTGCCGCGGCCCAGAATCGTCACCGGCTCTTCCTTCGCGTCGTCGTTCGAAAGCAGACGCTCCTTCGCCAGACGGCACTGCTGCCACAACGATTGCATCTGCGCTGCGTCCAGCTTCCGCCCCTGCGCCGACAACCTCGACGCCACCGAATGCGCCAGCGCCAGGTCCATGTTGTCGCCGCCCAGCAGCAGGTGCTCGCCCACCGCCACGCGCTCCAGCTTCAGCGCTCCGTGCTCGCCGCCCACGGCGATCAGCGTGAAATCCGTCGTGCCGCCGCCCACGTCGATCACCAGGATCAGGTCGCCCGCCGTCACATGCTCGCGCCAGTCCTCGTGCCGCTCCAGCCACGCATAGAACGCCGCTTGAGGCTCTTCCAGCAGAATCACGTCGCCGTAGCCCGCTTCTACCGCAGCGCGTTGCGTCAGCTCGCGAGCCACCGCGTCGAACGACGCGGGCACTGTCAGCACCACGCGCTGAGAAGCGAAGGGCTCCTCCGGATGCTCGTAGTCCCACGCCTCCCGCATGTGCCGCAGATACGCCCGCGACGCCTCCAGCGGCGAGACCCGCGCCACCCCCTCCGGCGCATTCGCCGGCAGAATCGGAGCCGTCCGCTCCGCGCCCGTGTAGCTCAGCCACGACTTCGCCGACGTCACCAGCCGGCCCAGGCTCTCCGCCCCGCGCCGTGCCGCCAGGTGCCCGACAATGCGCGTATCCTCCTCCGCCCACGGTAGATCCAGCAGCCCTTCCGAAAACTCGCCCTCCCGCGCCAGGTACCACGCGGACTCCATCAGCGGCTCCGCCCGCACCTCGCCGGGGCTGACAAGCTGCGGAATCAGGAATAGCTCGACAGCCGCGTCCTCCGTGGTCTGCGTCTGCGCAAACCCGCAGTTCGTCGTGCCGAGATCAATACCGAGGGATCGCAAGGCTATTCGACTTCAAGCTCCGCCGGAGCCAGGATCGTTACGCTCTGCTTCGCATGGATCGCGGGCAGGCTCACGCTGTCCGCGCGCCACCCCTTGTGGCGTAGAATGCCGCCCTGCGGCTTGCCCTGCGCCGGCAGGTTGCCGATGAACTTGATCGCGTTCGCGTCCTTCGCTACCGCGCCCGCCGATTCTGGCTTCGCGAACGTCCCCTCCACCCCGTCGATCACCGGAGCCAGCTTGATGTACTTCTTCAGCGAATCCTGGCACTGCGCGTGAACGTTCCGCACGGCGGACCCCACCTGGTCATCGGCATACGGCCCGATGTCCTCCATCAGGAAGTCCAGCAGTCGCGCGTCCCGCTGCAAAATGCCAAGCAGTTGCAGCGCGCCATCCGACGTCTTCACCGCCTGCTCCTTCGGCGGTTCGGCCGGTCTCCTCACCGGCGTCTTCGAGTAGCCGAACGCCGCGGCGATGTCCTCGGGCAGGCTGCCTCCCAACACGGCAAAAAAGGCGCGGAAGGCCATTCCAATACGGCTCAAAACGGGGATACCTCCAAATTCCCAGAATACAACGGAGGCCCCATTCGGCCTTTGACGGGAGGGTTAGCGCGCCTTCGCGCCCGGCAGAATCGTTTCGGCCCGCAGCTTCGCCATCTCGCGCCGCGCGATGCCCGCCCAGTACCCGCCCGGGTCCAGCTTCAAATACGACCGCCAGTGCCGCACCGCCTTCAGCGGCTCCCCATGGCCTTGATACAGCAGCGCCACGTTGTAGTGAACGTCCGCATAGCCCGGATCGATCTGCAGCGCCACCAGGTACTGCTCCAGCGCGTTTGGCCAGTCGCCGGTCTCGTCGAACAGGTTGCCCAGGTTGAAGTGCGCCAGCGCGTAGTCCGGCTTCGCCTCCACCGCGCGTCTGTAGTATTCCTCGGCCTGCTTCCAGTCGTGCTGGTGGAAATAGATGGTGCCGATGTTCACCAGCGCCCCGGCCAGCTTCGGATCGGCCTCCAGTGCCTTCTGGTATGCTGCCAGCGCCCTCTCCGGAAGCCCGCCGTTCTGTTCCAGTTCCACGGCCTTCTCGAACCACTTCTCGGCTTCAAAGTGCTTCGCCGCCGCAATCGCCGCGGCCGCGTTCTCGGCCGGACGCCCCGGAAACTTCAGGACTTCCAGCGCCTCGCGCTTCTCGAAGTCGAACAGCAACTGGCCGCTCAGCGGCTCCATGCGCCCGCCCTCGACCTGCACGGCGATATGCCGCCCATCGGTGTAGATCTTGAGGTCGGTCAGCGGATTCGCGATGTGTTGCAGCCGCTCGCGCAGCGCGTCGATCACCTTCCGGATCCTCTCCGCGCGGAACCGCTTCTTCCGCAGTTCGTGCAGAGTCCGCAGCGCAATCAGGTCGCGGAACGAATACTCCTCGGAGACCTCGATGAATCCGTGCTCCTCCCACTTCGAAAGCACCGCCGCATTGATCCCCAACAGCCGGCAGACCTCACTCCGCGTATAGATTCGCTTTGCCGAGGAGCCAGCCACGCGGTGATTGTAGCACGCACCCCCGGAAGCCACCCCCACCCAAAAACCGGGACGTTTCCACAATCTGAGCAACGCGCGCCAGGCCGGGAGGCGGGACGCGTGCATCCCGCCTCCGGCCTCGCATCACTTGGTGGAGATTGGTACCCGAAGTGGGACTACTCTCGCTAGTTCGCCATTGCATACTGTGATTACGGCAGACGGATGACTGATCCTGAACATGATCTGACGGCGCAGCTTTCTAAGTGCAATCTCTCGCAGTGGCGAACTGGCCCCTCACGCCAGCACACGCAGGGTCCCAATGTTGAGTGGATTGAGGTAGCCGCCCTGTATCCCAGCCCGCACGGGCCGATCCTCGAAATTGGCCTGACGAAGGAGGGCCACTGGGTTGTCGCTGCCGCGGACGGTTCGGTCCACGACTTGACTGAGACCAGTGAGTATTTGCCATTGTTCCCGCTGCTCGAACGGTCTTTCGAGGACGTTCGCAATACCCTGGAGACCGAATTCGCGAGGCGCGGCCTGGATGAGGGAATGCTGGCTTCATTCCCTTTCGAGCTCGTTGTCGAATCCGCACTCAAGAGCACGTTGACGGCTTGGCCTGATCTCGCATTGACGTGGGTAGATCGTCTGCCCGTCTCAGATTCGCTCCTTCAGGCGCTCATCTACCTTGAAGCAAACGGCAGAACGCAGTCGCAGCGGCACGGGGCGAGGCGGCTCCGCTCCGCTTGCCGTTCCCGTTTAAAGGCGCCGTAGACGAATTCGCGGCGAGCCACTCCAACACCCGAAATCGTGTATCGCCAGAAGAGGACCCCAAAAAGCGCCGCCATGCGCTTCCTCTACCCCAGCGGATTCACCCACCGCACCTCCGGAAACCGTCTGAAATCCTGGTCCGTCGACGCCAGCGTCGCCCCGTGCTCCATCGCCAGCGCCGCCAGCACCGCATTGGACGCCAGCGGTCCCGCCACGCTGTACTCCATCGTCAGGCGCTTCAGAATCTCCAGATGCCGTGGCCCCGGTTGCCCAACCACGACTCCCGGCTGCTGGAGCCACTCCTCCACAATCTCGAACACCCGCTCCGCTGGCAGCGGATTGGCCCAGATTCGCGAACTCGTCGAGATTCGCAGAAACGCCCAGATCGTCGTCCACGGCAGCGAAATCGCCTCGCCGCTTTCCAACAACGCCTCCAGCCACTTCGCCGCCGCGGGCTGCTGCGGTGCATCCGCGTTATACGCGTACAGCAGCACATTCGCATCGATGAGTGTCACCGGTGCTGCTCGCCTTCCGCGCGCTCTAGCAACGATTCCACACTGTCGTAATTCAGCCCCGCCCGGTACCCCATCGGCGAAGGCGTAATCTTCAACGTCCGCCGCTGCGGCCCGTTTTTCAGGCTCAACGCCATCCGCAGCAGATCGTTCAACGTATCCCGGAACGACGCGCCCCGTGCCCGGCTCTCGCGCTTCACTCGCTCCACCACATCCTCATCCAGCGTGATCGTGGTCCTGATGCTCATGATGCTTCAACAATAGCATCAAAAACATCAATTTCGCCAAAACGCCAGTCACAACAATGTTACTAAATAGAATCAACAACTTACCCTCTCAACCCCAAAAGCCTGTGCTACACCATGCGCTGAGGAGAAAACTATGTCCGAACTGAATCAGACCTCCGCCAGCCGCAAAGGCAAAGGCGGACCCAAGACCGAGGCCGGCAAACAAGCCGCCTCCCGCAACTCAACCAAGCACGGCCTGCACGCGAAGACCATCGACGCCTTCGCCCCCGGCGACCGCGAGGACTTCGAAGCCCTCCACCGCGAATACGCCACTCACTTCAGCCCCGAAGACCTCATCGAAAACGAACTCGTCCAGCAACTCGCTTTCAACCGCTTCCGCCACTACCGATTCCTGAGACTCCAGGAATCCGCCTTCAACACCCTTCCGGATGACGCCGCCGCCTTCAAAATGCTCGACGCGAACGTCAAGACGCACCAGTACCTCGAACGCGCTCTCACCCAACTCGACCGAGCCTTCCACCGCACCCTGCGCGACCTCGAAGCCCGCCAGAAACAGGCGAAGGAAGCTGAAACCGAACACGTCGAAATCGGCGTAGACCTCGAAACTG
>JBOZRR010000044.1:0-51849 GCA_050789245.1 Bryobacteraceae bacterium | reverse complement strand
TATGAGATGGGTGACTCCTTTCTGGCAGCCTCGCACGAGTGACTGCGCCGCGGAACGTTCATCGTCCGCTACAGAGCCGCCCGTCTCATTTCATCTGCCCCAGGGCCCGCAGGACTTTGCTTCTCGCCTCCATGATCCGCAGCGACATCGGGTGGGATCGCCCGAGAGCGCCCGTTGCCCAGGACTCGATCTCCTTCAAGTTCTCGCTTGCATTCATTCGCCGGCCGTTCAGAAACTGAGCAAGCGCGAGGCCGTACCGGGCGTCCAGTTGAGTTAGGTCGTGGAGCGCCGCAGGCCCTGCACGGAAAGAAATGGCTCTCTCGAATGCGACGACAGCCTCCTCACTCCGGCCCGTCTCCAGAAGCACGTAACCTTTGAGGATTGTCCAGGACTGTCTGATCTCCGCATCGCACTCGTGAGCATCTGGTTGGCAGGCTTCGATGCCTTTCCGGATCGCCTCCTCGGCATGGACATAATCCCGGCGGGCGCGGTAGCCGTTCGCCAGCCCGATGCGCACCGCCATCGAACTTCGGTGTCTGGCGCCCAGTTCCCGTTCGAGCACCGGCAGCGCAAGGAGCCGCAACCTCTCCGCCTCCTTCCACTCGCCCCGGGCCTCGAGCAGCGACGAATACCCGCTCACGACGATTGCCAGAGTCGGGTGCGCCTCGCCCAGAGCCTTCCCCAACTGCACTATGGATGCGCGATATCGGAGACTCGCCTCGTCGTACTCACCCAAAGCGTTGCAGGCCCGGCCCAGCCGCCAGAGCACGATGCCGGAGCGCTCAGACTCCGCCGGGTGCCGGCGCGCGGCTTCGAGCGCATCCATCAACACGGCCTTGGCTTCGATATAGCGGCCGTTCGATTCCAGATCGATTGAGCGCTGGACCGCCGCTCGCCAGTCCTCCTCCGGGAACAGGGCGGGCGTTGCGGCAGCGAATAGACACACGAGTAGCCCAAGTGCTCGCATGGTCCCCTCCCTAGCGCGCCGCTATCTACTGGAAGAGCTTCAAGTACAACGTCAGCGTGAAGCCCTCGATGGTCTTGTTCTTCTTGGTCGTCAATCGACCGTTGACATAGGTTTCCAAAATGCCTTGGCCGGTATATGACACTTTGGTCGTATTCATCCCGAACGGTTCTGCGACCGGTGGAACCGCAAGCCTCAACGCGAAGGACGAATACGTGACACCTGTCTCCCCATAGTGAGGGTTGTTGAACGGGATATAGACATCACCCACCTGGGGCGATAGGGCATCGGGAACGAACCCAGCAATGCGGACCAGTGCGTTCACCACTTGGCCCCTGAGTTCGAGGCTGCAACCGCCTCCCGCGTGCGCAGTGTAGCTGGGGTCACTTGTCCCGTATCCGCCCTCCGCCGAGGTCAGATACTGACAGACGCTTTCAGGAAAGCTCACGTTGATGGCCCGCGCTCCGCTGCAACCCGCCACCGCGTCTCTACTCACATTGAGCTGAAGGTACTTGTACCTGGTCCGGTACTCTGCCAGCACGCACGAACCGGGTTGAATGTGGTCGTCGGTATAGATGCTCACGCCGGTGCCGGAATCACCCGTGACGCTCACCCCAGGGGCGGTACCCTCAATCGTCACTTCTGCGCAGATCTCGTCCTTTCCACATGGCCCCGTGGTTCCGCCGCCGCCCTTTTGCGCTCCCGCCACCATCGCGAAAGCCGCCATCATCAGCACGAATCTTGACAGCATGGTACTCCTCTTCCGAATCGTCGATTCCGGCGGGTACATCCCTTCCCGGTGCCTGGAAGTGTGCTGCCGGCCCATCTTGCAGTCCATAAACAGCGCATTAACACTTCGTAAACCGGTGGAGTGCTGGCGAGGATGCATTGGTGATGAAGGCGCGTATACTGTCTGAGGCCCATGCCCCGCTATCGCTTCGGCGAGCACGAATTCCGATCGGAAACCGGGGAGTTGTTTCACGCCGGAGAGCGGGTCCGGTTACAGCCGCAACCCGTACAGATTCTCGGCGCCCTGCTTGCACGGCCGGGTGAACTCGTCACTCGCCAGGAACTGATCAAGGCAATCTGGGGTGAAGGCGCCTTAGCCGATGTCGAGACGGGACTGAACATTGCCGTCAAGAAACTCCGCGACGCTCTGGGTGACTCCGCCGACCAGCCCCAGGTGATCGAGACCCTCCCTAGGCGGGGATATCGACTGATTGCACAGGTTAGGCCGGATGGCGCTGGAGCAGCGGCTGAAACCATCACCGCACCTGCTCAATTGCCGCCGCGGCGCTTGCGCAGGCCCGTATGGGTAGGACTGGTTCTGGTGGGACTCGTCTCCGTGGCGCTCGTTTGGAAGTTCGGCACCGGGAGGACTCGCGCCCTCGATTTCCGTCCTCGCGACGCGGTCGTCGTCGCGCAATTCGCGAATGAGACCGGCGACAAGAACCTCGACGGAGTCATCGAATCCGCGCTCGAAGCGGAACTGACGGCGTCATCGCACGTCGTCGTCGCTTCCCCCGAACGCATTGCCGACGCGCTCAGGTTGATGCGCCAGCCGGTGGTGCCTCGCGTCCCGCCCGCCCTTGCCCACGAGGTTTGCCTGCGGGACTCCGGCCTCCGCGCCGCCATCACAGGCTACATGCGAAAAGTCGGCTCAAGCTACTTCATCTCGGCCGAGATCATCCGCCCAGAAGATGGCCGCGCGGTTACGACTCTCAACGAGAGCTTCGGCGCAAGGGACGATATTCTCCGGGCGATCCGCCGACTCTCTGCAAACATTCGCGCCAGGCTAGGCGAACCACCGGAGGCTCAGCCGCAGTCAGGCGAGCCGCTCGATCGCGTCACCACGAGATCGATCGAAGCACTAAAGCTTTACACCGAGGCGAACACGCTTATCCGGACAGGAAAGCAGGCGCCGGCGGAGAAAGCCCTCCGGCGGGCAGTTGAGATCGATCCCGAATTCGCCTCCGCCTACATCCTGCTCGCCTGGTCGCTGCACAATCAGAACCAGGCAATCGCCACGGAGGAGTGTCTACGTGTTGCGGATCGTGCGCTCGAACTCGCCGGCCGTGTGCCCCTGCCTGAAGAGCAGTTCATCCGCGGAAGCCATGCCTTCATGAACAAGGCCTACGAGCAGGCGAAAGCCTACTTCGAGGCCCTGTTCTTTCAGCATCCCGAGAACTACTGGGCCATCGGAAACCTCATTGCCACCTACTTGGCGACTGGCGATCTCTCCAAGATTCGGACCGCCATGGAGAGAGCGCTTCTCGCCAGGCCGAACGATCTGCGCATATACCGCAACCTCTCGCTCGACTGCTTCTGCGGCCCGAACGAGGATACGGCCCGAGCTCTCGATCTGGTGGAGAAAGCCATCACGCTGGCCCAACAGGAGGGAGCGCGGGACCGGTATTACCACGCCCTGTCGTGGCGCTATCAGACCCGCGGCATGATCGCCTGGTTGCGAGGCGACGTGAATCAGACCCTTGCCAATTTCGAGGAAGTGCGGAATCTGATGCCCGAAGTCACCGCGCCTGCCATCTCCTATGACATCTCCGCCGGCCTGTTCGCGTTAGGCCGCCTCGCGGAGGCGGACGCGATGATCCAACACACAAAGTCGGCGTTCGTCCGGAGCCAGTGGGGATTATGGCGTGCCCTCCTGGCCAGCGACACCGCCGCGGTTGCCCGCCATGCGGACGAGATTGAGAAGTTCCGCTTCACCACATTCAACGCCCAAGGATTGGTTCGCGCTGGACACCTCGCCGCCGTAGAGAAGATGCTCGCCGGTTATCAGGCGCCTACACTGGGCATTGTTCCTCAAGCCGTTCTCGCCGTGCGCGGCGAGTTGGCCTTTCACCAGGGAGGTATCCAGGAGGGAGTTGAGATTCTCACTCGCTTTGCGGCCGATTCCAACACAGATTCGCTCTTCGAGCAGCTTCCAGCCGCGCAGACTCTGGCCCGCGCGCACATCGCCCAAGGGAACCCCGACAAGGCCATCCAAGTTCTCGAAAAGGCCACCGCCGCCCCGCGGATGTGCAACGACTTCGACCGCGCCGCCTTCTGGCCTTACGCCCGCCTCGATCTCCTGCGGCTCTACCGGAGCCAGGGCCGCCACAAGGAGGCCGACGCCGTGCACAAGGAGCTCGCCAACCTGATGCAGCTCGCCGATGCGAACCACCCCATCCTCGCCGGGCTGCGCAATGACGCAGCCCGTACACACTAGGCTCCGCCGCGACTTCAGAAGGTCTTCAGATACTCCACCAGGTCGTTCCTCTCGCTGTCCGACAGGCCAAGACCCTTGCAGGCGTTGTAGTGGTCCACCACCTGACCCAGTGACTGGAACCGGCCGTCGTGGTAGTAGCCGCCCTTCTCGCGGGTGGAGAGCCCTCCCAGCGGGGTCGTGCGGTAAGCGCCGTCCGGCGATCGCTTCGCCTGGAAGTCGTCCACGCAGACCTCTTCGGGCTTGTGCATGTTCCAGCCCGGCTCGGTGTAAGTGGGCGGAACGTGGCATTGCACGCACTGCGCCTTGCCTTCGAACAGCCGTTGGCCCCGCTGCGCGGCGTAGTCGAAGATGCTCACCGTCTTCTTGTCCGGCACTGGCAACGCGAGTTGATACATCTGCAGCGCGGCCAGCTTGGGCGTCACCAGGTCCGGATCGCTGCGCACGTTCCCAAATCCCGCTTTGGCGGCGATAGGAAACTTCTCCGCGTCGTTCAGGCGTGGATCGTAGAACGTTCCCTGGCCGTGCATCTCGAGCACCGCGACAAGCGCGTTCCAGTGCGACACCGAGCCCCAACCCGTCGACGTATGCAGATTCACGCCGCCTAGTCCGAAGGCCTGTGGAATCACCGTGGCGGCCGGCTTGCCGTCGGGCCGGAATGCCTTGCCGTCGAAGGCAAGCTGGGCGTCGAACTTGCCAGGACCCCAACTGCGCAGCACCTGCCGCACAGTGGCATCGTCGGCGCCCAGCAACTCGGTGAAGACGCTCAGGTCCGGCGCCAGCGCGATGATCGCGCCGACGTTCAGGTCTCGATTGGGCCAGCCATCCCGGCGCTTGCCGATGCCAGAAGCAATCGAGTCGTCCACCGTCGAATGGCAAAGCGCGCATTGCACTCCCATCGACTTCAGGTTTCCGCTTTCGTCGAAGATTCCCTTGACGCCCACGACGGCATTCAGCTTCAGCAACGTCTGTGTGACCGCGGGGTCGTCGATGTTCACTTTGCCGTTACGGATCGCCGCCGTGACTTCGGGGGGAAGGTTCTCTGAGTCCACCTTCAGACCCACGGCCAGCGCCGTTCGGGGGCTCACCTGCTTGATGGACTCGTGCAGCTTCAGCTTGCCGCCCCAAAACGCCTCGTCGCCGAAGGTGTCGTACCGGAAGATCTCCCGGCCCTCGGCGGTCAGCCGTTCCGCGTTCTTCAGGGCGGCATCCCTTTTGTCCTCCTGCGCGTACACTCCATTGCTTGGGGTGAGCCAGGCGAATCCAGACAAGAGGATCGCCGCTCCGGCCATCGAGGCGAGCACAATGCTCCTGATGCTCTTCCACTGTTTCATCGGTTGGTCCTTTTCCTCGGGTTCTACGCGGATTGCGGGCGGGCATCTCCACCGCGGACTTGCGACGGGCCGCTCCAGGCCGGAGAGGTCTCTCGGGCTTGTGTGAGCTGACCCAGCGCATACGCGCCGGCGGCCATCACCAGGTCCCGCACGGCCACGTCGAAGGCCGCGCCCGTGCTCGCAATGTTGAGCGCGATCAGCGTCAGCCAGGCCGCGGCCACGAACGCCGCGATCTTCGTCCAGCGCGTCAGAATCGCAAGGCCCACCGCGATTTCAATCACCCCCACCACGTTCATGAACAGCGATGCCGGTACCGGCAGCAAATGGGCCAGGGACGGATTCAGGTAGTGGTCCCATTGCGTCAGGATGTTGGTGAACTTGTCCAGGCCCGCCACGACGGGGACCACTCCGTACACTAGGCGCAGCACACTCCAGGCGCGGTCTTCGTAGATCGTCTCGCTCATTGTTTGGCCTCCAGAAATTGTCTCGGTTGCACCTGTACCGAGTCGGAAGCCCCGGAAAGGTTACCGAAGAATTTTTGAAGCCGCGCAACGCCGCGCAACTCTAATGGGACTAGGAGCGTGCGTCTCATGTCTTCGACTACCGCGAGCCTCGCGATTGCCTCCGCGCCGGATCAGCTCACCGACGAAGAAGTCGCCTTGAGGGTGCTGGATGGCGAGCCCGATCTGTTCGAGATCCTCATGCGGCGCCACAACCGGAGGCTCTTCCGGGCGACACGGTCCATCATTTCGGACGACGCCGAAGCGGAGGACGTTGTTCAGGACGCCTACGTCCGCGCCTTCGCCCATCTAAGCGATTACGAAGGCCGGTCGAAGTTCGCCACCTGGCTCACCCGCATCGCCGTCTATGAGGCCCTTTCGAGGAAACGTCGTGCCGGCCGTCTCGAAGCACTGGATACGGACGGATTC
This sequence comes from Bryobacteraceae bacterium, assembly GCA_050789245.1. Classification (GTDB taxonomy): domain Bacteria; phylum Acidobacteriota; class Terriglobia; order Bryobacterales; family Bryobacteraceae; genus PNKE01. The sequence goes on along the minus strand of JBOZRR010000044.1, from coordinate 45,399 downwards.
GACATGGAGCACTCCCGTTATCTGGAAGACCGGATCCATCGAAATCCCGAGCAACAGGTGATCGATGGCCAGTTGCGCGAGCTGCTCGAATCGGCGATCGACCGCCTTCCGCTGCATTACAGAACCGTCTTCGTCCTTCGCGACGTCGAGGGGATGGACACGGCCGAAACCGCCGGGTGCCTGGGCATCCAGGAGCAGGCCGTGAAGACGCGGCTGCACCGCGCCCGCGGCATCCTGAAGGAGATCATCACCGTCGACGCCGGGCCCGAGGCCGAAAAGGTGTTCAACTTCCTCGGCGAGCGCTGCGACCGCATTGTTGCGGCGGTGCTGCGGCGCATTCATTCGTGACTGGATTGATCCCGCGTCAGTCCGACATCAGGAAGATCAACGGGCGCACGTCTTCTTCCGGAGTCCACTCCCAGTACTTGAGCAGAATGGTGTAGACCATCAGGCCGGTTTCGCCTTCGCCGAAAAGCAGGTACCGCACGGCCTGCTGCATCAGGCTCTGGCGGGTGAGGCCGACGAAGATACTGATCGGGTCCACGAGTTCGCTCAAGTACGCCAGCGTGTTGGCGATGGCAATTGCGCCGTAGACGTTGACGATGTAGTCCTCGCCCTCTCGCTCAACGGACACTTCGAGAGGCATGGCGAACTCGCTGCGGTTGTCCACCAGTTCCACGTTGACGAAGGCCAGCGCGCCGGAGACGTTGTAGTGCTTCTGGATCTCCTCACGCTTCCGGGCACGCGCTTCCGGCGACTGCGTCCGCAGCGGCACCATGTGGATCTTCTTGCCCCGCATCGACCGGCCCAGCTTCGCGCTCTCCGCGTTGTCGAAGTACATCTTCGACACCCGGAACTCCGTCGAGCGCCAGACCCGGCTGACGCCGCTGACCGTCACAATCACGAGGATGAAGATCGAGCCGATGATCAGGCCGTCTGGACGGCCGATGCAGTTGTCCACCAGTGTGTAGGCGAATACCAGCGTGACCGCCCAGCAGTACAGCGACTTCGACTTCCGCTTCTCACGCCACAGTGCCAGTGCCGCTGCGAACGCGGCGGAGAGCATCAGCACCAGGACGCCCGTGGCGTATGCGCCGCTCTGTGCGTCGACGTCGGCCTTGAAGGCCAGCGTGACCAGGATATTGAAGCCGAGGATCACCATCACCAGCGGGCGCGCCAGCGTCGCCCATATCGGCGCCATGCCGAAGCGCGGCAGGTAGCGGGGGATCAGGTGCAGCAATCCGGCCATGGCCGACGCCCCGGCCAGGCTGAGGATCAGGATCGTCGAAAGGTCGTACACAGAGCCGAACACGCTGCCGAGGTACTTGTGCGCCAGAAACGCAATTGCCCGGCCGGAGGCTTTGCCGCCGTGCTGATAGTCGTGAGGTTCGATCAGCAGCGTCGTGACGAAGCTGGAGAGTACGAGGAAGACGCTCATGATCAGCGCCGCCGTCGCGAGCATCCGGCGCGTGTTCCTGATGCGCACGCGCGGCACGCGCGGACGCCGCTGCCCGTGGAGTTCGCTCAGCTTCATGCCCTCGACGAGCGGCATCACCGTCACACCCGTCTCGAATCCGCTGAGGCCGAGCGCGAGTTTTGGGAAGACGAGCATCGCTGCGGCGAGTGCTGTGGTCCAGTCACCCTGCGACTCGAGCGCGTTGCGCCATCGGGCGATGTACTCCGGGTGCTGGAAGATCTCCCACAGCCCACGCAGCAGTGTCACGAGGTTCAGCAGCAGAAACGGGATGGCCCCGATCGCCGCGACACCGATGGCCTCTTTGAAGCCGCGCAGGAAGACGACGGCGAGCGCCGTCACCAGGATCAGAGTGATCAGAACCTGGTGGTCGCCGAGGTAGTCGTGAAGGATCGGGTTCTCGATGGCGTGCTTGGCCGCATCCGCCGCCGAAAGGGTCATGGTGATGACGAAGTCCGTCGCGGCGAAGCCGAGCAGCACCAGAACGAAGACCTTGCCCTTCCATCCGTGCAGCAAGTCTTCGAGCATCGCGATGGAGCCCTGGCCGGCATAGCTGCGTCCGGCCACCTGGGCATAGATCGGCAGCGCTCCGAAAAGCGTCACCAGAACGAGAATCAGCGTTGCGATCGGTGAAACGGCGCCTGCCGCCAGCAGCGCAATGCCGGGCTGGTAGCCGAGTGTCGAGAAGTAGTCGACACCCGTGAGCCACAGGACCTTGTACCACGGGTGCGTCTCGACTGCGTGGCCCGATTCTTCGAGGTTTTCGCCCCGTTCCAGCCATTTTCCGAAGCGCGACCGGAACTCGAGAGTCGGCTGCGGCAGGATGTCCGGAACGGCGACGCGATCCATACGGTTTGTGAGTAAGTTATTGTACCCGCTACACGTCGCAGAGGCGCATCGCGGCGTCGAGCGACGTCATCGGATCCTTCTTCGGGCTGTATTCATGCGAGAAGTAGCCGGTGTAGCCGAGATCGACAATCGCCTGCGCCACCGGGCGGTAGTTCAGCTCCTGGCTGTCGTCCGGCTCGTTGCGTCCGGGGTTGCCCGCCGTGTGGAAGTGGCCTATGTGCTGGATGTTCTGGCGGATGGTGCGGATGACATCTCCCTCCATGATTTGCATGTGGTAGATGTCGTACAGCAGCTTGAAGCGCGGCGAATTCACGCGCTTGCACAGCTCGACGCCCCAGGTGCTGTGATCGCACTGATAGTCCGGGTGGTCCACCTTCGAATTCAGCAGCTCCATGCAGATGGTGATGCCGTTGTCCTCGGCGATGGGCGTGACGCGCTTCAGGATCTGGAGGCAGTTGTCGAGGCCCTCCTCGTCGCTCTTGCCCCGGCGGTTGCCGGAGAAGGTGATGACGTTCGGGATGCCCTCCTGTTTCGCGCGGGGGATGTTCTCGCTGAACTGCTTGTAGATGGCTTCGTGCAGCGACTTGTCGTTGCAGGCGTCGGTCAGCTTGCCGCCGCCGGAGACCATGGTCGGCACCAGGCCGTACTTCTTGAGCACCGGCCACTGCTGCGGACCCGTCAGGTCATAGCACAGCGCGCCCATGCGGGCGGCGTTCTTTGCCCGTTCCTCGAAGGGCATATTGCGGCCGAAGACGCCGCCGCAGACGCCCTGCTTCAGCCGTCCTTTCCGCTGCACCTTCTCCTCGGTGCTCTGCGCCAGCGCCACGGCCGTACCGGCCAGCGCCACCATACCTCTGCGTGTGATCGATATGCTCATGGCGGAACCTCTGCGCTATCCTACTTCACGAGTCATGGGGTTCGCACTCTGGATCAAGGACGACCTCGCCTACGCACAGGGCACGCACGAGTACCGCCCGATGGGCACGGCCGTGATCGGCGTGCGCAACACCTTCTCGCCGCGCGATTTTTCGCGCCGCCGCCGCGCTCCCGCGCGGATGGACCCGTCGCTGGTCGGATTGTTCGCCTCCCTTGGCGAAATGAACGACTGGCTCGGACGCCGGTCACAACGCCTGAAAATAAATCAGCGGCGGCACCCAAAGCTCGGCCCGCCAATGTTTTAGCGGCTTCGCGCGGCGCATTTCGACGTTCAGAAACCCCCGGAAATTTGGTGCACGCCCGCTAGAATGGAGCCGGGCGCACTGCCCGGAAATCCCTTCGGAGTTGAGGAACGAGATGACGCAGAACCTTCTGCCGGATGTAATCACCCGTGTGCCGTTCGGCTTTCAATTTCACTGGCTTCGCGAGATCGCCCGCGGTCTCTTTGCCGGGGCCTCGCCGTTCCGCGTCGACGCGCCGGCGCCGGCGCGGATCTCGAGAAAACCGTCGGGAGAGATCGACGTTGCGCTCGACCCCATCCCGCCTCACGACGATCTGCTGGCCGCGCTCGCCGGCGTGCATCCCATTCAGTGGTTGCGCCGGCTGCTGAAGAGTTCCGGCAGCCTGAGCTGGAAGGCCGCCGCCGAGGCCCACGGCGCGAGCACCTTGGAATTGGAGCAACTTCACGCGCTGTGGCAGACGCTGACGACGTCGGGGGAGGACCGGATCTACCGCGATGCCGCGACGGGCGACCACCTGCTGGCGCGTCTGCGCCGCACGGCCGAAGCCGAGGCCCGGCAGTCGCTCGCGCGCGAATTCGTTTCGCTTAGAAAGCTGCGCGACGCAATTTACGCTGAGGCCGCCGTGGCGCTCCGGATGCGCGCCGAGTCTGGCGCGACAATGGCGGAGCCGGTCTATCTCGACTTGAACCTGCCATTCTTCGACCGTTTCGCCGAGAAGCGGCGCGGCTGCTCGATCGGCTCGCTACATCCGGTCGCGGTGGGTAGCGGCGAGATCTTCGTGAAGGCGCCCGCGCGGCGCTCGCTGTTGGACCCGAGGCTGGTCGAGTGGGGCCGGGCGGTTCTGGCAGCGCCGCTTGTGAAACACTGCGGCGATCCCGTGCCGGACTTCGGGCGAATGTCGTTCCGGATCTTGCAGAACGTCGAGGAGCGCTCGCTGGAGCGCCGCGAACTTGACGCGTGGAACCACACGCCGCACGGGCGCGACGCCGCGTTCTGCGACCTTTACCGGGGCGTCTCGCTGCACCTGCAACGCGTGACGCGCGACGTTCTGCCGCGTGTGTACTTCGCGAATCCTGCCAGGCAAACCGGCCCGCTAGACGCCGCTTTCCGGCTGTTCGCGGCGACGCCTCCGTATGTCGGCGAGTGCCGCTGCGACCTCACCCGTGAACTCATGGGACGCGAGAGCCTGGAGCAGGCGATTGCCGCCAGCGGCCTGCCGGCCGACCGGCGTGTGCGCGCACTGAACGCCTACCGGGCTCTGATGATGTTCGACGATTTTCTGATCGAGGACGCAATCCGCATGGCGGGCAGCGTCCGGGAGATCAACTACATGCTCCGGGCCGATCCGGCGGCCGTGGCGCGGCGGTTGACCATCGAATCGCCGATGTACGCGCGCGCGGCGCGGGCGCGGCTGAGGAGAATTGCGGATATCCCGGCGCTGGTTGACCTGGCTCCTTTATTTCTGATCGAGACAACAAAGGCCCTGGGCTTGTATGGACTTACAGGTGAGAGGTCTAGTACTAATCCGCACTTTGACATTGCGGCATGAATCGCGTCGCATGTTACCGTTATGATTTCCGCCGGCGCCAGGGACACCAATCGGAGGACTGCCGGCGACGGGATTCATGCGAGTTCTTTTGGTCCACGCGGTGCCGCTCAGCAGCCAGGGGGGCGCCGAGATCAGCCTGCGCCAGCACGTCGACGCAGCCCCGCGGGGCGTGCGGGTGGACACCGTCCTGCCGGATGCGGACGTCGAACTGGGAGACTATGACGCAGTGATCCTGGCCAACCTCCGGCCGGCGGCCGGAGCCACGAACGGCGGCGGCGCACGTCTGAAGGCGAGCGTGTGGCACTGGCTGGCGAACTCGCAGTTGCACGCGATTGCCTATCGCTCGGAGATCGCCTGGGCACGGCGCTGGCGGCGGCTGCTGATGAACTACGAGGGGCACGTGGTGCGGAGCGAGCGCGACGTTCATCCCTGTGCGCACCGCGACGGGCGCTGCATTGCCACGAATCCGCCGAGGCTTCTGGACTGCGACTGCGCCGGGTCGGTGCGGGCAGCGTTCCAGGATCTGTACGACATCTGCGATTGCGCGCAGTTCCTGTCGCCTCTGCACAAGGAGTGTATCAACCTGCTGCTCCGGCTCGACATGCCGCAGCATGTGATCGCGCCTCCGCTGGACTTGGAGAGGTTCCGCGTGATGAAGCCGTGGGACCAGCGCAAGAAGGCTGCGTTGATCACGGGAGACGGCATCCGCGTGGCGCCAACGGCGATCGCGAGGGCGCGCGCCGCCGGATATGATACGGAGATCTTTCCGTATCATTCGGTGGAACACGACCGGATGCCCGAATTGCTGAACTCCTATCAGGCCGTCGTCGTGGATCCGGTGATGCTGCACGCCTTCGGGCGCCTGGCGGCGGAAGCGATGGCCTGCGGGTGCAAAGTGATTGCGGGCGACAGAGTAGGGGCGATGTCCTGGCCCGATCCGCTGGCGGCATGCAGTGAGTCGAACACGCTGTTCTGGCACATGGTGCTCTCGGCTCCGGCGGAGCGGAATCCGAACCGGTTCACGCGCAGGGCGGCGGTGACCGCTGCATGAACCACGGGAAATCCAGCACCTCTTTCTCCAGGCGGCTGGGCTTGCTCTCTGGCAGGCTCCGGCGGTTGGCGATGGATCAGGAGTATCCGATCGCGCAGGAGGGGCTGTTGTTCCATAGCGAACTGACGGCCGCGCGGCGCAGAAACCTGGCCCTTCAGACTTTCGACCGGAGGCTCCTGCGGTATGGCGGCGCGGCGCTGCCGCATGTCCTGCATGTCGGCGTCACCACGCACTGCAACTTGCAGTGTCCCGCGTGTCCGACAGGTACCGAGGCGCTGGGGCGACCCGCGACGCATTTGGACATCGATCTGTACCGGCGCACGCTCGAAGAATTGCGCGACGTGCTGATGTTGATGCTGTTCTGGGATTGGGGCGAGCCGCTGATGCATCCGCGCCTTCCAGAAATGATCACGGCGGCGACGGAGGCGGAGATCATGACCGTCATTAGCACGAACGCCACGGTCGCCAACAGTGAGCGTCACATCGAGCGCCTGGTGGAAGCGCAGCCGAGCGTGGTTATTGTGTGCGCGGACGGCGCGGATCAGGGGACATACGAGAAGTACAGAGTGGGCGGCAAGCTCGAGAAGGTGCTGGACACGGCGCGCCGCCTGGACGCGGCGAGGCGGCGCCTGGGCATGCCGTACCCGCTGATCGAGTTCCGGTCTCTGGCGACTCGCGAGAACGAACATCAGATGGCGGACCTCCTGGGACTAGCGCAGGACTGTGGCGCCGATCTGTTCAGCGTGAAGAGCCTGCGTCCCTACGACTATCGAGGCTCGAGCGTGGACTCGCAACTCGTGCCATTGCGGACTGAGTTGAGCCGCTACGCCTATCGGGGCGGGCCCGATGCGGGCGTGCGCGTGGACGAGGCGCGGCGGGGCCCGTTGACCTGCGCCAAGCCGCACTTCTCGCCGACTCTGAATTCCGACGGAGACCTGGTGTTCTGCAGTTATGCGGGGCACGAGATGGAACACTTCGGCGGCGTTGCCAGGAGCGGCTTCAGGGCGTTGTGGCGGGCGGCGCGATCGCGCGAGATCCGCATTAACTTTGACCGCGCGCAAGGAACGCCGTCTTGCGAAAAGTGCTACTTCCGTTCGGATGACCGGCCAACGATCCTGCACCAGGTCCCGCTGCGTGCGCTGCCTCCGAAGATTACTGCAATGTGGCCGAAGACGGCGGACGAGTTTCTGGCAGTCGTGAGTGGACCACGTGCGATAAGGCGAGACTCACCGGAGCGAGCCTCGCCATGGGGCTGAGCTATTCGGTGGGCACGGCCTTCACGATGTAGGTAAATGTCTCCGGGAAGACGCCGACAGCAAAGACCAGCTGAGCAGTCCTTGGCTTCAGAGTGAGCAAGGTCGGTCCAAAGACAGGCGTCCCCGCGACAGAGAGGGTTGCGTACCAGTCTCCGGGACGGAACGCGGCGGGGATCTGCGCGCCGTTGCAGAAGTTCGGGACGTTAACTGCCGGACCATTCTTAGAGTTCTCGTCACGGGCGACTCGCACATCAACGCAGGGCGCCGCGGCGGTGTGATGCACGATGAAGCGGCCTTGGCCCGGACCGGGGTTGCGGACGTCGATTGGGAAGCCGCTCAGAGTGGGAGCGCCGGAATCCGTCAGGTGAGCCACCAGGGCATAAGTGCCACCATCCGCGAGATTCGGCGATGCAGACAGCGCGGGCGCACCGGAGCAGGGATTCAATGTGTTCGCGACGTAGATGTTCACAGTGTGCGTACCGGCGCTGAGGGTCAGCGGTCCGCCGACCGTGCCAAAGGTGAAGCCGGTGACGGCGCAGGCTCCGTCCACGGAAACGTCGACTGGGAAGCCGTTAGCACCAGGGATGCCGTGCACGGCATAGACGTGTGCTTGAGCGGAAACGGGGAGAGCGCTGGCCATCATCGCAAGCGCCATGACGAGACAGAGAGCGAGTTTGCGCATCCAGAATCCTCCTAAAGTGAATCGGGAATCGTGTTCGGCGGACAAAGTCGCCGTACGTTTTCACCGATGCACAGTGAAGGACGGAGCGATAGATTATTTCGGCGTCTGCGAATCCCTCCAGCGGGTCAGAGTTCCGGTACCATACCTCAGAGTGCCTCAGCCGAGCGACCACCGCCTGCGTCTACCCAAGGCCTGCGGTCTACTGTTCTGCCTGGCATTCTTTGCCGGTCTGGTGCAGGTGCGGATTCAGGGACAGGTGCCGTTCGGCGACGGATACGAGACGGTCCACGTGGCCAGAAGCCTTGCGCGGACCGGAGAGTTTGCCGATCCGTTCGCGGCAGGTCCGACGGGGCCGACGGCGATGACTCCGCCGGGATATCCGTTCCTGCTGAGTTTGCTGCTCCGCGCGGGCGGCGAGGCGCAGTCCGCCAAACTGGCGACGTTGTTCGCGGTGATCGCCCACGCCTTCGGTGTAGCGATGCTGCCGCTGGCGGCCAGGTTCTTCTGGGGCCACTCGATTCCTGGGACGATCGCGGGCTTTGTGAGCCTGATTCCGCCCATGACGTGGATCATTCCCGCCTGGGATGCGAACGTGACGGCTGCATGTCTGGTGGGCTACTGCGTGCTGGCGAGATTCGCGACGCCAGATTCTGGCGCAATGCTGATGCGCGTGGCGCTGCCGGCGGCCGGGGCGCTAGCGATACTCATGAATCCGACGGCGCTGTTCGTCGTTCTTCCAGTGAGCTGTCTGGCGACTGTCCGAGCTGGTCGAATGCTCCCCGAGAGGACGCGGCAGTTTGCGGCGCTATGGCTGGTGACCGCGCTGCTCGTCGCGCCCTGGGCGTGGCGGAACTACCGAGCGCTGGGGAGCTTCACACTCAAAAGCAACCTAGGACTGACGTTGAATGTCTCGAACAGCGACTGCGCCAAGGCCACGCTCTACGAGAGCCGCGTGAGCGGGTGCTACGACCGCATGGTTTCAAACTGGAACCTCGCAGAGCTAGAGAAGCTGCGGCAGGCGGGCGAACTGAGCTTCGACGCCGAGGCGCAACGGCAGGCGATCGAGTGGATCAAAACGCATCCTTCGCGGTTCGCTGCGTTAACGCTGGAACGCGTTCGCGAGTTCTGGTTTCCCACCAGCTACCCGCTGACCCCGGCGTCGTGGCCTTTGTGGATGGTGACAGTGCTTTCCGCCGCCGGGCTGGGTTTGATGTGGCGGCGGGGCAGGGCAGCGGCGCTCGTATTCTCGGGAGTCTTCGCGCTCTACCCTGTGGTGTTCTACATCGCGGTCGCCGACATGCGCTACCGGTTTCCGATTGTGTGGCTGTCCGCGCTGGCGGTGGGATATTTGGGATTTGTGTGCCTGGAGGCCGCGCGGCTGCGGACTGGATGGGGAGGTGGTCTGCGGCGGAGTCTCAGAAGTCTCAGCCGTTCGCGATGAGCTCAAATCGCCCGTCGCGCAGCAGGCGGTAGCGCCGGCCGCGCCATTCGATGGTGTTGCCGAAGTAGCCGGCCAGCCAGAAGACAAAGCTGAGCAGGTCCTGGACCGGGATCAACCACCACAAACGGTTGCAGAGCGGATCGCGCAGCACGCTCCAACTCACGGCACGGGCGGCGATGGAACGAAGGAGCATGGTGGGAATCGCCAGCCACCACAGCGCGGGCTGCCAGACGACGAGCAGGAGCAGAATCGCTGTGGGGTTGGTGAACAACTGGCCCGTGTAGCCGGCGGGACGTGAACGACGCGTTGACCGGTTCCAGCGCAGGCGGTGCGCGAAGTTGGTGCCCAACGACTGAGAGCCGATGCGGTGTTCCACCACGTAACTGGACAGGATGACGCCGTGGCCCTTCTCGGCGGCGAACTGGCCCATGACGAAGTCTTCGGCGAGATACTCTGCCAGGCGGGTCCAGCCGCCGATGTCCATCAGCACGCGGCGCCGCGCGGCCGTGGTCGGGCCGACGGCGAACTTCACGCCGCCTTCGACCATGCGGGCCACGATGGCGCCGCCCCAGAATTCGGTGTTCATGCCGATGGCCTCGAGTGTCGACCAGAAACTGCGGCCGGGCACGGCGCGGTAGGGGCACGTGGCGACGCCCGTGCGGTCATCGGCGAACTCGTCGGCGATACGCTCGAGCATTTCGGGTGTCACGCGAATGTCGGAGTCGCTCATGACCAGCAGGTCGTGCCGGGCCTCGCGCGTCATGATCTCCAGGCTCCAGACCTTGGCGTTCGGGTAGGGCGGCTCGCCGGTGACGAAGAAGCGCGTCTCGACGTGCGGATACCCCGCGGCCAAACTCCGGGCAAGGGCGAGGCCGGCGTCGTTGTCCGCACGCGCCGCGAAGAGGATCTCGAAGCGGCCGTCGTAGTCCTGTTCGAAGAAACTGCGGAGATTCGCTTCCAGGCCGGCGTCCAGACCGTGCAGCGGCTTGAGGATGGAAATGCTCTCGCCGCGGCGCGAGGGCGCGGGGCGGGTGGAGCGGTACAGCACCACCGCCCGGACGGTGAGAATGCAGAAGACCCACGAGCCCAGCAGCACGGCGCCGAGCAGGAGCGTGGGAACCCAGGACATGCGCGCCGCTATTCGCCGACGGCTCTCGAATCCACCATGGCCTTGATCGTCGAGATGGCCTCATCGACCGGCTTAGCGCCGAGGTCGCCGCCCTTGCGGGTGCGGACGGCCACGTTGCCGTTCTCGGCCTCTCGGTCGCCGACGACGAGCATGAAGGGGATCTTCTGAAGCTGCGCCTCGCGGATCTTGTAGTTCACCTTCTCGCTGCGCGTATCGAGATCGGCGCGCAGGCCGGCGGCCTTCAGCCTGCCGAGGACGGTTTCGGCGTAGGCCGTGTGCCGGTCGGAGATCGGCAGCACGATGGCCTGCACGGGCGCGAGCCAAGCAGGGAAGGCACCCGCGAAGTGCTCGATCAGCACGCCGACGAAGCGCTCCATGCTGCCGAAGGGCGCGCGATGAATCATCACCGGGCGATGCGCCCTGTTGTCGGCGCCGGTGTAGCTGAGCTCGAAGCGCTCGGGGAGCTGGTAGTCCACCTGCACCGTGCCAAGCTGCCATTCGCGGCCAATGACGTCCTGCACGACGAAGTCGATCTTTGGTCCGTAGAAGGCCGCTTCGCCGGGCTCGAGCGAGAACGGAACGCCGAGCGACTGCGCGGCATCCTTGCAGGCCTTTTCGGCGCGGTCCCACTGCTCGGGCTTGCCGACGTACTTGGCGCTGTCGGGGTCGCGCAGGCCGACGCGGACGCGGTAGTCCTTCATGCCGAGCGTGCCGAAGATGATCTTCACCAACTCAAGGCAGCCGGAGACCTCCTGCGGCACCTGGTCCTCGGTGCAGAAGATGTGGGCGTCGTCCTGCGTGAAGCCGCGGACGCGCGTCATGCCGCCCAGTTCGCCGCTCTGCTCGAAGCGATAGACGGTGCCGAATTCGGAGAGCCGGATCGGCAGATCGCGGTAGCTGTGCGGATCGCTGTCGTAGATCCGGATGTGGTGCGGACAGTTCATGGGCTTCAGCAGGAAGCCCTCAATCTCGCCGCTGCCCAGCATGTTGGAGAGCGTGGCGCAGGTGCAGCCCTCCTGGGAGAGCTTCGCGAGCTGCTCGCGGTCCACCAGGGGAGGGAATTGGCTGTCGGCGTAATACGGGAAATGGCCGCTGGTCTTGTAGAGGTCGAGCTTGCCGATGTGGGGCGTGAAGACCTGCGAATAGCCCTGGCGGCGCAGGTGCTCGCTGATGAAGGTCTGGAGCTCCTGGCGGACGATGGCGCCCTTGGGCTTCCAGAGAATCAGCCCCTGACCCACCTTGTCGTCGACGGCGAACAGGCCGAGCTGCTTGCCCAGCACGCGGTGGTCGCGCTTCTTGGCCTCTTCGAGCTTATGCAGGTATTCGTCCAGGTCCTTCTGCGAGAACCAGGCCGTGCCATAAATGCGCTGGAGCTGGTGGCGGTTTTCGTCGCCCTTCCAGTACGCGCCGGCGATGGAGAGCAGTTTGAAGGCCTTGATCTTCTTGGTGGTCGGGATGTGCGGGCCACGGCAGAAGTCGATGAAATGGGGTCCGAGAGTGTACTCGCTGAAGATGGAGTCGGCGCGCTCCTCGATCAGCTCGCACTTCATGGGCTCGTCGAGGGCGGCATACTTCTTCAGCCCCTCCTCCTTGGGCATGAGCTTTCGCTCGTAGGGGAGGTCTCGGTCGCGGATCTCCGCCATCTTTTTCTCGATCTTCTCGAGATCTTCGGCGGTGAATGGGGAGGGCCGCTGGAAATCGTAGTAGAAACCGTCCTTGATGGGCGGTCCGATGCCGAGCTTGGTCTCGGGATACAGTTCGAGCACGGCCGCAGCCAGCAGGTGTGCTGTGGAGTGGCGGTAAACCTCAAGCGCCTCAGGGCTTTTGGTCGTCAGGATCTCGAGCTTCGCGTCTTCTTCCAGGGGGCGGGTAAGGTCCCAGAGGTTGCCGTTGACGCGAGCCACAATGGCGTCGTCGGCCAGGCGCTGCCCGATCTGGCGGGCGATGTCGATAGGGGCAGTCCCTGGCGGGACGGCCTTGCTGCTGCCGTCCGGCAGCGTGATCGTCAACATGTCGCTCATGGTAGAAATGCCGGGAAACTTTCAGGTTATCATGCGGATTCGGACCCGGGTCCGGGAGGTTCACGGGGATCCGGCTGCTGCTATTCTGGGGTTTCGGAGTCGAATTTCATGGCAGGCGCAAGCACCAAAGACGGAACAGATCTCCCCGCGTTGGACGAACTCACGCTGGTTCGGATGGCCAAACAAGGGGATTTGAGCGCCTTTGGGGAGCTGGTCAAGCGCTATGAGCGGCGTGTCTACCGTACAGCCCGCCACATCGTGCAAAACGACGAAGACGCTGAGGACGTGCTCCAGGAAGCCGTCCTGAAGGCCTTCGAGCACCTGGATTCCTTCCAGGAGCAGTCCAAATTCTATACTTGGCTGGTCAGGATTGCGGTCAACGAAAGCCTGATGAAGTTAAGAAAACGTAAATCCGACCGAAGCGTTTCACTCGATGAAAGCATCGAAACCGATGAGGAGCCGATTGTCCGGGAAATCGCCGTATGGGACGACAACCCGGAACAGCGCTACAGCCAGTCAGAAATGAGAGAGATTCTGGACGAGGCCATCGACAGTTTGAAGCCCATTTTCCGTACGGTTTTCATTCTCCGCGATGTGGAAGAGCTTTCCACGGAGGAGACCGCGGAGGCTCTGGGCCTGTCGATTGCGGCGGTGAAGAGCCGCCTGTTGCGCGCGCGCCTGCAACTGCGGGAGAAGCTCACTCGCACCTTCAAGCGGAAGGGGGATCAGATCCTTGGTTACGTGTAAAGATTTTTTGAGGGAGCTCGGCGAGTACCTCGACGAGACCACCGACCCCTCCACGCGCCAGGCTCTGGAGCAGCACATCACCGAGTGCCCCAATTGCTGGGTGATCTTCGATACCTGCAAAAAGACCATTCAGGTCTATAAGGGCATGGAACCGCAGGAGTTGCCGAATCCGGTGCACGACAAGCTGATGAAGGCCCTGTCGGCACGGGCGGCGACGAAGAAGTCCAAGGGCTGCCAGGAACTCTAGCCGGCCTTCATTCCTCCGCGATCCACGGGCTATCGCAGCCGCTGCGATAGAACCGGCAATACTGGCATCTCTCGCCGGGCCGAAGCTCGAAGCGGCCCTCCTTCTCCGCCTTCACGAAGTCCGCGATCACTGCCGAAGCGCCTCTCCGGGCTGTCTCTCCCAACTCCACTTCGACGATCTCATTCCGGTCGAGCAGCGCCAGGTAGGCCTTGTCCGGCAGACGGCCCAGCAAACGTTCCAGCGCCAGCGCGTAGATCCACAACTGCGCTTGGTAGGCCTCCATCAGCTCGGCGCGAATTGTGCGGCCGGTCTTGTAGTCGGCCAGGACGGTTTCGCCGTTCTCCTCAAACCACAAGTCGATGGAACCGCGCAGCAAGGTACCGTCGAAGTGAAACAGAAAGTCGTACTCACGTTCAATGCGCGAGGCTCGGGCCGCGCGGCGGCCGAGGGCGCTGGCATCGAAGGCGCGCTTCAGTTCAAGCGCCTCCTCCGAAGGCATGGCGACATTCTCGCCTGCAAGCAGTTCGTGAATCTCCGTACCCCGGTCGATCGCGCTGCGGCTGCCCTCCAAAGTTGCCGGTTCAACCGCCTGCGATGGCCAGCCGAGGATTCGCTCTAGCAGCGACCGGCGCGGGCACTCGACGAAGTGGACCAACGCTGTGACGCCGATTGCGGATGACGCCTGCGGCTCCTCGGCCAGCCGTTCCAGTTCGACGAATTCCTTCTGGGCCGATGCCTCGACCGCGACTGCCACTGCCGGTGGGGCACCATTGCGCACGGCCACGCGGATGCCGCAGGTCTCGTACGGCTCAACGGGAGTGCTGACGTCCTCGATTCCGAAAGCCTCCATCACCGTCTTAGACCAGAGGCCGTTGCCGCGTTTCGGTTTGGTCCAGGAAAGGAGTAGGTGCCCCTCCGCGCGGGTCATGGCGACGTAAAGCAGGCGGTCCTCTTCGAGTTTTTCCGCTTCGCGCAGCGTATCCTTGTTGGCCAGATATGTGGGGTCGGGCGTCGCGTCGGTGTCGCCCGGGAGGCGCCATGTGGCCCCGAGTCCGTTCGCGGCAGTCCAGTTCAGCGGATCGTTATTGGTGCGTGATGCGCTATGCAGCGAAGCCACGGCCACTAGTTTGAACTCCAATCCCTTAGCCTTGTGGATCGTCAGCAGGTTGACGGCGTCCTCGTCCTCCAGCGTCGGCGCGTTGGCCTCGCCGCCGGTTGCGCGTAAGTCGTCGAACCGCGAAAGCCAGCCCGCGATGTCGCCCGGCAGCGCGCTCTCCAATGTGCGGACCAGGTCGAGAAACTTCTCGACGTTCGCTCGGATCGCTCCAGGACTGTCCGTCAAGTAGCCGCAGGCGTCGATTTCAAGCGCCAGCAGTGTGGCGACGCTCGTCTCCTCGCGCTGTGCGCGAATCGATTCGATGTGCGACATCTCCCGTGCCGGAGGCCACGCGCCTTGCGTGTGCAGGCGGTACATCTCCTCGTCGCCAATATTGAAGAACGGGGAGCGCAGCACCCCGTACAGCGAGATCTCATCCGCCGGCGTGTGCAGCACGCGCAGCCAGTTCAACAGGTCTCTGATCTCCTGCTGCTCGAAGAAATTCCCACCGCCGGTCAGGACGTAAGGGATACCCGCGGCCGTCAGCGCGGTCTCGACCTGCGCCAGCGTCACCGCGCGGCGCGCGAGCACGGCGATGTCCTTCCACCGGAGGCCCAATCCCGTCCGCAGTTCGGCCAGCCGCGCGGCCAGCCACTCGGCCTCGAGGCTGTCCTCGTCTTCACCAGGGACGTAGACCTGAACTTCAACGCTCGGGATGGATTTCTCCGCGAAATCTGTCTTCCCCGCGATCAATTCGTGCGGCCGGATGCCGGGACACAGCTTCGCCACTCGCGACGCCGCCTGCAGAATCTCCGGCCGGCTGCGATAGTTCGCCTCCAGCCGTTCTACTTCGCGGCCGGCGTCTTTGAACGAACTCTCGAACTCCTGGAACAGCTTCGGGTCGGCGTAGCGGAAGCCGTAGATCGACTGGTTCACGTCGCCGACGGCGAAGAAGCGCCCCTCGCGCCGGATCAGGCTGGCGATCTCCCACTGCACCGGATTCGTGTCCTGCAGTTCGTCCATCAGGATGGCTTCGAAGCGCTTCGCCGTCTCCGCCCGGACATCTTCATCCCGCTTCAGCAGAGCCAGCGCAAGCTCTTCCAGATCCGAGAAGTCCAGGCCCGCCAGGGCGCGCTTGCGTCTGGCGTACTCCTCGCCGAATGCGTCGAAGATGTCTCGCAGCAGCGTCACCTGCGGCGCGAACTTCACCGCCGCGTACCAGGACGGGATGCTCTCCCGTAGTTCAATCGCCCGGTCGATCGGCGCACGCCAGGCATCGCGATTGGCGGACGTGCCCTTCAGGGAAACGACGAAGGATCGCACCCAGTCGATCTCTCCCATGCTCCCCTTCGAGTCCAGCCACCTTCGCATACTCTCCAGTCGGCTCTGCTGGGCCTCGGACTTCGACGGCACGGCCTCCACGGCCTCCCGGATGCGCGCCGCCATCTCAGCGGTCAATTCCTCCAGCACCAGCTCGGGTGATCTCCCTGAAGGCCGCGGCCAAATGCCGCCCGACGTGCGGAATGCGTCATGCATTTCGAGCAGTGCCTTGCGCGGATCCCAGGCGCTCCAGTTTTCGAACAGGGCCCGAAGATCCTGGCGCCGGTTCAGCGCGTAGCGGTCGAGCACGGTGTCCATCGCCAGGTGCCGTTCCGTCCGCGCTTCCAAATCGTCCAGCACGCGGAACTCCGGATCTACACCCGCCGCCAGCGCATGCTCCTTCAGCAGCGAATTGCAGAAGCCATGAATCGTGAAGACCGGTGCGCGCTCAATGGTCCGGCGGATGTCCTCCCTGTTCTTGAAGCGATCCAACAGTTTCTTCTTGATGCTGATGGCCGCCTTCTCGGTGAAGGTGACCGCCAGAATCTGCTGCGCGTCCGTGCCTTGTCCCACCAGCCACACGAAACGCTCCACCAGCACGGTGGTCTTGCCGGAGCCGGGTCCGGCCACGCAGCACACGTCCTGACCGCCGCGCTGAACCGCGGCGAGTTGCTCTGGAGAAAGGTTCATCGGAATCACTCAACCTACCAATTCGCGCGACGCCATGCTATCGTGCCCTTCTCGGTACGGACGGAGGCGGAACTGGCTCGTGCTGACCGGCATGCCGGCCGGTGCCGCAACTGGCCACCGACGACGCGCCCACGGCCCGCACGGCGCTGTCGGCCGCGCTCTCGTTCCATGGTGCTGTCCGGATTCAGTTGTTTTCGGGCGACGCCGCGGGGTACCGGACAGGGCAATCCGCGCCTTTGTGCTCCGTCCATCTTTTCCGTTGTGTCCTCGGTCACCATTTGGAATGCAGCCCTTCATTGGCAGAACTCAGGCCGGTGGCACCTCCACCGCGGGGCAGCATCTTTCCGGTGCCGCCCCGCGCTTTACATTTCTTTACCAACCCGCTGGTTCCCCCAAGTAATCTTCCACGTCCCTAACTACGACTTCCCTTGTGAAGGCAGTCATAGCCAATGAGGATTCTGACCGCACTCCTGGTTTTAGCCACCTCGTGGACCCCCAAGTCTGAAGCACAACAAAACGATATGGTGGCTCGCGTCCTGGGTGAGGCACTGTCCGCGGCAAACGAAGCCGGCGAGTTCACCCTCCGTTCCGGCGACAACCGTACGTGGGCAGTCCGCCTTGCTCAGGACGCGATCTTTATGATGGTCGAACCGGGAGCCAAAACTCTCGACAATGCCGCGACCGTCGCCGTCTCCACCATGAAGCCGGGTGACCGGGTACTGGTCCGCGGCACGGGCGATTCCGCGCAGCTCATCATGCTCGCCAACTCCGTCGTCCTGATGAGCAAGGATGCCATCGCGGCACGCCAAGCCCGGGAGCAGGCTGAGTGGCGGGCCAACAGTCTTGCAGGAAACGTCAAAGAAGTGGACGCGGCGCAGGGCAGGTTCACGCTGCTCGGCTCGGGCAACGGCCAGCGGCCGGAATGGGCCGTGACGCTCAACACCGGCGCCACGCTGCTCCGCTATTCGGAGGACTCCATCCGGTTCGCCGACGCACGGCCCGCCGTCCTGGCGGACCTGCGCCCCGGCGACCAGATCCGCGTGCTCGGCAAGCGCAACGAGACCGCCCACACCCTCGCCGCTGAGAAGCTCGTCTTCGGCAGCTTCCGCACTCTGGGCGGCGAAGTCCGAAAGGTCAACCCCGAATCGAAACAGGTCACGATTCGCGATGTGCAGACCGGCAAGGATGTCGTGCTGGTGATGGCCGCGAATTCCAATCTCCGCCGCATGCTGGTGCCCCCCAGGGGCATCGCGGGCGGAATGCCGGGGCCCGGCAGAGGAGCAGCGGGCCCCGGTCCTATGAATCTGAACGGCGGCCAGCCCGGCGGCATCCGCCCGGGCGGCATGACTACCCCGAATGGCGCGCCCGGTGGCGCCGGCCGCCGCCCGGATCTCCAACAGTTGCTCGACAGGCTCCCCGCCGCGGCGTTCGAGACTCTCACGCCCGGCGACGCCATTATCGTTTCCGTCGGCCATTCTTCGCAGCCGCAACCATGGCCGATCGTCTCTCTGGTCGCCGGAGTAGACTCCCTGTTGCGCGCCCCCGCCGCGCAGGTGAACCAGACCCTCGGCAATTGGAGCACCGAACTTCCCATGCAGTAACGCGGCCAAGCCCGCGCAAAGGAAAGGACTCATCCCATGCTGACGCGACTTCTCTGCCTGCTCATCTTCTCCGGCCTGACGATGGTCCGCGCACAGGATGCCGGATCGATCCGAGGCGAGGTGCTGGACCCTTCCGGCGCGCTCGTCCCGGGAGCGGCCGTCTCGCTCAAAGGCCCATCCGGCGACACTCGGACGACCACCACCAGCGACCTGGGCGCCTACATGTTCGAAGGCCTGGCCGCCGGAAAGTACACGATCCGTATCGCGGCCACGGGCTTCTCGCCCTTCGAGGTTCGCAACTTCAAGCTCTCTGCGAATCAGAAGGCCACGTTCAAGAGCGAACTGGTGATTGCGACGGAGGCACAGACCGTCACCGTCGCCGATTACGCCGAGGTCACCGTCGATCCGCAATCCACGGCCGCGGCCATCGTGCTCACCGGCAAGGACCTGGAAGTCCTCTCCGATAACCCCGATGACCTCGCCTCCGATTTGCAGGCGCTGGCCGGCCCATCCGCCGGTCCCAACGGCGGTGAGATCTATGTCGACGGCTTCTCCGGCGGGAAGCTGCCGCCGAAGTCCTCCATCCGCGAAGTCCGCATCAACTCAAACCCCTTTAGCGCCGAGTACGATCGCATGGGCTTCGGCCGCATCGAGATCTTCACCAAGCCCGGCACCGACAAGCTGCGCGGCCAGGCCTTCTTCAACTTCGGCGACGAGAGTCTGAACTCCCGCAATCCCTTCGCGCCCAACCGAGCCCCGTACCAGCAGCGATTCTTCGGCTTCAACATCGGCGGTCCCCTTCAGAAGAAGCTCTCCTGGTTCCTCGACGTCGACCGCCGAGAGATCGACGAGAACGCCGTGGTCAACGCGACCACGCTGGATTCGTCGCTGAACCCCACCACCTTCGCCGAGGCCATCGTCACTCCGCAGCGCCGCTGGTCGATCAATCCGCGCCTGGACTATGCGTTGAGCAATACTCAAACACTCGTCTTTCGTTACCAGCACGGTGAGACGGAAGCCCAGGGCGGGGGCGTCGGGAACTTCACCTTGCCCTCGCGCGCCACAACGAACTCCAACCGCGATGACACGTTCCAGCTCACCCACACGGCCGTGCTCAGTCCAACGGTCATCAACGAGTCGCGCTTCCAGTACATGAGCGCAAAGACCGCCACCACCGGCGACAACTCCGTCTACGGACTGATCGTTCTCGACGCCTTCAACGGCGGCGGCGCGCCGCTCGGTTTTGCAGGCGACAAAGCGAACAGCTACGAGTACCAGAACATCACCTCCATCAACAAGGGCAAGCACTTCATGAAGTTCGGCGGCCGCGTTCGCCATGCCTCCGTCGACGATTCCACTGACCAGAACTTCAACGGTACTTACACATTTACCGGCTCCGCCGGAGTGACGTCGCTCGACAGCTACCGCATCACGCTCCTCGGTCTCCAACAGGGTCTGAGCGATGCCGAGATTCGCGCGATGGGCGGCGGCGCGTCCCAGTTCACCATGACCACCGGCGTCCCCCTGGCCGCCGTCGCGCAGACCGATATCGGACTCTTCGGCGAGGACTCGTGGCGCATCCGCCCGAACTTCACCCTGAACTACGGACTGCGCTTCGAGACGCAGAACAACATCCCCGTCAAGCCGAACCTGGCGCCGCGCTTCTCCATCGCCTGGGGCCTGGACGGCCACAACGGCAAGCCCACCCTGACGGTCCTTCGCGCCGGCTTCGGCATGTTCTACGACCGCGTCAACAACAACCTCATGCTCCAGACGCTGCGCTTCAACGGCTCGTCGCAGGTGCAGTACTTCGTGCCCAACCCGGACTTTTTCCCCTTCCTGCCTGACACGTCGAACATCGCCGGTTCCGTCATTCAGCCCACCGTCCGCAAGTTCGCGGCCGGAATCCAGGCTCCGTACACCGCGCAAGGCGTCCTCGGCGTGGACCGCTCGCTGCCGCGCAACACCACGCTCAGCGTCAACCTCGTCTACTCGCGAGGTGTGCACCAGCTCCGCACGCGCAACGTCAACGCGCCGCTCATTTCCACGGGCGAGCCCCCGTACGGCGACATCGGCAACGTCTATCAATACGAATCTTCGGGCTACTTCCGCCAGATGCAGTTGATGACCAACCTCCGTACGCGCCTCACCTCGAAGATCAACCTCTTCGGCTTCTACGTCTACGGCCATGCGAAGTCCGATACGGACGGCTCCGGAAGCTTCCCCTTCGACCAGTACAACGCGGCGCTCGACTACGGCCGCGCCGGCTTCGACGTCCGCCACCGCTTCATGCTCGGCGGCCACATCTCCACCAAGTGGGGCCTCGAGTTCAATCCGTTCATCACCGCCTCCTCCGGCCGCCCCTTCAACATCACCACGGGCCGCGACAACAACGGCGACACGGTCTTCAACGACCGTCCGGCCTTTGCGACGGACCTCACCGCCCCCGGCGTCGTCATCACCCAATTCGGAGCCTTCAACTTGAATCCGACGGCAGCCGATGTGATCATTCCGCGCAACTACGGCGCCGGCCCCAGCCAGTTCACTATCAACCTACGCATGAGCCGCACCTGGGGCTTCGGCGCAATCGCCAAGCGGCAGGAACCCGGCGGGCCTGAGCCCGGCTCAATGCCTCCGCCCATGGGCGGCCCCGGCGGCGGTCCTGGCGGCGGTGGGCCCGGCGGTGGTGGTGGCATGCGCGGAGGCGGTGGCGGAGGCATGCGCGGCGGACCCGGCGGCATGTTCGGCTCCAGCAGCGACAACAGGTACTCTCTCACTTTCGGCGTTGCCGCGATGAACCTGCTGAACCACGTCAACTACGGCACGCCAATCGGCAACCTGAGCTCGGCGCTCTTCGGCGAGTCCAACTCAACCGCCGGAGGCTTTGGCCCCGGCGGCGGTGGCGGCGCCGGCAACCGCCGGATCGAAATGTCTCTCCGGTTCTCGTTCTAACCCAGGGGAGCGCACCAGCGCTCCCTTTGCCGTATGCTCTTGGAGGAGCTTCCTTGGATACTCAGACCACCCGCCTGCTCCTGGTCGACGACGACACTGAGCTTTGTGCTCTGATGACCGAGTTCTTCGCCGCCCGCGGCTTCGTTTGCGACGCCGTTCATAACGGCCCCCGCGGCCTCTCCGCCGCCCTCGACGGCCACTACCATCTCGTGCTGCTCGATGTCATGCTTCCCGGCATCGATGGCTTCGAGATCCTCCGCCAGCTTCGCCTCCGCAGCGCCGTCCCCGTCATCATGCTCACCGCCCGGACGGCGCCAACGGATCGCATTGCGGGGCTCGATGCCGGTGCCGACGACTACCTCCCCAAACCCTTCGGGCCCGATGAGCTGCTGGCGCGCATCCGCGCCGTCCTGCGCCGCGCCCATCCCGCCCTGGTCTCGCCTCCGGCCGAGTCCATCGAGTTCGCTGGCTTCCGCCTCAACCCAGCTGCCCGCCAGGCCCTGATCGAGGGACGCGACCTCGAACTGACCGACGCCGAGTACTCCATCCTCGACGTCCTCGTCCGCAACCCCGGGCGCATCGTCAGCCGCGACGAAATCGCCTCAGCCCTCCACCAGCGCGAAGCCTCCCCCTTCGAGCGCTCCATCGACGTCCACATCAGCAACCTGCGCAAGAAGCTCGGCGCGCGCCGCGATGATATCCGTACCGTCCGCGGCTCCGGCTACCTGCTGCGCTTGGAGCTGCTGGCGGAACCCCAGCCATGAACTCGCTCTACACCAAGGTCTTTCTCTGGCTGCTCCTCACCATCGCCATCTCGCTCGTGGGCTGGTTCGGCACCGCGTACTTTCTCTCAGGCCAGGGCCCCGCGCCCCAGGATTTCGTCAGCCGCGTTCAGGAGATCTTCGTCGCTCAGGCCGCCAGCGCCTATGAGTCAGGCGGCAAGCCGGCTCTCCGGTCGTACATCGAGCAGCATCAGCACAGCTTCGCCGGCCGCCACCACCTGGCCGATGCCAATTACCACGACCTCCTCACCGGCGCCGACCTCTCCTCTCTCCTCGCCCGCGTCCGCACCGGCCCCCGCCGCCGCCCGCTGTTCCCCGGCTTCTCCCGCCCGCCTTCCTTCGTTATTCACCGCGCCTCGGCCGACGGCCGCTACCACTGGTTCACGGAAGTGAATCCGCCAGCCTCTTCGCAGGCCCAGTCGCTCTACTTCCTCTGGCTCCTGATCCCCATCGCCGTCTTCTCGACCATCCTCGCCTACCGCATCGTCGCGCCTCTGCGCCGCCTGGAGGCCGCCGTCGAGCACTTCGGCCAGGGCGATCTCTCCGCCCGCGTCGGCTGGACCCGCACGGACGAACTCGGCCGCCTCGGCTCCTCCTTCGACCAGATGGCCTCGCGCATCGAAACGCTTCTCACCGCTGAGCGCCGCCTCCTCCAGGACGTCTCCCACGAGCTCCGCTCCCCGCTCGCCCGCCTCCGTTTCGCCGTCGAGCTCAACGACGCGCCCCGCATCCGCAAGGAGATCGACCGCCTCACCTCGCTCGTCCAGACTCTGATCGAAGTCACTCGGGCCGAGGGCGATCCCACCGCCCGCCACTTTCTGCCTGTCGATCTCGCCGCCCTCCTGCGCGATATCGTCGAGGACGCCCGCATTGAGGCTGGCAGCCGCCACTGCGAGCTTCAGATCGAGCGCGTCGACCCTACGCAGATCTCAGGCGACACCGAGCTCCTTCGCCGTGCCATCGACAACGTTCTCCGCAACGCCATCCACCACGCCCCTGAGAACTCCGCCATCGAGATCTCGCTGGCCCGCATCAACGGCCACTCCGCGCTCGCCGTCCGTGACCACGGCCCCGGCGTCCCCGCCGATCTTCTCGACCGCATCTTCCAGCCCTTCGTGCGCGCCGAGGAAGACCGCGGACGCGCCAACGGCGGCGTCGGTCTCGGCCTCTCCATCACGCGGCGAGCCGTCGAGCTCCATCACGGCCGCGTCTACGCGCAGAACGCCCACCCCGGTCTCCGCGTCACCATCGAGCTTTAACTACTGCTGCTTTATTTCTTTGGTCTTCCCCGAGCCCAGGAAGCGCCCAACGCTTTTCACTGACTTCTTCAGCGCATTGCCCGTCTTCTCGGCGCTGATCGCCAGCGCATTCTCCGTTTGGTGATTCGCCGTCCCCAGCGCATTCGCCGTCGAGCCTCCGCCCAGCACCAGCGCCTGCGCCGTATGCTTCGCGCCAGGCGTGCCGGTCACCTTCTTGGCCTTCTCCACGTCAAGCCGCGCCAGCACGCTGTCCGTGAAGTCCGTCGCCATCTTGCTCGACAGGGTCCACCGGCTCGACTCAATCCACACCACGCCATTCATCCATCGACCCGGCTCGCCCAGATTCAGGATTCGTGGAGGTGTGAACCGCCGCACATCGCCGCAACTGTCCCCGCCACAGCCCCATTTGCACAGCGCCTCCGTCAGGAACGACGCATGCTTCCCTCGCGAGATCCACACCTGCGCCCCGCGCTCCTCGGCCTCCACCGCGCTCGCCGGCGCGCCGTTGCTCGACTCGCACACCGTGTCCTCGTGCGCCGCCGCATACCAGTACAGGGCCTGCCACTCGCTCGCCGCAGCGTCCATCCGGTCCGCGCCCACCAGCACCGACACGTGCTCCGCATCAAGCTCATGCGCCAGCCGCCCGCAGTCCATGCCCCACAGATGGAAATACTGGATCTCGATTCGCGCCGCCCCCGCCGCCGACCGCGCGCTCGGCGCCGCTCTCGCATAGATCGTCCCGTTCCGCGCCACCACCCGAGGCTCCATTTCGCCCGCCGCAAACTCCGCCGGCAGCCCGTCGCACTCCCCCGCGCTCACCATGAACTGCGGCAGAAACCGCTCCATTAGCGCCTGCTCCAGCGCGTCGTCCAGGCCGTCGCCGTCCGAGTCCGCCGCCGCCACCACCGGCGTCAGCAACAGCAGCGCCGCCACCACGGCGCCAATTTCACGCATGTTTCAGAGGTCCCACTGGTATTCTCTCCGTGATGGTCTCACTCTTCGCCGCCTTGCTGCTGCTGGCGCCTCCCGCCGCCAACCTCGAATCTGCCATGCGCGACATCGCCCGCGACGCCAAAGGCGTCGTCGGAGCCGCGGCCCTGGTCATCGACACCGGCGACTTCGCGGCCATCTCCCCCGACTCGCGCTTCCCCATGCAGAGCGTCTATAAGTTCCCCATCGCCATGGCCGTTCTCCGCGAAGTCGACAAGGGCCGTCTCAAACTCGATCAGAAGATCCTCGTGCGCACGGAAGAGCTCCTCGGCCCGCGCCAGCACAGCCCCATTCGCGATCTCCATCCTGAGGGCAACGTCGAATACACTCTCCGCGAACTCCTCCGCCTGAATGCCGCTGAATCGGACGGCACCGCCTGCGACGTTCTGCTCCGCGTCATCGGCGGCCCGGCTCGCGTCATGGACTTCCTCCGTACGCTCGGCATCGACGGCATCACCGTCGCCAACACCGAGATGGAGATCGGCTCCGCCGAAGATGTCCAGTACCGCAACTGGGCCACGCCCCGCGCCGCCGTTCAACTCCTCCGCGCCTTCCACCAGGGCCGCGGCCTCTCGCCCGAATCCCGCTCGCTGCTCATGCAGTGGATGGTCTCTACACCCACCGGCGCGCGCCGCCTGAGGGCCATGCTTCCGCCCTCCGCCGCCGTGGCCCACAAGACCGGCTCGTCCCGCACCGTCAACGGCATCACCGCCGCCACCAACGACATCGGCCTCGCCACCCTCCCCGGCGGACGCCGCCTCGCCATCGCTGTCTTCGTCTCCGATTCCGCCGCCCCCGATCAGGTCCGCGAAGCCGTCATTGCCCGCATCGCCCTTGCGGCATGGCACTATTGGAGCAAGTAAATCATGTTCAGATCGCTTGCTCTTTTCATCCTTCTTTCCGTCGCGGCTTCCGCGCAGACTCCCACCCACGTCACCGTGTACAAGCAGGACGGCCGCTTCGCCGGCTGGCCCGCCAACCATGGCATCTGGTCCTGGGGCGACGAAATTCTGGTCGGCTTCGAAGTCGGCATCTACCGCCACAGCGAGCGCACCCACGCCATCGACTACTCCCAGCCCGCCTCCCACGTCCTCGCCCGTTCCCTGGACGGCGGTCTCACCTGGAAGCTCGAAGACCCAGATTCGCTCCAGCCTCCGCCCAACGACAAGGTCGCCGGCGTCCCAACCGGCACCCGCGGCCGCCCTCTCACCGATTGCGACGGCGGCATGGACTTCTCCAACCCTAACTTCGTCTTCACCGCCCGCATGACCTCCATCCACGACGGTCAGTCCCGCTACTACTACTCCACCGACCGTGGCAAATCCTGGACCGGTCCCTGCCGCCTCCCCAACTTCGGCCAGCCCGGCATCGCCG
This sequence comes from Bryobacteraceae bacterium, assembly GCA_050789245.1. Lineage (GTDB taxonomy): Bacteria > Acidobacteriota > Terriglobia > Bryobacterales > Bryobacteraceae > PNKE01. The sequence goes on along the minus strand of JBOZRR010000044.1, from coordinate 19,711 downwards.
CCCGCACCGACTACGTCATTAACGGCAAGAGCGACATGACCGTCTTCCTCACCGCCGCCAAGTCCGACCGCCGCGAAGGCCGCGTCATCGCCGTGCGCACCAAGGACGGCGGCAAGACCTGGAACTTCGTCTCCTACGTCACCCCCGAACCCGAAGGCAACGAGTTCGCCATCATGCCCGCCACCGTCCGCCTGCCCTCCGGCACGCTGCTCAGCGCCGTCCGCTACCGCAAGTTCATTGACCTCTACCAGTCCACCGACGATGCCAAGACCTGGGCCCATGTTGGCCGTCCCGCCCCCGAAACCGGCGGCAACCCGCCCACCCTCACTCTGCTCAAGGACGGCCGCCTCGCCCTCACCTACGGCTATCGCATCCAGCCCTTCGGCCTCCGCGCCCGCATCAGTTCCGACAACGGCAAAACGTGGAGCGACGAAATCGTTCTCCGTGCCGACGGCGGCTCCCGCGACCTCGGCTACCCTCGCACCATCCAGCGCAAGGACGGCCGCCTCGTCACCGTCTACTACTACAACGTCCAAGACAAGGAACGCTTCATCGGCGCCACCATCTGGGACCCCGGCAAGAAGTAGAACCCCCGCGGGGACTGTCCGACACACCTCGACGGGGACTGTCCCCGGAACCCATGCGGGGACTGTCCCAATCCGTCCCCACGTGGACGGATGGGACTGTCCCCCTTTCCCCCTCCCCCCTCCCCCTTTTCTTCCGCCCTGCATTCCCCCACAATCAGAAAAACCCCATGGACCTCATCCTCGACCAGCGCTTCACCGCCCCGGAAATCGACCCCCGCCTCCGCTGGATCAACCCGCCCGCCGGTTGGAGCCTCGACCCCGAGTCCGGCCGTCTCATCGTCGCCCCCATCCCCGGCAGCGACTTCTGGCAGCAGACCCACAATGGCCTCTCCGCCGACGACGGCCACCTGCTCGCCCTCGACATTGAAGGCGACATCGTCCTCGAAACCGCCGTCCGCTTCCACCCCGCCAATCAATACGACCAGGCCGGCCTGATGCTCCGCTTCAGCCCCGCCTGCTGGGTGAAGGCCTCCGTCGAGTATGAACCCGACGGCCCGGCGCGCCTCGGCGCCGTCGTCACCTCACACTCTTGGTCCGATTGGTCCACTCAGGACTTCCCGCCCGGCCTCAACGAAGTTGCCCTCCGCCTCACCCGCACCGGCCAGGACTGCCTCGTCGAATTCGCCCTCCCCGGCAACCCCGACTGGACCCAGATCCGCCAGGCCCACCTCCACGAAGGCCGCAAAGGCCCCTGGTCCGCCGGCCTCTACGCCTGCAGCCCCAAAGGCCCCGGCTTCCGCGCGGATTTCGAGTACCTCCGCATCACCAAGCCCTGAGTAGGGCGGGTCTCCAGACCCGCGCCGGACCTCCAGGTCCGGCCACCCTCTTATATTGTTGTCCCCCGATGAGGAATGACTCATAGGACTATTCTTGTCATTTTGGTCCGGCCTGTTCTCCGAATCGCCTATAAACTTTCATCAAGCCTCGCCGTACCGAATGCCGAGGAAATAACTCTCACAGAACTGACCAACTCGGGAGGTCCGCTGAATGAAATTAGCGACTGCTGTCACCACACTTGTGTTCGCATCCACACTGTTTGCAGATACGACTACCATTGTCACGCCCTCCAGCCTCTCCGGCTGGCACCCCGCCAACGAGCGGGGCGGTGGGCAAAGCCTCATCACCTCATCAGTTCCACGCACCGCCACGGAGACAGGCTCGCTCCAACAATCGCTGCCTGCACCCACGAGTCCCTCCCCGAAGACCGACTATCAGCTCTTCAGCCCGGATACCGCACTCGTTGGTACGGAACCACGCCCCACATCGGGGTTCGGGAAGCTCTCCGAGGTGACCTCGCTTTCGTTCGACTGGTACCGCTCCTCCACGAGCAGCGCCTCCGGTCACTTCACCCCGGTCATTCGGCTTTGGGTGTGGGATCCACAGTCGAACACTTCCGCACTCCTGATCTGGGAGGGCATCTATAACGGGTATCCGTCGCCCATCCCGGTGCCCACGGATCAATGGATCGTTCAGCAGACTGTAGCGGGGAATTTCTGGCGTGTTCCTCAGTTTGTCAATGGAACATTTGTTGGAATTAGCGGCTGCGCTCCCTCCCCAGGCGTCTATAACTGTTATGTATTTAATCGCGGATTGGACGATTGGGGATTCAGTTCCGATACCGTTGTTTTCGGCATCGAAGTCGGGCTTGGCTCCGGCTGGCCCGGAACCTACTTGAGCTACGCCGACAACGTCAGCATCGGGTTCAATGGCGTCAAAACCACGTGGAATTTTGAAAATCCGGTCCCGTATTCCTGCGCAGGTTTCGAAGCGCCCTTCAACCAGCCTCTGACACTCAAGTCCAAGTCGAACCGCGCAATCCCACTACGCATCCAGCTTTATGACCCGGCAGGCAACCCGGTCACCGGCGACAACATCGGCGCCGCCGCCCCGCCCGTGGTGAACGTGACGCTCAACGGCTTTACGTACGGAAACCCGGCCACCAGCGATGCGGGTCTGCTCCCGGCCGGCCAGTCCTCTGATGGGAACCAGATGCGCCCTGACGGCGCTTACTGGGTCTACAACCTGGCAACCAAGCAATTCAGCGCCTCGGGTACGTACGTGGTCACCATCATGGCGGGTGACTCCACCTACGCAGTGCTTCCCACCTGCTCTCAGACCTTCACCATCAACCCCTAAGCTGCGAATGGGACGGGCCGCCTTCCTCCATCTCTACTGGCGGCCCGGACCCCATTCACAACTTTTTTCAACCTAAATCTCCCCCATTCTCAACACCTTCCGAAAAACAAAAAGCGAAAGCCATACACACCCCATGCCACCTTTGTGCCCAGGAGAAACACTATGGCTTCCGCCACTCTCGCTCTCGTCCCCGACGCCTCCGGCGTCTCCATGAACGAACTCACCGCCCGGGCCCTTCAGGTCCTCGGCCAGATCCTCGACGACCCCGAGGCCTCCCCGTCGCTGCGCCTCCGCGCCGCCGCCAAGATCCTCGACTATCAGCTCCGCGTCGCCAAAATGGCCCAGCCGAAACCGGCACCCGCCGCACGGACCCAGCCCACCCCGCGCCCCACGCCAGAGCCCCGCAGCCTGGAAGAATTTAGGGCCCGGATGAAGGCCCGGCGCGCCGCATTCGAAGCGCAGCACCCCGGGCTCTCCACGCCCGCGGCGAACCCTACTCCGCCGCCTTCTCCACACCCTTGATCATCGTCAACAGCATCACCACCTGCGACTTCGCTTTGATCCCGTGCTCGAGCTGCGGCGTCATGTAGGCGAACGTCCCAGCGCGCGCCTCCAGTTTGTCGTCGCCAAGCTGCAAATCGGCCTCGCCGCTCACGAAATAGAGCGTCGCCGGCATCGGCGCTGTGTGCGCGGTCAGCTCGGTCCCCGGCGCGAAGGTGAACTGGATCACCTTGCTCCGGCCGTCGCTCTGCAGCGTCCGGCTTAGAATCCCGTTCTCCGGCACCTGCGCCGCCGCTCCGATGTTCTCGATGTGAATGTATTTGTCAGACATGATGAGGTCTTCCGTTCTCCTGATGATTTGATTTCGGCGCCGGCGCCAGCTTTACCGCATTTTGCGGGCAGGCTTCCACGCATTCGGCCTTCTCCGAGTAGAACAAACACTCCGTGCACAACAGCGGCTCGATCTTGTATTTCCGGCCGCTCCGCTGAATCGCGCCGTTGGGGCAGATGGCAACGCATGCGGTGCATGCGGTACATTGATACCCAATTGAATACGCCATACGAGCCTCCCTCAGCCCTCTCTCCGCTGCGCCGCGAAACCTTTGCGCGCACCAGCATCCTTGCGTCTCTCTCGTCCGAGGAGAGGCAGCAAATCGCCGCGCTCGCGGTCGAGAAACGCTTTGACACCGGCGCCACGCTCTTTTTCGAAGGCGACCCGTGTGAAGGGCTCTGGGTCGTCGGCGAAGGCGCGGTCAAAATCTCCAAAATGAGCCCCACCGGCCGCGAAGTGATGCTTACCGTCATCGCCGCGCCGGAAAGTGTGGCCGAAATCCCGCTCTTCGACGGCGGACCCTACCCCGCCACCGTCACCGCCATCACGCCGATCGTCGCCTTTTTTCTTCATAAAGACGACTTCCGCCGCTTCTGCGAAGCCCACCCGCAGGTCCCCATTAAAGTGCTTGCTGTCGCCGGCCGCCGCCTTCGCCAGCTTGTCCATCTCGTTGAATTGATTACCTTTGGCAGCGTTCGCCAGCGCTTGGCCCAGATCCTTCTTCAAGCCGCCCAGGAGCAGGGCCCTGACCAGGTAACGGTGCCCCTCACCCACGAGGAGCTCGCCGCGCGCCTTGGCACCGTCCGCGAAGTCGTCTCCCGCAACCTCGCCCGCTTCCAGGCCGAAGGCATCCTGCGCGTCGTCAAACGCCAGATCTCCATCCTCAACGTGGAAGCTCTTCAGGCCGAAGCTGAAACCGAGTACTAACGGCACATTCTCATCCTGCGAGAATTTTTCCTCCCTGACTGTGACTCCGGTCATGTTGCCGACCCCCTTCGTGCCCCTACGCTGGGATTCGTAAGGAGACCAAGCGCACTCATGTCGCGGACCAAAACACCCTCGTCAGGCCTCTGGAAGCATGGCCTGCTCATCACCATGCTCTTCGGCTTCACTGTCATGCTGGTCGGAGGCTTTTTCCTCTATAAGACCCGCGCCCCCATCCCGGAGGCCGTCGTCACCTCGTCGGGTGAAGTTCTCTTCACCGCCAACGACATCCAGCAGGGTCAGGAACTCTTTCGCAAGCGCGATCTCATGAACTACGGCTCCGTGCTCGGCCACGGCGCTTACCTCGGCCCCGACTACACGGCCGAGTCGCTCCACTGGATGACCGAAACCCTCCAGCTCGACAAGACCGCCGGCGCCTATCCGTCGCTGACCCCCGCCGAGCGCGCCGCCATCGACGTCGAGGTCCAGGCCGATCTCCGCACCAACCGCTATAACCCCGCCACCAAGAAACTCACCTTCACCGACGGCCAGGCTCGCGGCTTCCGCGTCATCGCCGAGCGCTACGGCAGCCAGTTCCAGCAGGGCTCCGAAGCCCGCGCCCTCCCCAAGGGCGCCCTGATGCCCGCCGCCGAGGGTGGCGACGACCCCGCCGCCCACGCCGAGGCCTCGCGCCAGTTCGCCGCCTTCGTCACCTGGACATCCTGGCTCTCCACCGCCAAGCGGCCCGAAGCCAACCACTCCTACACCAACAACTGGCCGTATGACCGCGCCGCCGGGAACGGACCCACTGCCGGCGCCATGATGTGGTCCGCCGTCTCCGTCGCCGGACTCATCTTCTTCCTCGCCGTCATCATCTTCCTCTGGCACCGCTACCGTCTCGAACCCGATGACGCCCCCGGCGCCAGCCTCAAGTTCAATATCGCCGCCATGCCGCTGACGCCCTCGCAGAAGGCCACCGCCAAGTTCTTCGTCGTCGCCCTGCTGCTCTTCCTGGTCCAGGCGCTGCTCGGCGGCAAGATGGCCCATGACTATTCGGACGGCGCCAGCTTCTACGGCTTCCCGCTGAACGATATCCTGCCCTTCAACGTCGCCCGCACCTGGCACCTGCAACTCGCCATCTTCTGGATCGCCACCGCCTGGCTCGGCATGGGCATCTTCACCGCGCCGCTGGTCAACCCGAAGGAACCCAAGGGCCAGCGCGCGCTCGTCAACATCCTGTTCACCGCGCTCGTCATCGTCGTCGTCGGCTCGCTCGGCGGCGAATACCTCTCCGTCAAGGGCCTGCTCGGCGAGAACTGGTACTGGCTCGGCACGCAGGGCTGGGAGTATCTGGAACTCGGCCGGCTGTGGATGTACCTCCTCATCGCCGGAATGTTGATCTGGCTCTACATCGTCTACCGCGGCCTGAAGGGCGCCCTCCGCGCCGAAGGCGACAAGGGCGGACTCACTCACCTGCTGCTCTACTCCGCCGCCGCCATCCCCGTCTTCTATTGCTTCTCGCTCTTCATCGGACGCGACTCGCACATCACCATGGCCGACTACTGGCGCTGGTGGCTCATCCACCTCTGGGTCGAAGGCATGTTCGAGGTCTTCGCCGTCGTCGTCATCGGCTTCCTCATGGTCCGTCTTGGACTGGTCACGGCCCGGTCCACGCTGCGCGCCCTTTACTTCCAGCTCACCATCCTGCTCGGCTCGGGCATCATCGGCACCGGCCACCACTACTACTGGATCGGCGCTCCGGAGTTCTGGATGGCGCTCGGCTCCGTCTTCTCGGCCCTTGAGGTCATCCCGCTCTCGCTGCTGATGGTCGAAGCCTACGGCCAGTACAAGGTGGTGAAGAAGGGTGGCGTCAGCTTCCCCTACCGCGTTGCCTTCTCGTTCCTGGTGGCCACGGCCTTCTGGAACCTCTTCGGCGCCGGCGTCCTCGGCTTCCTCATCAACCTGCCGTTCGTGTCGTACTTCCAGCACGGCAACTTCCTCACCGCGGCTCACGGCCACGGAGCGCTGATGGGCGTCTACGGCATGCTCGCCATCGCCCTGGCTGCGTTCTCGCTCCGCAACATCATCAAGCCCGAGTTCTGGAAAGAGCGCTGGATGATGACCGGCTTCTGGGGCCTCAACATCGGGCTGATGGGCATGATTCTCATGACTCTGCTGCCCATCGGCATCATCCAGTCCATTCACACCTACGAGCATGGCTACTGGTCGGCCCGCAGCCTCGACTTCTACGCTCAGCCTCTCATCAACAAGCTGCTCTGGCTGCGCATGCTTCCCGATACGGTCTTCATCGTCGTGGGTATCCTGCCCATCGTCGGCGCCGCCATCTACGGCTTCATGAACCTGCGGCAGACCGCTGAGGACAAGAAGGCTGAAGTCTGGGTCGCCGCCGACCCGCTGCCCGCTCCCAGCCCCGCTTCCGGAGACTGAGCCATGCTCAACTTCGACAACGCCCCGTTCCTGGTCATTTGGGAGACCACGCAGGCCTGCGACCTGGCCTGCAAGCACTGCCGGGCTTCGGCCCGCCCTGACCGGTCTTCCGGCGAGCTCTCCGGCGCGGAAGCGCGGGCCATGCTCGACCAGGTAAAAGCCTTCGGCGATCCCCTCCTCGTCTTTACAGGAGGGGATCCCCTGAAGCGCCCCGACCTCTTCGACCTGCTCTCCTACAGCGTCTCCATTGGCCTCCGCACCACGGTGACCCCCAGCGCCACACCGCTGCTCACCGCTGAGGCCGTGGCCCGCTTCAAAGACTGCGGCGTCTCCCGCATGGCCGTCTCCCTCGACGGCCCCGACGCGCAGGTCCACGACGGCTTCCGCCAGGTGGCCGGCTCATTCGACTGCACCATCGAGGCCCTCCGCGCCGCCCGGCGCGTGGGCCTCGAAACCCAGATCAACACCACCGTCAGCCGCTACTCGCATCCCCACCTCGGCCGCATCTCAAGGCTTGTCGAGGACGAGGGCGCCCGTCTGTGGAGCGTCTTCTTCCTGGTGGTCACCGGCCGCGCCCAACTCGACGACGACCTCACGGCCGAAGAGTATGAGCAGGTCTTCGAGTTCCTCTACCAGACCAGCCTCACCTCGTCCTTCCAGATCAAGACCACTGAGGCCCAGCACTACCGGCGCTACGTCGCCCAGCAGCGAAAGTCGGCCCGCGGCCTGCTGCCCATCAACGACGGCAAGGGCTTCCTGTTCGTCAGCCACACGGGCGAGATCTTCCCCTCCGGCTTCCTCGAAGTCTCGGCCGGCAACGTCCGCGGAACGTCCCTGCGGGACGCCTATTGCGGCTCATCGCTGTTCAAAGTGCTGAGAGAGCCCTCGTCGTTCGAGGGCAAGTGCGGCGGCTGCGAGTACCGCAACCTCTGTGGCGGCTCCCGCTCCCGTGCTTACGCCCTTACAGGGAACTACCTTGAATCGGATCCGCGTTGCGCCTACGTGCCTTCATCTCTTCGGACACCTGCGTCAGCTCCTGTGGCGTGAGCTTCTCGCGGCACATCGCGTCCAGGACCTCGTCCTCCATCGCGATGTGCTTCCGGTAGTGCGCAACGAAGCGCTCGATCACGCCCTGGAACCGCGGCCCGAACTCGCGTAGCTTGGCCAGTTCCTTCAGCTCCATGTAGAGGTTGTGGGCCGTCGTGTGATCGTGTTCCAGCCCGGCCAGGAAGCTGCGCTCGCCGCGCTCCAGCTTCGGAGTCAGCCGGGGAAAGACGCTCTCCTCCTCGTCCAGCGTGTGGATCGCGCCAGCCGTGTCTAGGAACCGGAAGACGTTAATCAGTGCATCCAGCGCCTCGTCGGGCTTCTCGGTCGCATGGTGCGCCACACGCTCCAGAGTGTCCAGACGCTCCTCGATCCTCCGATGGCACGCCTTCAGATGCTCCAACGGGCGCGAAAGCGTGTCACCCTTCTCACCAAACAGGGACTCCATACGAATCATTGCCTGATGATGCCCCCCTTTAGTCCCAATATGCCATGACTTTGGTCACGGAAAAACCATATTGCCCACGTAACAGTCCTGGAACCGGGGCAGGGTAGCTAACTCGACGTGCCGGGCGCGCTCCAGGATATCGGCGATCAGAGCGCTTCGGCGCTCCGGCTGAAGCAGCAGCAGACGCGCGCCGCGCAGCGACGAATTGCCCGCTGGGTGCACCGGGGCATCGCCCGGCAGCAGGCCGATCCGCTTCGCGCTGGATTCCCTGACGTAGTTGCCGAAAGCCCCGGCCAGGTGGATTCGGCCCGCGCCGCCCAACAGTTCGAGGCCCGCCGCGATGGCCGCCTTGCCGAGCTGCAACTGCCGGACGTCGGACTGTTTCAGCTTCTCCGGAGCGCCCTCCCCCAACCGGCCGTTCGCCTGGACCCAGCCTTCGTCCAGTCCCTGGGCCACCATCTCGACAAGCTGTGAGCCGCGGCGGAAGCGCCGGGACTCGAATGCGGGCCCGGCGGCGGTCGATGCGCACAGAATCTCACCGCCCCGAGCGATGCACACCTCGCCATTGGTGCCGAGATCGACCAGCGCTTCGTTCTCGGCCGGCGCGACGGCCGCCAGTCCGGCCAGCAGGTCGCCGCCGACGAAGCCGCCCAGGCACGGCAGCACAGTGACGCGCTTCACAGGCCAGCCCAGTTCGCGGCCCTCGAACGTATAGCCGCCGAGGTTCGGAGAGCGAAAGGGCACGGAGGCCAGCGGCTCGACGCTCAAGCCGCAGAACAAGTGGTGCATGGCCGTGTTGCCGGCCACGATGGCCTCCTCGGCGGAGCCGTGCAGCAGGTGGCCCAACTGGCGCCGGATGAGGCCAGTCAGCTTGCCGGGCGACTTCAGGTCGAAGGCGATCCGGCTCATCAGGTCCGCGCCGTGGCGTGTCTGCGCGTTGATCGCAGTGTGGACCTCTGCCACCTCGCCGGTGCTGAGCTCTACGCGCTGGGCCACGAGCGTGGTGCTACCGAGGTCGATGGCGTAGCCGAAACCGGCGCGCGGTTCGGCTTCGAGGCGCACCTCGTCGGTGAGGACCATGACCGGCGAGGACCACTGCTCGACTTCAACGGTGACGGCGGCTGTGGTGCGGCACCGGCAGCCGGGCTCCCAGTCTCCGCCGTCGACGCGCACCAGACACCCGTTACAGGTGCCCTCGCCTCCGCAAGGGAACTCGACTCCCGCCGCGAATAAGCGCTCGGAAAGCGGCTTGCCCGCGGGCAGGCGCAGAACACGGCTCAATGGCGGCTCCGGGCGAAGCGTGTCATGGCCATCATGTTCTCGTGCGGCGTGCCGCGGGGCACCTCGCAGCCGGCGCCGGTGATGTAGTTCACGCCGGCCGCGCTGTGACAGGCGTCGAGGGCGGCCTCGATGGACTCGGGGCTACCGTCGCGGAGGTCGCGAACGGGGTCGATGTTGCCGAGCAGCACCTGGTCGGGGCCCATGGCGGCGCGGGCCTCGGCGACTGGGGCGGGGAAGTCCAGATCAACAATGCCCGACTTCGTCTCGCCCATGCCGTCGAGAATGCGCCGCGTGTTGCCGCAGATGTGCAGCCGGACGGGCACGCCCAGCGCCTGAATCGCGTCGATCAGCCGCTTCTCCCAGGGCAGCACGTGCTCCCGGTAGCGCTTGGGACCGATCAACGACGCCGCGGCGTCGCCGATGCCGATCAGCGTCGCGCCGGCCTCGATCTGGGCGCGCGCAAAGCGCAGTTCCATTTCGACGGTGAAGGCGAACAGGTCCTCGACGAAGGCCGGGTCGTCGGTGAAGTCGAGCATCAGGGTGTTAACGCCGCGCAGGTCGGCCGACATAGCGCATGGCCCTTCCACCCAGCCCTCGACGATGTGCGTGGAGCCGGCTCGTTCGGCCAGCAAGCGGACGGCCTCGACCCGGTCCCCCATTCGGGGCCCGGTCGGTTCCGGCACCGCGATCCGGGCCAGCGTGGCCTTATCCTCCAGCAAAGCGCGGCTCTCGTTGATGGCGGGCGGCTGGTCGTCGAACCACTCGATCGCGGCGCCGAGGTCGGAGGCTTCGCGGGCCGGGTCGGAGATGGCCGACACGTAATCCAGGTCGTACGTTTCGGCCGTCCTGAGCTGCGCTTCCACAAGTGCGTTGTGGTCGGAGGCGTACCTGCGGTAGGGGATGCCGGCCAGGTCGCCGGCGAACATCATGGTGATGGGCATCAGCGGCAGCGAGTCCACGCGCTGGTGGCGCAGCCGGGCGGTGATGCGTTCCTTGCCAGTCATTCGATGGTGACGATCCTTTCGTCGTAGCTGGCCGTGCTCTGTTGGCCGGGTTGAAGCGTGAGGAAGTCTGAGTCAGGCCAGCGGCCGGAGACAAGCTGATGGAACAGCGTGAGGCTGCCCTCCATCTTCGAGAACTGCCAGCCCTTCTCTTCGGCTTCGGCCTGGGCCTCGGCTTCGAAGCGGCCGTCCGGTTCCAGCCCTGTTTCGATGAAGACCAGCCGCGAGTACTGCTGCTGGTAGCGGTGATACTCCTCCCACAAGTAGCGGGCGTTGTCCTCGCCGTACTTGGCGATGAGCGCCGCCAGCGACGGCAACTGCTGGATGCCGATACCGCGCTCCAGCCAGCCGGTGGAGCGGTAGTAGGTGCCGGGGTTGGCGGCGAACTCCTCGTTGTAGCGCTGGCGGCTGCCGAGCAGCAGGGCGATGCAGTCATGGGCGCGGGGCAGCACGAGCGGCGTGGCCGCCGCGCGCAGGCCGCTGAGGCCGTTGCCGCACAGAGCATAGCCCATCAGCGTGGCGTCGTACGCGCCGCCGGGCACTGCGTCGATGTGGCGCTGCAACTCGACGCGCATGGCCGCGCCGCCCTTGTCGTGCAGGCCTTTGGGCAGGAAGATGGTGTCGACGACGTGAGGCGAGCGGGCGGCGGCTTCGCTCAACTCGCGGAACAGGACCTCGCAGCCGATCAGGCGGAAACGCATCGCTTCCTCTCCCCGGCCAGCGCACCGACGAATTCCGGGCTGGTGCCGCAGCAGCCGCCGATGAAGCAGGCGCCGGCGTCGAGCAGCGTGGTGAGATGCGCGGCGAAGGCTTCGGCGGTCATGGTGTAGGTGGGGCGGCCCTCGACCACGACGGGCAGTCCGGCGTTGGGCTTGATCCAGATCGGCAGTTCGCAGGCATCGCGGAGGCGGATGCAGACAGGCGCGGCGTGGTCGGGGCCCACGCCGCAGTTGGCGCCGATGGCGGCGGCGCCCTCGGATTCCATGCGCTGTGCGGCCTGCTCCGGCGTGACGCCCATCATGGTGCGGTCTTTGTGGCGGCCAGTGTCGAAGACGAAGCTGACGATGACAGGCAGCCCGGCGGTCTTCGCGCCTCTGAGCGCCAGGGAGGCCTCGTCCAGATCGCTGAAGGTCTCCAGCAGCAGCGCGTCGGCTCCGGCGGAGGTCAGCGCCGCGGCTTGCTCCGCGTAAGCGGTTTCCACCTGCTCAGGCGTGACGTCGCCCGCGACCAGCATCTTGCCTGTCGGACCCATCGAGGCCACTACCTTCACGCCATGGCCCTCGGCGGCGCGCCGCGAGATGGCGACGCCGGCGTGGTTGATGGAGGCGATGTCGGCATCCGGCAGGCTGATCGAGTTGGCCCGGAAGGTGTTGGTCAGGATGATTCGGCTGCCCGCATCGACGTAGGCGCGGGCCACCTGCTCCACGGCGTGAGAGTGCGAAAGGTTCCAGGCGTCTGGATTCTCGCCGGGCTCAAGGCCGCGCTTCTGGAGTTCGGTACCCCAGGCGCCGTCAGTGATGATGGGTCCGTGGGCCAGCCAGTCGAGCAGACGGTTCATGGGCTCCGGTTCCTTTCCAGTGGTGTTCGATCTCTTCGAGCGTACGCCCGCGCGTTTCCGGGGTCACCCGCCAGACGAAGAGCGAGGTGGCGGCGCACATCGCGGCATAGATGCCGAAGGCGCCGGAGGGGCCGAGCGCGGAGGAGATGCTCAAGTAGGTCATGGTGAGCGCGACGCAGGCGATCCACAGCGACAGCGTGGCGATGGACATGGCGCGGCCCCGGATGCGGTTCGGGAAGATCTCTGAGAGCACGACCCAGACGCCGGGTCCAAGGCCGACGGCGAAGGCGGCGACACAGGCGAGCATCAGCGTGATGACCAGACCGGCCGGCGGCTGCGGCATGCGGAAGGCCCAGGCCATGCCCCCGAGGCAAAGAGCCATGAGTCCAGAGGAGGCGATCAGCAGGGGCTTGCGGCCAAGACGGTCAATGAAGGCGAGGGCAATGATGGTGGCGGCGAAGTTGATGCCGCCGATGAGCACGTTGACGCCGATGGCGCCGGATTCCGAATGTCCACCGACCTGCTCCCTGAGGATCAGCGAGCCATAGAAGAGCACCGTGTTGACGCCCGACCACTGCTGCATCACGGCGAGAAAGACGGCGATGAGCAGCGCGCGGCGGAGCCCTGGCTGGAGGAGTTCGCTGAGCGTGCCCTGCTCTTCGTGGATGGCTTCCAGGATGCCGTTCAGCTCCTTGTCGCCGTCGTGATGGATGCGGCGGAGCACTGCGCGGGCGTCCTCGACACGGCCCCGCTCGGCGAGCCAGCGCGGGCTCTCCGGCACGAAGAAAAGCGCGACCAGGAACGCCACGGAGGGGATGGCCGCGACGGCGAACATCCACCGCCATCCGGTGAGGGCGTTGAATGAGAGCCCCCAGTTGACGAGGTACGAGAGCAGGATGCCGCTGACGATGGCCATTTGGTTCAGCGAGACGAGGCGGCCGCGGATGTGGGCCGGGGCGGCCTCGGCGATATAGAGCGGCGCGAGCAGGGAGGCAACGCCGATGGCGAGCCCGCCAAGGATGCGCGCGGCGGCGAATTCGGCCAGAGTGCGGGGCAGCGCGGCGCCGATGGCGGAGACGGCGAACAGGACCGCCGAGAGCATCAGGATTCGACGGCGGCCGAAGCGGTCGCTCAGCCATCCGCCGCAAGCTGCGCCGAAGACGCAGCCGAGCAGCAGCGACGAGGCGGCCCATTCGGTCTGGAACTCGGTCAGCCCCCACTGCGAGCGCAGGAAGACGATGGCTCCGTTGATGACGGCGATGTCGAAGCCGAACAGCAAGCCGGAGCAGGCCGCGACGACGGAGATGAACCAGGCGTAACTGTGGCGGGCGTAAGTCACACCGCGACAAATCGCCGGGCCAGGGCGACGGCCTGATTGGCCGTCTCGCCGTAGCCGTCCGCGCCGATCTCATCGGCATATTGAGGAGTGACCGGCGCGCCGCCGACGAGCACTTTCACCTGGTCGCGGACGCCGGCCTCGGCGAGCGCGTCGATGGTCTTCTTCATCGACGGCATGGTGACGGTGAGCAGAGCGGAGAGGCAGACGATGCCGGCGCCCTTGTCGCGTACGGCTTCGACGAAGCGCTCCGGGGAGACGTCGGCTCCGAGGTCGATCACCTCGAAGCCGCCGCCCTCGAGCATGGAGGCCACCAGGTTCTTGCCAATGTCGTGAAGGTCGCCCTTGACTGTGCCGATGGCGACGCGGCCGGCGGGTTGCGCTCCTGTGGCGGCCAGCAGCGGCCGCAGCAGTTCGAGCGAGGCCTTCATGGCGCGGCCGGCGAGAAGCAGTTCGGGGACGAAGTACTCCTCGGCCTCGTAGCGGCGCCCCACCTCGTCCATGGCGGGGATCATGCTCCGGTGGATGAGGACGTTTGCGTCCGCGCCGCCGTCGAGCGCCTCCCGGGTGATGGAGGCGGCGGACTTGGCATCGCCTTCGAGGATGGCGTCGTGGAGATTCTTGAGGAGATCGGACATGGGCTTAGTGGACTCCGTTGAATTCGCGGACGGCGTCGATCATCGCCACGACGTTGGCGACGGGCGTACCGGCCTGGATGTTGTGGATGGTGTTGAAGACGAAGCCGCCGCCGGGGGCGAAGACCTCGCAGCGGCGCAGAACCTGTTCGCGGACCTCTTCCGGCGTGCCGAAGGGGAGCGTGTGCTGCGTGTCGACACCCCCTCCCCAGAAGGTGATGCGGTCGCCGTAAGCGGACTTCAGATGCTCGGGTTCCATGTGCGCGGCGGAGCACTGCACGGGGTTCAGAATATCGAAGCCGGCTTCGATGAAGCTGGGGATGAAGCGCTCCACCGAGCCGCAGGAGTGCTTGAAGCACTTCCATGTGGTGTCCTGGTGGACCCAGTCGCAGACGGCCTTGTAGTAGGGGAACCACAGCTCGCGGAAGGTGGCGACGGAGCAGAAGGACGAGGTCTGCGTGCCGAAGTCCGTGCCGCAGAGGAAGACGGCGTCGACCAGGTCGCCCGCGGCGCCGTAGATACGCTCCAGGTTTTTGATGCCGACTTCGCACTGGCGCTGGAAGATCTGGTGGACGTAGTCGCGGCGCGAGCGGAGCGAGACGTACCACTCGGTGACGTCGCGAATGCCGCGAGGGTCCTTCATGAACGGCGCCGGGACGACGGCGATGTCGCCGAAGGCGGTGCCTCCGAAGCCAGCCAGCACGGCGCGGCCGGTTGCCGCGGCCTGACGGACATCCTCAGCGATGGCGGCGACGTCCTGCTCTGAGAGCAGGCGGAACTCCTCACGATTGTCTTCGGCATCCAGCGATTCGGGATCGAAGTGGTCCTGGCGGATGATGGTGTCGAAGAAGTGGAAGCCCTTGGGCATGCGGCCGGATGGCTTGGCGCGGAGGTCGCCTTCGGGGTAGATGAGGGTGTCGCCGTCTGAGTCCGTCGTCGTGTTGAAGCGGCCGGGGACAAGGACAGTGAGCCCGTTGAAGTTCCACTCCTTCCAGTCCTCGTTGGCGAAGCCGAACAGGGTCTTGCGGCGGAAGACGCCCTCGACATCGATACCCATGGCCTGCTTGAGATCCTCGTCGATCCAGCCGAGCATCTGGTACGGCTCGTGGACCTTGACGGGGTGACGGTCGAGGCCGTAGTGGTCGCGCAGGGCCGCGACGACGGAGACGTGAATGCCGGTGACCGACGAGCCGCCGAGGTCGATGGGGACACGGTCCGGCGGGCGGTGATCGAGCGTGGAGCGAACCCGCTGCCGGGAGGCGGAAAGGGTGCCGGTCGGCATGACTGGGATAAGCGTATCGAAATGTCCGAATACGGTCAACGGCGGGGTGCGGGAGGGAGGGAAGAAAGGGAGGGGAGAGGCACATCTCTCCCCCCCGGAGCGGAGAAGGAACTAATCAGCGGAAGCGAAGCCGGGCGGGCGAGCGGATGTAACCCTCGACGCTGGAGGGGCTGATGATCGCCCCGCCGATCTGCCCGGCATCATTAATGGCGTTTAGCATCAGCGAGGTGCCCGCGTCGGGCGACTCCACCGCCTTCAGTTTGTTGCCCTTGGGTGAATAGATGTACGAGGTGATGCCGCCGTTGTCGTAGCTGAACGCGGCAACCTCCTGGGAACCGTCGATCTGCCGCAGTTCGAGCGCGGCCACAGTCGTGATGCGGCCACGGCTGTTCAGGATGAAACCGGAGCGCGCACCGCCGGGGGGCTGCATCCAGCCGGCAACCTCACCCGTGTTGCTTATGCTGTACGGGGCGCTGGCGCCGGCAATGGGCAGGAACGTGAACGTCGTCAAGTCGGGTTCCAGGATAAAGCCGCGCTCCACCAGCGTGCCGCCGCCCATTTCCTCCAGATACCAGCCGGTGATGCGCCCATCGTCATTGATGCCGCTCAGGCGCGTGCGGTTGCGGTTGACGTCGAGCGGGTGGGTGACGCGCACGATCAAGCCGTTCTGTTGCAGGAGCCAGCCGACGGAGTCAGTGGTGTTGTTGCTGCTGGTGTAAGCGAAGCCGACGGTCGTGCGATGGCGGTTGATGCCCATCGCCAGCGCTCCGTAAACATGCGTGCCGTCGATACTAGTTAAGTTCAGAGACGAGCACGATTGCAGGAGCCAGTAGCGGACATAGGCTTTGTAGTTAGCCGGATTGCCGACCTGGTCCAGCGACTCCATGGTGTAGCCTGCGGCATCGCCTGCGTTGCCCAGGCCCTGAACGACAGTCGGTTTCCCATTACAGGTGAAACGAGTGACGACATCACTGGACTGCTTCTGAGCCAGTGCCGGAATAGACAGAGCGACGACCAGCATCACTCCAATGCAGAATCGCGTCACGGAACGCATGGGATACAGCTCCTATGGTCCCGATGGTAGGGGGTGAAGGAAGATTGGACAAGGTGTTAGGCCCGAATAGGAGTACTGAACCCCTTAGTACCTTTCGGAGCTTTTTCGCTGCCGAATCTACAGGCGTTTCGGGCCATGCGCGGCGATGGCTTCGGAGTGTTCGCGGGCGGCCAAAAGTCTGAAGTTCTCGATGAACCGGGCCGCGAGGGTGTCGCGCTTGTGTTCGTATTCGGTCCGGCTGGGCCAAGTGGATGCGGGGTCCAGTACGCCCTCGGGTACTCCTTCACAACTCTTCGGCACGGAGACGCCGAAGACGGGCTCGGTGGAGTATTCGACGTGGTCCAGTTTGCCGGAGAGCGCGGCGTTCAACAGTGCGCGGGTGTGCTGGATGGAGATGCGCCGTCCCGTGCCGAAAGCGCCGCCGGTCCAGCCGGTGTTGACCAGCCAGACCCTCGCGCCGTGCTTGAGAATACGGGCCTTCAGCATCTGTGCGTATCGGTACGGATGGTGCACCATGAACGGCGCTCCGAAGCACGCGCTGAAGGTGATCTCCGGCTCAACGCCGAGGCCGATCTCCGTGCCGGCGATCTTCGATGTGTAGCCGGACATGAAGTGATAGACGGCCTGGTCCGGCGTGAGGCGCGAGATGGGCGGCAGGACGCCTTGGGCATCGCAAGTCAGGAAGACGACGTTCGACGGATGCCCGGCGCGCATTTCGGGCAGCGCGTTCTCGATGTATTGGAGCGGATAAGCGCCTCGAGTGTTCTCGGTCAGGCGGGCGTCGTCCAGGTCCAGGTGCCTGGATCTTTGGTCGTAAACGACGTTTTCGAGGATAGTACCAAACCGCCGCGTGCAGGCGTGGATCTGGGGCTCGGCGGTGGCCGAAAGCCGGATGACCTTGGCGTAGCAGCCGGCTTCGAAGTTGAAGACGCCAGAATCCGACCAGCCGTGCTCGTCGTCGCCGATGAGGCGGCGGGCCGGGTCGGCGGAGAGCGTCGTCTTGCCGGTGCCGGAAAGGCCAAAGAAGATGGCGACGTCGCCTTTATCGGGGGCGACGTTGGCCGAGCAGTGCATCGGCAGCACGCCTTCGAACGGCAGCAGCAGGTTGAGGACGGTGAAGACGGTCTTCTTGATCTCCCCGCCGTAGGAGGTGCCGCCAATCAGGGCGATCCGCTGGCCGGGGTGGAGGACGATGAAGGTCTCAGAGCGTGTTCCGTCGATCATCGGCGAGGCGTGGAAACCGGGCGCGGCGATGATGGTCAGCTCCGGCGCGTGGCGGTGGTAGGCGTCCAGGTTCTCCGGCCGGATGAACATGGTGCGCGCGAAGAGCGAGTGCCAGGCGTATTCGGTGATGACGCGGACGGGCAGGCGGAAGTCGGGGTCGGCTCCGGCGAAGCAGTCCTGGATGAAGACGTCGCGCCCCTGAAGGTAGGCCTGCATACGGTTGAGCAACGTGTTGAATGCGGCGGGTGCGAACGGACGGTTGTACTGGCCCCACCAGACGTGCTCCTGCATGGAGTCCTCGCGGACCAGGAACTTGTCGGCGGCGGCTCGGGCGGTGTGCTTGCCAGTGTGCACGACCAGCGGGCCCTGGTGGCAGATGCGGCCCTCGTAGCGCGTGACGGCCTCCTCATAGAGGGCGGACGTCGGCAGGTTCCAGAAGACCTTGCCGAGGTGGGACAGGCCGTGGTTGTGAAGACCGTAAGTGGAGGCGGCGAGGGTGGACATGCGGGTCTCCTTACATCCAATCACGGACCAGACGGCGGTCGCCGAGGTAGAGTTCATTGGGCGCGGCGGGGTCGAGCGCCCAGCGGATGCGGTCGACTCCTTCGGTGATCTCCTTGGCAGTGCCGCAGAAGGAGACACGCAAATGGCCCTCCATGCCGAATTCGCCGCCAGGCACTGTGACGACGCGGACCTTCTCGAGCAGGAACTCGGCGAGCTTGCGCGAGTTCTTCTCGTATGCGGAGAAGTCCGGGAAAGTGTAGAAGGCGCCGCCGGGGCAGGCGGCGCGGACGCCGGGAAAGGCCTGAAGGCGGTCCATCAGGATGTTGCGGTTGTTCTCGAGCGTCAGGCGAAGCGAATCGATGGAGGACTGGATGCCGTTCAAAGCCCCGACGGCCGCGTGCTGCGAAGGAGTCGCGGGACCGGACGTCTGCTGGGACTGGATTGTCGCCATGGCCGTGGTCAGTTCCCGGTTGCCTACCGCCCAGCCGATGCGGAAGCCGGTCATGGCGTACATCTTCGAGACGCAGTTGACGACCACGAGCCGCGATTCGTCGATGTCCTCGTGCGAGAAGTCGTAGCAGTTGGTAGGGACCTGGCCGTCGAAGATCAGCCGGTTGTACGTGTCGTCCATGACGAGCCAGATGTGGCGTTTGGCGCAGAACTCGACCATCTCGCCGATGAAGTCGCGCGAGTACACGATGCCCGATGGGTTGTTCGGCGAGTTCAGAATCATGCACCGCGTGTTGGAGCCGCAGGCGTCCTGCATCTCTTTCGCGGTGGGGCAGTAGGAGCCGTCCTCGGCGCGCACCGGCACGGGCGCGCCGCCCGCGAGCTTGACCATCTCAGGGTAGGAGACCCAGTAGGGCACGGGGAAGACAACCTCGTCGTGCGGGTCGAGCACGGCGTGCAGCAGCACCATGATGGCCTGCTTCGCACCACAAGAGGCGATGACGTTCTGGGGCGCAACCGTGCGTTGGTAGTGCTCCTCCGTGTAGCGCAGGATGGCCTGCTTCAGGGCGGGGATGCCATCGGGTGGGGTATAGCGAATCTCGCCGGTATTCAGCACCGAGGAGCAGGCGACGATGGCGTCAATCGGAGTCTTCGACTTTGGCTCCCCGCCGCCAAGGTGAATGACGGGCTCCCCTTTGTCGCGCATCTGTGCGGCGGTCTGATTCAGCTTGAGGGTAATGGACTCTTTGATGTTGCCGGCGAGTTGGCTGAGACTCATCGAACACTCCTGCCCAGAGACTTTCCCCGAAGCGCGCTCTGGCCTGCGTCCGCGGATTGGGACTATTCTGTCTGAATCCGTCATAAACGGCAACCGCTTGGGGTGAGAACTGTCGTTAGCACGTGAGTTGTCCGGTGTAATTAGCACGTGAGTTGTCCGGTCCAGGCCGGGAGGGGATGCTGGCGAGGT
>JBOZRR010000043.1:0-457255 GCA_050789245.1 Bryobacteraceae bacterium | reverse complement strand
TTTGCTCGGATTGAGGATGTGTTCCTGCAAGAACTTCCTCCATCCTAGCCGGAGCTTCACCTACCCCCAGCCGCCGCTAATTTGGACACGAGTGAGGTATTCCCCCAGTGATACAACCGTCGGTGCGCCGCGGAGCCCCCTCCCGCGATGACACGGGAACTTCGGAGGGCGCTGATACCAGCGTCCAGGCGAGCGGAAGGCCGAACTGAGCGGCATTTGCGCTCCGCTGTTTGCCCATGCCGTACTTCGCCCACATCATCAGCGCCAGAGTGAAGGCCGCGCGTATCGGCAGCCATTCGAGGATGTTGTCCCGTCCGCGCAGATGCGTTCACCTCATCGCTCTCGTGATCGCTCCGCACCCGCCACCGATACGAGCAAGCTGATTCACAAGGTCATTACCGGTCCGCTCTCCCCAAGAGAGATCACGCCGATGCTGGAAGATATCCTGCCGAAATACGGCCTCGGCACGACCGTCGAGCGGTCGAAGATTCTCGATCCTCCCTGAAGATAATGTACGAACTCCCTTCCCTGCTGTCGCCGACTTACACGCCCGTGGTTACTAGACCTTGAAGAGTATCCTGGAACAAGCGGGGCTTCGATGAGATACACCGTCATTTACGAAACGACCGCCAGTGGATACAGCGCCTACGTCCCGGACCTCCCTGGCTGCGTGTCTGCCGGCGCCACGCTCGACCAAACCATCGAGCTAATCAGGGAAGCCATTCAAGTCCATCTGGACGGTCTTCGCGAAGATGGGGAGCCGCTCCCCGCGCCCACCACGATTGCCCGCGAAGTGGATATTCCACCCGCCGCCTGATTCCCTACCTCTTGCGGATCAAATACACCGCCACCTCCGCCAGTAGGTTCGGCAGACTCTCCACGCGGACGTGTCCGGACAGGAACAGCTTCTTCTCGGTCCGCCAATGCTGCTTGCGGACCAGTTCCTCGAAGTCCACAACCGTCAGGAAGTGGATGTTCGGCGAATCGTACCATTCGTATGGGAACAGCCGCGTCCGCGGCGCGCGGCCGCTCATCAGGTGCGCCACACGCACCCTCCAGTGGCCAAAGTTCGGGAACGCGACGATCGCGTGTCTCCCGACGCGCAGCATCTCGTCGAGTACCTTCAGCGGATGGCGCGTCTCCTGCAGCGTCTGGCTCAGAATGACGAAGTCGAACGCCGCCTCCGGGTAGTCCTTCAGGCTGGCGTCAATGTCTCCCTGGTAGACGGTCACGCCGCGCGCGACGGCCTTTTGCACCAGGTCGCGCTGGATCTCCACGCCGCGAGCCTCGACACGCTTGTGGTCCTTCAGCCACGCCAGCAGCGCGCCGTCGCCGCAGCCCAGATCGAGGACCTTGGCCCCCTCCGGCACCAGTTCGCTGATCAGCGCGTAGTCGCTGCGGCCAAGAACATCGTGGACCCTCACGCCCGCACGCCCTTCCCCGTCTGGACATCCGCTTCCCGCGCCACACGCGACAGGAATCCCCGCACAATCTCCGTCTGCTCGCCGACGTCCACCAGAAACGCGTCGTGGCCGTAGTTCGAGCTCAATTCGCAGTACGTCACGTCGTGATTCCGGCTGCGAAGCGCGTTCACGATCTCCAGAGACTGGTAGCTCGGGTAGAGCCAGTCCGACGTGAAGCTGATCACCAGGAAACGCGACTTCGCCGCCTCCAGCGCCGCCGCCAGCGACGGCGTGTTTCCGGTCAGGTCGAAGTAGTCCATCGCCTTCGTGATGTACAAGTACGAGTTTGCGTCGAAGCGTCCGACGAACTGCGATCCGCGGTAGCGCAGGTAGCTCTCCACCTCGAAATCCGTGCCGAAGTCGAAACTGAAGCTCGCCCGGTTTCGGAGCCGGCGCCCGAACTTCTCGCGCATGGACTCATCGGACATGTACGTGATGTGCCCCACCATGCGCGCCACGGACAAGCCGCGCGCCGGAAGGCGCCCATCGTAATAATCGCCGTTATTGAAGTCGGGATCGGCCATAATCGCTTGCCGCCCCGTCTCGTTGAACGCGATCTGCTGCGCGCTGTGCCGCGCCGTCGAAGCGATCGGCAGGCACGCCTCCACCGAGTCCGGGTAGCTGACGGCCCACTCCAGAGCCTGCATGCCGCCCATCGACCCGCCGGCCACCGCCAGCAGTTTCCCGATCCCTAGACGGTCCATCAGAAGCTTTTGCAGCCGCACCATGTCGCTGATGGTGATGCCCGGAAACGACAGCCCGTACGGTTTCCCGGTCGCAGGATTGATCGACGCGGGCCCCGTGGTGCCCCGGCATCCGCCCAGCACGTTGGTGCAGATCACGGCGTAGAGATCCGTATCGAAGGCCTTCCCCGGCCCGATCATGTTCGCCCACCAGCCCGGTTTGCCCTCATGATCGATCCCCGCGGCGTGCGCATCCCCCGTGAACGCATGCAGCACCAGAATGGCGTTCGACTTTTCCTCGTTCAGCGTGCCGTAGATCTCGTAGGCCGCCTGGACGCTTGTCAGCGTCTCGCCGCAATCGAGCGGCAGCGAATCAAAATGTTCGATCAGTGTTTCGGTGACCATCCCGACGGGGCTCGTGCATCTATTGTAGCCGTGCAGTCTACTTCGACGTGGTCAGAGTCAGCCGCCCGTGCTTCACGCCCTTCACGCTGATCAGCTTGTCGGCAATCTTCCGCACGGACGCCGACTTGCCCCGCAGCACCAGCACCTCCAGGCAGTTGTGGTGGTCCATGTGGACGTGCAGCGTCGAGATGATCTCCTTGTAGTGGTCGTGCTGCATCTCGGTCAGCCGGTCGGACAACTGCCGCACATGATGGTCGTAGACCAGCGTCAGCGTACCCACCACGTCGCGCTGCGGCTCTTCGGTTGCGGCCCGCATCAGCGCGTCCCGAATCAGGTCCCGGAACGCCTCCGAACGGTTCGTGTACCCCTTGCCCTCGATCAAATGATCGAATTCGCCCAGCAGTTCCGCGTCAATCGCCACCCCAATCCGGCACAACTCGCTCATGAGGCTCATGATAAGGCTTCCCGCGAAGTCCAGGTTGAACGCAGCCTCCCCGGCATGGAAAAATAGATAGAGTTCCTCAACCAACCAGGAGGTGCCTTGCCGCACACTGCCATCCTGGCCATGGAGGATGGTTCCATCTTCCATGGCGTCGCTTATGGTGCGCGTACCGTGCGCACAGGTGAAGTCGTTTTTAACACCTCACTCACCGGCTACCAGGAAGTTTTCACGGACCCGTCTTACACCGGCCAGATCGTCGTCCTCACCAACCCGCAGATCGGGAATTACGGCACCAGTTCCGCCGACAATGAAGCCCGCAAGGCCTTCATCGAGGGACTGGTGGTCCGCGAGTGGGCCGAAACGCCCTCCAACTGGCGCTCCGATCAAACGGCCGACCAGTTCCTCGGCCGCCAGGACATCCCCGTCATCAGCGAGATCGACACCCGCGCCATCGTTCGCCGCCTGCGCACGGCCGGCGTCATGCGCGGCGCCCTCTCCACGGCCGGCCACACGCCGGAAGAACTCGTCGAGATGGCCCGGAACGCCCCTTCGATGGCCGGTCTCGCGCTGGCGCCGCGCGTCAGCACGCCGGAATCCTTCACCTGGGATCGCCCTGTCGAGCCCTGCTCGCCCTCCGAGCAGATGCCCGCGCCGCCCGAGCATAAGTTCAACGTCGTCGCCTACGACTTCGGCATCAAGCACAACATCCTCCGCCGCCTGGCCACCATCGGCGCCAATATCACCGTGGTGCCCGCCGGCACGCCCGCCGAGGACGTCCTCGCGCTGAATCCCGACGGCATCTTCCTCTCGAACGGCCCCGGCGACCCGGAGCCGCTCGAATACCAGACCGCTCAAGTCCGCAAGCTGATCGGCAAGAAGCCGATGTTCGGCATCTGCCTGGGCCACCAGATCATCGGCCTCGCGCTCGGCGGCAAGACCTTCAAGCTGAAATTCGGCCACCGCGGCATCAATCACCCGGTGCTCAATACGCGGACGAACAAGGTCGAGATCACGGTCCAGAACCACGGTTTCGCCGTCGACCCGGACTCAATCAACCAGAACGAAGTCGATCTTTCGCACATCAATCTGAACGACCAGACGCTGGAAGGCCTGCGCCACCGCTCGGCGCCGCTCTTCTGCGTCCAGTACCACCCCGAGGCCGCCCCGGGCCCGCACGATTCCCAATATCTCTTCGATGACTTCGCGTCGCTGATGAAGGAGTTCAAGAAGTAACCGTGCCCCGCCGCAACGATATTCACCGCATCCTGATCATCGGCTCCGGCCCTATTGTCATCGGACAGGCCTGCGAGTTCGATTACTCCGGCACTCAGGCCTGCAAGGCCCTGCGTTCGGACGGCTATGAAGTGGTCCTCATGAACTCCAATCCGGCGACCATCATGACGGACCCCAACCTCGCCGACCGCACCTACGTCGAGCCCCTCACCGTCGAGTACGCCGAGGAGGTCATCCGCCGCGAACGCCCCGACGCCCTGCTCTCCACCGTCGGCGGCCAGACCGGGCTGAACCTCTCCGTCGATCTCGCCGAGGCCGGCATCCTCGACAAGTACGGCGTCGAGCTGATCGGAGCCAAGATCGACTCCATCAAGAAGGCCGAAGACCGCCTCCTGTTCAAGGACGCCATGCGCAAGATCGGCCTCGAGACGCCGCAGTCCCGCCTGTTGCGCAGCGTCGAAGAGGGCCTCGATTTCGCCGCCAAGATCGGCTACCCGATGATCCTCCGCCCGTCGTTCACCCTGGGCGGCACCGGCGGCGGCATCGCCTACAACCGCGAGGATCTCGTCACCATCCTCGAGCGCGGCCTCGATCTTTCGCCCGTCCACGAGGTCCTCGCCGAAGAGTCCGTTCTCGGCTGGAAGGAATACGAGCTCGAAGTGATGCGCGACGGCGCCGGCAACGCCATCATCGTCTGCTCCATCGAGAACTTCGACCCCATGGGCGTACACACGGGGGACTCCATCACGGTCGCCCCGGCCCAGACCCTCACCGACCGCGAATACCAGATGATGCGCGACGGCGCGCTCGCCTGCCTGCGCGAAATCGGCGTCGATACCGGCGGTTCGAACGTCCAGTTCGCCATCAATCCGGCGGACGGCCGCATGGTGATCGTCGAGATGAACCCGCGCGTCTCGCGCTCCTCGGCGCTCGCCTCGAAGGCCACCGGCTTCCCCATCGCGAAGATCGCCGCGAAGCTCGCCGTCGGCTACCGCCTCGACGAGATCAAGAACGACATCACGCGCAAGACGCCGGCCTGCTTCGAGCCCACCATCGACTACGTCGTCGTCAAGATCCCGCGCTGGCAGTTCGAGAAGTTCCCCGGCGCGGAGCCCGTCCTCACCACGCAGATGAAGTCCGTCGGCGAAGTCATGGCCATCGGCCGGACCTTCCGCCAGGCGCTGAACAAGGGCATCCGCGGCCTCGAAACCGGCAAGAGCTCCACCGCCGTGCAGTTGGACGAAAACCTGATCGCCCAACGGCTCATCACGCCGAACCCTGAGCGGCTCACCTACATCCGCTTTGCGATGGAGAAGGGCTACACGGTCGACGAGATCTTCGAGATGACGAAGGTCGATCCGTGGTTTCTCCGCCAGATGGCTGACGGCATCGCCTTCGAGAAGTCGCTCGAATCGGCCACCCTGATGAGCGCCACCGCGGAGCAGCTCCGCCGCGCCAAGCGCGACGGCATCTCAGACACGCGCATGTCGCGAATGTGGAACGCCGATCCGCTCGACGTCCGCGCGCGCCGCAAGGAACTGGGCGTTCAGGCCGTCTTCAACCGCGTCGATACCTGCGCCGCCGAGTTCGAATCCTTCACGCCGTACCTCTACTCCTCCTACGAATCCGAGTGCGAGGCCGAACCGTCGGACCGCAAGAAGGTCATGATCCTCGGCTCCGGCCCGAATCGCATCGGTCAGGGCATCGAGTTCGACTACTGCTGCGTCCACGCCTCCTTCGCGCTTCAGGACTTCGGCGTCGAGTCGATCATGGTCAACTGCAACCCGGAGACCGTCTCGACCGACTACGACACCTCGGACCGCCTCTACTTCGAGCCGCTCACGCTCGAAGAGGTGCTGAACATCTACGACACCGAGAAGCCCGACGGCGTCATCGTGCAGTTCGGCGGGCAGACGCCGCTGAATCTCGCCCTGCCGCTGAAACGCGCCGGCGTGCCGATCATCGGTACCGATCCCGAAAACATCGACCTCGCCGAGGACCGCAAGCTCTTCGGCAAGCTGCTCGGAGATCTGAGAATTCCGTCGCCAGCCTGGGGCACCGCCACCTCCGTGGAGGAGGCGTGCGCCGTTGCACGCGAACTGGGCTACCCGGTTCTGGTGCGCCCGTCCTACGTCCTCGGCGGACGCGCCATGGTCATCGCTTACGAGGAAGAGACCGTGCGCCGCTATATGCAGGAGGCCACGCTCTTCTCGCCCGGACGGCCCGTCCTGATCGACCGCTTCCTCGAGGACGCCGTCGAAGTCGACGTCGACGCGCTCTCCGACGGCACGGACGTTCTGATCGGCGGCATCATGGAGCACATCGAGGAAGCCGGCGTACACTCAGGCGACTCCTCGTGCGTCCTGCCCCCGCAGTCCATCACCGACGCCGAGCTCTACATCATCCGCGACTTCACCGAAAAGCTTGCCCGCGCCCTAAACGTCATCGGACTGATGAACGTGCAGTACGCGCTGAAGGACGGCAAGGTTTACGTTCTCGAAGTGAACCCGCGCGCGTCGCGCACCGCCCCCTACGTCTCGAAGTCCACCGGAATCCCGCTGCCCAAGGTCGCCGTGGCCCTGATGCTTGGCCAAAAGCTGAAGGAAGTCACGCACCTCACGGGCGGATACTCTTCCGGTGTCCTGCCAGTCCGCAAGGTCACGGTCAAGTCGCCCGTCTTCCCCTTCAACAAGTTCCCCGGTGTGGATCCGCAGCTCGGTCCCGAGATGCGCTCCACCGGTGAGGTGATGGGTGTCGGCGACAACTTTGGCGAAGCCTTCGGAAAAGCCCAGCTCTCCGCCGGTACGCCGCTGCCGTCGAATGGCTGCATCTTCTTCAGCGTGAACGACCGCCACAAACAGACCGCCGTCGAACTCGCCAAGAAGTTCGCTTCGCTCGGATTCGAGCTGGCCGCCACGCGCGGCACGGCGTCGCTCTTCCGCCAGCACGGCCTCCGCGTGAAGAACATCTTCAAGGTGAACGAAGGCCGCCCGAACGCCGTTGACCTGATGAAGGCCGGTGCTCTCCAACTCGTCATCTACACGACGACAGGCGCCCACTCGTTCTCCGACGAGCGCGCCATCCGGCGCACCGCCGTCCAGTGGCGCATCCCCTGCATCACCACCATCTCCGGCGCCCGCGCCGCCGCCGAGGCCATGGCCTCCCGCCTGCGCGATCCCATCCGCGTCTGGAGCCTGCAGGAGATCCACGAAAGCGAGGCGACCACGGCCCGCTAGCAAAAAAAAATGCGGCGGCCCGGACATCGCCGGACCGCCGCTTCATCCTCTCTCGTCTATCCTCAGTTCAATCTCTTCGCCAGGATCGTCAATTCATCCGCCTTCGCGGCGGCCCGCATCGCCACGCGCTCTGACTTCGTGACGCCGAACTGCATGCCCGCGGAACCGTTCGCCCAGACCTGCCGCAGGTAGTAGCTGCTGCCGTACCTCACGAACTTCACGCGAGGAGCCTCCAGTGCCGCCCCGTCGGAAGCAATCCCCAGCGCGTAGGCCGGCGCCGCCTTGCCGTCCACGTTCGCGAGTTTCATCGAACCGGCTCTCGGCCCGTCCGTCAGGATGTACGCGCCCGCGGGCATCGCGTTGCCCGCGAACTCAAATGCGAACGGAACGTCGATCCTCACGCTGACCGGCTGGGCCTGCGCGGGAGCCGCGCTCAAGGCCATCATCAACGCCACTGCAAAAAGCGCCATCGTTTTCATCGTCATCGGTTTCATCCTCCTTCGCTCATGTCGATCCCGCGGCCCGTGTACCCCTCGATAGCCGCTTCGTCTGACGGGTCTGGATGGAATAGCGTGAAAACGGGCCGTTTCAGGCCAGCGAACTTGCGGATATCTTTCGCCGTCTCTTGGCGGCGAAAGCCGAAGGGCGGCGGCCCAGCCATCTGCCGGACCGCCGCCCTTGTCTCGCCTGGCGTTACGGAATATCAGTCGACGCGCTTCGCGAGCAGGATTACCTCATCGCGCGTGGAGGCCGCCCGGATCGCGGTGTGCCCGGTGCGAGGCGGCTGGAACTCATACCCGGCCCCGCCCCCGACCCACGCCTGCCGCAGATAGTGCATGCCGCCGGTCTGCCTGAAGATCAGGCGCGGCGCCTTCAGATCCTGCGTCGTCGAGATCTGCCCCAGGGCGAAAGCGGCCATCGCCTTGTTCTCCGCGCTCACCAGCCTGACAAGGCCGTTGCTGGACGCGGCCGCCAGCAGGTAGGTCCCAGCCGGCATTTGAGTGCCGTTGAACTCGAACTGGAACGGGACGTCGACCTGCAACTTCACGGACTGCGCCTGCGCGGGCATCGCCCCCAGGGCCAGGATCAGTAACATTGCGTTCAACGCTAAGAACTTGAATGTCATTTTCGACTTCTCCTTCCTCTGTCTATACGCAATGGCGTCATCGGAGTTCGGAACGGCGCAAGAGTTCACGGATGCAAACTTAACCTTCCTTCGCGGTACACTCTCTCCCGTGCAACGTCGCTCCTTTCTCGCCGCCGTCGGCGCCGCCCCGGCGCTCCTGAAACGTCTGTCAACGGCCGTCGATGCACTCGACCTCGCCTCCACGCACGAGCACCTCTTCTCCGAACAGGAGCGCCTCGCCGCCACGCCGGACTTCTTCACCCTCGCCGACCACTACACCGTGAACGACCTGGTCTCCGCCGGCATGGACCCCGCCCGCGCCAAGGACCCCGCCGCCTTCCTCGCCGCCTGGCCCCATGTCCTGCACACCGGCTACGGCCGCGCCCTGCGCATCGCCGTCCGCGACATCTACGGCTTCGATGACATCAGCGCCGCCACCATCCCGAAGATCGGCGCCGCCATCGCCTCACGGAATAGGCTCGGCCTCTACGACGACATCCTCAAGCGCCGCATGAAGCTCCGCTTCGCCGTGCTGGACGACTACTTCCACGGCGACCCCATCCGTCCCGACCCCAACTACTTCCGCCTCGCCCGCAAGTTTGACTGGTATTGCACGCCGGACTCCCCCGCCGCCATCCGCCGCATGGAGGAGGTCACGCAAATCTCCATCCCGAACCTGAAGGGTCTGGAAGCCGCGCTCGAAAAGCGCTTCAAGCAGTCCCTGGACGCCGGGATGGTCACCGCCAAGACCACCATGGCTTACTCACGCGAGCTCCTCTTCCACGAAGTGCCGCGCGCCGCCGCCGAGCGCGACTTCGAATCTCTGATGCGCAACGAGGCCACACCGCTCAAAGGCCCGCGCCGCTTCACGCATCGCCCTCTACGCCGCCTCGAGGACTGGATGTTCCACCGCGTCGTGCAGCTCTGCCAGGAGCACCGCGTGCCGCTTCAAGTCCACACCGGCACGCTCGCCGGTAATGCCTCTTACCTTCCGAACACGCGCCCCACGCTGCTCAACAATCTCTTCCTGCTCTATCCGCGCGTCGCCTTCGACCTCTTCCATAACGGCTACCCGTGGACCGAAGAAGTCGCAGCCCTCGCCAAGATCTTCCCCAACGTCACCGTCGATTTCTGTTGGACCCACATCCTCTCGCCGGCCACCGCGCGCCGCGCGCTCGATGAAACCCTCGACGCCGTGCCGTCGAATAAGATCCTCGGCTTCGGCGGCGATTACCGCCACGTGGAACTCACCTACGCCCATTCGCGCATCGCCCGCGAGAACATCGCGCATGTCCTCGCCAATCGTGTCGAATCGAAGGAGATGACCGAGGACCAGGCCCTCACCGTCGCCCGCGCCCTGCTGCACGACAACGCCGCGCGACTCTTCCCGCCGCCTAAGGCCTGACGACGTACACCGTGCAGTCGTAGTGGATTGCGACGTGCCCATCGTGCTGCTCGCGCTCGTACAATGCGCGAAGCTCGGCGAAGAAGCCGTCGTCATCCAGCGGCACATACGACGCGCTCCGCAGTCGCCCCAACAGACCCTCCCAGTCCAACACCTGTGCGTGCCGGAAGACGTGTTTCTCTACCGGATGCCCGCTGAACAGCTTTGCGATGTCGGCGCGGTTGCCCACGCGGTCGCGCCCCGCGAGCAACGCAGCCAGCCCCCGAGCCAGCCCGTCCGTCTCCTCCAGACGGTCGTTCCAGAGAATCGCGATCGCTCCGCCCGGCTTCACGATGCGCAGGAACTCCGCCTTCGCCTGATCCGCGTCCAGCCAGTGAAAGGCCTGCGCGCACACCACCGCATCCACGCTGCGGTCCGCCAGCCCCGTGCGCTCGCCCGTGCCTTCCACCATCGGCACGCGCGCCGCCGCGCGCATCGCCGCGTTCGGTTCGATGGCGATCACGTCAAAACCGCGCCTCGCGAACAGTTCCGCCGAGATCCCCGTCCCCGCGCCGACATCCGCCACCACCGCGCTCGGCTTCAGCCGCAGCGCTTCCACGACGTCCTCCGGATACCCCGGACGCCACTTCGCATAATCCCCAGCCCTGTTCGTGAACCGCTCGGTCGGCTTCATCGTCTCTGGAACATCGTAATCCCTGCGACGCCCGTCGCCCCGGCCCCGACGCACTCCGGCGCGTTCTCTTCCGTGATTCCGCCCAGCGCCAGCACCGGAATCCGCACCGCGCGCGCCGCCTCGCCCAGCTTCGCCAGGCCCTGCGCCTCGCCCGTCTTCGGCTTCGACAGCGGATCGAACACCGGCGCGAACACGACGAAATCGGCCGACTCTCGCTCCGCCCGCGCCACTTCTTCCACCGTGTGGCACGACACACCGAACAGAAAGCCCGGCCGCACCCAGCCTCGCCACGCCAGCGGCGGCGGCGCATCGCCCGGCAGATGCACGCCCGCCGCGCCGCATGCCATCGCCACGTCCACCCGCGTATTCACCAGCACTTTCGCGCGCTTGCAGACATCCACTGCCCCGCGCACCAGCGCGCACAGCGCCTTTGCGCTCAAGTCCTTCTCTCGGATTTGAATCATCTCGACGCCCGCCGCGTCATTGCGCCGCAGGCATTCAATCAGCCCGTCGATCGACTCGAACTGCTTCCTGTCCGTGATGTGGTACCGAATCACGCCGGCTCGTAGTAGCGCTCGCCCGCGCATCCGCGGCACAGCGTTCTGCCTTCCACGGTCACTTCGCGTCCGAAGGCGACACCCTCGCCGCACTCCGCGCACGACACCCTTGGACCCTTGAACCCCGGCAGGTCCTCCGGCCCGATGTGCACCCGGACCCAGGCCGCGTCGAACAGGTCCTCATCCGGCATCTCGCGGTACGCCTTCATCTGCTGCGCGTTCTTGTCACCAAGCTCCGGATACATCTCCCGGGCCTTTTGTTTGCTGGACTCCTTCGCAGCCACGCGCACCGCGCGACCTTCCTGCAAGTCGCAGAACGTCGCCGCCATCTTGCCGAAGTTGACGAACTTCAGCGCCCGCTTCCCCAGCCGGCAGCCCGTCACCACGCTGATCGCATCCGTCGCGCACCGGTCGATCTCCACCCACGTCACCAGCCGCTTGCGGTCCTTGCCCTCGGGATCGTCGATCCCCAGCAGCTTCAACGCATACAGCGCCATCCGCAGCCCCAGCACCTGGCCGGCGCACATGTGCCCGTGCGCCTGCGCCGCCCGTGCCTCGTATTCTTCGAACGTTCTCACTTCACCAGCCTCACAGCTTCCGGCGGAATCATCACCATCCAGTTCTTATTGTGCCTGTACGGCTCCCACTCGCGGCGGCTCACCTCCGCCCGCACGCCGCCCTCAAACTCCAGGTGGACCGTCTTCACGCCTTCCACCGCGCGCTCCAGCACTCGCGGGACGCCTTCCTCTCCGCGCCCCATCGCCTGCACCCGTTCCACCAGCACCGCGACCTGCACTCGCGCGCCTTTCATCAGTCCCGGGAAATACGGCGCCGTGATCTCAAACCCGCTCTCCGACTCCGGCACGCACCGTATCCGGCTCAGTTTCCGCGCCGGGTCCATCGCGACAATCTCCGCGTCCACCACCGCGTAGCGGCCCAGCAGCCGCGCGACTTCTGCCGACAGCGGCTCGTCCAGCACATCCTCCGGCGTGCCGTTCCGCAGCAGCCGCCCTCCGTCGATCACCGCCACTTCCATCGCTAGGTCCAACCACATGTCCGGATTCCGCCCCGCCATCACCACCTGCACCCCGTGCCCGTTCGACGCCACGTCCACCGCCGCCTTCATCTCCTCGCGCAGCGCCGCGTCCAGACCCTTCTCCGGCTCGTCGATCACCAGCACGCGCGGCCCGGCCAACAGCGCCCGCGCCACTGACGCCCTCAGGTACTCGCCCGGATGCAGCCGCTCCGGCGGCACGTCTGCCCGCGACGCCAGCCCCGAATCTTCCAGCATCACGTCCACTTTCCGCCGCCGCTCCAGCCGTCCGCCGTACCATGCCGCCAGAGCCAGGTTCTCCCGCACCGTCATGTGCGGCAGCAGCCCGCCGCTCGACGGCACATACGCGCACTTCCGGTGCTCCGGCCGAACGTCCATGTGGCCCGCGCCGTCAAAGACCGCGTCTCCGCCGATCACAATCCGCCCCTCGTCCGGTTTCACGAATCCACAGATCGATTCGATCAGCAGCGTCTTCCCCGCCCCCGCCGCGCCCAACACCACGGCCGACTTCGAATCGGTCTTCCAGTGCACGTCCAGTTCGAACGCTTCGCCGCACCGCTTCCTTACCCGTGCGTCGATCATCGAGTCACCGCCAGGCCCGCAACGTACTCCAGTACGACCTTCACGAAGGCCAGCGCCACCACCATGGCGCCGTCGCGCCCAACGTTCGGCAGCATCACCTTCAGGAAGATGCGCCCCTCCGGCAGCCCCAGGCTGCGCGCCGACTTCTCCGATTCAGGCATCGGCCCGGCGAGAGTCAGCCCCAGGCTCCGCGCCATCATCGGCGCCGCGCTCAGGACCCCCGCCGCCACCAGCCACCCGGACTTCAGCGCGGTGCCCCGGCCCGCCGCCGAAACGATGTACAGCAGCACCGGCGCCGGCACCAGCCATAAAACATGAACCGTCCAAAATGCTGTCTTCCGCCACACCTCCGGGCCCCTCAAGACCCACCAGGCCAACGCCAGCGCCGCCGGCGCGGCCAGCAGCGTGGCCGTCGCGGCAACCCATAGCACTCTCTGCGCTTCTACCATGCGGGATTCCTATTCTAACGAACCCTCCCCCCGTGTAAACTCACATTGATGGCGTCTAAGCCCCGACGTTCCCGACTCACCCGATCTGACGCCATCGCCGAAGCCCTCGGCTCACTCGGCTGCCCCGGCTTTGCGCAGCTTGCCCTCGACTTCGGCGTCGAAGAACCCCAGCCCGCGCCCGATCCCGCCGTCGTCCTCATCGCCGCCGTCGCCTGCGAAAACCTCGCCCCGCACGTGCTGAACGCCGTTCCCTGGCTGGTGCTTGAATTCCCGCACATCGACTGGGCCTGGGCCGTCGCCGAATCCCGCCGGCGCAACGTCCAGAACCGCCTCGGCTTCATCGTGACCCTCGCCCAGCACCGCCTGGCCCGCGAGAACGGCGACCCCGACTTGCTCACCCGGCTCGCCGCCGTCGAGGAGCTTCTCTTCCAATTCCGCGCCGAAAAGGAAGATACGCTCTGCCAGGACGCCCTCCCCGAATCCGGCCGCCGCTACCTCCGCGCCAACCGTCCCCGTGAAGCCGCCCAGTGGAACCTGCTCACCGATCTCACCCCCTAGCCGCTCGCCCTCACCGGTAATACATCACATACGGGAAACAATCTCCGTTCTCCGGTTTCCACACCGGCCCCGGCACCTGCCGGTAATCCGGCCGCGCACCCAGAATGATCTTCGGCAGCACCTCTGGATCGTCGGCCAGGTGATAGAACTCCACCATCAATCGAGGCTTGTCGCGCTTCAAGACTTCCTCCGCACCCTTCAGCGCCTCGCGCTCTGCCCCTTCGATGTCCATTTTGATGTAATCCACCTTCGCGATCCCCAACTCCCGCATCAGCGTGTCGAGCCGCACAGCTCTCACCGAGATCTTCCGCCCGCCCTGGAACATCACCGCGCTGTTCCCGCCCGAGTTCTGCGTGCTCAGCGTGAAGTCCAGCGTCGTCTCCGCGTTCCACGCCGCGTTCTCCGCGACAATCACCCGCCCTTCGGCGATCTCCTTCGCGAACGTCCGCCGCAGAGCCGCCGCATTCACCGGCTCCGGTTCGACCGAAATCACTTTACTCGCCCCGCGCCGCAGCGCATAGTCCGTGAACACGCCCACATGCGCCCCACAGTCGATCACCGTGTCCCCGCGCTTCACCTGCTCGCTCTCGTTGATCCCCTCCATCCACTCGTGCTCCGCCAGCAAATACGCCAGCAGCCCCGCGCCATCCATCTCCTCGCCTTCCGGCTTGATCCAGAACGCCCGGTGCGGTGCATTCACTCGAAGCAAGTCCGCCTCGCCATCCTTCGCACCGGCCGCCAATCGTCGCCTCCACTCGCGTTGCCCGTATGCAAACCGGCCCGCCCGCACGATGGCCAACGGGAAGTCCCACGGGGCACACTTCCATTCCGCACGCACCGCATCGCTCACCGGAGCGCGTCCGCGGTTCCCGTACCGGTCCTTTGCCCACAACGCCACGAACGCGCCCGCAAGCCCAACCAGGATCACCGCAAGCCATGCGGTCAGTCTCTTCAGCATCTATTTCCTTTCAGGAACCGAGCAGAGTATTGTATCGTCCCCTACACCCCAAACCTGTAGATCCGGATCAGCCGCTCCAGATCCGCCTTCCGTTTCTTGTCCGTCAGTCTCCCCCATGCGCTTTCGGTCACCACTCGCGACGCCCCGTCAAACAGCGCGCATGCCCGCCGCTTCGGATCGTGCCGCGCCGGATAGAGAATCCCGTCCGGCTTCGACTTCAACCCCCGTAGCGCCGCGCTCCACCGCTGCGCCACCTCGTAATCCCCAGAAAACAGGCGCGCATCCGCCCCCAGCCGGATCAGCTCGCCGCTGCTGTCCAAATCCACCAGCCGGAGCGGCCGGCTGGCCCGGATCAGCGAGAACCGCTTCATCTTCAGCGCGGCCATCGTCACCAGCCCGCTCCGTACCATCTCGCCGAAGGTCTCGATGAACGCGCACTGTAAATCCGCGCCCATGTACATCACCCCGAAACTCCCGTCCGGCGCATCGAAGCGGTAGTTCCCCGTCTTCCCGAAGAACAGGGCCCCCTTGTCCGAGGGATGGCTCCGCCACCACTCGATCGTTTCTTCTACGACGCTCGGCTTCCTCGCCTCCAGGTCCGCCGGAGGCTCCGGATGCGGACCCAACTTCCCCGCGCCGCCCGCCGTCACGCCGCTCCCTGCTCCCCGTATATCGCCGCCGCCCGCTTCACTGCCTTCGCCTGACCGGCCCTCAGCGCCTCCAGCGGCGTCTTTTCGCCGAGCGACGTGTTCTCCGTCACAAAGAACCCCGCCTGCGTCCAGGGGTCCCAGTGTTTCAGCGCCCCCAGCACGCCCTCCAGGCCCTCCATCGTTCCCTTCTCGGTGAATTGCCACGCCGGGTACTGCCACCCCCTCCGCCCGGATTCCACCGCCAGCAGCCGCCCCTCCTTCCGGCGCTTATCGATCCCCTGCCGCGTCATCCCCAGCGCCTTGGCCGCGTCAGCGGCGCTCAGCACCCCTCCATGAGCCTCTAGCAGACGACGCCGCGCCTCCACGCCTCGCAGCTTTGCTTCAGCGACCGGGTCCATCTCGACCAGCGCGGACCCCGACGCCTGCCCCAGCGCCACCAGCACCGCCGCCAGATCCGTCGGAGCCGCCACCGCCTGGGCCAGTGCCTTCGGACCCAGCTTCCACAAGTCCTCGCGCACGGCCCTCATGGCACGCTCTTCGAAGGCCTTTCGCAGCGCGTCGGCCTTTTCCACGCGCCGCTCCCCCAATTCCACCGTCACCTTATCCCCCATCTGGATCTTGACGTCGAACTTGTTCAGCAGCACCTCCACCTCGCGGCCGCCCACCTTGCAGCGCATCACTGGACCCGTCTCCGCCACCCGGAACCCCGTAACCTGCTCCATCGGAACCGTCAGCTTCAGTTTTCCGCCCTTGCGCCGCACATGGCCAGGCTTCACCACGCCCGATAGCCGTTCGTAGAACTGGTCCAACGACTGCGGCTCAAACTGCTCGATCTTCGTGGTTGACATAATTGCCTGACTTCAGTATACGCTACTTCGTCAACCACAGAATGTCAGTCACAACTTTCTTTTCTTTTAGAATCATGGCGTTAACCCCACCGAGCTTGACTTCACCCCCCTACATAATGGGTTGGAGGATTTTTCAGGAATGACGGCTACACAAACGGCTCCTTGCGCCAAAGGCGGACCTCGCACCGAGGAGGGCAAACGCGCTTCGTCGCGCAATTCGACCAAACACGGGCTCTTCGCCCGAACCATCGACGCTTTCGGTCCCGAAGACCACGCCGAATACGCCGAACTTCTGCGCGACTACCGAGCCCATTTCCAACCCGCGAACGTCGTCGAAGCCGACCTCGTCCAGCAGATCGCCTTCAACCGTTTCCGCTACAACCGCTTCATCCGCCTCGAGGCCCTCGCCTTCGAAGCCCCCGGCGACGACTACGCCGCCTTCGATGCCCTCACCACCAATCTGAGGACATTCGACTACCTCCGCCGTGCCCTGGACTCGCTCGACCGCGCCTACCACCGCACTCTCCGACTCCTTGACCAGCGCCGCAAGGACAACAAAACACAGGCCCTCACTTCAGCGCGCCCGCTCGAAACGAAAAATGCGAAAACGAACTCCCCGTTTCCACCCGCCCCAGTCGAAGACACAGCGAAACCACTGCCCCCGGCCCCTCCGATTCCCGCCTTCCTGCCTGCTTCCCCCCTCGCCTCCCATGCCAATTTGAGATAAAAGGGTCTCGTATGACCACGCGCCGCCGGTTTCTCGCCGCGACTCCCGCCCTAGCTGCGCCCGTCGCCGCCTCGTCCGCCCTTGCCGCGCCCCCGCCGCCGGAAGGAGTCCAGGAGCAGATTTCGCTGAACGGAACCTGGCAGTTCCGGCTGACGCCCGCGGTCCCATGGCGCGAAGTCACCGTTCCGCACACCTGGCAAGTTGAGCCCGGCGCCACCGGCCACTATGGCCGCGCATCCTATCGCCGGGCATTCCTCGCGCCCCAACGCTGGGCCGGCTCCGCCGTGCGCGTCGAGTTCGAAGCCGTCTTCCACTCCGCGCGCGTCACGCTCAACGGCAGCCCTGTAGGCGAGCACCTCCGCAAGGGCTATACGGCCTTCACTCTCGACCTCACCCGCCACATCAAATTCGGCGCAGTGAACACCCTCGACGTCGAAGTCGATAATGCCTTCGACATGGCGATGCTTCCTCGCGGCCGTTCGAGCGACTGGGCCCACGACGGCGGCATCACGCGCCCCGTCACTCTGCTCGTCACTCCGCCCGTCTACGTCGACGCCGCCGCTATCGACGCCGACCCCGATCTCGCCACCGGCCGCGCGCCCGTCCGCACCACTGTCTGGTTGCACAACGCCTCCGCAAAACCCGCCACCGGCGCGGTGGCCGTCGAGATCTTCGACGAGGACACCGGCCTGCTCGCCGCCGACCGCGACGACGCCATCCCTTACTCCCTTCAGCCCAACGAAACCCGCACGCTCAACCTGGGCGCTGCCGTTGTCCGCGACGCGCAGCTTTGGCACTTCGATCATCCGCACCTCTACCGCCTGCGCCTGACCCTTGATTCCGGCCACGTCCACGAGGAGACCTTCGGCATCCGCAAGATCGAGGTCCGAGGCACGCAGTTCTTCCTGAACGGCAAGCCCATCCGCCCCATGGGCGTCGAGCGCATGGCCGGCTCGCACCCCGAGCTCGGCATGGCCGAATCCACGGCCTGGATCGACCACGACCACCGCGACATGCAGGAGCTGAACTGCGTCTACACCCGCACGCACTGGCCGCAGGACCGCCGCGTCCTCGACTTCTGCGACCGCAACGGCATCCTGCTTCAGACCGAAGTCCCCGCATGGGGTCCAAACACCTTCAAGGACATGACCGGCGAGCCGGACGCAGCGATTCTTCAGAACGGACTCGAACAGCTCCGCGAGATGATCGCCCACGACCGCAACCACCCCTGCATCTTCTCCTGGGGCGTCTGCAACGAGGTCAACGGCCAGAACCCCGTCGCCCGGCAGTTCATCCGCGCCCTCTACGCCGAGGCCAAACGGCTCGATCCTTCTCGCCTGGTCACCTACGCCTCTCACTCGCTCTTCACCAATCCCGGCCGCGACGCCGCCGGCGAGATGGACTACGTGATGTTCAACGAGTATTACGGAAGCTGGCAGAAGGGCTGGACGCCGGAACTTGAGCGCAACCTCGACGAGCTCCACGCCGCCTTCCCGGACAAGCCCATCGTCATCTCCGAGTACGGCTACTGCGCCTGCACCGAGGACCGCCCCGAAAACGACCCCCGCCGCATCGAGGTCCTCGAATCCCAGGATGGGGTCTTCCGCGCCCGCCCCTGGATCGCCGGCCTCATCTTCTTCTGCTACAACGACTACCGCACCCACGTCGGCGACAAGGGACTTGCCGCCCTCCAGCAGCGCGTCCACGGCGTCGTCGACCTCTACGGCAACCGCAAGCCGTCCTTCGACCGCCTGCGCCGCGAATCCTCCCCCATCGAGTCGCTCACCTTCGCCAGCGGCGCCGCTACCCTCACCACCCGCGCCGCCGTGCCGTCCTACACCCTGAACGGCTACACATTGCGAGCCGTCGCCTTCGGCCCCGGCGCCATCCCGCTCGAAGCGCTGGAGATCCCCCTCCCCGCCCTGGAACCGGGTTCCAAACACTCCGCGCCTGTTGCGTTTAAAACAAAAGTTATCGAACGCGTCGAACTCGACGTCCTGCGCCCCCGCCGGACTTACGGCTCCACGTCCGTCGCGAAGTCCATCACGCAGTTGAAGCGGTAGCCTCGATGCCGGGCCAGCCCCACGCCCACCCATCTCGCCGCCGGGTCGAGAATGTTCTTTCTGTGGCCGCGCCCCGCCACGCCCTCGTCGATCAGCAGGTCCAGCACGATGCGTAGCGGCTGTTCGCTGCCATAGTGGATGTTCTCGGCGATCGACCCGCTCCATTGCCCGTGGCGCTCCACGCGCGTCCTTAGGGTCGATCCGTCGGCTCCGGTGTGCCCCAGGGCGCCCCGAGAGCCCATCTGCCGCGCGTGGTCCCGCGCCGCCTTCACCAGCGATTCGGAGACCCTCACGGGCGCTCTCGGCTTCATCCGGAGCATCTCCCGGTAGCACTCCGCCGCCTCCGGTCCTTCCCTCATCCGGGCCTTCAAATAGCGCTCGGCAAAGCCCCGCGGATCGGTCCGCGCCTCGTTCAGCAGCCCCACCACAGCGCCCTCTGGCCCGCTCAGGGACACGGCCAGCAACAACCCCGCCAAGAGTGTCATGCCTTCATCCTGACGCACCGCGCCCGCCGCGGGTTGCGGCCATTACAGCGGCTGGAACTTGCAGGTGAAGTGGCGCAGAAACTCGGGCTGCTCGACGATCCGGTAGCCTCGCAGGTCGTTCTTCCGCTCGTTCACTTCGAGGATCGCCTCGACGACGTAATCGATGTGGCTCTGCGTGTACACGCGCCGTGGAATCGCCAGCCGCAGGAGTTCGTTGTGCGCGTGCTCGCCGAACATCACGCTGCCGATTTCCACGCTGCGGATGCCGGCATGGCGGTAGAGTTCCACCGCAAGCGACTGCGCCGGGAACTCGGCCTTCGGGATGTGCGGCAGCATGCGTCCGGCGTCGATGTAGATGGCGTGCCCGCCCGGCGGTTCGACGATCGGCACGCCGTGGTCGGCGATGTGCCGACCCAGGTAGCCAGTCGACGCGATACGGTACTCCAGGTAGTCCGAGTGCAGGATTTCGTCGAGCCCGACCGCGATCGCCTCCAAGTCGCGCCCGGCCAGGCCGCCGTAAGTCGGGAATCCCTCGGTCAGGATCAGCAGGTCCTTCTCCTGCGCCGCAAGCCGGTCGTTGTTGGTGCACAGCAGCCCGCCGATATTGGCGAAGGCGTCTTTCTTGGCCGAGAAGGTGCAGCCGTCGGCCAGCGAGAACATCTTTTGCGCGATCTGCTTTGGCGTCCAGCTCGCGTACCCCGGCTCGCGCTGCTTGATGAACCAGGCGTTCTCGGCGAAGCGGCAGGCATCGAGGTAGAGCGGGATGCCGTGCCGCCGCGTCACCTCGCGGACTGCCTCGATGTTCGCCATTGAAACCGGTTGCCCGCCGCCGGAGTTGTTCGTCACCGTAATCATCACCAGCGGGATGTTCGCCGCGCCGCGCTCGCCGATCAGCCGCTCCAGCACCTCGACGTCCATGTCACCCTTGAACGGCAGCCGGGCCTGCGTGTCGAAGGCCGACTTCGGCAGCAGGTCCACGCCCTCGGCGCCGGTGAACTCGACGTTGGCGCGTGTCGTGTCGAAGTGGGTGTTGTTCGGCACCGTGTGCCCCTTGCGGCACATCACGCTGAACAGGATGCGTTCCGCCGCGCGGCCCTGGTGCGTGGGGATGACGTGCTTGAAGCCGGTCAACTCCTGCACGGCCGCTTTCAGCCGGTAGAAGCTCGGGCTGCCGGCGTAACTCTCGTCGCCTTGCATCATCGCGGCCCATTGATGAGTAGACATCGCCGACGTGCCGGAGTCGGTCAGCAGGTCGATCAGGATGTCTTCGGCCTCGATCAGGAACAGGTTGTACCCGGCACGCTCCAGCAGCCGCTCCCGCTCTTCCACTGTCGTCCGTCGCATTGGTTCGACGCTCTTGATCCGGAACGGCTCGATGATCGTTTTCATACCAATCTCTCCGATTCCACCGTATCAAAGCCCGATATACTGAGCAGCGAGAGATGGATTTGACCCGCCGCCTGTTCCTCGGTTCATCGTTACTGCCATTCGCCTTCGCCCAGAAGCCTGAGCCCTTCGGCAACGTGACCGTGGAGGGCCGCTATCCGCGCCACCTTCAGGGCGTCTGCACGAACGAACGCGACGCCATCTACTGGTCGTTCACCGAAGTCCTGCTGATGACCGACGCGTCCGGCAAGGTGCTGAAGCAGACGCCCGGCCCCAGCCACCTCGGAGACCTCTGCTACAGCGATGGCAAGATCTATGTCGCCGTGAACCTGGGCCTTTTTAATGACGCACGGCAGCGCGCCGACTCGTGGGTCTACGTCTACGACGCGCAGGACCTCACGCTGCTCAACAAGCACCGCACGCCCGAAGCCGTCTATGGCGCCGGCGGCATCGCCACGCATCGCGACCGCTTCATCGTGGTTGGCGGCCTGCCCGAGGGCTTTGAAGAGAACTACGTCTTCGAGTACGACCGCGACTTCCGCTTCGTCCGGCGGCACGTGCTGCGAAGCGGCTACACACGCCTCGGCATCCAGACCGCGGCCTTCAGTGTAGGCCAATGGTGGTTCGGCTGCTACGGCGCTCCGGCGATTCTTCTGAAAGCCGACGAGCACTTCCGCACCGTTGAGCGCTTCGAGTTCGACTGTTCTCTCGGCATCGTGCCGGTGGGCAAGCGGACGTTCCTCGTCGCCAGAGGCAGTTGCGCGGGGGAGAAGGGCTGCGGCGCCGGACTGCTGCTCGCCGATGCGGATTCGAAGAGGGGGCTGGTGATCCGCGGCTGACGGATCTCGTACCCTGCAATCATGCGTTTGCTGCCGCTGCTGTTGCTCGCCTCCACCCTGCTGCCCGCGCAGGGCCTGGAGTGGGTCCGGGCCAATTATACGAAGCACGAGTTCCGGATCCCGATGCGCGATGGCAAGCGGCTTTTCACAGCGGTCTACACGCCGAAGGATACATCGAAGGCGTACCCGTTCCTGATGACGCGCACGCCGTACAGCGTGGCTCCGTACGGCATCGACAACTACAGGCCGCGCCTGGGGCCGTCGGAGCCGTACGCCAAGTCCGGCTACATCTTCGTGCACCAGGATGTGCGGGGCCGCTACATGAGCGAGGGCGAATTCACGGAAATGACGCCCAACGGCAATGCCATCAATGAGTCCACCGACACGTCGGACACCATCGACTGGCTTCTGAAGAATGTGCCGAACAACAACGGCCGCGCCGGCATCTCCGGAGTGAGCTACGCCGGCTTTTACGCCGCCGCCGCGCTGCCCAACGCCCACCCCGCACTGATGGCCGCATCACCGCAAGCGCCGATCATAGACCTCTTTCGCGGAGACGACTCTTTTCACAACGGCGCCTTCTACCTTGCCGCGAACTTCGGCTTCTATCACTTCTTCGACCTGCACAAGGAGCCCCAGCGCCCCGCGGAGAGTCCTCGCTTCAACTACGGCACGCCCGACGGCTACGACTTCTACCTGGCGCTCGGCCCGCTGGCCAACGCCGACGAGCGCTACTACCGGTTCAAGAACCCCTACTGGACCGACCTGACCCGGCACACCAACTTCGATGCGTTCTGGAAGGAGCGCGACCTTTCGCCGCACTTGAAGAACCTGACCCCGGCCATCCTGAGCGTCGGCGGCTGGTACGACGCCGAGGACCTGCAAGGGCCGCTGACGCTCTATCGCGCCGCTTCGAAGAACGGCCCAAAGGCACCGGTCACGCTGGTGATGGGTCCGTGGTCGCACGGCCAGTGGTCCCGCGGCGACGCCAATCGGCTGGGGCCCATCCAGTTCCACGTGAAGGCCGGCCCGGAGTTCCGCGACAAGATCGAGTTCCCCTTCTTCGAGCACCACCTGAAGGGCGCGCCCGATCCGAAGCTGCCCGCCGCCGTGCTGTTCAACACGGGCGTGAACGAGTGGCGGCGCTTCGATGCCTGGCCGTCACCGAAGGCGCAGCGGAAGACCCTCTACTTCCGCGCCGGCGGCAAGCTCTCCTTCGAGCCACCCACGGATAGCGCCGAGGCCTTCGATCAATATCCGAGCGACCCGTCGAAGCCCGTTCCCTTCACCAGCTTCACGGCGGAGGGGATGGCTCGCGAGTACATGGTGGACGATCAACGCGAGGCCGGGCGGCGGCCGGATGTCCTCGTCTATCAGACCCAGCCGCTCGATGAGGACATCACCATCGGAGGGCCGCTGACGGCGCGGCTGTTCGCGTCCACGTCCGGCACGGACTCGGATTACATCGTGAAGCTGATCGACGTCTGGCCCGGCGATGCGCCGAACCCGGAGCCCAATCCGGCCAACGTCAAGATGGGCGGCTATCAGCAACTGCTGCGCGGCGAGCCCTTCCGGGGCCGCTTCTGGAAGAGCCTGGAGAAGCCGGAGCCGCTGCCCGCCAACGAGTTCGTGAAGATCGAGTATGTGATGCCCGACGTGCTGCACACGTTCCGACGGGGCCACCGCATCATGGTCCAGGTGCAGAGCTCCTGGTTCCCGCTGATCGACCGGAACCCGCAGAAGTTTGTCCCGAACATCCCCGACGCCCGGCCGGAGGACTTCATCCCGGCCACCCAGCGAATCGGCCGCACGAGGGCGATGCCGTCGGGCTTGGAGGTGCTGGTGCTGCCATGACCACCACGCAGGATGTGCGCTGCAACCGCGCAGCACTTGCGCGCATTGCGTGTAACACGCTGATGGGAGGGCGGTCGTTTTTGGCCGCAGGCTTGCACATAGCCGGATGGAGGTTTGAACGACATGAAGAGGACCCTCATCCTTTCCACTGCACTCGCCATCGCTCTCGCCCTGCCTGCTGCCGCCCACCGCGGCCATGGCCGGGGACAGGGCCAGGGCGGCGGCCAAGCCGTGGCCGGACAAGGCTGCGGCAAGAACTGGCGCGGCGGCGCGGGCCAAGGCAACCAGTCCCGGCGCGGCCAGTGTCCCAATTGTCCCCGTGCGCAGGCCGCGCCGCAGGACCAGCAACAGGCCCAGCCGCAGCCGGAGAAGAAGTAACGCGAATTGGAGCCCGGTCATGACACGCAGAAACTGGCTCAGCACAGCTCTGCTGGGCGTGCCGGCGCTGCTTGCCCAGCAGAGTGAGAACAAGGCGCCCATCGCCGACAACCCCGTTGTGGAGCTGACCGGCACGATCGCCCGCGTCCAGGTGACGCCGGGACAGGGCATGCCCATGATTGAGGTCAGCACGTCGAAAGGCACGGTGAAGGTCGTGCTCGGATCGATGCGCTACCTGGTGCAGCAGAACTTCAACCCGAAGGCCGGCGAGCCGGTCCAGGTGAAGGGCTACCAGGTGAACCAGGACGTGGTTGCCATCCGCGTTGAACTGCCCGAGAGCAAGAAGAGCCTCGTCCTGCGCGACGAGAACGGCCGCCCGATGTGGATGCAGGGGCGGTACGGACAAAAGCAGCATCCAAGCCGAGACCAATGATTCGATCTTTCGCAATTCTCCTGACCGTTACGGTTTCCACGGGGGTCCTGCTTGCGCAGGACCCCTCTTCTCGTGAGCGCACCCTTCAGAACAAGCTGGTTGCGGCCTGCTGCTGGAGTGAGCCGATCTCGATCCATCGCAGTGAGACGTCTATCGAGATGCGGGTTCAGTTGAAGCACCTGCTGGACGAAGGCAATAGCGACGCAGAGATCCTGGCCTGGTTCAAAAAGGAA
This sequence comes from Bryobacteraceae bacterium, assembly GCA_050789245.1. Lineage (GTDB taxonomy): Bacteria > Acidobacteriota > Terriglobia > Bryobacterales > Bryobacteraceae > PNKE01. The sequence goes on along the minus strand of JBOZRR010000043.1, from coordinate 432,535 downwards.
TACGGTGCCCGGGTTCTGATCGAACCCGAAGGCACCGCGTCGTTGATTGCGTATGCGCTTCCGTCTCTTGCCGCTTTGGCGGGCCTGATGCTGGTGATCTTCGTGCTCCGGCGATGGGTCCGGGCCAGAAGCCCGAACCCAGCCGAGAGCTGAAACTTACCAGGCGATGGTGCCGTCGTCGTTCCGCAGTGTGATCGAGGAACCGTCGGTGGCCGTAAGGACCAGTGCGACCAGTTCCTCTGTGCACGTGGTTTTGCCGTACTTCACGGTGAGCGTCTCGCCCGCCTCAATGGTGAAGCCGGCTTCGAGCAGGATGCGCTCGGGGCCAATCTTGATCGTCAGGTCGCCGGAAGGCGTGGCGAGGACCAATGCGGGCATGCGGATGCCCACGCCCATGCTGACCGACTTCACCGTGCCGGTGACGGTTGTGATGGATGCCGAGTCGAAGCAGGCCGCTCCGCCCACAGCAGGGCCATTGCCCGGACCGCCATTCCCTTGACCGTTCCCGCGTCCCTTGGCCATGCCGCGGGAGCCTCGGCTGACCCAAAGCGGCGTGCCGTCGGCGTCGCGCAGGACCAACGTTGTGCCCAGCGTCCGGTTGGTGATTTCGAGTGCGAAGAGTGTGGTGTTATCAGGATCGAAGCAAGGCGCGGCCTTCACATCGACCGATTGGCCTTTTTCGACTTCAAAGCCCTTCTCCGTGAGATAGAAGAGCGGGCCGAGTTCGATGGTCTTGCCTTGCACGACGATGGACGGGTGCTTCATCGCATAGTCGATGTTGACCGCGTCAACGGTTCCGCTGATCACAACCACCTGGGCCGGATCGAGCTGATGGACGGGAGCGGCGGGAGTTCCCTGACGCGAACCCTTGGGGCCCTGGGCGAAAGACAGAGCGGCGCCGAGGGCGATGACGGCGAGAGCCTGAAAAGTGGCTTTCATGAGTTTCAAACCTCCGTCCGGGGAAGGTGCACGCGTCGTGCCGAGGCCAAGTGACTGAAAACACTTGACTGCGCAGCAGTCGGATTGCAGGAGTTGCAGACCTGCTTGTCACGAATGGCGCAGAAATTGCATCGTTCGCGATGGACGACGAGATGCGCAGCCGGACGAGCCACTGGGGTTGGACGCTGTTGGGCGTGGCCGCGCTGGCCCTGCCGGCGGTGCTGATGTTCAGCGCCTGGGAGATGCTGGGCGAACTCCGGGAGATCCGGACGGCCTTTCTGCGGAACCAGGCGGCCGCGGTGGCAGCCAGGCTCGAAGGCGGCACCGGAGAGGCGGAACTGGCCGCGGAAGAGCCCGCACTGTTGGGAGTCCGGCTGTTCCAGGAGCCACCCTCCCCCGCGCTTGCGGGGCTGTGGCAGGGCGAAAGGCTCTTCCAAATTGAGGACAGGGTGATCGAGGGGCGGGCGCGGTTCCGGCTGTGGATTCCAGTCGAGCTTTCAGGAGGATTCCAGGTGGCCCGCATTGACATCGCGCCGGAACCGGCTGACGCGCTGACGTGGCGGGCCCGGCAGAACATGGTGCTGTCGCTGCTGGCTTCGCTGGCGCTGCTGGGGCTGGCGGGGCTTGCGCTGTGGAGCCGGGAGCGGCAACGGCGTTTGGAGGCCCAACATGAACGCATGGCACATCTGGCGCACATCGGCCAGATGGGAGCTGTGCTAGCCCACGAGATCCGTAATCCGCTCGGAGCGATGAAGGGTTTCGTGCAGCTTGCGGCGGAGAAGGCGGAAGAAAACGTGCAGACCCTGCTGGCGCCGGTGCTTGACCAGGTGAACCGGCTGGAGGCGTTGGTCCGGGATCTTCTGCTCTATGCGAGGCCGCCTGTGCCGGAGACGCGGCTGGTGGCCTGGGCCGAGATTGCGCCGAGGATCGAATCCGGCGCGCCGCCGGAGGTGGTCGTGGAGCCGTCCGACGCGCAATGGACAACAGATCCGCACCTGCTGGAGCAGATCCTGCTGAACCTGGTCCGCAACGCGGTGGAGGCGGTGCAGGGTCGAGCCGGCGGGCGAGTGGAAGTGACCGCGGGCGAGGAAGGAATCCGAGTGGCCGACAACGGTCCAGGGTTCAGCGCGGAGGCGAGAGCGCGCCTGTACGAGCCGTTCTTCACCACGAAGGCACAGGGCACGGGGCTGGGTCTGGCAACCGCCAGAAGGCTGGCGGAGACGCTGGGAGCGGAGTTGATTCTGGAGAACCGGGTCCCGGAGGGGACCAGCGCGGAGATCCGATGGAAGACCAGGTGAAGATTCTGGTGGTGGACGACGATCCCGGGTTCCGGCAGTTGATGACCACGATTCTGGCCGGCGAGGGATACGCAGTCGATGCCGAGCCGAATGTCGCCGGAGCGCGGCGGGCCTGCGCCCGGAGCCGGTATCAGGTGGTCCTCTCCGATTTGCGCCTGCCCGACGGCGATGGGCTGGATGTCCAGAAGTGGTTCAACGAGAATGCACCGGGAACGGCCTTTGCGCTGTTGACCGGCTTCGGGACAGTGGCGAGCGCGGTGGAAGCGATGAAGCGCGGCGCCGTGGACTACCTGGAGAAGCCGCTGCGGAGCCCCGACGAGCTTCGGAGGCTGGTGAAGCGGGCGCTGACTGTGCAAAGCTCTCCGCGGGGTCCCGCGGTTCCTGCGGCGGAGGCGGTGAGCTGCGGCAATCTGATCGCCCGGGACAGCCGGATGCTGAAGGTGCTGGACCTGGTGCGCAAGGTGGCTCCGACGCCCGCCAGCGTCTTGCTGATGGGGGAGACCGGCACGGGAAAGGAGGTGCTGGCCCGTTGTATCCACGCCAACAGCCGGCGGGCGGGCGGGCCGTTTGTGGCGCTGAACTGCGCCGCGCTGGCGCCGTCACTGATCGAGAGCGAGCTTTTCGGCCACGAGAAGGGCAGTTTCACCGGCGCGATCGACCGGCACGCCGGGGTCTTCGAGCGCGCGAATACGGGCACGCTTTTCCTGGATGAGATCGGCGAACTGGACTCGGCGCTTCAGGCCAAGCTGCTGCGGGTGCTGCAGGAGCAGACCTTTGAGCGCGTGGGCGGCTCGAAGCCGGTTGAGGTGGATGTCCGGGTGATTGCGGCGACGAACCGCGACCTCCAACAGATGGTCCGTGACGGCGGATTCCGTTCCGACCTGTATTACCGTCTGACCACGTTTCCGGTGGAAATCCCGCCATTGCGGGAGCGCCCGAGTGACATCGAGGCTCTGGCGATCTGGTTCCTGGACCGGGTGTCGCGGCGGATGGAGAAGTCCGGGCTGCGGCTGGGCCAGGAGGCGCGCGGTGCGATTCTGGCGCACAACTGGCCGGGCAATGTCCGGGAGTTGGAGAACGTCATCGAGCGGGCGGCGATCCTGGCTGACGATGAGATCCGTCCGGAGCACTTGCCGTTCATGGGCCCGTCGCCGCTGGCGCTGCATGCGGCAAGCGTCGCGTCCGGACCGCTTTGCATGAAGGAGATGGAGCGGCAGGCGATCGAGGAGGCGCTCACGCGGCACAAGGGAAATCGCACGCACGCAGCGAAGGAACTGGGGATCAGCCTGCGGACGCTTCAGTACCGTCTGAAGGAGTACGGGCTGAGCCAGCACTGACCGGGGCGCGGCCGATCATGCGCGCGGGAGGAAGTTCGTCGCCGGTGATGCGCAGGTCGTTGAAGCGGCGGGCGGAGACGAGGACCCGCGATTCAAGCGATCCCGCGGCCGAGTTGTATGCCTCGACGGCGGCGGCCAGCGAGCGCTGGAGCTTGTCCATGTGGGCCGCGAAGACACCGAGGCGCGAATGAAGCTGGCGGCCGAGCGCGGCCACTTCGTGAGCGTTTTCGGCCTGGCTCTGTTCGCTCCAGCCGAGAGCGACGGCGCGCAGCAGGGCGATGAGCGTGGCCGGTGAGGCAAGCAAGACACGCTGCGAGGCCGCGAAGTCGAGCAGATCGGGGTCGGCTCGCAATGCAGCACCGAGCAGCGATTCGCCGGGCAGGAAGGCGACGGCGAACTCCTGCGAGCCTGGGATCGATCGCCAGTACCGGCGCGCGGCGAGATCGGTGACGTGGGCGCGGAGGCGGCCCGGATCGGCGGGGGACTTTGCGTCAATGGCGAGGGCGCGGCCGTTGGGCAAATGGACGATGAGGTCGGGGCGGCGTCCGGAGTCGAGGGTGGGCTGGACGCTAAAGTCGCAGTATTCGAGCATGCCGGCGAGTTCGACGACGCGGCGAAGCTGCATCTCGCCCCACTGGCCGCGCGCGTTGGGGGTCTGGAGGGCACCGGCAAGAGCCGCAGTCTCGCGCTGCAAGGCCTGGAGGCGCTCGTCGAGACGGGCGGCATGGGCCGATTCGCGGCCGCGCAGCAGCAGCCATGCGCAGAAGGCGCCGAGGACGAAGGAGACCAGAAGCTGAAGGGCCACGGACATGGTCAGGGCCGGGGCGGCTCGAAGACGCTGGTGCGGGCGACAAGGTCGTGCCAGGCGCGGCAGCGCGGATGGAAGGTGATACCGAGGATGTCCGCGATCAGGAGTCCAGCAGCCACGGTGCCGCCGTAGGGCAGCAGGATGAACGGCATGAAGCGCAGGAGGTTGCGCGCCAGGGCGCGCTGGGGCGTCAGGCGGCGGCCCTCGGCCTCCATGGAGCGAACGTGTAATAGGCGCTTTCCGAGCGAGGCCTGCCACGGCGAGGCTTCGAGCGCGGCGCTGACTAGCGCAGCGGCCAGCGGAAGCGCGACGGGGTAGCTGGTGATGAGCGGCACCAGCGGAATGGCTGGCAGGCAATCAATGATAAACGCCGCCCCACGCTTTGGCAGGGCGGCGTACTGGAGGGACATGGCAGACAGATCCGGTCGGATTAGGAGCAGCCCGAGGTGCCGCCGCAGTTCTCGCACTTGTAGCACGAGCCGTTGCGGGTCATCAGTCCGCCGCACTCGCTGCAGAGCGGCGCGTCGGCCATGGCGTCGGCGGCCTGGAACTGGAGCTTCTGCTGCGGCTCGGGTTCGGTGGGACGAAGCCTGAGGGATTCGCCGGCTTCATTCTCCACGGCTTCCGGCCCGATGAACTTCAGGGCGAGCCAGCGGAAGATGTAGTCCATGATGGACTTGGCGTACGGGATGTTCTGGTTGCCGGTGTAGCCGGAGGGCTCGAAGCGGACGTGGCTGAACTTGTCGACAAAGAACTTCAGCGGCACGCCGTACTGGAGGCCGTAGGAGACCGCGGTGGCGAAGGAGTCCATCAGGCCGGAGATGGTGGAGCCCTCCTTGGCCATCGTGATGAAGATCTCGCCCGGGGTGTGGTCCTCGAACAGGCCGACGGTGATGTAGCCTTCATGGCCGGCGATGGAGAACTTGTGGGTGATGGAGGTGCGCTCGTCGGGCAGCTTGCGGCGGATGGGCCGGTAGACGATCTTCTCCTCGATCTTCACGGCGGGCGCAGCGGCGGCGGCTTTCTTCTCTCCCTTGCCGGTGCCTGAGGAGAGGGGCTGCACGCGCTTTGAGCCGTCGCGGTAGATGGCGATGGCCTTCAGGCCGAGCTTCCAGCCATCGACGTAGGCATTGATGATGTCCTCGACGGTGGCCTCTTCGGGCATGTTGATGGTCTTCGAGATGGCGCCGGAGATGAAGGGCTGGACGGCGGACATCATCTTGACGTGGCCCATGTAGTGGATGGACCGGGCGCCGTTCTGGGGCCGGAAGGAGCAGTCGAAGACGGGCAGATGCTCGGGCTTCAGGCCGGGAGCGCCTTCGATGGTGCCGGTGGAGTCGATGTAGGCGACGATGGCCTCCATCTCCTCGGGCTTGTAGCCGAGGCGGATGAGGGCCTGGGGCACGGTGCCGTTGACGATCTTGATGACGCCGCCGCCGACGAGCTTCTTGTACTTGACGAGAGCCAGATCCGGCTCGATGCCGGTGGTGTCGCAGTCCATCATGAAGCCGATGGTGCCGGTGGGCGCGATCACCGTGGTCTGGGCGTTGCGATAGCCGGTGCGGAGGCCCAGCTCATAGGCCTGCTGCCAGCACTGGCGGGCGTTCTCGAGGACGGCGGCGGGGACCAGCCTGGAGTCGACGCGGCCGACGGCGTCGCCGTGCATGCGGATGACTTCCAGGAACGGCTGCTCGTTGACGGCGTAGCCGGGGCAGGGTCCGACGACCTCGGCGGCGCGGGCGCTGGTGAGGTAGGCCTGGCCGCACATGATAGCGGTGATGGCTCCGGCCCAGGCACGGCCGGCCTCTGAGTCATAGGGCACACCGAGCGACATCAGCAGCGAGCCGAGGTTGGCGAAACCGAGGCCCAGCGGGCGGTAGTCGTGCGAGTTGCGGGCGATCTTCTCGGTGGGATAGCTGGCGTTGTCGACGATGATCTCCTGCGCCAGCGTGACGGTATCGACGGCGTGGCGGAAGGCTTCGACGTCGAAGGCGCCGTCGGCCTGGAGGAACTTCATCAAATTGAGAGACGCCAAGTTGCAGGCCGAGTCGTCGAGGAACATGTACTCGGAGCAAGGATTGGAGGCGTTGATGCGGGCGGTGTTCTTCGACGTATGCCACTTGTTGATGGTGGAGTCGAACTGCATGCCCGGATCGCCGCACTGCCAGGTGGCATCGGCGATGGAGCGCATCAGGTCGCGGGCGCGGAACTTCTTGACAGGCTGGCCGTTGACAACCGACTTGGTCCACCAGTCGGCGTCGCTGACGACGGCCTGCATGAAGTCGTCGGTGGCGCGGACGGAGTTGTTCGCGTTCTGGAAGAAGATCGAGGAGTAGGCGTCGCCGTCGAGCGAGGAGTCGTAGCCGGCGTCGATGAGCGTGTGGGCCTTCTTCTCTTCCTTGGCCTTGCACCAGATGAACTGCTCGACGTCGGGGTGCTCGGCGTTGAGGATGACCATTTTGGCGGCGCGGCGGGTCTTGCCGCCGGACTTGATGACGCCGGCGAAGGCGTCGAAGCCCTTCATGAAGGAAAGCGGTCCGGAGGCGCGGCCGCCGCCCCAGAGGTGGGCGTTCTCTTCCCGAAGCGAGGAGAGGTTGGTGCCGGTGCCGGAACCCCACTTGAAGAGCATGCCCTCAGTCTTCGCGAGGTCGAGGATGGACTCGAGCGAGTCCTGGACGGAGTTGATGAAGCAGGCCGAGCACTGGGGCTTGTAGTTGGAGCGGTCGAGCTTCTTGATGGCGTCGGCGGCCTCGTCGTAGTACCAGCCGTAGCCGCGGTTCTCTTCCCTGACGCCGACATTGAACCAGACAGGCGAGTTGAAACAGGCCTTCTGGGTGAGCATCAGGTGGGCGAGTTCGTTCCTGAAATTTTCGGCGTCTTCCCGGGTGCGGAAGTAGCGCCCCTCGGAACCCCACTCCGTGATGGTGTCGACGACGCGGTGGACGAGCTGGGCGACGGAGTTTTCGCGCTCCGGCGTGCCCATGCGACCGTGGAAGTACTTGGAAGCAACGATGTTCGTCGCCGTTTGGGACCAGTCGGCGGGGACTTCGATGTCGCGCTGCTCGAAGATGACAGCGCCCTTATCATTGCCAATGGAGGCAGTGCGCTTCTCCCACTGCACCTCATCGTAGGGCGTCCGGCCGGGGGCCAGTCGCGCGGTGAAGTGGCGTGGGAAAGAGAGCCCCTGCCGCTCCTCTTTCCTCAGGTTTCTCCGATGGTGGCTGATGTGGGCACTCAGGTCAACGCTCAACTGTCCCATGGTTGCGCTTCGCTCCTGTCCTAAGGTTCTGGATGATCCGTCGCCCCTTGCCGAAGCAGCTCTTGAATGGCTGTTCGATCTGGGTGCAGTTGTAACGGTACCCCAACATATTGTGTGGGGTCAATCGGGATTTCTATGTATGGTGTCTATGTGCTTGATCTAACAGGGAATCGAATTCGAGTACTGCTTCGGCCGGGGCGAAAACGGGCCTGGAGGCTTCCAGGCCCATCGAAAGATACGTCCTGTTTTCAATCAGTTACAGGCATTGATGAAGGCCGCCGGACGGTGTTCGATTCGAACTGCTTGAAGACAGGCGGGATACGAAAACCGCCGTCAGAGGCCGATACTAGCACCACCATCCACGGGGAGAACGACGCCGGAGATGAAGCGGGCGGCGGGGGAGCAGATGTAGACGGCAGCCCAGCCGATGTCCTCGGGCTGGCCGAAGCGGGCCATCGGGGTGCGGCCGAGGATTTTGGCCTTTCGCTCCGGGTCTGGGAGGACTGCGCGGCGCAGGATGTCGGTCTCTATCCAGCCGGGGGCGAGGCCGTTGACGCGGATGCCCTTGGGCGAGAGTTCGACGGCCAGGGACCGGACGAAGCCAAGGTAGGCGGATTTGGCGGCTGAGTAGGCCACAACGTTCGTCATGCCCAAGAATGACGTCATGGAGGCAATAAACAGCAGGTTGCCCCGGCCGAGGCGCTTCATGGCGGGGACGAAGGCGCGGGAGAGGCCGAAGGCGCCGACGACGTGCGTATCGAGGATGCCGCGGAAGTCGGCTTCAGTGTGTTCTTCGAGCGGCTTCTTGACGTGATTGCCGGCGTTGTTCACGAGGATGGTGGCGGCTCCGTGTTCTTTTTCGATGCGATCGGCGAAGGCAGGAGCGTCCTCGACGTCGCGGACATCGTAAACGGCGTGGGCGGCGAGGGGGCCCAGTTCGGAGACGGCCTGCTTCAGTTGTTCTTCACGGCGGCCGACGAGAATGACGCGAGCGCCGGCCATGGTAAAGGCGCGTGCCATGGCGAAGCCGAGGCCGCTGCCACCGCCGGTGACGACGGCCAATTCACCTTTCAGAGAGAAGGCGTCCGCGAATGAGATGGTGAAATCCTGGTCGGGCATGGGTATTTGAATATTCTCGCTCAGCGCGGGGCGGGCGCGCCCCTTCCGCGGCACGCGGCGGCGAGCAAAATGTGACAAAGTTCGCCGAAGAGCGACACCGCTGTAAAGTCATCCTCCGGCGAGGAACAGTTGAGGGTCGAATCCGTCATTGTAGCCATAGGAGCGACACATGAAGGTCAAAATCCTGGGTTTGGCAATATTGGCGCTCAGCGCCATGGCGGCAATGGCACAGAATGCGGCAGTGAAGGTGAAAGTCCCGTTCGACTTTATCGCGGGTGGGACCACCGTCTCGGCCGGCACCTACAAGATGGAAGCGAACAGCTCGAACTGGATGGTCTCCTTGACGCAACCGGACGGGAGGGGAGTGTACCTGCTATCGCAGCCGAGGTCTCCAAAAAAGATTGAGAGTTTGGGCGCCCTGGTCTTCCACCGGTACGGGGACCGTTACTTTCTCCGCGAGATGCGGACCGCGGGCGGCTGGATGAACTACGGGTGGCCCGAATCGAAGCAGGAGAAGGCGCTTCGAACGTCAGGTTCGCCACGCGATATCGCGACGGTGAACTTCGGGCAGCCTACCGTGGCCCGCTGACGGGCTCGAGGATGGTTTCGAAACGGGCCGAGGGGGCTTCGGTTTCGAGATAGAGCGAGTGCCGGCGATCGGGCGGAACATCCGGGGTCAACCCGTGGAAGAGTTTGAACGGCGTCGTGGCGCGTAGTTTGACGAGGAAGGGACGTTCACCGATACGGACGGTGAGGCGGGCTTCGGAGTCGAATGACGCGCCATGCGCGTTTTCCCAGTACGGCAGAGGGATAGGCGCAGGACGGAAGGCGACGGGTAGATCGACAATCCCCTGGAAGTGCAGCGCCAATCCCAAGCGGTGCGCAGGAGCACCGGGTTCCCTCGGAGTGAGCGTCACAGTATCCAGCAAGCGCGGGCCGTCGATCCGGATGGTGCGCTCGGCGTCGTAGCCTGGGCGGTAGTTCTCCTGTCGCGCCTGGATGTGGCGCGGCGAGTATCCGACGGCCGTGCCTGGGTTCCAACGCTGCTGGCCTTCGCCGTCGACCAGAGGAACATTGTGGGCGATGCCTCGCGTGTAGAACCCCTTGTGCAGGGGTGAGCCGTAGCCGACGGTGCCTGGGTCGTGGGTGATGTCGAGGGTGTCGAAGGCGGCTTCGAAGTTGAGGGCTTCGGCTTGGGCGTGAGAGGCGTCGATCTGCCCGTAGTGGACGTAGACCTGCCATGGCCCGTCTCGCAGAATCGCCATGCGGGAGCTTTCCAGATGACGCGCGGCCGGCGAGGGAAGGGCCGGAGGCGCAGTCGGAGCGGCGGGAGCAAATAGGAGTGCGTCCCAGTCGCGCTGGTGAGCGGCGTGGTCGAGTCCGATGGGCGTGGGAAACACAACGAAGAAGGCACCCAGGGAGGATGGCGAAGGGGCGCGCCTCAGGCCGCCCGTGGAGTCCGCGGGGTTCGGCAACTGGCCGGATGGGAAGCGCAGCGTGATGGGCGCGAGAAGCAGATTGCCGGTGGCAGCGATCTCGTCGCGGAGGCTCCCGGCGCGCCCGGCGAGCAGCGCGTAGCGGAAGAAGGGCTCGAGCGCGGAGACGACGTACTGGTTGTAGCCGAGCGACTGCTCGAGCCAGAGGTAATCCGACGTGATGCCGCGTGCGACCTGGTCGCGGATGCCGAACGGCGCGTCGACGGCGAGCCGCCAAAGTTCATCGTCGTTAGCGTAGAGCGCGACGTGCGCCATGGCGGAGCGGTGCCAGCAGGCGATGTTGTGAATGCGCTGGAAGGTGGCGTTGAGGATCATCGCCTCGGGCCGGAAGAGCTGGCCGATCCAGGCGGTGCGGCGTTCAACGGAGGGGTAGTCGCCGAGATGGCGGGCGGCGGTGACGTAGCGGACGAGATTGACGGCCTCATCGAGCGACTGCCAGGAGAGGCGGCAGCAGGGCTTGCCTTCACTGTTCGTCTTCAGCGGCCACTTCTCGAAGTTGGCGGCGTAGAAATCGAGCTGAGAGGCGGCCCATTCGGCGTAACGGGATTCGCCGGTCAGGCGGAACAGGCGAGCGGCGTCGACGATCTTCTGCGCATGGCGGTTGCGGAAGCCGAAGACCCAGGCGCCGTGCAGCTTGGGCGTGACGGCGACGCGGGCGTCGGAAGGAGAGGAGAAGAAGTCCTTCGGCTCGTCGGGGGTCCATGTGAGGAACGAGCCGTCTTTGGGGGAGACGAAGTCGTGCCACCAGCCGGCGGTCCATTCGGTGCGGTCGCGGCGTTTCTCCATCCAATCGTCGAGCGCGGCGCGTTCGCGATCGAGCCAGGCCTGCCAGAGCGGGGATTCAGCGATGCGGGCGCGGGCGGCGGACCAGTCCTCCGAAATGCGCTCGGGGGGCCAAGGCCCTGGGGTCTTCAGCTCGGCGAAGACGTGCTGCGGGTTGGGTTTGGGAAAGGGTGCGGGCTGCGCGATCAGCAGGCAGGGGAGCAGCGAGAGGGCAGCGATTCGCATGGGTGAACCGCTTCTATCCTATGCGAACGGGACGGTACCGATGCGAGGACTGTCACGCGTTTCAGCTTGGATGGCAGCCCTCGCCGGAACATCGGCCGCCGGGCTGGCGGCGAAACTGTGGGTCTAGATGTGAACTGAGGCCGGTACCGCCTCGAGCTGTTTCAGGAGCATCAGCGCATCAGCGATGCAGTACGTCTCTTCGATGCGGTTGTTCTTGTCGAGGTGGATAATGTCCACGCCATCCTGGTGCACACGTTTGCCGGTCGGCTGGAGGTCGCCTAGCTTGCCGCGGTGCGTGCCGGTCCAACTCCATTTCACGACGATCTTGTTTTGCTCCGCGAAGACGTCATCCAGTTTCACCGACAGATCGGGAAACGCCTGCCGCATGTCGCGGATGTGGTTTTCGAACGCCTGCCGGCCGTGCATGGGGCCGGGGTATCGGTAGTGATGCAATGTGCAGTTGTCGGCGAGAATGTCCTTGAACGTGGCGGCATCGCCGCCGTTCCAAATTGAGAGCACACGATCAACGAGCTGCTTTTGTTGAGCATTCATTAGAATCACCCTCCAATGAGGTCCTGCTGGACCTGTCTCCTTCGTACACCCGCATGGGCGTTTCTTCAATCCCGTCGATGCCTGTTGACAGGTAAACAATTGGGGAGGAACAGAACCCAAAGGGCGATGAACACGCGATGATTCACTGCCTGGGCCTGATAGAATTCCGGCAGCAAGGAGCATCAGGCATGGATGACCGGCGAGGATTTCTTAAGTCCGCGGCAGCGGCGGGACTGACGGTGAACCTGTTCCCTCAAATGGCGAAAGGCGCGAACGACAAGGTGCGCGCGGGTTTCATCGGCGTGGGCAGGATGGGGACGTCGAACATGCGGGCGGCCCTTCAGAATGACGGCATCGAGATTGCCGCCATTTGCGACGTGTATGAGCCGCATCTCAAGAAGGCCGTGGACGCGACGAAGGGGCAGGCGAAGGGATACAGGGACTTCCGCGAGATTCTTGCCGACAAGAGCATCGATGTTGTCTGCATCTCGACGCCCGATCACTGGCATGCCTACATGACGGTGGAGGCGTGCAAGGCGGGCAAGGACGTGTATGTTGAGAAGCCCATCTCCGTCACGGTGGAGGAAGGGCAACTGATGGTAAAGGCCGCGCGGAAGTACAACCGCGTGGTGCAGGCGGGCACGCAGCAGCGGTCGCAGGTCCACTTTCAGAAGGCCGCGGAAATCGTCCGAAGCGGCGCGCTGGGCGACGTCACGTTCGTACGGACGTGGAACTACGCGAACCTGACGCCCGAGGGCGCCGGCAGTCCGGCGGATGCTCCGCCGCCTGAGGGGCTGGATTGGGACATGTGGCTGGGGCCGGCTCCGAAGAGGCCGTTCAACACGAACCGATGGGGCATCGGCGACCGTTGGAGCACGTTCCGGTACTTCTGGGATTATGCGGGCGGCTGGATGACGGACTGGGCGATTCACCTGCTAGACATCGTGCAGATGACCTACGACGAGCAAATGCCGCAGTCCGTTACGGCGTTGGGCGAGCGCTACTTCCTGAAGGACAACACCGAGACTCCGGACACGCTGATGGTGACTTACACCTATCCGAAGTTCATGGCCGTCTACGAGAACCGGCAGGGCAACGCGAACTCGATGATCAATCAGGGCTACGGAATTCTGTTCCACGGCCGGCGCGGCACGCTTTTTGTGGACCGGGCCGTGCTGCGAGTAACCCCCGAGCGTGGCGTGACCGATCTGGAGCCCACGGAAATCAAGATGTCGAACTATGGCAACCGCGAACACTGGGCCAACTTCCTGGATTGCGTGAAGACTCGGAAGCGGCCCGTCAGCGACGTTGAGACGTGCCACCGCTCATCGACGACGTGCCATCTGGCGAACATCGCGCTGCGTTCAAAACTGCGCGTGGACTTCGATCCGGCAGCGGAGAAGATCGCGCAAGTGGAGGCGCGCAAGTACGCGGCGCGAGCGAACCGCGCGCCCTGGAAGATCACGCTCTAACAGCACCAACCCTGACCGCGCACGGCCGGCAGCGATAATGATTGGCGATGGAGCGTTCGTTGCCATTCGAGAGCGGCGTGTACTCGGTGCGGCCGGGCTTACGGCTTCTGGACGGCCCGGCGACAAGCGTCGAGAACTTCGACCGTTACCGCCGGGAGAAGCTGGCGGCTTGCGCGAAGCGGGAGACATACATCGAGCAAGGCCTGCGGGATGACACGCGGCGCGCGGCGGCACGAAGGCTGGCGGAACTGTTGAGCGCGGAGCATCCGGAGCATTATGCGTTCAACGGGCAGGTGGTCGAGTGTCGTTTGACGGGAGATGCTGTTGCCCTGAACAGGGAGGCATTACGCCGGCTGCCGATGCGCATGACCGAAGACGTCGCAGTGATGCAGTTGGACGGGGATCGCGACGCGCTGGTGATGGGCAGCATCTGTCTGCCGAGTAGTTGGCGGCTGGAGGAGAAGATCGGCCGGCCGTTTGTCGAGGTGCATGCGCCCGTACCGGGGATTCCGCTGGAGGGTGCCGGCGCGATAGTCAGAAGCCTTGCGACGAAGGGCCCGTATGAGCGCTTTGCCTGGGGCCTGACGAACTTCGATGTTCTCGATCAGGAAGCAGGCGTGCATGCCGAGGTGCAGCCGCGGCCGCTGTTCGTGAGGGTGGAACGGCAGACGACGCATCCGCTGCCCGAGTGCGACGCGTGGGTCTTCCTGATTCATCCCGAGAACGTTCCCGTGGAACGGCTCAGCCGGGAGCAGCGGCACTTGCTGGCGCGGGCAGTGGAGAGCATGAGCGACGAACAGGCCACGTATAAAGGGTTGCGCGGAACGCGGCAGGCGGTGATCGCGGCGCTCAGCGAATGACGAGGATCTCGTCGAGCGGCTTCTTCGAAATCACGGGAACGCGGGCATCCGGCGCGGGATAACCAGTGGGAATCAGCAGGAACGGCCGCTCGTTGGCGGGGCGTTCGAGGATCTCGCCGAGAAACCCCATGGGGCTCGGCGTGTGCGAGAGCGTGGCCAGGCCGGCGGCGTGAAGTGCCGCGAACAGCAGCCCGGTTGCGATGCCGACGCTCTCGTTGACGTAGTAGTGCTTGATCTTGCGATCGCCGTCGAGGCCGTAGTCCACGCGAAACACGACGATGAGCCAGGGAGCGATTTCGAGAAAGTCCTTATGCCAGTCCGTGCCGAAGGGCGCGATGGCATTGAGCCACTCGTCGGGGAAGCGGCGCTGGTAGTTTTCGCGCTCCTCGGTTTCGGCGGCGATGCGGATACGGCGTTTGAGTACGGGATCCTGAATCGCGACGAACCGCCAGGGCTGCTGATTGGCGCCTGAAGGGGCTGTGCCGGCGGCGCGGACGGCGGTTTCGATCAACTCCCTCGGGACAGGATCGGGCGAGAAACGCCTGACGCTGCGGCGCGTGCGAACGAGGTTGTAGAACTCCCGCGCGCGTTCGATTTGTTGAGACAGTTCGAGCCGCTGGAATTCCAGCGGCTCGAACGGATGATCACTTTGAGGTAAAGTCTCTTCCACTGCGCTGCTTCAGGTCTTCCAGGCCGCAGGAACCGGCGGTCTTGAACCCTTTCTCCTCGAGGAGGGCCGCCGCACGGGCAGCCCGAACACCCTTTGTTCAAAGGGTGACGATCAGCTTGTCTTTCGGAATCTCCTTCAGCCGGGATTCGAGTTCGTCGACAGGGATGTTGACGTACCCCTTCACCGAACCGAGTTTCGCGATCTCCTCCTTCGTACGCACGTCGAGGAAGAAGACTTTCCCGGGCTGCTCGAGGAGCTTCGCGAGCTCTTCAGCTTCAATCTTCTTGGGAGCGGCTTTTGGCGCCTGCGCACAGGCCATGCCGAAAGCCAGGACGGATGCGAGGACACAGGCCCCGCAGAAGGCTCTCATGTGCGCGAGTGTAGCATAGAAAGAATATGGGATCTTTGCCAACAGACGAGTTTTATCGAATCGGAAAGCTACCGCCTTATGTGTTCGCGGTAGTGAATGAGATGAAGGCCAAGCTGCGCGCAGCGCAGTACGACGTGGTGGACTTCGGGATGGGAAATCCCGATGGCGCTACGCCACGGCCGATCGTGAGCAAGTTGGCAGAGGCAGCAAGAAACCCGAAGAACCACCGCTATTCGGTGTCGAGGGGCATTCCGAATCTGCGGCACGAGATCACGAAGCGTTATGCGCGCAACTATGGCGTGACGCTGAATCCGGAGACGGAGGCGATCGCCACCATCGGATCGAAGGACGCGCTGGCGCACCTGCTGTTCGCGGTGGTTGGGCCGGGCGACAAGGTGGTGACACCCGCGCCCTGCTACCCCATCCACCAATGGGGCGTCATTATGGCGGAGGGCGAGGCCGTCCCCTTGCCCGTGGAGAAGCCCGCGGAGTTCCTGACCGCTCTGGAAGACTTGTACCGGAAGGCCTCGAAGCCGCCCAAGCTGATTCTGGTGAACTATCCTCACAACCCGACGACCACGTGCGTGGATATCGGGTTCTTTGAGGAACTGGTCCGCATCGCGCGGCATCACGGCACGATGATCGTGCACGACTTCGCTTACGCCGATCTTTGCTTCGATGGTTACAAAGCACCGTCGATCCTGCAGGTGGAAGGCGCCAAAGAGGTGGCGGTCGAGATCTTCTCGATGACGAAGAGCTACAACATGGCCGGCTGGCGCGTGGGCTTCTGTCTTGGCAACCCCAAGATGATCGCGGCGCTGGCGCGGATCAAGAGCTACCTGGACTACGGCATCTTCCAGCCGATCCAGATTGCCGCGATCATCGGTTTGCGCGACTGCGAGGAGGAGGTCGGCAAGATCTGCAACGTCTATGAGCGGCGGCGGGATCTGCTGATCGACGGCTTGAACGCCGCGGGCTGGCCCCTGGAGAAGCCAAAGGCCTCGATGTTCGTCTGGGCCAAGATCCCGGAGTTCTTCAAGGGCGCAGGGTCGCTGGAGTTCTCGAAGATGATGCTCGAAAAGGCGCTGGTGGCTGTCTCGCCGGGCATCGGCTTCGGGGAGGCAGGCGACGGCCACGTGCGCTTCGCATTGATCGAGAACCATCATCGCAGCCGTCAGGCCCTGCGATCGATCAAGCAGTTCCTGCGCGACGAAAAGAACCGGTAGCGCACGGGAAAAGGCTGCTAAGATCGCGCTATGGCCGCTCTAGCCGAACGGCATGGGCTGGATCTGGTGGATTTGCGCCATGTGCGCAGCTCCGAACTGGAAACGCTTCTGAAGGAAGAAGCGGAGGCATGGGATCGCCGCCTCCACTGGGACTTCAGCGCATCCGCGGATCTGGTCACCCGCTACACGTCGATGCGGGCGCTGGACGGATTGGCGCTCCGCTCGGCGGACGAAATCGCCGGCTACGTTTACTGGGTCACCGAGGGGCGCAAGGCGCTGATCGGTGACCTGTACGTTCGCGAGCCCTGGCGCAGTCCGGAGACGGAGGCGCAGTTGCTGCAGGGCGCGCTGGAGGCGCTGGGCGAGCCAGGCCAGCGTATGCCCGTCCCCGCGATGCGCTGGGGTTGGGTTCGGCGCATCGAAGGACAGCTCCTGCAACTGGCCACGCCGGGAAGCCGCATCCTGCCGCAGGGGCCGGTGCCCCGCGCCTATTCGCGTCTCTTCATGCTGACGCCGTTGGACCCGGCGCCTGCGCTCCGCGCCGTTGTGCCGGAGCCGGAGTTGAAGATCGAGCGCTGGTCGATGCGCTGGCTGGACGAATCGGCCAGCCTGATTGCACGCGTCTACGAAGGCCATGTCGACAGCGAGATCAACGACCAGTACCGCTCCGTCGAAGGCGCGCGCCGCTTCATCCAGAACGTGACGCAGTACCCGGGCTGCGGACTGTTTCTGCCGGAAGCATCGTGGATCGGCTTCGACGCTAACGGTGCGGCGGCGGGCATCGTCCTGACGACGCGCGTCTCCGGACGCACGGGGCACATCGCACAGATTTGCGTGGCAGGCAGCCACTTGGGCGGGGGCACCGGCTACGAGTTGATGAGACGCGCGATGACGGCGCTCGCCTCGATGGGCCTGAAGGAATCGTCTCTTACCGTCACTGAAGAGAACCGCCGCGCGATCCGGCTCTACGAAAGACTCGGCTTCAAAACCATCCATCGCTTCGATGCGCTTGTTTGGGCGGAGACGGAATAGAGGGGCCGAAAGGGCACGGCGGGTAGAATGGGAAGATCGTGGAAAAACGCCGGATGTGCCCGCATTGCCGGGCCTTCATCACAACTGACGACAAAGTCTGTCCGTACTGCGATACGCCAGTCGGCGAGCGCGCGGTGGACCGCCGGGACCCAGGTACGATCCTAGGCGGACTGATCCCCGCTGGGCAGTTCGTCACCATCACCATCCTCACATTGAATGTTGGTCTGTACCTGGTAACCGCCCTGGCAAGCATGGACCTAGGCGGCGGACTGATGGGCATCGCGCCGCAGGTGCTGGTCATGTATGGCGGCGCGTATGGCCCATTCGTCCTGGGCGACGGCCAATGGTGGCGGCTGTTGACGGCCGGGTTCCTGCACGGCGGCGTAATGCACATCCTGTTCAACTCCTGGGCGTTGATGGATGCCGGGGCACACGCGGAGTCGGTGTACGGCCAGAAGCGAATGATCTCGATCTACCTGCTTTCGACAGCGGGCGGCTTCCTGGCGTCCATGTTTTGGCGCGGCGGACTTTCCATCGGCGCTTCGGCGGGCTTGTTTGGACTGATCGGGGCGATGATCGCCGTGGGCATCATTCACAAAACCTGGGAGGCCCAGGCGATCAAGAGCATGTACACGCGCTGGGCGATTTACGGTCTTCTCTTCGGGCTGCTGCCTCTGCCTATCGATAACGCGGCGCACCTCGGCGGACTTGCCACGGGCTTCGTCACGGCGTGGCTGGCGGGCACGCCCAAACTGGTGGAGACGCACTGGAAGGAGCGGCTCTGGCAGGGCGTCTTGATCATCATGCTGCTGGTGACCGGCTTGAGCTTCGCGAAGATGATTCAGTTCGCGGTGACGTACAGCCGATAACTAGAAGCCGCCGTCGAGCAGGTCCGAGCGCAGCACCCGCTCGCCCTTCAGGAAGACGGCGACAATGCGCTCCGTCGCGGAGATGTCGTCGAGCGGGTTTCCATCCACCAGCAGCAAATCCGCATCCGCGCCTTGCCGGATAACTCCGACGTCACCCAGTCCTAATTGCGCCGCGGCGGCGGAGGTTGCGGCCTCCAGCACCGCAGCGGGCTTCATGCCCGCACGCACCATAAGCTGGAGCTGCCGGTGGAATGACGGACCGTAGGGCAGCCTGTGCCTTCCTGACATCGAGTAGGCGAACCTTGGCGCAGGCGGCGCGTCAGTCGAGCCCGGCGTCTGGCTGGCAATTTCGCGCCGGAGTCCGGCGATCTGGTCAGGCTTCAACACCTGCTGCGTAAGTGACCTGGAGAGCAGCACCGGCATCCCGCTGGCCGCGTCCGAGTCCCATTCGGCCGCCACCAGCGACAGGGGCGGTTGCGGCTTCGCCTGACCTGAGCGGAGGATCTGCGAACCCAGAATCTCGCCGCTGCGGAGCCTGGGCGCCAGCGCGGCGATGGCGGCGGGATTGGATGACGCCGCGCCCACGCCGGTAATGCCGCAGTAGAGCATCGTGGCGAGCGCGCGCGGCGCATCGGATTCCGAGGATGCCGGCAGCAGCACGTAAGTATCAATCAGACCTGGAAGCAGGGTCCGGCCTGAGGCCTCCATTGGCTCCGCGCGAAGATCCTTGGCGTCGGGTGCGGTGCCCTGATAGATGGCCGCGATGCGGCCTTGCCGGATCAGCACGGACCCGGTGTCGATCACCTTTCCGTCGCCCAGAAAGATCCTGGCATCGCGAATCAGCCACGACATGGAGCGCCGCTGCTCACGGGCAAGAACTTTCGTCTTCTCAAGGTTTGTGCGGGTATGGGCCTGCCAACCGCCAAGGAGCAGAAACGGCGCCAGCGCAGCCGCGACCCAGAGCTTCGCCTTAGGTTTGAGCTTTTCCTCCTTCTCCCAACGGAAGAGCTTCACGCTTATGAACAGCCCGACAAACGTGGCGAGCGCAAGGGCTCCCATGGCGAACAGGTGGTCCGTCGCATGCTCGTTGCGCATCAGAATGCCTTGCATGCCCAGGTACAGGTGCGTGGCCGGCAGGAACTGCGCCACCACCTGGAGCCATTCGGGCAGGCTGCTGAGCGGGATGGTCGCGCCGCTCAACAGAAGCATCGGGAAGTAAAGCAACTGGATGATGATCTGGCTCTCGGCCATGGAATTGGCCACCGAAGAGACAATCAGCCCAATCGCGCGAAACGCCACGGCGCCCAGGCTCAGGATGAGCAGCAGCGAAACCAGGTTCTTGGGGATCGGCATGCCGTACCGCAGATTCGCGATGGCCAGGAACAGAACCACGGCCGGCATGTAGATCACCCAGCCCGTGACGAGGGAGGCCACCAGCACGGGGGCCGCCGTGATGGGCGCTACCTTGAATCGCCGTAGAATTCCCAACTCGCGCTCAACGGTGGCGCGCATGCCGCCGCCGAAGAAGCCGTTGCCGAGCACGCCCAACACCAGCACCATCGTGACTACTTGCGTGGCCGCCCCTGTTCCTTGCGCCGCGCCGAAGCCTTCCCCAAACGCGATGAAAAACAGCAGCGGGAAGAGATAGCTGAAGAACAACACCACCCTGTCGCGCAGGGTGAGCCGGAGCGTGCTCACGATGAAGGCCGTATATGGCTTCGTATTAATCACGAAGGGATTTCCCCGTCAGCTCGATGAAGACGTCTTCCAGAGTCGGACGCCGGATGTGAATGTCGTCGAGGCCCGCGCCGCAGCCGTCCACCCATTTCACCAGTTCGACGACGGCGCGCGCCGGCTTGGGGTGGCTGACGATCAGTGTGCGGCGGTCCTGCGAGTAGATCGGGCTCAGTTCGCGCGGCCAGTCCGAGGGCGGGTCTTCCGGCAAGGGCCGCTCGCAGACAATCTCCACGCGTGCGTGGCCCAGGATGCGCTCCTGCAATTCGCGCGGTGTGCCGATGGCGATGATGCGGCCTTCATCGATGATCGCAACGCGGTGGCAGAGCCGCTCCGCCTCCTCGATGTAGTGCGTCGTCAGAAGGATTGTGCGCTGCTGGTCCCGCAGCTCTGAGATCAGGTTGTGAATCTCGAGGCGAACCTGAGGATCGAGTCCCGTGGTCGGTTCGTCCAGAAAGACGATCTGCGGCTCGTTCAACATCGCCAGCGCCAGCGCCAGACGTTGCTTCTGCCCTCCGGACAGCGTGGAATAGAAGGCCGTGCGCTTCTCCCAAAGCTGAAGCCGGCGCAGCAGCTTCTCGATGTTGGTGGAATGCGTGTAGAAGGAGGCAAACAGATCCGCCGCTTCCAGCACTCGCATCTTCTCGGGCAAATTCGTCGCTTGCAGACTAACGCCGATGCGGTCCTTCACGGCGATGGTGTCCGCCGCCGGGTCGAAGCCAAGCACCGAAACCTCGCCGGACGTGCGCGGGCGCAGCCCTTCCAGGATCTCCACGGTCGTGGTCTTCCCCGCCCCGTTTGGTCCGAGCAGTCCAAAGACCTCGCCCTGCGCAACTTCGAAGTCAATGCCGCGTACGGCTTCAAACGAGCCGTACGACTTGTGGAGTCCGCGAACAGTAATCGCCGGAGGGGCTTCAGCCATGTTTCACTTCTGAGCCGCAACCACCTTGATCGAGGCCTGCATGAAGGCCGGCAGGTCGTCCGGCCGCCGCGAAGTGACCAAGTTGCCATCCACCACCACCGGGCTGTCCTCCCAGACTCCCCCGGCATTCACCACGTCGTCCTTGATCGCGAAGAAACTCGTGCAGCGGCGGCCCTTCAGGATCCCTGCTGAAACGCAGCACCAGGGCCCGTGGCAAATGGCGCAGACCAGCTTCCCCTGCTTGTCGAAATCGGCAATGAACTTGTTGGCCACGGCGTAGCGGCGAATGTAGTCGGGCGCGAACCCTCCAGGGCAGACAATCCCGTCATATTGATCCGCGGAGACCTCGGCATACGATTTGTGCGTGACGGCCGGATAGCCCAGTTTGCTCGTGTAGGCTTTCCCTCTCTCCGCGCCGACGAAATGGACTTCCGCACCCGCTTCAATGAAGCGGTAATACGGATACCAGACCTCCATCTCCTGGTAGAGCTGATCCACCACGATTGCAATCTTCTTGCCCGTTAAGTCCATGAAGACAGTTTACCCGCAGGGCGCGCGGCCTCAGCGGACCCGATGCCCGAAGGGGTTGATCGACCCAAGCTTCTGGTAGTGCTTCAGCACGATTGCCGTCACCGCGCCGATCGGGTTCGGGTCACCCTCCGGAAGCGCGGCGGACATCACCGCAAGAACAAACGGCCGGTTCGGCAGGGAGGCGATACCGACCTCCGTGTGAACGCCCGGAACACTGCCCGGCTTGGCGGCAACGTGAATCCCTTCCGGCACGGCGGCGCGAATCGCCGCTTTGGTCGTAGAGAGCATCGCCACCATGGCTCTGGACGCCTGCGGATTCACCGCTCGGCCGTGATAGATCAGCTCAACTAGCCGCGCCATCTCGATGGGCGTCGAGACATTTTCGCGCCCCGCCACGGCGGCCGGCGTGTCCATCATCACCCTGCGCAGTCTCGTGTTGACGAAGCCCATCCGGTCGAGCATCGCGTTCACCGTCTCCATCCGAAGCAGAGTGATGATCGCATTCGTCGCCGTGTTGTCGCTGTCCCGGATCATCGCGAGCGCCAACTCGTTGATGGAAATCGTCACCGGCCCGGACTCCAGACGCTTCTGAAGCTCTCCGCTGCCGGCCACCCGGTCGGCGGGCGTGAGAGTCACCTGACGGTCCAGGTTCACCAATCCCATGGTTGCCGCCTCGTAGAGGCGTATCAGGATGGGAACCTTGATCACACTGGCCTGCGTGAATGTCGTGGCGGCGTTGTAGCCGATGACGCGCCCCGTCGTCAGATCAATTGCGGCGACGCCGAGCGTCCCGTCCAGCGTCCTGTCGAACTCGGCCAGCGACTGAATCACCTTCGCGTCAAGAAGGTCCTCGACCGTCGGCGGCGCGCCCGTCTGCGCGGGCAGCGGCGCCAGGAACAGCAATCCGGCGAGCAGAGCCTTTGGGATAATCACGAAGAAAGGATAGCCGAGACTTGACGTACTTGTGGGTCGGACTTGGGGCGGCGATCGGCGGAATGCTGCGCTACTGGTGTTACGGGGCAGCCGTCCGCCTGGGCGGTGAGACGTTCCCCTGGGGCACGCTCTTCGTCAATGTCACGGGCTCGATGGTGATCGGCTTCGTCGCCACGCTGACTGGCCCGGACGGACGCGTCCTGGCTCCGCCCGCCCTTCGCATGTTCGTGATGACCGGTATCTGCGGCGGCTACACGACATTCTCAACATTCAGCCTTGAGACGCTGCGACTGCTCGAGGACCGCCAGTGGGGCGCCGCGGCTCTGAACATGTCGGGCTCGCTCGTGCTCTGCCTGCTCGGCGTGTGGCTGGGCCACATGCTTGCGGCGAACCTCAACCAGAGATAGGAGTTCAACCATGCAAGCACCGATCAGCGCCACGCTCCTCCGAGTCTTCATCGGCGAGAACGACCGGCACGGATCGAAGCCGCTCTACGAGGCCATCGTCCTCAAAGCCAGGGAAGCCCACCTGGCCGGCGCGACGGTGTTGCGCGGCCCTCTCGGATACGGGCACTCGTCGCGCCTCCACACGGCCAAGCTCCTGCGCCTCAGCGAAGACCTCTCGTTCGTAGTCGAGATCGTGGATCGCGATGAAAAGATCCGTGGATTTCTGCCCGCTCTCGACGCGATGATGACAGAATCGGGCGGAAGCGGTCTGGTCACGCTCGAATCGGTCGAAGTCCTTCAATACGGGCAGCGGAACGAGTGAAGATCAAGTACACACGTGCGGCGGCCGTCGCGCTGCTGGCGCTCTCCCTTTGCTTCGCGCAGACGCACGACCACCATCCCGCGCCGCCCGGCCCCACGCTCCCCGGACAGCCCGGAGCGTTGAAGGGCGCCATTGAGAAGATCCGCCTTGGCGAAACAGAAGCCGCGCGCCAGGAGATCAACCGCTACCTCAAGGATCATCCAGACGACGCCGAAGGCTGGCATCAACTTGCCCGCTCGCACCTGACGGACTTCTACACCCTCGCCGATCCCAACAGGCGCCGCGTGGCCCTGGGCTTGGCGATGGAGGCCCTCGGCGCTACCTTGAAGCGCAACCCCGATCACGTTTACGCGCTTCGGACCAAGTCCGTCATCCACGCGCGAGCCGAGTTCCTCTTCTACGACCCCAACCTGGCCTTCGAGCTCGCCTCCCGCGTCGTCAAGCTCCAGCCATACGCCAACGAATTCCTCATCACGCTCTCGGAGTGGATGTCCGGTGAGGTCCGCTTCACACAGGAGAGCGGCCACCGCGTTCCGCACGATCCCCAACTCGGCCTGGACCGTTCCTTCGACCTCCTGGAGCGCGTCATCGGAGGCGCCATGCCGTTCAGCCCGGAGGAAGGCGCGGCCATGTTCCTGATGGCCAAGACGCTCTCCCGCCGTGGCAACTTCAAGGAGTCCATCAGCTACTATGAGCAGGCCCTGAAGCGGATTCAGGGCGCCCCGCAGCAGGCCGAGATCCTCCGCGAGATGGGCGCCTCGCAGTACCGTATCGGCGATTTCAACGAGGCTGCCAGCAACTTCTATCGCATCCTTCAGATGCACCCGAACACCGTTGACCTCTGGCTGCTCAAGGTCGCGATGGATCAGCTTGGCAGTGCGGCCCCGAAGCTGCCCGAACAGTTCGTCTTCCCCGCGGCCCCGCGCCGCCCACCACCTGGCGCGGACTGGCAGCTTGAATTCAAGGACATTGCGCCAGAACTCGGCATCAATCGCTTCGACGGTAACGGCACCTGCGCTTGGGGCGACTTCGACAACGACGGTGACATGGACCTGTTTCTCTCCGGCAGCGGAACCTTCATCGCTGTCTTCGCCAACCAGGGCGGGAAGTTCAAGGAAGTGACAGAAGCTGTCGGCCTCGCGAACGTCCCTTCGGGCTACAGCTTGAATCTGATCGACTACGACAACGACGGGAAGCTCGACCTCTATATCTCGCTCAACGGCTGGAGCGGGCCGATGAAGAACCGGCTCTTCCATAACGTTGGCGGCAAGTACGAAGATGTCTCCGAGAAAAGCGGCGCGGCCGACCCAGGCTCAGGGTTCGTCGCCGTGTGGGGCGACCTGGACGGCGATGGCTACCTCGACTTCGCCGTGGCGAACGGCGTCCTGCGGGACGGCTCCACACCGCAGATCTACCGCAACAACCGCGACGGCACCTTCACCAACATGACCCTCCAGGCCGGCATCAAGGAGCCGCCCACCTATGGCGCCATCGGCGTCGCGCTAGGCGACTACGACCGCGACGGCGACCTCGACCTGCTCATTAACGGCCTCGACGACAGTCCGAACCGCCTCTACCGCAATGACGGCGGCTGGAAGTTCACGGAAGTCTCGCGCAAGGCAGGTGTCATCCAGCCGCCTCACAACGGCTTCGTCTGCTTCTTCTTCGACTACAACAACGACGGCTGGCCGGATATCCTCACCACCAGCCTTGCGCCGTGGGAATCTGTCGTCGAGGGCCTGCGGCTGGGCTACGCGCCCGCTACGAAGCAGGCCATGCATCCGGATACCAACCGCCTCTTCCGCAACAACGGCAACGGGACGTTCACCGACGTTACCTTTGAAGCAAAGCTGTACTTCCCCACCGGCACCATGGGCGCCGGCGTGGCCGACATCGACAACGACGGCTTCCTCGACATCTACATCGGCACCGGCGACCCGCAGATCAGCCGCCTCGAGCCGAATCGCCTGTTCCGAAACAACGGTGACGGCACCTTCGTCGACGTCACCTCCGTCCTCGGCTTTGCGCGGCCCGGCAACAAGGGCCACGGCGTTACCTTCATCGACTTCGACGAAGACGGCGACTTGGACATCTACGCTCAGCTCGGCGGCCACTACCTGGGAGACCACGCCTTCAACGCCTTCTATCAGAATCTGAAGGGCAACCGGAACAACTGGCTCGAAATCGACCTGAAGCCCGAAAAGGGCAACCGCTTCGCCGTCGGCGCCCAGCTCACCATCAGCGCCGGCGACTTCAAGGCCTATCGAGAAGTGAAGGGCAGCGAAGGCTTCGGCGCCACCAATCCTTATCGCGTCCACTTCGGCCTGGGCAAGTGGCAGCGGATCGACCTGCTCGAGATCCGTTGGCCCTCCGGCGTGAAGCAGGAGTTCCGTGGTCTCGACGCCAATCAGATCGTCGAGATCACCGAAAATAAAGAGGCCGTCCGGCGGCTGAAGTAGCTGCCGGACGGCCCCGTGCCGCTCAAACCGAGCGAGGGTTTACCAGAACGCCTTGAAGCCGAGCTGGACTTGGCGCGGATAGCCGTTGCCAATCCAGGCTTGGCTCGGGAACTGCGTTCCGAAGTTGACGTCGTTCGGGTTCGTGTTGAAGTTGTTGTCACGCCCGAAGTAGTAGTAGTTGGTCAGGTTGAACGCCTCGGCGCGGAACTGGAACCGCAGCCGCTCCGTGATCTGGAACGACTTCGCAATCGACATGTCGATATTGAACAGAGACTGCTTGCGGATCTGGCCGCTGCGGAACGGATTCATGCGCGAGTTGTTCGGCGTGGAGCCGCCGCCCGGAGCATAATCCGCCACCATCAGCCAGGCGTACTGCGAGAAGTCCGTCGAGCTGCAGCCCCGGTTGATCGAGAACTGCTGCGGACGAACCGAACCGTCGTTGAACTGGCGCAGCACGCAGGGGTTCCAGCCCTTCACCTGGTGCTCCTGCCAGTCGACCGAGCCATCCCAATCGCCGCCCACTGTCCGCGGATCCTTGATCATGATCGCGTTGTTGGGCAGGTTGTTGGGCTCGCCGGAGCTGTACTGCGTGTAGGTGCTCACCGTCCAGCCGCCGAGCAGCAGGTTCATCCCCTTGCCGGCGCTGCCGCCGAACTTCTTGCCCTTCCCGAAGGGGAGGTCATAGACGGTGTTGAACTTGATGTAGTGGGGCCGGTCGTTGAAGTACATGCCCTGCTGCTGGACATTATTGAACGCGTCGCTGAAGCCCCAGCGCTCTATCATCTTGGCGAACGTGTAGTTGCCGTTCAGCGTCAGGTCGTTCCCGATTCGCTGGTTGAAGTTGACTTGCAGCGAGTTGTACCAGATGTTCGAATCGTTGCGGCCCTGCTCAATCATGTCCCCGCTGAACTGCGGGAACGGGCGGTTCAACTGGTAGCGCGAAAGCGTGTTCGCGGTGTAGTGGTTCGTGCCGCGGAACACTTCGATGCCCTTGAACGGGTTCGTGATCTGCTCGTTGCAGTACGCCGGGCTGCCGCCTTCAAGCAGGTTGCACTGCTTGCGGAAAGCAGCCGATGGGATGTTGAACGGCCGCTCGCTGTTGGCGCCAACGGTCCGGCTGCCGACGTAAGACACTTCCATCGTCGACGTGCGGCTCATCAGGATCTGGAATCCGGCCGAGAACTGGTGCACATACGGCGTGTAGAAGTCGTTCGGATTAAACCAGCTTGTGTCGCGGCCCAGGAACGTGTTGTAGCCGCCGGCAGCGCCCTTCGGGACGTTCAGGCCGGACGGATACGGGTTCGCGTAGATGTTGCTCGCGACCGGCGTGCGGTTGCCGTCATTGCTGACGATCAGCGGCGTGGACTCCGAGAACCCGGCGAACTTGCGGTAGTCGTTGCTCGGGTTCATCGAATACAGGCCGTAACCGCCGCGCGCCACCAGTTTGCTAGAGATCTGGTAGGCCGCGCCAATGCGTGGTTGCCAGTTGTTGAAGTCGTGCCGTGCGGCAATCCGAGGATTCCCGTTCACGCCCACAAACTCCAGCCCGCCCTTCAGGTTGCGGAGTCCTGGATAGAGTGCCAGCATGTCTGCCGGAATCTGGCTGGCGACTGGGCTCGCCGCATCCGCGTTGAATCCGCGGTTCATGCGGTCGTACTTCTCGGACGGCGCTTCGTTGAAGTCCCAGCGCAGGCCGAGGTTCAGAGTCAGCTTGCGGGAGACCTTCCAGTCATCCTGGAAATACGGCGCGAAGTACCACTGTTTGTTGAACGGGAACAGCGGATAGTTCGTGGAGCCGCTCGAAGGCAAGCCGAGCAGGAACGACGCGTAGGCGTCGCCCGACGTCACTTCGCCCTGGTTGAACAGGCGCTGCGTCCAGCCCAGGTTGTGGTTGAACTGGATGATGTTGCCCGTGTCCTGAACGATGTAGTGAATGCGTCGCAAGTCGACACCGAACTTCATCGTGTGCGAACCCACGATCTTCGTGACGTTGCCCATCAGGTTGTAATTGTTCGTGATGTTGATGCCCTGATAACGGCCCATCACGCTGTAGTTCGTGAACTCCCAGCGGCCGAAGTAGCGGGGCTCGGGCAGGGCGTTGACCAGGCTGGGCGGCAGGCCCAGCGAGGTCAGATCGAAGCCCTCGTTGTCCCGGCCGAAGCCCTTCTCAATGAAGCGGTTGTACGACGCGCGCACGTTGACGATGGTGGTCGGACTCGCCGTCCACACCCAGTCTGCTACGTACGCGTCGTTGATGCGCTGGAACGGCTGCTGGCCGTCCTGGCCCGGTGCGTCGCAGATGCCGTTGATGCAACGGTCTTCCGTACGGTCGTTCGACGCGTGACGGAAGTAAGCGCGGTGGTTGTCCCCAAAATTCCAGTCGAACTTCAGAATCAGATTGTAGAACTTATCCTGCGCCGCGTATTCCGGCAGCAGGTGGTTCTGTGTCGAGTACCGCGCGCCCGACGTCTTCGCGTTCGGCAGAGGCATATACTTCGTGACATTTTGAGCCACCGGACTGATGCGGCTCCCCGGAATCAGATTGCCGGCAAACGGCACGCGAACCGGGTCGCCGTTCACGATCGTAGCGTTCAGCGGATCGTAGATGGTCACCGGCTGGCCGTTCGCTTCCACCAGCTTGCTGAAGTCGCCATTCCGCATTTCGGGCTCCGGAAAGGAGTTGCGCAGGAACTGCGGCCAGTCCTCACGGTAGTTCTCAAAGCTGCCCATGTAGAACAGCTTTACGGCTCCATCCTTCTTCAGGAGCTTCGGGAAGTACACCGGCCCATCCACCTGGAAGCCATACTGGTCCAGTTTGTGATCAGCACGCGGTGCGCCGCCGTTCGGGTTGGATGCCGAGGCGGGAATCGCGTTGTTCTGGAACGTGTTCGCATCCCACGGCTTGCGGCGAAGGAACCACCAGCCCGTCGCGTGAAACTCCGGCGTGCCGCTCTTCAGCACGACGTTGAACACGCCGCCGCCCGTCTTGCCGTACTGAGCGTCGTAAGAGTTCTGTTGCACGGAGAACTCCTGCACTGCATCGACGATCGGGACGTAGGCGATGTTGTTGCCGCCCGCCTGGCCGTTGTTCGGCGCGCCGTCCATCAGGAACTCGTTGTTGGACTGGCGTCCGCCGTTCACCGACCACTCGGCGATGGCGCCGTTGTCAAAGGGGCGCTGCCAGATGGCCGCGCCGCGGAACACCACGCCCGACATCATCGCGCCCAGCATGAACGGGTTGCGCGAGTTCAAGGGCATCTCGGCCACCGTCTTCTGGTTGATGACGCCGACGCGGCTGGCCGTCTGAGTTTCGAGCAGTGCCGCTTCCGCCGTCACCGTGATGTTTTCCGTCACGGCGCCGACTTCCAGCGTCAGGTCGATACCCGCAATCTGACCGACCTGGAGCGTAATGTTCTCCCGGATCAGTTGCTTGAAGCCCGAAGCGGTGGCGGTGAGCTTGAAGTTGCCCGGCCGGAGGAACGGGATCGTATAAGCTCCCGATGCATCCGACGTAGCTGTATGTGTTTCGTTGGTGCTCATGCTGACGGCTTCAACCTTGGCGCCGGGCACGGCGCCTCCGCTGGAGTCGAAAACACGGCCCGAAATCGTTGCGCGGAACTCCTGTGCCAACGACGATAGCGCGACGAGGCACAGCAGTGACACGATTCGCATCATGCGTGAATTCACGTGGACCCCCCAAAAAGGTCGTTTGTTCGAACTAAACCTCTAACCTGTAACAGCAGAAGGGCGAGACGCACCCGTTCTGGGGCGAGATACTATCACAAATGGAGCTTGGGATGAAGCGTACCACCGTACTATCAGCACTACTTCTACTGAGTGCGGTCGGATCGTTTGAACCGATTCCGTTCTCAGGCCCCGTCCTGCACAACGCCGCTACGCCCGAAAAGCACCAGATCGAGACGATGCCCGGCGGCCTCGCCTTGCTTGATTACGACGGGGATGGCAAGCTCGACCTGTTCCTGACGAACGGCGCTCCTCAACCGTCGTTGAGGAAACCCAGCAGCGAATGGTTCGACCGGCTCTACCGCAACTTAGGGGGATTTCGCTTCGAGGATGTGACCGAAAGAGCGGGTCTTCAAGGTAGCGGGTTCTCCATGGGCGCCGCGGCAGCCGACTTCGACAACGATGGACGCACGGACCTGCTGGTCACCGCCGTCGGCGCCAGCACCCTCTACCGCAACAACGGCGACGGCACTCTCGCCGACGTCACCGCCAAGGCCGGCATCGCATCGTCGCCTTGGCCCATCTCAGCCGGCTGGTTCGACTACAACCGGGACGGCTATCTTGATTTGTTTATCGTGGATTACGTCGTCTGGGATCCGGCCAGGGAGCCCTTTTGCGGCGACATGCGCGCCGGCTACCGCACCTACTGCCACCCGAAGTACTACCAGGCGCTGCCAAACCACCTCTACCGCAACAATGGCGACGGCACCTTCACCGACGTCTCCGGCCCCGCCGGCATCGCTGCCCACAAAGGTAAAGGCATGGCCGTCGCCTTCGCCGACTACGACAACGACGGCTGGATGGACGTCTTCGTCACCAACGACACCACGCCGGACTTCCTCTTCCGCAACAAGGGCGACGGCACCTTCGAGGAGGTGGGCGTAGCCGCCGGGGTCGCCATGAACGAGGACGGCCTCGCCCTCTCCTCCATGGGCGCCGACTTCCGCGACATCAACAACGACGGCCGCCCGGACCTCTTTATCACCGCCCTCGCCAACGAGACCTTTCCGCTCTTCCTGAATCTCGGCAAAGGGCTCTTCAAGGATGTGACGTACCCCTCCCGCATCGGCTCCCAGACCCTCGCCTACAGCGGCTGGAGCACCGGCATCTACGACTTCGATAACGACGGATTCAAGGACCTCTTCGCCGCCGCCGGAGACGTGAACGACAACACCGAGGTCTTTTCCAGCCGCCAATCGAAGCAGGCCAGCTTGCTGTTCCTCAACGACGGCAAGGGCGGCTTCAGCTCGCTGCCAGTCACCTCGCCGGCTCAGCATCGCGGAGCCGCCTTCGGCGATCTTGACGGCGACGGACGGATTGACGCCGTCGTCACCCGCCTGAACGACAAGCCACTAATCCTCCGCAACACAATGGGACAGGGCCGCAACTGGCTCCGGCTGAAGCTTATCGGCTCGAAATCGAACCGCGACGCCATCGGCGCCACAGTCAGAATCGTCGCCGGCGGACGCGAGCAGTTCAACCACGTCACGACTTCTGTCGGATACCTCTCCTCAAGCGAGCAGGTCGTCCACTTCGGCCTCGGCCCCATATTGTCGATAGACATTGTGGAGATTACCTGGCCAGGCGGCAAACGCCAGTCGCTGAAAAGTGCGAAAACGAACTCCCTACTGACGGTCAGGGAGGAAGAGGCGGGTCAATAATCCCGGGCCGGTTCGGCCTGCTGGATGGCAAGTGCTGCTT
Organism: Bryobacteraceae bacterium; assembly: GCA_050789245.1. Lineage (GTDB taxonomy): Bacteria > Acidobacteriota > Terriglobia > Bryobacterales > Bryobacteraceae > PNKE01. The sequence continues at coordinate 401,428 of JBOZRR010000043.1, read as the reverse complement.
TTTCTTCACGTTCAGCATCCGCTGGCCTTCCCAGACGGCGGTACAGCCGAGCCAGCAGCAGCCGGGCCGCGGCGCGATTGGGCTCGATCTGTACGGTTCTCTCCATGTGCCGCGCAGCCTCTTCGATCCGGTCAAGCTGCTGCAGCGCCCGCCCGAACTGGAAGTGCGCCTCCGACGAACTAGGGCTCTTCTTCAGCGCCCGTTCGAGGTGCTTCAAGCTCTCCTCCGGCCGGCCCGCCCGGATCAGAAACCGGGCATAGGCAGTCAGCGCCCGCTCTTCGGCCGGATCGCCGCGGCCAATGGCATTCCGGAATTGCTTCTCGGCCTCGTCGTTCCGTCCGAGCGCTTCCAGGCACTCACCGAGCGCCGTCTCCGCCCGCCCTTTCACCGGATCCGCGTCCAGTGACCGCCTCAACGGCGCCAGGGCATCCTCAAACCGGTTCAACGAGTACAGCGCCCGCCCCTCGTAGTAGCAGGCATCCACCAGCCTGGGATTGAGCGTACAGGCCTTGGAGAACGGCTCCACCGCAGACCGAATGTCCCCCTGCGCCGCCATCACCACGCCTAGCACCTTCCAGGCCTGTGGGTTGTTCGGCGCGGCGGCCACCGCTGACTGGAGCGTCGTCAGCGCCTCGGAAAGCCGCCCGGACTCGAACAGCTTCACTCCACGCTCGTAGTCGGACGGTGCCGGCTGCGCGGCCAGCAGCATCAGCGCAACCGGGAGGAGCATGCTCCCAGCTTAGCCGCAGCCTGGGCTATTCGGTTCTGAGCGCCTCGGCCGGATCGAGCCGTGCCGCCCGCACAGCCGGTGCCAGGCCGCTGCCAATCCCGACGATCATCAGGATCACGAACGAGACCAGCAGCGTCAGCGGCTGAATGCGCATAATCAGGTCGCCCTTGCCGCTGGTGTCGTCGAAGAGCGCACCCATCATCGGGATCGGCGGCAGAGTCCAGATAATCGCGTAGCTGAACATCATGCCGATCAGTCCCCCGGAAAGCGTCAGCGCCAGCGCTTCGGCCAGAAACTGCAGAGCAACATGGGATCGCGTGGCGCCCAAAGCCCGCCGCAGGCCGATCTCCCTGGTCCGCTCGTTGACCGAGACCAGCAGAATGTTCATCAGCCCGATGCCGCCGATGCCCAGCGTCAGCGCCCCGATGAACGTGAGCAACACTTGCAGACCGATGGTCAGCCCGTCGATGATCGGCCGGAGATTCGACGTGCCAAAGCCCGTGACGGCCCGCTTGTCCGTCGGCGAGAAGTTCTGCCGCCGCGCCAGCGCAGCCCTGAACTGGTCCGCCGCTTTCTCCTCGAAAACCGGCGCAACTGGCTGCAAGACGGCAGCCGAGGCATAACGCGTATTCCACAGATCGCCGGCCGAAGAGTACGGGATGAAGGCAGACCGGTCATCCGGCCCGTAGTAGTTACCGAACTGCAACTTGCGGTCCATGACACCAATCACTGTGAAGCGAACTCCCTGAATGGTGATGGTCTCGCCGATGGCCGGGCGTCCCGAAAACAGCTTATTCTTCAGCCAGCCGCCGAGGAACACGACGCGGCGCCGCTCGGCGAAGTCGTCCTTCGAGATCCAGCGCCCTTCCAACGGGATCTGATTGCGGATCTCGCCGTATTCCGGACAAACGCCCCGGACATTGGCGCTGGAAACGCGTTCCAGGTAGCTCACGGGCACCCGGCGGATCGACTCCGGGCAAATCTTCCGGATCAACGGCGATTCGGCCTCTGCGGCTTCAAGGTCAGTGAGTTCGAAGCGGATGCGCTTCCCCGCGCGTTCGCCTCCGGCCTGTTCGCTGGTTTGGCCGGGGAACATCACGATCGCGGACTTGGAGAAGTTCTGGAAGATGCCGATCATCAACGCGCGGAAACCGTTGCCGTAGCTCATCAGCAGCGTAACGGCGGTAATGCCCCAGACGATGCCCATCATCGTCAACAGGCTGCGCGTCGGATTACGCCGCAGGGCATCCCAGGCCTGGATCAGGATCTCCTTCAGCATCGCGTCAGCCCCCCGCCTCGAAGCGAAGAGCCTCCACGGGATCGATGGAGGCCGCACGGGAAGCGGGATACATCGCCGAGAGCAGCGCAATCAGCCCGAGCATCCCGATGCAGAAGACGCCCACCTGCCACGTGGCCCACAGTCCGGCGAAGTATTGCGGCATCGGCAGCGTGTTCACCGCGGCGCAGACAGCATGGGCAAAGGCCATTCCGGCGCCGCCGCTGAGAAAGACGATGATCATCGTCTCCAGGAAGAACATCATGAGGATCTCTCGCCGCGTCGCGCCCACAGCCTTACGCAGGCCGATCTCGCGCGTCCTCTCGCGAACAGCCACCAGCATGACGTTCATCGTCCCGATGCCCCCGAGAAGCAGCGTGACTACGCCCATGGCGCCGAGGAAATACTTCATGCCGTCCGCCATCGTGGCGAAGGCCTTCGTCTGTTCGACGGTGTCCCAGATGCTCGCGGCATCCTTGTCGTCCGGATCGAACCGGTGCAGTCGCGCCAGCGCGCGGCGGACTTCGAGCAGACAGGCCTCATGCTGGTCGAGGGATCGGGCCTTCACGATGAATTGATCGATAGTGCCCGCGGGCCACGGAGGAGGCTGCGGCAGGTCGCGGATCATGACGCTGTACGGAATGAAGACCTTGTTGACGTCGCGGCCGTCGTAGCTGGAGTCCTGCTCCTTCTCCTCGAGCACTCCAATCACCTGGTACGGCAGTCCGGCGACAGAGATCTCCTGCCCCACGGCTTCCTTGCCAGCGAACAACTGGCGCCGGACATCGCTTCCGATGAAGGCCACACGGCGCGACTTACGCTCGTCTTCCCAGGACAGGAAGCGTCCCTCGGCGGCGGGCAGGTAGCGCAGTTCCTGATAGGGCGGCAGCGAACCGCTCACCAGAAGCGACGCTGAATTGTATGCGCTCCGGACGGGCACGCTGCCGCGCGTCAGTTCCGGCAGGATGTGCTGGCAGGAAGGACACCAGGGGGCGATTCGTTCGTGATCGTCCTCACCCCAGCGCACCGGCCGCCCGGCACGCTCGCCGCCGGCCTGCATCGAAGTACGCCCGGCGAAGACGATGAAGATATGCTCGCCGAACTGCTTCTGGACGCGGGCCTGGCCCTCACGGAGGCCGTCGCCGGCCGCGGTCATCAATGTGATGGAGACGACACCCCACGCCAGTCCGAACATGGTGAGCCCCGTACGGAGCTTGTGCGCCATGAGCGTCTGGAAGGTGTCTCGTAACAGATCCCGGAAGCTCATGGCGCGGGCGCAGGGAGGGCGCTACTGCAGGATCACTTTCTGGCCTTCGTTGAGCCCGGCGACCAGCTCAGTTTTCACCCCATTCGAGATGCCAAGCTTCACGCCGATCTTCTTGCGGCCTTTCTCGGCGGCGGCATCGGGGATCTCCACGGAAGCGTTGCGCTGCTTGTCATAGACGATGGCCGCTTCGGGCACCAGCAGGACACTCGGCTTTTCTTCGAGGATGATCTCGGCGTTGGCGCTCATGTTGGCTTTCAGTTCGCGGCCGGGATTGGCGATGGAGACCTGCACTTCGAAAGTGGTGACGTTCTCCTTCTCAACGCCAAGCGGAGAGATCTTGTAGACCTTGCCGCTGAACTTGCGGTCGCGGAAGCTCTCAACGACGATGCGCGCCGGCTGTTGGATGTAGACCTTACCGATGTCGGCCTGATCGACTTTTCCGCGTACGAACACGTCGCTGACATCGCCGAGCGTGAACAACGCCTTGGCCTGCGAGCCGAGGATCAGGATCGAGCTGACGGCGTTGCCGATCTCCACTTCACGGGAGAGAACCAGGCCGTCGATCGGGCTGATGATGGTGGAATTGCGGAGGTCTTCCTCGGCGCGCTCGAGCATTGCGGTCGCCTGCGAAACCTGTGCCCTGGCCCGCGTGATCTCGGCCCGGGAAACGGCCAGATTGCGGGTCGCGGACACCTGCTTGTTCAGCGCGAGTTGGTAAAGCTTCTCGGTATCCTCGACGACGGACTGCGCGATCAGCCCCTCCTTGTGCATCCGGCGGGAGCGATCCATGTTCGACTTCAGGTACGGCAGATCGGGACCTTCCGCATCGACCTTGTTTCGCTCCAGAGAGGCGACAGCGGCCTCCTCCGCGGCCTGCGCGGCCTGGAGGTTGGCTCTGGATTCGCGGACGCGAGCCTGGAGGTCTTCTTTGTCGAGCTCTGCCAGAATCTGGCCGGCGCGAACAGTGTCGCCGTAGTCCACCAGGATCTGCTTGACGATGCCGCTCGCCTTGGACTTCACTTCGACCGTGGAACGGGGTTCAATCTTGCCGGTCGCAACGACGCTGCGAGCGATTGCGCCTTTCTCGATGGCTGCAATCTTCGACGGGTCGATCGTATTGTTCGGCTTGAGAGCAGCGCGAACACCGAGCCCCGCACCCGTCAGAACCACCAGCACCACAACGATCCATATCCACCGGCGCGACTTCTTCCGCCCATTCTTGCCATTTCCCGACATGATGATGACCTCAGCTTCTATGGTTCATACGATTCACCGGCTGGATGTGTTCCGGGAAATCGCCGGGAAGGAGGGTTAGTTGTATTTCAGCTCCGAGCCGAACAGGCTGTGCGGAATCAGGTAGACGGCCAGCGTGACGGCAGCCGCGACGGCAACGATCAGCCCTGCACGCTTCCAGCCCTTGTGAACGGCGAAGAAGGCGGCAATCCACAGCACCCATGCGATGGCGGTCTTGTTATCGGTTAGATCGGTTCCGAAGGGCCAGCCCGTCCAATACTCCCCGAATGCGTACTTCTGGACGATTGGGCCGAGGATCATCCCCCCGACGGTCAGCAACCCCAGAGTCCAGGCGGTCAGCTTTAGGTAGTTCGGCGTTTGAGCCAGCCACGCTTCAAGGCCCAAGCGGTTCGAACAGAGCATGCCCGTAAACATCGCGATGACGTGAAGCACCAGGACCGCCACCGGGACGTGGCCCCGGAAGCGGATGACGACCGGCGGTCCCGTGAGCCAGACGCGCTCGCCCAGGCACTGCAACACCACACGGTACTCGAGTTTGCCCGCGGGCGGCTGGTGGGGCAGTGATGCCACCAGTTCCCCGCCCTCGAGCTTCATCGGGATGTAAGTCCACCTGTCGCTCGTCTTGTGTCTGCGCCAGGCGAGCGTCCCCTCAGTCGCTTGTGGCGCTTTCACCCGGATGGGAGCGTCGCCGCTGCCATCGAAGGTCCGAATGAGTTGGAACTTCACCATCTCGCCGTTCAGGTCCTTCTCGCCGCGGACCGGATAGGACGGGCCGGTCCTGCGCTGGTAGACAGCGGAGGCGAGTGTAATGGCGAGCGCGAGGATCCACAACGACCAAGACTTCATCGATTCAGCCCTTCGAGATCCTCTCTATGTCGCCGCTTGTCAGGCGCATCGTGATCCAATCGGACAGCGGTTCCGCGCCGAAGCGGCGGTAAAACTCCTGCGCGCCCGTGTTCCAGTCGAGCACCACCCACTCCATGCGGCCGCAGCCTCTGTGTTTGGCCTCGCTGACCATTGCCCGGAACAGCGCGGAACCAGCCTTCCGCCCTCTGAACTCCGGCAGGACGAAGATGTCCTCCAGGTAGAGCGTCGGCATGGCAAGAAAGCTGGAGTAGGTTTCGAGGACCAGTGCGTAGCCTGCGGGAACGCCGTCGACGAAGGCGAGAAAGGCATCCAGGCGCGGACGCTCCCCGAAGATGTCGCTCACCAGGCGCTGCTGGGCCGTCTCGTCCGGAGGCGTCAGCTTCTCGTAGTCAGCGAGACCTCGAATCAGTTCGAGTAATGCTGGCGCTTCTTCAGGGCGCGCGCGGCGGACTTCCACCATGGTCGTTCTCCTCCCGTCCGCCTGCCTATGGAACCGAGAGTATCCGGTAGCCCGCGTTGGTCAGATCCGGGTGGTCGAGGAAGCTGCGCCCATCGACGACCACCGGGGTGCGCATTCGCTTCAACAGCGCCTCCCAGTCCAACTCGAGGTATTCGTGCCATTCCGTGACGAGAACCACGGCATCGGCCGAATCGAACAGGTCCTGGGCCTTCGCGACCAGTTCGACGTCGAGGTCGCCGCACTCCTGACGGAAGCGGTCCATCGCGACGGGATCGTGGGCACGAACGATGGCGCCGTGTTGCAGCAACCGTCGTGCAACATCCAGGGCCGGAGCTTCGCGCAGATCGTCCGTATTCGGTTTGAACGCCAGGCCGAGCAGACCGATGGTCCGTCCCTTCATGATCTTCAGCTCGGCCAGCAACTTCTCAACCACGCTCGCGCGCTGGCGCTTGTTCACTTCCCGCGCCGCGCCGACGATCGGCATCGAGAGGCCATACTCAGCGGCAGTGCTGATCAGCGCCGACGTGTCCTTCCCGAAGCACGAACCGCCCCAGCCGAGTCCCGCCTGCAGGAAGCGAGAGCCGATTCGGGCATCCAGGCCGATGCCGCGCGCGATTTCCCGGATGTCAGCGCCGACGCGCTCCGCCAGATTGCCGATTTCGTTGATAAAGCTGATTTTCAGTGCCAAGAACGCGTTTGCCGCGTACTTGATGAGCTCCGCCGAGGCGAGGTCGGTGGTCACCAGGGGAACGGCGCCCATGTCCTCTGGCCGCGGCAGGAAGGCCGGCGCGGCGAAGGTCTGGTCGATCAGTGGCTGGTAGAGGGTGTAGAGGATCTCTCGCGTGCGGGGGCTGTCGGCGCCGACGACGATGCGATCCGGATAAAGAGAGTCGTGCAGCGCCGAACCTTCGCGAAGGAACTCCGGATTGGACGCCACGGCGAAGCGGCCGTCCGCCTTGCCGCCGTGGTGTTTCTCGAAGGCGCCGCGGATGAGCGATTCCACCCAGTTGCCGCTGCCGATGGGCACGGTGCTCTTGTTGACGACAACCGTGAACTCACCGCTCAATCGCTGGCCGATGGATTCACTGGCGGCACGAAGGTAGCGCAAATCGGGACTGCCGTCGTGCTGCGGCGGCGTACCAACCGCGATGAAGATGACCTCCGCGCCAGGAACGGCCTCGTCGTAGCTGGTGGTGAAGGTCAGGTTCTCGGCGCTTTCGGCCATCAGGTCTTCCAGGCCGGGCTCGTAGATGGGGATCTTCCCCGATTTCAGCGCATCAATCTTCGATTGGACCGGATCGAGACACGTTACCTTGTGCCCGAGATAGGCGAGGCACACACCCGTCGTCAGGCCAACGTATCCTGTCCCGAGAATCGCAACTTTCATAGGCGGAAAATCCAGGGTATCAACCTTTGATCACCCCTAATGGCCGGAGACGCGCAACTTTTGCTGCTAATCCGGCAAGATGCACGGTTTCAATCACTTCGTCTACGTCCTTATACGCTTCGGGAACCTCCTCCAGGATGCCGTCGCGGGTCTCGCTGCGGACGATGATCCCCTTCTCTTCGAGGACACGCTGGACCTGGCGCGCATCCCGGCCAGCTTTGGCGGCATTTCGGCTTAGCATGCGGCCCGCGCCGTGACAGACGCTGCCGAACGTCTCGGCCATCGCGCCCTCGCGCCCGGCGAGAATCCAGGATGCCGTGCCCATGCTGCCGGGAACCAGCACGGGTTGCCCCACGGCGCGGTACTCGGCTGGAATCTCCGTGTGGCCCGGTGGAAAAGCGCGCGTCGCGCCCTTGCGATGGACGAGGACGTCGACGGTGCGGCCTTCCCACTCGTGGCGCTCCCGCTTAGCGATGTTGTGGCATACGTCATACAGCACGGTGAGCCGCGCGTGCTTTCCGAAGACTTGAGCGAAGGACTTTCGCAGGAAATGCGTCATCGCCTGCCGGTTGGCCCAAGCGAAGTTGGCCGCGGCGCGCATCGCCCGGAGGTAGTTCTGCCCTTCGGGCGACTGGATGGGGACGCAGGCAAGCTGACGGTCCGGCAGTTCGATCCCGTATTTCTTCATGGCGGCGCCCATCTGCGCGAGAAAGTCCGTGCAAACCTGATGGCCGAGACCTCGGGAACCGCTGTGGATCAGCACCACCACCTGCCCTTCTTCGAGGCCGAAGGCGCGGGCTGTTTCAGCGTCATGAATGTGCTCAACCCACTGAATCTCCAGGAAGTGATTGCCGCTGCCGAGGGTCCCGATCTGCGGGCAACCGCGCTCTTTGGCTCGGTCCGAGACGCACTCCGGGCCAGCGTCACGGAGGCAACCGCCTTCCTCACTCAGGCGCGCATCGGAGGCCTCACCGTAGCCCTCTTCAACCATCCAGCGGGCGCCGCCCTCCAGAACGTGACGCAACTGCTTCTGATTGAAGTCGAAGCGGCCCTTACCGCCGACGCCGCACGGTACGTCGCGAAAGACCTGATCGACCAGTGCGCGGAGCCGTTCGCGCACCTGTCCAAGCTCCAGGTTCGTACGCACCATCCGGACGCCGCAGTTGATGTCGTAGCCGACGCCGCCGGGCGAGACGACACCGTGATTCCAATCCATCGCCGCGACGCCGCCGATGGGGAACCCGTAGCCCTGATGGATGTCGGGCATCGCCAGCGACGGCCCGACGATGCCCGGCAAGTGGGCCACATTCACGGCCTGCTCCAGCGCCTTGTCCTTCTCGATATGAGCGCGCAGAGCATCGCTGGCGTAGTAGACGACGTCGGTCTTCATGCCGTGGCGCACGCCCTTGGCAATGCGGTTTCTGACTGCGTCGATACGCTCAGATATCAAGAAAAACCTCCGCCACCCAGCCCTCCGACTCCTGACGGATGGAAAGCTGATGGTACGTGACCGCCTTCACGACCAGCAGCGGCGGGTGCTTCCGGTCATCGCGTGGCTCACCCCACACGGTGCTGCCGCTCACCCAGGCCGGAGCAACGCCGTAGCCGTCCATCAGGTACAGCACTTCGTTAAGCCAGGAGACGAGGCGGTCGTCCAGCGCCTCACCGGCGATGGTGACGGGGTAATTCTGTAGCGCCTCGGCCCGCGAAGTGTCCATCACGATCGACGCCAACGCCATTGCCGCGTTGGCAAACAGGTCGTCGAGCGTCTCGCCGTACACGCGGAAGCCGGTGTCGGCGGTGTGTTCGAGGATTTCGAAATGGTTCATCTCAGCCTCGCATCGTCCAGCCGTAGGCGGTACATCACCTGGTTGTAGTCGTAGCGCGGCGTCTTGACCTTGGCGTCGCTGAATGCGGAAGTGTAAGTGCCCTCGAAGTAGATGATCCGGCCGCCGTCGCGGTCGAAGTGCGGATGGTGGGCGACGTTGTAGAAGTTGTAGCTCTGGTGTTCGACGATCCTGACAGGCTTGGAGAAGGGACCTTCCGGGCGGTCGCCCTCGGCGTACCAGATTTCGCCGGTGCGCGTCGTCAGTAGAATCCACTTCTTGCGGTACTCGTTCCAGGCAACACTGTTGAAGCGGAGGCCGTCCGGGAGTTTCGCTTCCCGGCGCTCCCATCGTGTGGGATCGCTGATCGCAGCCCACGTATTCTCCACTCGGAGCCATGGGTAGAAGTACCAATACTCGCGACCGCCCTCCTTGAAGAGCACCGGATGCGAGGCGTGGTGCGATTCGAGCCAGGGCAGGCGTACCCATGGTTCGAAGACCTCTTTGCTGTCGTTGAAAAGCGCGACTCCGCGCTCCACCGGCGGCTTCAGCCCTGACTGGCGCGTGTAGGTGGCCAGCAGGCGCTCCCGGCCTTCAGGGTCCCGCGCCGTGAACAAACCCTCGATCCAGACCAGCCCTTCGCCTGGGAGTGGGAGCATCTTCTTCGTGAAGCCGTCAGGCTCGGTGAAGTAACGGAGTGCGATGCCCTGGTCCGGATCGTCAGACTGGTCCGACCATGCACCGGCGACGGAGAAGTTCATGTGCCGGGGGCCCATGGTGTCGCCCCAGATCCAATAGAGATGCCCGCGATAGGGTGTCATCGAGACCGTGTCCTGGCCGCTGACCAGCCCTCGCCATTCCTGCGGCCTGCGCAGTCCCGCGAGTTCGGAGTCGCGGTAGATGCCTTCTCCGGTGATGCGGTACAGCCGCTCGGCGATCATCGTCCGGCGGACTTTGAGCGTGACGCGTTTGCCCGCCTCGACGCGCAGTAGCTTGCCCGGCTCATCGAACCACTTCTCTTCGAAAACGTAACCGTGCCCGCTGATTTTGAAGAGAGCTTCGCGGCCCTCGAGCGACGGTTCGTGGATGGCAGCCACTCCGGCGGAGTCAGTCCAGTAACTGACCTCGTTCATCGTGCGGAGTTCGATCTGCGGCACACCGCGCCCCGTCTCCGCGTCCACAACCTGAACAACGAAGTACGGCAAGAGTGCCAGCGCGAAGAAGGCGGTCATCCCGCCATCAATTGTGCGCGCAAAAAGGGAATCCCGCGAGCCCCGGAGAACTGATGTCCGGCGTCGAAGACCTCGTGGCCACACTTGTCTGCGACACCGAAGAGTTCGTACACCTTGCGGACTTCGGCGAAGGCCTGCTTCGAGGCGGCGATCGGGAAGATGTTGTCTTTCTCGCCGGACTCCACCCAGACGGGCCTCGGCGCGATCAGCCCCGCAATGTCGCTCATCTCGGCCCAGTGAAGGATGCCCGGCACGTAATTGTCGATGCAGTGGGAGAGGCTGAGGATCGAATCCTTGAAGGTATTCAGATACCCGCTGATGAGCGCCGCTTTGATGCGCGGTTCGAGCGCGGAGGAGAACAACGTCGCCGTACCTCCGCCGGAGATGCCCATGCAGCCGACGCGCTTGGAATCGAGTTCCGCGCGGGTCTCGATGAGGTCGATGGTGCGCATGGTGTCCAGCACGCGCCAGCCGATCATCGTTTCGCCGAACAGGAGAGCGGCGCCGGCCGAGGGCTGGCAGGAACTGGCCGTCAGACTGGCTTTCTTCGCGACCTTGCCGCGGCGGCATCCGAAGCCGAGCGGCTCCACGGCGACGGCGGCCATGCCCTGTTCGGCAATCTGCAAGGCGAAGTCGAACTGGTAGCCCTCTTTCGCTTTGCGGTCCGTTCCCTCTTTATCGATGCCGACGATATCATCGACGCCCCGGCCATGACCCGGAATGCAGATCACCGTCGGGAACGGCCCCTTGCCTTGGGTAGGGACGACAATGTAGGCGAACGCCATCAACCCAGGCCGCGTCTGGAAGAGGACGGCCTCACGCGTATAGCCTGGGAATTCGCACTTTTCCAGCGACTTCGACGCCAGCGGCACCTTCTGGACGGGGAATCCGCCGAGCAGGTCCATCAATTTCGCCCGCAGAGTCCGCTGCCACTTAACGGCTTCGTCGGCATTCTGGGCCTGGAAACGCATGCGGCGAGGCATCTCCACGTACCGGGCACGGGTCCACTCCACGGGGTCCAGTTCGGGCCGGTCCTCCTCTTGCGGAAAGCGGCCCAGCGGCCCGGTATACTTCGGCGCGGCGGGTTCCTGCGCGAGCGCGGCGGCTGGGGCGAGCAAAGCCGCCCGGCGGGTCACTTTCATTAGTTCTCCTTCTATTTACTCAGCCACTCATCGGGGTCGAATCCGAAGAGGATCGTCTTGCCCTTGACCAGCAGGGGGCGCTTGATCAGATTCGGATGCTGGCTCATCAGCCGGAGCGCTTCTTCCCTGGATGGCGGGTTCTGCTTCATGTTCCGTTCTCGGTAGAGTTCGTTCTTGGAATTTAGGAACGGCAGGTAGTCGCGATTTCCGATCAGGGCGTCCAACTGCTCAACCGACAGGCCCTTGTTCAGGTCGATGACTTCCGTCTCCACCCCGTTTTCAGCCAGGAAACTCCTGGCTTTGCGGCAGGTGGTTCAAGTGGGTTTGGTGTAGAACTTCGGTTTCGTCATGATTGCGACTCCATCGGGCTAGTATCGCGGCACGGCCGGATCCACCTGGGCGCTCCATAGGTCGATTCCGCCGGCCATCGAAACGCAGTGTTCGACACCCTGCTGCCGGAGCCAGTTCACGACGTTCAAGCTCCTCATGCCGTGGTGGCAGTGGATGACCAGCAACTTCTCTTCGGCAAGCCCCTCCAGGTACTGGAGCCGCTGGGGCACGGTATTCATCGGAATCAGTTCGGCGCCGTCGATTCTGGCAATCTGGTGTTCCAGGGCTTCCCGGACGTCCACCAGCACCGCCTCCCCAGCCTCATGTTTCTGCTTCGCCTGCTCCGGCGTGATCTCGAAGGGCAATTGATCCATACAGGCGGTAGCGTAGCAAACCCCGGCATCCCCTATCGACGGGATTGTCGGAATTCGGACCCTCCGGTACACTAGGTTCATGATGGCGACCCCCGCCAGCATGCGTCCCTTCCTCTTCGGCTGCGACTAGCCGCGGCCGCCTCTTCGCGGCCCCTTCCCCTCCCATACAAGTCGTTCAGCCAAGGAGGAATCCAAAATGAGCAATACCAGCACTCCGGTCCGCGGGGACCTTCCGTGCATTATTACCCCCCTGCCCGGCCCGAAGGCGGAAGCCATTGTCCGGCGCGATCAGGCGGTGATTTCGCCGTCGTACACGCGGGATTACCCGCTCGTCGTCGCGAAGGGTGAAGGCGCGATCGTTGAGGACGTCGACGGGAACCGCTTCCTCGACATGAACGCCGGAATCGCCGTCGTTTCCACGGGACACAGCCATCCGAAGGTCGTGGAGGCGATCCGCGCGCAGGCCGGGAAGTTCCTGCACATGTCCGGAACGGACTTCTACTACGAAAACATGGTGGAACTGGCCGAGAAACTGGCCGCGCTGATGCCCCCGGCCGATCCTCACCGCGTGTACTTCGGCAACTCCGGGACGGAGGCGATCGAAGCCGCGCTGAAGATGGCGCGCTACCACTCCGGCCGCGACAAGTTCATCGCGTTTCTCGGCGGATTCCACGGCCGGACCATGGGCTCGCTCTCACTGACCGGGTCGAAGGCGGTCCAGAAGAAGGGGTTTGCGCCGCTGCTCGGCGGCGTGACCCACATCCCGTATGCCTACTGTTACCGCTGCGCGTACGGCAAGCAGCCTGAGACGTGCAACGTCGAGTGCGTGAAGGTTCTGGAGGAGACCCTCTTCAAGTCGATCCTCCCGGCCGAGGAGGTCGCCGCCATCTTCATGGAGTCCGTGCAGGGCGAAGGCGGCTATGTTGTGCCGCCGAAGAAGTTCTTCGATGAGATCCAGGCCGTCGCCAAGCGTCACGGCATTCTCCTGGTCTGTGACGAGGTGCAGAGCGGCATGGGCCGGACAGGCAAGATGTTCGCTTTCGAGCACTTCGGCGTCGATCCGGATATTGTCGCGCTGGCGAAGGGCATCGCTTCCGGAATGCCGCTCGGCGCCACAGTCGCAAAAGCGCGGTATATGCAGTGGACGCCCGGCGCGCACGCTTCGACCTTTGGCGGCAACCCGGTCTCCGTGGCGGCATCGCTGGCGACGATCCAGTTGCTCGAACAGGAACTGATCGACAACGCGGCGCGCGTTGGCGCGGAGATGAAGGCGCGGATGTCGGAGTGGCCTGGCCGCTTCCCAAACGTCGGCGATGTGCGCGGCCTCGGGCTGATGCTCGGCTTCGAGATTGTCCGCGACCAGCAGTCGAAGGAGCGTGCGCCGGAGCTACGCAACGAGATTGTCCAACAGGCCTTCAAGCGCGGTGTGCTTGTGCTGGGCGCGGGACAGAACTCCGTCAGGCTGGCTCCTCCGCTAGTCCTCAGCCGCGACCAGGCTTCGTTCGCTCTGGATACGCTCGAAGAGATCCTCTCAGGGCTCTCCAAGTAAACTGAAGCGGTGGCAACTCCGCGTGTTCTCGACGTCGGCTGCGGCATCAACAAGCTCGCGGGTTCGATCGGCATCGATCGCAATCCGCGCAGCCGCGCCGACGTCCTCTGCGACCTCGACCGGTTCCCATACCCCTTTCGCGACAACTCCTTCGACGGCTTGCAGGCCATTCACGTCATTGAGCACGTCGGCGACGTCATGCGCACGATGGAGGAGTTCTGGCGCCTGGTGAAACCGGGCGGATCGGTCCGCCTCGCCACACCGCATTACACCGACTTCTCCTCGTTCTGCGACCCCACCCACCGCTGGCATTTGAACAGCTACTCGTTTCGTTACTTCGGGGAAGACAACGCCGGGTATGGCTACTACTCGCACGTACGATTGCGTGAGAAAAAGGTCCACGTGCGGCTACTAGCTCTGTGGAGGTATCTCGGCTTCGAACTGCTCGTGAACGCCTTCCCGCGGTTCCGGCGTTTCTGGGAGCACTACCTGTGCTACGTCGTCCGGGGCAAGGTGATGGAGTTCGAGTTTGAAGTCTTGAAGTAGCGTGTTCGGCATTCTCACGCGCCATCTCGACAACCTGCGGCATCGGGTCCGGTCACGCACATGGCCGCCCACGATGGCCCTCGGGCGGCGGGGCGAAGACCTGGCCCAGCGCTACCTCGAAAGTCAGGGCCTTGTCGTTGTCGACCGGAACTGGAGCACCGTGGACGCCCACGGCGAAATCGACATCATCGCATGGGAGGGCGACATCCTCGTCTTCGTCGAGGTGAAGACGCGTACGTCCAGCGAGTACGGCGACCCGGCCAGGGCGCTCGACCGCGTCAAGCGCCGCGCCATGACGCAGGCCACATACCGCTACCGCCGCGTCCTGGGCATCCCGTCCGAGATGTGCCGCTATGACCTGGTCACCATCGTCGGCGTCGACCCGCCCCTGCTGCGCCACGAACGCGGCGCGCTGCTCAGTCCTGATCCGGATCGGTTATCCTGACGTTTCCGGAACTCTCCGTCACGGTGCACCTGTTTTGCCTGACCTTCGCAAGGATCCCATCACCGGCCGCTGGGTGATCGTCGCTACCGATCGTGCCCGCCGGCCCACTGACTTCACCCGCGAAAAGGTCGTCCCCACCGGTTCCCGCTTCTGTCCTTTCTGCCCCGGCAACGAGTCCAAAACGCCGCCTGAGGTCCTGGCGTACCGTGACTCGGGGCGCGCCAACGAGTCCGGCTGGAAGGTACGCGTCGTTCCGAACAAGTTCCCGGCTCTGAGAGTGGAAGGCGACTTGGACCGCCAGGGCGAGGGCATCTACGACCGCATGAACGGAATCGGCGCGCACGAAGTAATCATTGAAACGCCGGATCACATGGGGTCGCTCAGCACGCTGCCGCAGCAGCAGGTCACCGATTATCTCTTCGCGATCCGCGACCGGGTACTCGATTTGAAGCGAGACTTCCGGCTGCACTACATCCTTGTCTTCAAGAACCATGGAGAGCTCGCGGGCGCCTCGCTCGAGCACCCTCACTCGCAGTTGATCGCGCTGCCCATCGTGCCGAAGCGCGTTCAGGAAGAACTGGACGGCTCACTGCGCTACTTCAACTTCCGCGAGCGCTGCATCTTCTGCGACATCATCCAGCAGGAGCTCCGGACACAAACACGAATCGTGATGGAGACCGACCAGTTCGTGGTGATCGCTCCGTACGCCTCACGATTTCCATTCGAGACGTGGATCGTGCCGCGCCGCCACGATTCGCACTTCGAGCACCTGGCCCCGGAAACCATGCCCGACCTCGGCTACGTCCTCGGCACTGTGCTGAAGAAAGTGGACAAGGCTCTGGAGCAGCCGCCCTACAACCTGATCATCCACACGGCGCCCGTGCAGGATGCGCCGCTCGACCATTATCACTGGCACATCGAGATCATGCCGAAGCTCACGAAGGTCGCCGGTTTCGAATGGGGCACCGGTTTCTACGTCAATCCCACGCCGCCGGAAGAAGCGGCGCAGTTCCTTCGCGAGCTCGACGTTCGTTAAATCCGGCAGCTACAGTTTGCCGTCCGGCAGCACGCCGGCCTGGAATTGCCACACTTGCTCCTGCGTAAATGGCGGATGGAAGAGCTGAGCGTCTTTCTGGAAACGGAGGAACAACTGCAGGATGTATCGCATTCGTTCGTCCAGCACCGCCCAATCCTCAGCGCCGCAGCCGTCGGGGTCGTCGGGCGGCGTCGCGTAGCGTTGTGTCAGCGCAATGAGCCCTGGGTCCGTGGGGTTCGTGAGTTCGGCTGGCACTGGAGCATCCAGGTTGTGGCCAAGCCGCAACAGCCGCCCTGGCACCTGCAAGGTCATCAGCCGGTCCGTGATGACCAGGCGCGCCAGTTTCCGTGCGAAGAGTGCCAGCCCCCAACCCAGAACGCCGAGCAGCCAGACCGCCGGGCCGTGTAACAGCCTCCACCAGGCCTTTGAACCTGGGAAGACCACCCCCAGAACCCGTTCTCCGAGTTCCCTGACCTCTATGATCGGTGCGTCCATCGATTCTTTGATCTGCGGCTGAAGCCGCGTCTGTTCGTGGACCCCGATCAACACGTTGCCGAGCAGCACCAACTCCGCATGCCGGCCGCCGGCCGGTTCCGAAAAGGCACGCGCGTATGCCGCAAAAGCCTGCTTCAGGAGACTCTGTCCGTCAGGAGGATCGCCGTCCCGGAGCGAATCGATGAACTCCGTCATCCGAGCGTCGGTCTCCGGCGCCCCATCCGGGATGGCCTCCAGAAAGCGGGCGAACTCCAGGCCGATCTCCTCGAAGACCTTGCGATTGCCCTCCGCCACTGCTTCACTTGTCCGCTCCAGAATGTCCAACACGCCGGGAACGGCTTTCACAAACAAGCCCAGCCGGGTGTGGGGATTGAGCAACCCGCGGCGGAGTAGGCTGCGGTACACCGACTCGACCGGCGCCGCCCACCGCACCGGAATCTGAACGCGCCGCTTGAGCGCCTGGTACAGGTCCTGCCCGCGAATGGACTGCCCCGCCTGTTTCGACGCCCAGGTCGCGAACGTGCACCAGTTCGCGGCGTCGCCCGTCTGCACGCGGAACGCCCGCGACAATTCGGAGTAGGCCTGCGTGATGCGCAGGTTTCGAATCAGCGGATCCTGGATTGCACGGATCTCTTCGATTCCCGCCGCTGTCGGCACGGCACTCTTCCCGTCGGTTTGCCCAGCCATGGGCACCTATTATCCGTCAGGCGGCGCGGACCCACGACGGCAGACCCGGCAGGCTTTGCTCCAGCCTCAGCCGTCGCGGCCCTTCCCGAGCTTCCACGACAATCCGCCCGAGTTCCTTCCGCACTCGCCACGCCGATCGCGCGCCGCGCGTCCACGCTAGTGACTCCAGTGACCCGCACTCCCCGGCGATCAGGTTCAGTTGCCCCTCCGAGCCGCGGAAGACCGTCCACTCCTCCGTCGCTTGCCCCGCCTTAAGGGCCTGCCGCATCGCCTCAATCAGTTCCTGCGCGGTGGTGAAGAGCGCGTCCACAACAGGCTTATCGGACGATCCCTGGGCGGCTTGAGTCGGAAATCATTGTGCTTTTGCGAGAATGGAGCGGTGAACCTGCCGGAATTCAATCTCGACTTCTCGGACTTGGGCGCGGCGCTGAACATCATCGCCTCGATGATTACGCCGGCCTTGTTGATCTCCGCCACCGGCACTTTGATCCTCTCCACGTCGAACCGGCTTTCGCGCGTGATCGACCGCCTCCGCGTCCTCTCCGACCTGGTGGAACGGATCGCCGACCCCGAGAACCCAGTCCAACTCCGAATTGAGCGCCTCGACTTCTGGCAGCAGGCCATTGTCAGGCAGGCGCGCCGCCTCCACATTCTCCAGCGGGTCCTGACGCTGCTGTACCTCGCAGTAGCCGCGTTCATCTTTTGCAGCGTCTCCATCGGAGTCGTCAGCATCAGTTTCCGCTTCTACTGGATTCCCGTCGCACTGGGCATCCTCGGGGCGTGCTTCCTGCTCGTCTCCAGCGTCTATCTGCTGACTGAGACGCGGCTGTCGGTCCGTGGCATGGAGGCCGAGACCGACTTCCACATGAAACTGGCGCGCCACCACATCGCGCTCAGCGCGGCCGAAACGTTGCCACCTCCGGTCGCCTAAGGCAGGAACGCCCAGTACCGCCCAGTTGCCGACGCGCGCTCCCTCATGCCGAAGCGCTGGTCCGGAGACTTGCCGTCGCGAAGCAAGGAGTAGAGGTCGGAGATCACTGAGCGGTTGTCGCCAAAATACGAGTGCCCCATGAAGCTGGTATCCACGGCGGATGCGTCGATGCTGTCCAGGCCGGTCGAGATGACGATGCCATCGCCGGCGTCGCCTGCCCTCGGGTAACGGTGGAGCTTCTGTGACGCCTCCAACGCCTTGTCACTGTCCGACGCGTAGAGCGTCATCCGCTCCGCGCCGCCCTGGAAATCCTTCACGAAGTCGCGGAACGTGTCCGCATCTATGTCCGGTGCGGCGAAGACAATTTCGCGCAGCCGCGCCGCGCCCGG
This sequence comes from Bryobacteraceae bacterium, assembly GCA_050789245.1. Lineage (GTDB taxonomy): Bacteria > Acidobacteriota > Terriglobia > Bryobacterales > Bryobacteraceae > PNKE01. Next base: position 383,205 of record JBOZRR010000043.1, on the reverse strand, counting down.
CGCCGGCGGGCTTGCGTGAAGCCGCCGCAACCCCTCCGTCAGCACACGGTTGCCCATGCTGTGCGCGACCGCGTGTACCACCTCCGCGCCCGTCTCTTCCATCAACACGCGCAGGAATCGGACGAAGTTTGTGACGGTCCAGTGGGCATTCCCTTCGTCCACCGTGTAACGCAGCGTCGTCGCCTCTGACGGCCATGAATAGAGCACGGGGACACCGCGGAACTCCAGGTCGTAGGCAAACTGAGCGGCCCGCCGGGCCGCATCTTCGAAGCTCACGTTGTAGCCGTGTATGAAGAGCAACGCATCACGCGTCCCGGCCTTCTCCATGCGCTGGCGGACCTCAGCTTTCCAGGCCGACACGTCGCGCTCCTCCACTTTCATCAGGACGACGTGCTTTTGTGGATTCTTGCGAAACTCGAACTTCCACCACTTCGGCTTCTCAAGCTCGCCCATGCGGTGATCGTGCGGGATGCTCACTTCGAGCCGCCCGAACTGCAAATCGCCGCGCTCCCCGCTGTATCGTTCCGCCGGGTCATCGCGCCTCGTGTTCTTCCGGTCCGTCCCATACCAGACGATGACGGACTTCGCTTCAGGCTTCTGCTTCTCCCCTCCCCCGCTGAACACATCCGGCAGCCAGCCCCCTGGCTTCGCCATTGCCGGTGGAGGCGCAGTTGGAGCAGGTGCGGGCGGCATCGGCGCGGCCGGTGGCGGCATCGGCGCTGCGGGCGCTGGCGGCTCGGGCAAATCCGCCATCGTTGGCTCGGCGTCTGCCATCTGCGGCTCGGGCGGGGGACCTGCCATCGGAACCATCACCTCTCCCGACCGCAACGCCTCATCAACGCGGTCCCGGACCTCGGGAAAATCGTCCAGGATCATCCGGACCGCATGTTGCCGTTCGCGAGATCCCGGTTCGTCCTGCAAGGCCTCCAGTGCCGGATTGATCCGTTTCTCGAAGTCCGCAAATCGCGCGCCCAACAGCCTTGGCCACTCCTCCCCGAGCTGCCGTATCGCCATCAGCAGCGCGTAGCCGTCCCGAAGGCTCATCTCCCCCTCCTGCTACTTCAGTCCCAGCCCCCCGTCCACTTGCAGCACCTGCCCTGTGACGAAATTCGAAGCCCGCAGGAAATACACTACTGCGTCGGCTATCTCTTCGCCAGTCCCCGGCCGCCCCGCCGGAGTCGCTTTGTACATCGAGACGACGCGCTCGTCTTCCGCCTCCTCAAAGGGAATCACGCCCGGGGCTACGCTGTTCACCGTGATCGCCGGGGCCAGCGCCTTCGCCAGGTTCCGCGTCAGCGCCACGACGCCCGCCTTCGACGCGCAGTAGTGAACATGGTCCGGCCACGCCAGAAACGCGCCCATCGAGCTGATGTTGACGATCCGGCCCTCGCCGCCCGTGTTCTTGCGCCGCATCAACAGAGCCGCCTGCTGCACGCAGAAGAACGAGGCCTTCAGATTCACCGAGTGAATGAAGTCCCAGTCCGCCTCAGTCACTTCCAGCGCCGGGATCCGCGTGAATCGCGCCGCGTTGTTCACGAGGCCGTCGATGCTCCCAGCCTGCGATTCAATCTCCGCGAACATCGCTTTGATCTCGTCGACGCTCTCCAGATTCGCGCGGAAAACCATAGCCCCGCCGGCGCACTCGGCCGCGGTTTGTTCAGCCGCGTCTCGAGATCCTCCATAGTGCACCAGAACCCGCGCACCCTCCCGCGCGAGCCGCAGAGCGATCGACCGGCCGATGCGTTTGGCCGCCCCGGTGACCAGGACCGTCTTCCCGTCGAGTTCTCGCCGCACAGATCGATTATCGCCTGCCCGTCAGCCAGACCCCGCCCAGCACGAGCGCCCCGCCCGTCGCTACAGTCGCCGTGACGGGCTCGCCCAGGATGATCAGCCCTGAGAGCGCGGCGATCACGGGCTGAGCATAGCTGAAGGCCGAGACGCGCGACGCCGGCAGGAACGTCATTGCGTAGTAGAAGATCAGGTAGCCCAGAATCGACGGAAACGCCGCCAGGTAGGCGAGCCACAGCCAGCCTTCCATCGGCACTACGCTTAGGTCGAATACGCGCGCCTGCCACCAGATGAACGGCACAGCCGCCACTGCGCCCGCTGCATAGCCCAGCGTGTTGACCGTCACCGTGTCGTGCCGCTTCGTAATCTCCTTCCCGAATACGGCGAAGATCGCAAACGTCAATCCGGCCAGGAACACCAGGACGTCGCCGGAGAAGGACGCACCATGCGAGGCCTTCCCCGGCCCCAGGTTCAACGCAGCCACGCCGCAGAAGGCGAGCGCCATGCCGCCCATTGTCCGCCCTGTGATCTGCTCCTGTCCGCGAAACCGAGCCAGCAGCAGCACCATCACCGGCGCGAGTGCGATGGTCAACGCCCCATGCGCCACGCTCGTTCGCTCCATGCCGAGCACAAAGAAGACCTGGTTCAGTGTGATGCCGCACACGCCCAGAGTGGCGATCAGCGGAAGTTCGCTCACTTTCCACGGAACATGGTCCGGACCACGCCTGCGCCTGTGCCAGAAGTAGATCGGCAGCATCAGCAGAGCGGCCATGCAGGCCCGCAGCGGCCCGATCATCAGGGCCGGAAAATGCCGCAAGGCGATCTTGACGATGACGAAGTTGATGCCCCACAGGACGGTCATGAAACAGACCATCCCGTAGAGCATGGGTCTGCTGGGTGTCACTGCGGCCTGAGCGTCTCCTCACTCACCGTGACGCTCTTCACGAACTCGAGGTCCAGCGGGTAGCCGAACCCCACGTCGTCGCGAACCTCGATCGTTCCCCTCGCCGTCACTTCCACCCAGGGATCGATCACGTCGCGCTTCCAATACCGCTTCGATGCGGACACATCGCCCGGCAGCGTGAAGTTCGGCAGGGTCGCAAGGGCGATGTTGTGCGCGCGCCCGACGCCGCTTTCCAGCATGCCACCGCACCACACAGGAATTCCGTGCGCCATGCAAACGTCATGCACCTCTTTCGCCTCGGCGAAGCCTCCGACACGCCCCAGCTTGATGTTGATGATTCGTCCCGCATCCATCCGGATGGCCTGCTCCGCGTGGTGCGCCGAACGGATGCACTCGTCCAGGCAGATCGGCGTCTTCAACTGCCGCTGCAATTCCGCGTGGTCGATGATCTCGTCGTGCGCCAACGGCTGCTCGATCATCATCAGCCCGAACTCGTCCAACTGCTTCAGCCGGCCGATGTCCGCCAGCGTGTACGCCGAGTTCGCGTCGCCCATCAGCAGCACATCTGGGAACTCTCTCCGCACTTCGCGGATGACGTCCACGTCCCAGCCCGGCTTGATCTTGATTTTGATTCGTTGGTACCCCGCCTCCACTTCCCTACGAATCTTCTCGATCAATTGCCCCACCGAATCCTGGATCCCGATCGACACGCCACACGGAATCTCACGTCGCGCCCCGCCGCCGATCAACTTCCACAAAGGGATACTGGACAGCCGGGCTTCCAGATCCCAGCACGCGACCTCAAACCCTCCGCGAGCCATCTTGTGCCCGCGCATCCCCGCCGTCGCCTTGCCGGCTTCGGCCGCGGAATTGAGCGTCTTCCCGAGCGATGCCGGACCGATGTAGTTCCTCAGCAGCAGCCAGGCCGCGTCGGTCCACTCCTCGTTGTAGTAGGGGTGCTCGCCACAGGTCACCTCGCCCCAACCCGACACGCCTTCCGACGTCACCTCCACCAGGATGATCTCCCGTGTGTAGGTCCGGCCGAAGCTCGTCTCGAAGAAATGCACCAGCGCGATCCGCAGGCGCCGCAACGTGATCTGGTCTACTTTGAATCCCATGGTCCCAACAGATATATTCCGTTCCTCTCCCCGGGCTTGAATCCGATCACAGCCAGCCCGCGCTGGAAACAACTCAGGAAATGCTCACTGATCCCTCGCTGGATCTCCCTCGCGCGCTTGGGGTCGTTCTGCCGCAGCTCATCGATCTCCACGGGCACGGCGATCTGGTCTTCCACCGGCGGCCTCGCGTCGTCCAGCCCGTGCACGATCGCGTGCACCCGCTCCGATGCCACGTACCACTCCGCCACACAGCGGTCCGTCGGCAACCCGCCGTGCAGGTGCGACGTCGTCGTCCCGTACTGGTTCAGCACATAGCGCCGCACCACCGCGCCCAACCGCTCAATGTTGAAGTAAGCATTCCGGATCTCCAGCGGATCGAACGTCCACTCCACCAGCTTGATGCCCCGCGCCAGCGCATCCTTGCGCTGCTCCAGCTTCAGCTTCCGGCCGATGCCCCAGTTCCTGTATTCCGGCAGAACGCCCATCATGTGCGAGTGCAAGTAACTGGTGGGTCCGCCGGGCGCTTGCTTCAGCCCTGGAATCGCCAGCAGGAACGCCACCATCTGGTCGCCATGAAATGCGCCGAATGCCTGCCCGCCCACCTTCGTGGCGACGACGAACAACCGGACCGGCAGCAGTTCGATCTCCTCGAAGCCCCAGATCTCCTGCTGGAGCCGCACCGCTTCCATAAAGTCCGGCAGACCCGTCAGTGCCCGGATTTCGATCTCTCTCGCTGCTTCGCTTCCTGCCACAGTCGCTCCATCTCCTCGATGCCGTGTTCCGCGGCGGACTCGCTCAGCGTCCGCCCCTGCTCCGCCAGCCGCCCCTCGACATGACCGAACCGCTCTCTGAACCTGGAATTGGCGCCGCGCAGCGCCTGCTCCGGATCCACCTTCATGAACCTCGCCACGTTCACGATTGTGAACAGCAGGTCCCCAATTTCCGCTGCCCGGTCCTCGGCGGTCCCGGCGCTCTGGATCTCGCCGATCTCCTCACGCACCTTGTCCAGCACTGACTCGATATTGGGCCAGTCAAACCCAGCGCCCGCCGCCCTCGAACTGATCTGCGTGCTCTCCGCCAGCGCCGGCTGAGCCCGCGGAATCCCGTCCAGCAGCCCTTGCCGCTCCTCGGCCTTCGCCTTTTTCTCTTCGGCCTTGATCTCGTCCCATCGGCGCTTTACCGCCTCTGCCGTCTTCGCATCGCCGTCGCCAAAGACATGCGGATGGCGCCGCACCAGCTTCTCGTTGATGTGCTTCAGAGAATCGGCGATCGTGAACAGCCCTTGCTCCTCGGCCATCCGCGCATGAAATACCGCCTGGAGCATGAAATCGCCCAATTCCTCGCACAGATGTGGCCAGTCCCGCCGGTCGATCGCATCCAACACCTCGTAGGTCTCTTCCAGCGTATAGGCTTTGATCGTGTCGAAGGTCTGCTCCGCGTCCCACGGGCATCCACTGGGCGAACGCAGCTTCGCCATGATCTCCACAAGGCGGGTAAACTGCTCGCCGGGCTCCGTTGACGCGGGGTCTACCATAAGTGCGGGGGAACTTTCAGCGTATCATGCAGGCGCGTTACCCTCGATCGTATGACCGTCGTGCGGCCCGTCGCCACGCCCGAGGACCTCGCCCTTGCGAAGGCTCTATTCCTCGAATACCGCGACACGCCCGGCGTCGCCGAATGCGTCGTGTCCTTCGACGACGAAGTCCGCTCCCTCCCCGGCCCCTACGAGCTCATTCTTCTGGCTGAGTCCGACAACCGGCCCATCGGATGTGCCGCCCTGCGCGAGCGCGGCGGACACGCCGAGATGAAGCGCCTTTACACGCGCCCCGAAGCCCGGGGCTCCGGTGCCGGCCGCGCTCTCGCCAAGGCCATCATCGACGCCGCCCGCCAGCGTGGCTACCGGATGATCCGCCTCGACACGCTCCCCTCGATGAGCGCCGCCATCGCCCTCTACAGTTCTCTCGGCTTCCGCAGCACAAAGCCATATTACGAGGGCGCCCCCGCGGACGCCCTCTTCTACGAACTGCCGCTCGCCTGACTCTACCCCAGAGCGTCCAGCGCGCCGGAGATGTCGAGCAGGATCTTCCGGATGTTCGAGTAAGCCGCCTCGGCGACAATCTTCTCCCGGTAGTTCTTCGGAAGTTGCAGGCTCACCGTCGCTAACTGCTTGTTGACGTGGTTCCCAAGCAGTTCAATCTGCTCGGCGCTCAGCTTCGCGCCCGGGTTGTCGAACGTGTGCTGCGCGACCTTGATCAGAACCTCCTTGAACAGGCTGTTGATCGAGGTCAGCCGCTTCTTGAAGGGATCTTCGCCGAGCTTTTCCGCGAACACACCCACCAGCTTTCCGGCGATGTTGTTGCCCACGGTGCCGTTGATGATGTTCTCGGTCACCTTCTGCTTCAGCTTCACCTCCAGCTTGCCGTAGATCAGCGAAGCCAGCACGTGCGCATACAGCGCGGGCGCGGCGTCCCGCACGTAGCGCTCGTTGTACATCAGCGCAAAGATGCCTTTCTTCAGTGCATCGTAGTTCTGATAGAGCTTCCCCGCGCTCACAAGACCCTGGAAGCCCTTCACCGCCAGCCCGCCCGGCCCGCTCATGCAAGCCATGCAGCCCATGTAGAGATCCAGCCAGATCTCCATCACCCTCTTCGTCCCCGCCAGCGTCACGGAAAGCTGGTCCGCCGCGCCAAACGAGATCTCCTTCCCGAACTGCATCTTCGAGTGCGCGAACACCTTCCCGCGCTTGCCCTGATGCTCCGGCTTCGGCTCTACCACCACGTACACCACGGACGATCCATAGTTGCAGTAATAGAAGACCTGCCCAAACCGCGCCCACAGGATCATCCCCGCCGTGGCAATCTGCCCGTTGATACCGCTCACCTGGCCTCCGATCGGTCCCAGCGTGAGCAAATCCTCCGCTCTCAATTCAAACGGCTCCGACATCCATTCCTCCGGTCTGCCCAAAGGGCCAATCGAAAGATGGTACCGAAATCTGCACGGCTTAGTGCATGACCCTATAAGCCCAACCGCACCCTCCCATTAATCTGGATAATTACGTCCGAAACCTGCACGCCGTAGTATCCTGGAAACAGCAGCCCGCCAGCCCCACGTCGAGGCCGGGCGGCATACAAGGAGACAAGTTCTTATGGCACTGGTATCGATGAGGCAATTGCTGGATGAGGCTGCCAAGGGCGGATACGGCATTGGCGCTTTCAACGTCAACAACATGGAGCAGATCCAGTCGATCATGGAGGCGGCCCGCGAAACCAAGTCGCCCGTGATCGTCCAGGCAAGCCGCGGCGCCCGCTCCTACTCCCAGGACCGCTTCCTGTATCACCTGATGCTCGCCGCCACCGAGCTCTACCCCGAAATCCCCACCGTCCTCCACCTCGACCACGGCAACAGCCCCGAGACCTGCAAGTCCGCCATCGATATGGGCTTCACCTCCGTCATGATGGACGGCTCCCTCATGCCCGACGGCAAGACTCCCTCGAGCTTCGAATACAACGTCCAGGTCACCAAGGAAGTCGTCGAATATGCCCACGCCCGGGGCGTCACCGTCGAAGCCGAAATCGGCTGCCTCGGCGGTATTGAAGACGGCCACGGCATGGGCGGCGACGGCCTCTCCCACCTCACCGATCCCGCCCAGGCGGAAGAGTTCGTGAAGCTCACCGGCTGCGACGCTCTCGCCATCGCCATCGGCACCTCTCACGGCGCTTACAAGTTCAGCCGCAAGCCCGACGGCGAAGTCCTCAAGATGAACGTCCTCATCGACATCCACAAGCGCCTGCCGGAGACCCACCTCGTGATGCACGGCTCCTCCAGCGTGCCCAAGGAGCTCCAGGACATCATCAACCAGTACGGCGGCAAGCTGAAGCCCACCTTCGGCGTGCCTGTGGAAGAGATCCAGCTCGGCATCCGTAACGGCGTCCGCAAGGTCAATGTCGACACCGACAACCGCCTGGCCATCACCGGCGCCATCCGCAAGGTCTTCATGGAGACCCCCGAAAAGTTCGACCCGCGCGACTACCTCAAGCCCGCCCGCGAGGCCATGAAGAAGGTCGTCGCCGAGCGCATGGTCCAGTTCGGCCAGGCCGGCCACGCCGGCGACTACGAGCCCATCCCGCTCGAAGTCATGGCCGAGCGTTACAAGATGGCCACCGTCTAGGACGGTTCAAGCCGCCGAAAGCATCAGCGCCGCTCCGGAGACCAACTCCAGAGCGGCGCTTTCGTTTTGCCGGTAATTGACGCTTATCGCTTCGCGGTCTGCACCACCTTCAACGCCGCGCCCAAGCCCCCAGCGCGCTGAATGCCGGGCACGAAGAAGCGGTCGATGAACTCCTGATCCTCGCCCTTGAAGCTGCCCAGAGGCGCGGCCAGCGAGACCGGCTGAGGCAACACCGCCGCGGCGAACGTCGCCCAAATCGCCGCGTTCTCCACCCCCACCACGCTGATGTTCGTCTCGCCCGACTGCCTCAAGAACGCCACCGCCGTCACGATGTCCTGCACCCGGTTCGCGTCGTAGCTGCGATTGAACGTCAGGAAGTACCTGTGCGACCGGTCGCGCGGCGCCACGGCCGAACCCGTCTGGAATGCGTCGATCGCCAGCACCGTCCGGCCTTCGCGCAAAGCCTTCACCGCTTCAGGGGACTGCCGCGCCGCCTCCGCGCCCTTCGGGTGGACCACCAGAACCGCCCCGCCCTTACCCTTAGTCAGAATCCCCGGAACACGGTCTCCCACCCCAGCGCGCGACAACACAACCTTCTCACCGGCCGCTTCGTGCTCCACGCGTGTAGGCCACGCCGTGCCAAGTGCGACAGCCAGCCGTTCACGCATGACGCTCGTGTCGCGCGTCTCCTCGTTCTGCTTCTTCGCCGCCTGAATCCAGTTCGCAAACAACTGATCGTATGTCACGGCATTCGGCGGGAACGTCTGCCCGAAGAACACCATCAGGTCCTGGAGCTTCTCCTGGCGGATGTTCTTCTCGTTGTACTTCGACTCGTCCGTATCGCCCAGCACCCGCTTCGCCATGAACTTGTACACCGCCTCGCGGCTCGCCTTGTTGTAGTTGTGCGGCGCGTCGATCAGGATCGTCTCCACCTCGCTGCCCTTGTCGTACAGTTCGTAGATCGCCTTCATCGCCGGAAACTCTTCCTTCGGCGTGTTGCGCGTCCAGTCGCCCGTCGCCGACACCATCAGCATCGGCTTCGGCGCCATCAGCGCGGCAATCTCCACGTTGTTCGTTCCCACGCGAAGGCTTGGAGTGTTCTCGCACGGCGATCCGCCCTGCATGATCAGCGAGATCATGTTCACCGGCGCAGACCACTTCGGACGGTCATCCACCGCGCACACCATGAACGTTTGCGTCCCCCCGCCGGACTCGCCTGTCACGATCAGCCTCTCGGGATCCACATCCGGCAAACTCTCCAGAAAATCCAGCGCGCGAATCGAGTTCCACGTCTGCAATCCCAGCGGACCGAATCCCCAGAGCTGCTCCTTCGGCCCTCCGAACGCGTGCGGAATCTGCGCCGTGTCGTTGTAGCCGATCATGTCGTACGCAAACACCACGTAGCCCTGTCGCGCATGGTTGATGCCCCGCGACGGCACCGAAAACAGCGGCCCGTGCTCCAGACGCCCGTACTGCGCATGCCCGTGCGGCGCCAGCATGCCCGGATGCTTGCCCGGCTTCCCCAATGGCCTGTACAGATTCCCCGCCAGGTAGAAACCCGGCAGCGTCTCGATGTACACCTTCTCAATCGAATAGTCCTGGTTCTCGATTCGCCCGAAAATCTTCGCGTTCAACGGAGTCTTCGCGGGCATCGGAAGCAGCCCCGCGGCCGACAGCACCTGCTTGCGCAGGGCCTCCCTGCGGACCTTCCACTCATTCAAAGACGAGTACTTCGGCGCTTCGAAATGGGTGTCCGTGTTCGGTGTCTGCGTGTTCCGGCTGTCCGTCTGGGGAACCGCCGCGGCGCCAATCGCGGCAGCGGCAAGAAGTGCGGGGAGAAGCGGATTCTTTAGAAGCATTGCCGGAAATACTACGGCACTTCGACCCGGCAAATCAAGCCGCCAGTTTTTCTATTGAAATTGTTGATTTGTAATTGACACGGTTGCCACCCTGTGGCATACTCCATCCAAATTCATTCAGCTTCTCGGATGTAGGCTGGGTCGCCACTATCCGTGCGCTGACCTTGGGTCTAGCAATTCGTTCAACAGAGGAGGCTACTCGTGTATCGACTTGTCCCACTTCGCGGGGTTCCCGCCCTGGCATTGCTCTTGCTCCTGCTCTCCGTTGTGCTTCCCCTTGATGCGCAGTACACCACCGCATCCTTTGGCGGCAGCATCTTCGACACCACCGGCGCGGCCGTCCCCGCCGCGAAAGTCACCATCACCAATACCGGCACTGGCTTCACGCAGAACGTCGCCACCGACGGCGCCGGAATGTTTCTCTTCTCGCGCCTGCCCGTTGGAACCTACCAGTTAAAGGTCGACAAGGACGGTTTTTCCGCCTACGTCCAGACCGGCATTGAGCTCACCGTCAACCAGGTCGCCAACCAGAACATCACTCTCCAACTCGGCCAAGTTTCGGAAAGCGTCAACGTCGAGGCCAACGCCGAACTGGTCACCACCCGCACCGCCGCCAACGGCCAGTTGATCGACGCCAAGCGCGTCGTCGATCTCCCCCTCAATGGCCGCGGCGCCCAGTCTCTCGTCTTCCTCGCCGCCGGCACCGTCAACCTCACTGGCCGCTACTGCGGTGAGAACTGCCACGGCGGCGTCTATCCCGGCTCCCAGGTCGCCGGCGTCAACGGTTCCGGTTCCGCCAACGTCAACTACCAGCTCGACGGCACCGACCACAACGATTCATACATCAACATGAATCTGCCCTTCCCCAACCCCGACGCTCTTCAGGAGTTCAATCTCCAGTCCAGCAACTTCACCGCCGAATACGGCAATGCCGGTGGCGGCGTTGTGAATGTCGTCACGCGCTCGGGCACCAACGACTATCACGGCACCCTCTTCCACTTCCTCCGTAACGGCGCCATGAACGCCCGCAACTACTTCGCGCCCTCCCAGGACACCCTGAAGCGCAACCAGTTCGGCGGCTCCGCCGGCGGCCGCATCATCCGCAACAAGCTGTTCTTCTTCGGGACGTACCAGCAGACTATTCTGCGCGCCGCCCCCGCGGGCCGCGTCACCTTCGTGCCCACCGCCGCCGAACGCCAAGGCAACTTCTCCCAGTCGGGCGTCATTATCCGGGACCCGGCCAACGGCCAACCCTTCGCCGGAAATATCATCCCCACCGCGCGGCTCAGCAAGCCTGCCCAGTACTTCAACGACCGCATCCCGCTGCCCAACGGCGCCAACGGGCAGCTCACCTTCGGCGGCGCCCAGCAGGCCTCCGACGACTACCAGTTCATGCCCAAAATCGACTGGTACATCAACGACAAGCACCAGCTCAGCGGCCGTTACTTTTTCTCCGATTTCAACCGTCCCGCCGTCGCCGATGCCGATAACGTCCTGCGCTCCACGGGCGGTAACGCCGTGCGCGTTCAGAACATTTCGCTCATCCACACCTACACCGTCTCCCCGACGCTGCTGATGAACAGCACCTTCGGCTGGAACTCGCAGACCGGCGGCTCCCTCTCCGGCGCGCCCTTCAGCTTCCGCGATGCAGGCGTCAACATCGCCGGACCGCAGGACTCCGCTCTCAAGGCTCCGCCCTCGCTGAACGTCAGCGTCACCGGCGCATTCGGCATCGGCACCAATCACCAGGGCGACTTCGACCGCGGTAGCTGGACAGTCCGCGAAGTGGTCACCAAGATCACTGGCGCCCACGAACTCCGCTTCGGTGGCGAAGCCGTTCGCCTCAACAACGTCATCAACAACACCTTCCAGATGATGGGCAACTTCACCTTCAGCGGCCAGATCACCGGCTTGGGCCTTGCCGACTACATGCTCGGCCAGTCGAGCGCCTTCCGCCAGGGCGGTGGAGAATTCAAGGACCTGCTCGGCACCAAGTGGGGCTTCTTCGTCCAGGACAACTGGCGCGTCAGCCAGTCGCTCACCCTCAACCTCGGCGTTCGCTGGGACCCTTACCTGCCCTACTACGACCGCCAGGGCCGCGTCGTCTGTTTCGCTCCTGGACAGAAGTCCTCGCGCTACCCCAACGCGCCGCTCGGCCTGATCTATGGCGGCGAGGACCGCGACCCCGGTTGTCCGCTCGGCGGCTCTGAAGCCAATTGGGGCAATATCGGGCCGCGCGTTGGCTTCGCCTACCGGCTCACCCGCGACAACAAGACCAGCCTGAGAGGCGGCATCGGTCTCTTCTACACGCCGCCCCAGTCCAGCCAGTTCAACCCCTTCACCAACATCGCGCCCTTCGCGCCGACCTTCCTCTTCAACGGCGTCGACTTCACTGACCCCTACCTCAGCGCCGGCGTTCAGAACCCCTTCCCTGACCAGTTCGGACCCACGGTCCGCGGCCCGGAGGCCACCTTCATCACCCCCGCCGCCATTCGGGCTTACTTTGTGAATGACTGGCGCATCCCGCAGCTCGCCACCTGGAACCTGATTCTGGAACGCCAGATCGGCGCCGCCTGGGTCGCCCGCGCCGGATACCACGGCAACAAGGGGACCTACCTCAGCCTCAACGGTCCCTTCCGCGAGGAAAACCCCGCCGTCTACGTCCCCGGTTCCTCCACCGTCGGCAACACGCAGGCTCGCCGGATCTACAAGGACTACAGCAACGTCGGCCAAGTCCAGTCCAGCAACAACTCGAACTACCACTCATTGCAGCTTGGCCTGGAACGCCGATTCGCCAAGGGCTTCTCCCTGCTCACCAATTACACCTACCAGAAGACCATGGACGATTTCGGCTGGACCGACACGTACAACCGCCGCCTCGACTACGCCGTCTCCAACGACGACGTCACCCACGTCTTCAAGTTCTCCAACCTCTACGAGGTCCCGCGCTTCAAGCTCTCCAACCTCGTCGCGGACCGCCTCATCAACGGATGGTCGATGAACTCCATCGTCTTCTGGCAGAGCGGCTTCCCCCTCTCCATCGCCAGCGGCGCCGACAACTCCTTCACCGGCATCGGCCGCGACCGCGCCGACTACATAGGCGGCCCCGCCCAGCTCAGCTACGACCGCAGCCACGCCGACATGATCGCCATGTGGTTCGACACCTCACGGTTCCGGACCAACGCTGTCGGCACCTTCGGCAACACCGGCCGCAACATCCTCCGCGGCCCCCGCTACTTCAACACCGACCTCGCCGTCATCAAGGACACCCGCATCACCGAAAAGTCCTCGCTCCAGTTCCGCGCCGAGGCCTTCAACGTGTTCAACAACGTGAACTTCAATACGCCGAACACCAACCGTTCCGCCAATCAGTTCGGCCGCATCACCGCTGCCCAGGACGGACGAATCCTCCAGTTGGCCTTGAAGTTCGTCTTCTAGTTCCCCCCTGGATCGCGGCCCCCGGGCCCGCGACGCTTCAACGAGCCGGCTTCGTCATCCGTGAACGAGGCCGGCTCGCTCTTTTCTCCGCGCACCCCCACGAGTAAAATCGAACTCAGTCGCAAGCCCTGGTCCCGGACCCTCCGGACCCGGGCTCCCGCTTCTTCGCCAATGCCCGCCGACTACTGGCTCGTCACCAACCACCACCACCTCATCGCCCTTTACGGCGAGTGGCCCAGCTTTCACGAAGCTGAGGTCCTCTCCCTCACCCTCGACCGAAACGGCCCCACCCTCGAGCTCCGCCTGTACATGTACGAGTTACGGGAGAACCCTTACGAGGAAGCCACCAAGGTGAGGGCCAGAGAAATCGAAGTTCTCTTCCACTTCACCGGCATCCGCGACGCCAAGCTCTTCGATTTCAACGGGCAAAATGTTCTGGCGGAATTGACCTTCGAGAAGCAGCCCGAGGGACTTCGAATCAGCCTCCACACCCTCTACGGCCTCTACGGCACCTTCCTCTGCGACCTCTGCGAAATCGCACGCTTGAGTCAAGCAGACAGTCACGAGCACTCGAGTGAGTGATACTCTGGCACACGGAATGACCCGAGCCTGCCTGACGCTCCTCTTGGCTTTCAGCCTCCCACTGCGAGCACAATCCCCGCTCCCAATTCTTGACGTTTGCACAGTTCTCAAGAACCTCGACTTCTATGCGGGCAAGATCGTCAAGATAGAGGCCGATGTGCACTTGGACGTCGACACGTGGCTAGGCGATGATGCCTGCGATCCGGACCTCAGGATTAGGGGAGTGAAATTCCAGGCATTGATCAAGCCATTCTTTACAGACTCAGCCGAGGTTCGCCAAGCCTTTGGCATGATGACCGACACAAAGGGCATGAAGCAGTTCACGGAATCAATCGAAAAGCTCGAAATAGAAAAGCAGAAACTCAGAATCGTTGTTGACGGTTTCCTCGTCACCCGCCGGCCCGGTCATACACTGGTTAGCGAACGAGACCCGGCCTCCCGACTTGGCTTCGGCCACCTGGGCATGGCCCCGGCCCAACTTGTCGTACGGTACGTGCATTCGATCTCGGCAATCGACGTCTCCAACTGATTCCCAAGGGCACCTCGGGCCGTTTCACGGCATCTGGATGGATTGCATCAGCCAGCTCTCAGCTTCACACTCCACCGCCCGCGTCGCCTTTTTGACCCTAGCTGCAACGCTTGGATGTATCCTCACACCGGAGACACCCAACCCTGACCGGAAGCCCCAAGTCCCAGCAGCCTGTGGGTTCAACCTCGTCGTGCGACTTGCGATACGAGTTGACGTGGAAATCGATGCGTTTCCGCAGTTCAGGGCAGATCAGCCCGCGCACTCTGGACCGGAGTTTGGACCACTGCATTCCGTTCGCGGAGTCCCCTACGGCAGAACCGCCACTGCCGGCTTCGTACCCGGTTTCGGCTCCAGGATCTTCGCTTCGGACCTCGCCACCGTGTGCTCAACGAAGCTCACCCCGATCACCTTCCCCTCGCTCAGCCGGATCTCCGCCTCGCCCCCTTCAGCCACCCGGTAACAAACCACTTCAACGGCCGTGCCTGCCGTCGACTTCGAAAACGCGAACGACGGAGCCCCCAGCTTCGCCAGCACGTCCTTCCGCGTCGTGCCTTCCGTGATCTCCTCGATCTTGGCCTTTGATGGCTTCGCGATCTCAACCTGCGGACTACCCTCTGCCGAGGGTGGCAGAAGAAGAATCGTCCCGCTCTGCACAGGCTGCGCGGGTGCAGCCGGCGAGGCACCCTGATTTCCCCCTAACCTCGTCGCACCCCCGAAAATACTCCCGATCGATCGCCCCAACCCCCGAGCCCCCGCGCTGCCCGCTGTCGCCGACCCGCTCGTGATCACCGCCGCCTCGGACATCGCCTGGCCAAAAGCCGCCGGCGCCCCCGCCAAGACCAACAAAACGAATATGAAAATCATCGCGCCTCCTCGCATACCGCAAGCATAAACCGGATTCCCTCCAACCCTCATGCCAAACTCCGCCCCTCCGCAAACAAACTAGCCTCTCGAAACCCGCAACCCATCCCGCCACCCGACTCGCGAATCCGCACAACTTCCCCATTATCAACAATCTAATGTCTATCTAAAGATTCCACCCAGCTCTGTGAACGGCTTCGGCGCCACCGTCAAGCCTGTTGTCTTACTCGCGCCGGCGAAAGAAGTAGCTGCTATCCTGGCCTAATCCAAATCGTTTCGAGGAGGGGCAATTCGTTGAATCAACTGCCAGATCCAGGCCAAATCCTGCACACGGGACTCGGCTTCTGGGCTTCAAAGACTCTGTTGAGCGCCATCGAAATGGGCGTCTTCACGGAGGTCGCCAAACACCCCGGCGACCTGGGAACTCTTCAGGGCAGGCTCGGTCTTCACCCCCGCTCGGCTCGAGACTTTCTCGACGCTCTGGTCGCCCTCGGGTTCCTGCTTCGGACGGACGGCGTATACCAGAACACTCCGGCGACGGATTTCTATCTGGACAAGCGCAAGCCCTCCTACATTGGCGGCATGCTGGAAATGGCCAATCACCGTCTTTACCCCTACTGGGGCCGCTTGACCGAAGGTCTCCGCACCGGACTGCCCCAGAACGAAGCGCGCGATGGCTCCGCGCCCACCTTCGAAGCTCTCTACGCCGACCCCGCCCGCTTGCGGGAGTTCTTGAGCGCGATGTCGGGCTTTAGCCGCGGGTCTGCCATTGCCATCGCTCAGAAGTTCAACTGGGCGGAGTACTCGACGTTTGTCGACGTCGGCACCGCGCAAGGCGACACGGCCGTGCAAATCGCTCGGCTGAACCCGCATCTTCGCGGCTCCGGTTTCGATCTGCCCGAAGTGGGCCCGATCTTCGAGGAGTATGTCGAAACAAGCGGCCTCGCGGACCGAGTCCAGTTCATCCCTGGCAGTTTCTTCACCGACGATCTCCCCAAGGCGGATGTCGTGGTCATGGGGCACATTCTCCACGACTGGGATCTCGAGACGAAGCGAATGCTGATCGCGAAAGCCTACGCCGCGCTGCCCGAGGGCGGATCGTTCATCGTCTACGAGACCATCATCGACGACGACCGCCGCACGAATGCCATCGGCCTGATGATGAGCCTGAATATGCTGATCGAAACGCCCGGCGGCTTCGACTACACCGGCGCCGACTGCCAGGGCTGGATGCGCGAGGCGGGCTTCCGCGAGACCCGCGTCGAACATCTCGTCGGTCCGGAGTCCATGGTCGTCGGCGTCAAGTGACGCATACGGATCAGCGAGCCGCGGCAAAGCAGTACAGCGCGGCGCGCGTCCGCACATAAATGCGGCCGTCGCTCAGCGCCGGCGTCGCGTGGACCTCCTCGTCCATCGCGTTCACTCGGAGCACTTCCCACTGCGCGCCGGCCTTCAGTACCGTGATCTTCCCCTCGGCGTTCGCCACGTACACCTTCGCGTCGGCAGCCACTGGCGAGGAAAGATACTCCCCGATCGCCTCCGGGCTACGCCCTTGCTTCAGCACGTTGCCCGTCGCGGGATCGAGCGACGTGATGATCCCCCCGTCCTTCACCATGTAAAACACGCCTTGATACACGAGCGGCGCGGCCACAAACGGCAGGTTCTTCTTGAACCGCCACGCCACGGCATCCGTCTTGATCTCGCCCTTCGCGGCCCCCGGCTTCAGCGCGATCGCCCCGAAATCTCCCGTCGAGATCATCCGCCTCGTCTCGTTCCATTCCGCCGTGGTCAGCTTGTGATCTTCGTTCGTATCCAGCCAGCCGAAGTGCTCGCCCAGACCGGGATCGGCTTTGAACTCAGCCTCGGACAACTCCCCGTTCTTGTCCTTGTCGAGCTTCTCGATCAGGCTCTCGAAAGCCGGAAGCCACGGCTCCGGAGTGCTCAACGTGGACGCCAGCAGCGTATCGCCCTCAGACACCACCGTGCCCAATCCGCCCATCGACGACTGCCGCATGAACCAGCGCGGCTCCCCAGTGTCCAGATAATACCCCTCCAATTGCGTTGTCCCGAGCACCACCACTTGCGCTGGTTCGCCCTTGGGCTTGTAGACCATCGGAGTCGCCCATCCCACAGTGGTTCCCTTGCGCTCCGTCTTCCACTTCAGCTTGCCGCTCTTGCGGTCGATCGCCAGCATGCTCGACCCGACCTGCTGGTCCAGCGCCTGAATCACCGTCTCTCCCACCACAATCGGCGATGCCGCCATTCCGTAGAAGTTCTTGAACGGCCCCAGCGGCATCCGCCAGCGCTCAGAGCCGTCCGCGTTGTAAGCAGCCAGCCCGAAATCCGCGAAGAAGACATAGACGCCTGTCTCGTCCGCCGCTGGTGAAGGCGATGCGGGATCGTTCGCCGCGTATGTCTTGTGCTCGTGCGTTTTGCGAAGCTCCCGGCGCCACAGTTCCTTGCCGGTCTTCGCGTCGAAGCTGATCGTCAGCAGTTTGCCGCCCTCGCTGGCGGTGACGTACACGCGCCCGCCCGCCACCACGGGGGACGACTGGCCGTACGGCACGGCCGCCTTCCACGCGACGTTCTTCCCTGGGGCAAACTCGACCGGGTACCCTGTCCCCGATCCGACGCCCGACCCGTTCGGCCCCCGGAACTGGGGCCAATCGCCGCTCTGCGCCATCGCCACGGCAGCGGCACACATCATCGCCATCGCTCGAAGCATCCCGGCACATCCTCCAGTGGTTTCCCCATTGTAGGGCCGGTCTCCCGAAATGCAAGAGCGGCGGCACATTCAGCGCCGCCGCCCCGTTTTGCCCAGTGCTTCGCAACTCAGCGAAGGTCGAAGCGGTCGAGGTTCATCACCTTCGCCCACGCCTTCGCAAAGTCCTGCGCGAACTTCGCCTGCCCATCGGCCGAAGCGTACACCTCCGCGATGGTGCGCAGTTCCGAATTCGACCCGAAGATCAGGTCCACCGGAGTCGCCGTCCACTTCGCTTTCCCGGTCTTCCGATCGACGCCTTCGTACACGCCTTCCGCCGCCGTCGACTTGTTCCACTTCGTCGACATATCCAGCAAATTCACGAAGAAGTCGTTCGTCAACGTCCCAGGACGGCTGGTGAAGACGCCGTGCGCGGCCCCGCCGGCATTCGCGTTCAACGCGCGCATGCCGCCCACCAGGACCGTCATCTCGGGAATAGTCAGCGTCAAGAGATTCGCCCGGTCCACAAGCGACTCCACCGGCGGCAGGCTCTGGCCCCCGCGGTAGTAATTGCGGAATCCGTCCGATGCCGGCTCAAGCACGGCGAACGACGCTACATCGGTCTGCGCCTGCGAAGCGTCCGTGCGCCCGGGAGCGAACGGCACTTGCACGGTGAAGCCGGCGCTCTTCGCGGCCCGCTCCACGGCGGCGTTGCCGCCCAGCACGATGACATCGGCCAGCGACACCTTCTTCCCGCCGGACTGCGCGCGGTTAAACTCCTGTTGGATGCTCTCCAACCGCGCCAGCACCTTGGCCAGCTCAGCCGGATTGTTCGCGGCCCAGTCCTTCTGCGGAGCAAGGCGAATACGCGCGCCATTGGCGCCGCCGCGCATGTCGGTGCCTCTGAACGAAGCCGCCGACGCCCACGCGGTCCGCACCAACTCGGGAACCGTCAAACCTGAAGCCAGAATCTTCGACTTCAGCGCCGCCACGTCATTCGCATTCACTAGCGGATGATTGGCCTTCGGCAGTGGATCCTGCCAGATCTGCTCTTCGCTCGGAACCTCCGAGCCGATGTAGCGCGCGCGCGGCCCCAGGTCGCGATGCGTCAGCTTAAACCACGCCTTCGCGAACGCGAGCCGGAACTCCTCGGGATTCTCGCGGAAGCGCATCGCAATCTTGCGGTACTCGGGGTCCATCTTCAGCGCAAGGTCCGTCGTGAACATGATCGGCGCGTGCCGCTTCGAAGTGTCGTGCGCGTCCGGCACCAGGTTGCTGGCCTGATTGTTCGCGGGAACCCACTGCGTGGCCCCCGCCGGGCTCTTGGTCTTCACCCATTCGAACGCGAACAGGTTGTCGAGATACTGCGAGGACCACTTCACAGGAGTCGCCGTCCACGCGCCCTCCAGGCCGCTGGTCACGGTGTCGCCCGCATTGCCCTTGCCGCACTTGTTGTCCCAGCCGAGGCCCTGCTGACCGACGCCCGCCGCCGCCGGCTCCGGTCCAACGCACTTGGCGGGATCGTGCGCGCCATGCGCCTTGCCGAACGTGTGCCCGCCGGCGATCAGCGCCAGCGTCTCCTCATCGTTCATCGCCATGCGGCCGAAGGTTTCGCGGATGTCCTTCGCTGCCGCCAGCGGATCGGGATTGCCGTTGGGTCCCTCGGGATTCACGTAGATCAGCCCCATCTGCACGGCGGCCAGAGGCCGCTGCAACTGGCGGTTGCCGCTGTAGCGTTCATCGGCAAGCCACTTCTTCTCGGGCCCCCAGTAGACCAGGTCCGGCTCCCAATCGTCCGCGCGTCCGCCGGCGAAACCGAACGTCTTGAAGCCCATGGATTCCAGTGCGACATTCCCCGCCAGCACCATCAGGTCGCCCCAGGAGAGCTTCTGACCGTACTTCTGCTTCACGGGCCACAGCAGACGCCGGGCCTTGTCGAGGTTGGCGTTGTCCGGCCAACTGTTGAGCGGATCGAACCGCTGTTGCCCGCCATCGGCGCCGCCGCGCCCGTCAATAGTGCGGTAGGTGCCGGCGCTGTGCCAGGCCATGCGGATGAAGAACGGACCATAGTTTCCGTAGTCGGCGGGCCACCAGTCCTGCGACGTCGTCAGCACTTTTTGAATGTCCTGCTTGACGGCCTTCAGGTCGAGAGTTGCGAACGCCTTGGCATAATCGAAATCCTTGCCCAGGGGATTGGACTCGGCGGAGTGTTGCCGCAGTGGCGAAAGGTCGAGCTGCTCAGGCCACCAGAACTGGTTAGGCTTCGGCTGCTGAGCGGCCGCTCCTCCCGTCAACACGAAAGGCGCGGCTGCAACCGCAAAGGCGGTGAGTAGCGACTTCAGGTTCATTTTCATAACGCCAAGGGTATTGCGCGCGCTTGACATAGGTCAATGCGATTGCGACTATCATTTCCATCGGATTTCCCTATGCCACAAAGATCCCGGCTGCGCGGATTCGACTTGCGGCAGCTCGAATACTTCTGCGCCGTCGCCCGCACCGGCAGCTTCACAAAGGCCGCCGAGGACCTGGGCATCACCCAGCCTTCGCTCTCCGAGCAGATCGCCCGTCTCGAGCAGGGCCTGGGCGCGGCCCTCTTCGAGCGTCTGAACCGCAGAGTCGAACTCACCCCCGTCGGCGAAGCCATTCTCGGCAAGGCGCGGGCGTTGCTCGAAGACGCAGCCGCTCTGCCCGACTACTTCGAGCGGGCGCGTGAAGGCGTCCGCGGGCCGCTGCGAGTCGGCGCGATCCCCACCATCCTGCCGTACTTCCTGGCGCCGCTCCTGCGCGGTTTCACTGACCGCTGCCGCGACGTCGATTTACACGTTCGCGAAGGCACCACCGCGGAACTCGTGGCGCAGGTGCTGGACGGCATGATCGACGTCGCCGTGCTCAGCCTGCCCGTAGCGCAGGCCGGTGTCGTGATGAAGGAGCTATTCCGCGACCCACTCTATCTGGCGGTCCCCGAAGACCACCCGCTGGCCGCTGCCGAGAAGGTGCAACTGCGCCGCGTCTCCCAGGAAAAGCTGGTTATTCTCAAGGACGGCCACTGCCTCCGCGATGAAACCCTGGCCGTCTGCGACCGCGCCCGCGCCCGCTTCGCCGGCCACTTCGAAGCCGACCAGTTCCTGACCATCTTCGAACTGATCCGCGCCGGCTTCGGCGTCAGCATCGTCCCCGAAATGGCCCGAAGCCTCAGCCAGGGCTGCCGCCTCATCATGCTCGAACCCAAGGCTAGCCGCCGCGTCGGCTACATCCGTCTGGAACGCCGCTACCTGTCGAAAGCGATCGAAGCCTTCACCGGGTACCTCAAGGAGGCGGCGGCAGCGCGGAAGTCAGCAAGGCTTTGAACTTCACCTACCGGCAGGACCGGCGCTTTGCTCCGCGAACGATTCCGCAATCTTCACTGCAAGGGGGAACGTGTCCGCGTACGAGATGTTCGACATCACCGACACGACAATCCCATGCTCGGGAAACGTCGTGAGCGACGCCATCATCCCGCCAAGTATCGTACCGTCGTGACCCACAGCGCGCGCCGTCTTCCCGGACAGAGTCACGGTCTCGGTGTCCCAGCCCAGACCGTACCCCGTCTCCTCACCTGAAGCTAGTCGTTGCGACGCTTGCAGGAGTTCCACCGTGGCGGGTTTCAGCAGCTTGCCGCCATTGAAGGCCATCCCAAAGCGCACCATGTCGGACGGCGTGGACAGGAATACGCTGGCTCCCGAGTAACAGGAATAGTCCAAGTCGCGCATCAGGTGCAGACCATAACGGGGATCTGCCGCAAACCTCGGAAAATAGAACGTCACACGGTCCGGGATCTGCTTCGTCGCCGAGTCTGCTATGGTATCGCGCATCCCGAGGGGTTCGAATATCTTCTCCCGCATTAGCAGGAGGAAGGGCTGCCCCGTAGCGGCTTCGACAGCCGCGCTGACGACGATCCAGCCATAGCTTGAGTAGTGGTATTGCGTCCCCGGTTCAGACAACAGCGGCCGGTCCGCGAAGTGCCGCAACGCTTCCACGGGCCGCTCACAGTGCTCGGTGAACAACGGTCCCTCGTCACCGCCATCGTTCCGGATGCCCGACAGATGGCCCATCAACTGCCGCAGGGTCACTGGCCGAAGTTTCTTCGGAAATGCACGAACGTACGTCTGGATCTCCTCATCCAGCTTTAGCCGCCCGTCCTCCAGCAACAGGCCAACAGCCGCCGACGTCAGCACCGTGGAAGCAGTCCCGATTCTGAATCGGTGTTTCGGCGTAACCGGGATGTTGTTCTCGAGATCCGCAAACCCGAAGCCTTCAGCCCATACGATGTCGCCACCTACACCCACAGCAACGGAGAGTCCAGGCAAGTTTTCTTTAGCCAGACTCGCACGGATGTGCTGCTGCCCCAACTCAATCGCGCCGGCCCACTTTGGCGCGGGGACCAGATGCGTCACCGAAGGCACATCCTGCTGGTTCGGGTGCAGGAGCGTCGCCGTGGTGCGCATGTACACCCAAAGCCCTGGTATTGCCACAAGCAACAGCCCTGCGCCAACGGCGATCATCGCAGGCCACGTCCCAATCCGGCCCTTGTTCATGTCCCCTCCAAACAGTCAAAATGCGCGTAACGCCCTCTCGCGCGCCGCCGCCGGCACGATCGTTCTTGACAAGTGACTTGACGGTATAAAGTACTTTCTGGCATGTCAAGTGCCTACACGGCCCGCCTCGCGCTGGCGGGCCGCGCATATATTCCTTGACACGCATATACCTTCCAGCGTATACACAGAGAGTGGAAACCGTTTTCGAAATCATCGCCGAACCCAACCGGCGCGCCATCCTCAGTCTGCTGGTCTCGTCGCAGCAGTCGGTTGGCGAGATCGAGCGCCGGCTCCGGATGCCTCAGCCGACTGTGTCGAAGCACTTGCGCGTGCTGCGCGAGGCCGGTTTCGTGGAATCTTCGGTGGACGCGCAGCGACGCCTCTACCGGCTGCGGCCGGAACCGCTTCAGGAAGTGGATGCGTGGCTGGAGCCGTTCCGTCGCTTCTGGTCCTCGCACGTGGATGCGCTGGAACGCCACCTCGACCGCATGGATCAACCCAAACCAGCGAAACGGAAAGCCAGCCGGCGCAAGGAGCCCCTATGACAAAGAAGAACGTAAGCGGCGAAGCCGCCGTGCTCGAGAAGATCGCGGCGATGCCTGAGTCTTACCGCGCCATGGGCGAACGCCTCCACGCGCTCATCCTGCGCAGCGCGCCGCAGCTTCAGCCCAAGCTCTGGTACGGCATGCCGGCGTACTCGAAGGGCGGCAAAGTGATCTGCTTCTTTCGTGTCGACAAGTTCATGACCTTCGGCCTCAGCGAGGACGCGAACCACGCCCTCGAGGAGGGCGCTCCGCACCAGCTTCGGGAAGCCGGATGGTTCCTGACCGCGCTGGACGGCGCGACCGAGGCCAGAATCGCCGCAATCGTGCGCAAGGCCGTGAGCTGAGCGGCCGCGGTATTCATTCAACTACAGGCAGAGGGGACAAGGGGAGCCAGATGAACAATCGAAATCACTACACACCGGGTCCGGCCAGCGGCGCGGAGGTCCGGAAACACGGCGAGAGGTGGACGCTGATTCTCGTCAGGGAACTGCGCCACGCGCCCGAGAAGGTCTGGCAGGCACTCACAGAGCCCGAGCACCTGCGCGAGTGGGCGCCCTTCGACGTCGATGGGAGCCTGGCGACACCTGGCGCCACGGTGAAGCTCACGTGGACGGGCGCGCCTGCGCCGATCGAAACAACGGTGCTGCGCGCCGAAGCGCCCAGGGTTCTCGAGTACAACGACATCCGTTGGGAACTCGAAGCCGTTGACGGCGGCACGCGCCTAACGTTGTGGGCCACCATCGATCGCCGCTTCGTCTCCATGGGCGCGGCCGGGTGGCACATCGCGCTCGACGTTCTGAATCTCCTGCTCGACGGAACGCCCATCGGCCGCATCGCCGGCGGCGACGCGATGCAATTCGAAGGCTGGCAGCGATTGAACGCCGAGTACGCGCGGCAGTTCGGCGTGGAGCCGCCAAGCTGGCCGCCCAGCTCGGCGAAGCGTTGAAACAGAGGAGGACGAACCGATGGAATCGGCACTACGGCAACCGGCGCCCGCCACCGCCAAGCTCACTTCCAAAACAACGGCCATCTGCTACTGGAGCCTCACCGCGCTCTTCTGCCTCCAGATGAGCTTCACCGCATACGCGCAACTGAGTTTGCCGCAGGTAGCGGAGGCGTTTACCCACCTCGGCTTCCCCGGCTACTTCCGTGTGGAACTCGCGCTGGCCAAGCTCCTCGGCGTGGTGCTGCTGCTTGTTCCGGTGCCGCCTCGCCTGAAGGAATGGGCCTATGCCGGCTTCGCAATCGACCTGGCCTCCGCGCTGATCGCTCACCTCGCCGTCGGCGATGGCCCTGACGCGTGGGGCTGGGCCGCCGCCATGGGCGTGCTCTGGGGCCTTTCGTATTTCTACTGGCGCCGCGTCCAGGCCGCGCGCGAAAGGAGAGCGGCAT
This sequence comes from Bryobacteraceae bacterium, assembly GCA_050789245.1. Taxonomy (GTDB): domain Bacteria; phylum Acidobacteriota; class Terriglobia; order Bryobacterales; family Bryobacteraceae; genus PNKE01. Next base: position 358,746 of record JBOZRR010000043.1, on the reverse strand, counting down.
GAAGAAACCGGCCTCCTCGGAATCCGCTTCCGCCCAGATCGACGCGCGGATCAACGAACTCGGCGACTGGCGCGGGAAGACTCTCGCGCGAGTGCGCCAACTCATCCACGAAGCCGATCCTGAGATCATCGAGGAGTGGAAGTGGATGGGCACGCCCATCTGGTCCCACGCCGGCATCGTCTGCACGGGCGAGACATACAAAAGCATCGTCAAGATGACCTTCGCCAAGGGCGCCGCGTTGAAGGACCCCGAGCGCCTGTTCAACTCCAGCCTTGAAGGCAACGTCCGCCGCGCCATCGACATCCACGAGGGAGAACAGATCAACGAGGCGGCCTTGAAGGACCTGATCCGAGCCGCAGTCGAGCTGAATCTCATCGTCAAGAACAAGCCGAAGCCCCGGCGGCCCTCGTCAGAACAGCGTTGACTTCCTTATCGCTTATCGATAATATCGTTTATCGATCAGGAGAGATCATGCGAGCTTTGGGCGAGCGATCGATTGCGTCGTTCATGAAGTCCGCGCTGGACGTGGCCTGGTGGGGTGCGGCGATCGCCTTGGGGCTGCTGGTGATTCTCGTCGCTTCCCTCACTCTTCTCGAACTGCGTGTCGACAACCTGACGATGACGCTGCCTGTGGCGGTGCGGCTCGACGCGCCGATCCACGGCGCCGGCGGTGAGACTGAAGCGCACCTCGAAAGTCTGCGCGGCAACCTGCGATTCCCGGTGACGAAAGGGCCCTTCCTCTTCGGGAGCCTAACGGTGATCGCGCTGATGCTGGGCTATCTGCTCTGGATCGTGACCCAGCTTCGCCACGTCTTTCAATCGCTGAGCCAGGGTCTGCCCTTCGTGGTCGCGAACGCGCGCAGGATTCGCTGGGTAGGCCTCGCGGTTATCGCCGGAGAGTTCGGACGCGCCGCGGTCACCTATTTCTGGAGTTACTATACGAGCCTCTATTTCGCGGCGGATGGCGTGCGCTTCGCCGCGTCGGTGGACGTGAGCCTGATCACGATGGTCGGCGGCGCCGCCATTCTGGCTATTGCGGAGGTTTTTCAACAGGGCGCGCGCCTGCAAGAGGATCAGTCGCTCACCATCTGACCTATGGCCATCCATGTCAAACTGGACGCCGCGCTCGCCGAACGCGGCATGACGCTCACGGAACTGGCCGAGCGCATCGGCCTGACCCTGGCCAACCTCTCCGTGCTCAAGACCAACAAGGCGAGGGCCATCCGCTTCACCACGCTGGACGCGCTCTGCCGCGAACTGAAGTGCCAGCCGGGCGATCTGTTGGAGTGGGAGCGGGACTGAGTGAGTTCAGGTGGCGTAGCTTGCCAACCGACTTAGGTTTGGCGGCCAAGGCGGCAGGTCGAGGGGACCCGCATGTTGAAGAACATGACGCTCTGCGCTGCGAAGTACACGAGTCGATTGTGGCCTGATGATACTTACCAAGCTAGACGCATCTCTTCTAGCCATGATTGCACTACCCCTCGTCGTTGTCGTCGGCCCAATCGTACATCATGTGGCATTCCCACACCGGCGGGCCCGCACGACGGGCGTCGTTCGAGAACGTGGCCGCCAACTTCTGAATCATGCGTCATCCAAGAGGACTCCGGCCAGAGCACACGTACGCCACGGCAATCATAGGCTCAACCGGAACTCGAGTTTCCGCTATCAGGACTACGCGAGTTGGACCGTCAGGTTGCGCAAGCCCACACGAGCCCAATAGCTCTCGAACAAGATCCGTCCTTGTCCGAAGACCTGTATTTCATCCAGATCGTGTCGCCATTTTACGGAGCCGATGGACACCGCCCAACCAGAGTTGTTGATCGTTACTCGGAACGGTATGTACTCCTTGAGCGCAATAGGTTCGAGCCGGCCAATTTGTTCATCTCGATGCTCTGGGTTCTCCACCGTGACCCAAACCGACCCATCGGCCCGAACGTAAGCAAGGTGGCCCTGATTCGCCCAGAATGACTGGCTCCGGAGCATCAAACCGATCCATGGTTGGTCTTTCGCTGGCTTTCCAATCGCTCGAAACGACAAGTCTGCCGACACCTCGACATTTTTTGGTTTCAGGTTTCCAACCGTAAGCCACGAATATTGAAAGTTATTGAGCGAGCCGAACTCTAGGCATTCACCTGAAATCCAGCGCCGATGCCCCAAAGCGGGAGAGAAGAGCAGATCTGCGTCCTGGTCGGAGAGCGGCAGGGAGAGCGGCAGCTTCGGTTCTTCTATGCCTAAGGCGTCTTCGAATGGTGCGGCAGCAAGCACGTCCAGCAGCACGGAATTGAGGTCGTGGCTCAGTCGCGCGAGTCCTTCAAGTGTTCTGATATAGAGAAGATGTCGAAATGGCTGCATATCGAACAGCCAAATATCGCTTTCGTCACCCTTGGCCCCTACCTGACGGCGTTCTCTCAGGACAATCACCCGCTGCTTAGGGTGCCAGGCTGAGGCTACTCCCAGCTCGAACAGGACGTTCCCGTTCAGACCGGTAACGTCAGCCACGATCACGTCGGCAGCGCGTAGTGACCCCCATATCTCGGGATGGATCACCCCGGAGCTTCTTATATCGATCGCCCTGCTGCATTGAATTTCGATGCCAGCAGACGTGCCGACGTTCCGGCAACTCGCTTCGACCATGCTATAAAGGTCGTCAAAATACTCCGCCGGCTGCGCCGGACAGATTACGAAACAGCGCAGCTTGTTCAAGTCGGCGGGACCAAAGCGTGCCCTGCTGGCAAAACGTGGAGCCAAGCCATGGTCAAAGGGCCAGACGGACTGAGACATTTCTTGTTTATAACACTGCAGATCACACTCTGGAGCACTGGCTGCACACGTACCAGCCCGAAAACTCGTCTTGCGCTTGTTGCAGGCCCATGCAAGGCTCTCTCCAACTTTGTGCAAATGAATCACAGGATCGGGAAACGGGGGTCGGTCCATTCTGATGGATACCGCTCAACGCACCGAAGTGATGTCATCGATTGCGCACAGATCATCGGTGAGCCGGAAGTTCTGCCTGCTCGTAGAAAACGCGAACCTGCCGCAACCACGTAGCGTTCGCCTTCCCTTACGTCCGCACCAACCGGTAGCTCCCAAACGCAAGCCGCGCAGAATCCGGCGACCGAGACGGCACGTTGATCGTGCCCTTCCCTCCGAAGAGCATGACGATCACCTTGTCGGGCTCGCCGGTCGGAATCGTCAGATGCAGCGTCGCGTCCTTGTTGGACGGATGAACCTCCACCGTCGCGTCGAAGGCGAAGCACACAATTAACTCGCCAGCAGACTCTCGGGTGAGCAAGCCACGTCCTCTTCCCTGCCCGGCATTTCGAACTTGACACGGGGCCGGTCTCGTCGGGTAAGCTAAGAATTCTTGGTATGGGACGCAAGCCACAAAAGAACGATTCACTGCCCGGCTCACTGGACATGCTGATTCTGCGGACGCTGTCGCTGCGCGACCTCCATGGATACGGCATCGTTCAGTTCATTCAACAATCGTCCGGCAACGAGCTCCTCATCGAGGAGGGCTCGCTGTACCCCGCTCTCCAGCGGTTGGAGCTGAACGGCTGGATCGACGGCGTCTGGGGCGTGACGTCGAACAACCGGCGGGCGAGGATCTACAAGATTACGGCGGCTGGGCGCAAACAACTCGCCGTGGAAACCCGGCAGTACGCCAAGCTCACGATGGCAATCGCGCAGGTGATGGGAACGGAGTGACGCACGTGTTTCGACGCCTCAGGTACTGGCTGGACAGCAGCAGGCGCGGCGACGCGCTGCGTGAGGAAATGGATCTCCACCTCGCGGAAAAGGCCGAGGAACTCGAAGCGGAAGGCATGACGGCGGAGCGCGCCCGTGATGAAGCGCGCCGGCGGTTTGGCAACGCCGCACTGAAGCACGAAGAGTCGCGGGAGATTTGGATGACACGGTTTCTATCGGAACTGGGCCAGGACATCCGCTACGGCTTTCGCACCATGGCCGCCAACAAGGCGTTCAGCGCGTTGGCGATCCTGTCGCTGGCGCTCGGCATCGGTGCGAATACGACGATCTACAGCTTCATGGAGTCGATCCTGTTGCGCTCACTGCCGGTGGCCGAACCCGAGTCGCTGGTGGTCCTGAACTGGCAGAGCCCGCCGCCCCAGAACGCCAACAAGGAATGGGTTCACGTCGTGCACGGGCTTCAGGGCAGGGCGTGGCCGGCCGGCAAAGGCGCCATGGCCAGCGGCATGTTCCCCTACGGCGCGTTCGAGATGCTTCGCGACGAGAACCCCGTCTTTTCCACGGTTTTCGGATACTTCAACGGCCTCAACCACAGCCTGGCCGTCCGCGGGCAGGCCATGAGCGTCAGCACGGAGTACGTCACCGGCGATTACTTTCGCGGCCTGTCCGTGTCGCCCGCCGCGGGGCGTCTGATCGACTCCGAGGACGACCGTCCAGGCGCGCCGCCCGTCGCGGTCATCAGCTTTGCGACCAGCCAGCAGCGCTTTGGCGGGCCGTCGAACGCGATCGGACAGCCGGTGCTCGTCGATAACGTGCCCTTCACCGTTGTCGGCGTCACGCCGCCGGAATTCTTCGGAGTCGACCCCGCGTCCGTGCCGGACCTCTACCTTCCGTTGCACACGAATCTGCTGGTGGACGGTCCCAAAGCCGCCAGTATGTATCCGGACGCAAACTTTTACTGGATCGAAATGATGGGCCGACTGCGACCCGGCGTCAGCATGGCGCAGGCGCAGGCAGCGCTGGCTCCTCGTTTCCATCAATGGGTTGCCGCGACGGCAACGACTGACGGTGAGCGCGCCAAACTGCCCGCACTGACGCTGAATCCCGGCGCCGCCGGTCTGGGCAGTCTACGCCGACAGTATTCGAAGCCCCTGTTCGTGCTGCTGGCGATGGTGGCGTTGATCCTGGCGATCGCGTGCGCGAACATCGCGAACCTGCTGTTGGCCAGGGCGGCCGCGCGACGCCGCGAAATGGCTGTCCGGCTCAGCCTGGGCGCGGGACGGTTCCGCATCGTGCGGCAGTTGCTGACCGAGAGCGTGATGCTGGCGTCGCTCGGCGGAGCCTTAGGTGTCCTGTTTGCCATCTGGGGCGTGCGCTCGCTGACGTTGCTCTTCTCCAGAGGTCAGGAGAAATTCACGCTGCACGCTGAATTGAACTGGCACGTGCTGGGCGTGACGGCGGCGCTCTCAGTGCTCTGCGGCCTGCTGTTTGGCCTTGTTCCAGCGATTCAAGCGACGCGACCGGACGTCCTGCCCGCGCTCAAGAGCGGCCGCGGCGGCGGATCGCGCCACCGCGCGCAGAACATTCTGGTGGTTGCCCAAATCGCGATGTCGTTTCTCATCCTGGTCGCCGCGGGTCTCTTCGTCCAGACGCTCGACAAGCTGCACTCCATCCAACTGGGATACGCCCGCGAGAACATCCTGCTGTTCTCGTTGAATGCGCGCCAGGCCGGGCATCGCGACCCGGAGATCGCCACTTTTTACGCGGATCTGCGCAAGCGCTTCGAATCGATCCCCGGCGTGAGCAGCGCAACGCTTTCGCAATCCTCCATCATCAACGCCGGCTTCGTCGGTTCGCCCGTCAAGGGGCCCATGAGGATCGGCGCTGTGACCATCGAAGGCGCGCGCGTCCTGGGCGCCGGACCGCGTTTCCTCACGACGATGCAGATTCCGATCCTGGCCGGGCGCGAGATCAACGACCGCGACCAACCCGGCTCCAGTCCGGTTGCCGTGATCAGCGAACGGCTGGCGCGGACGTACTTCGGCAACGAGAATCCGGTGGGCCGCCGCATCACGCTCCCTGAGGAGAAGCGCGATCTCGAAATCGTCGGCGTGTCAGCGAACGTGCGCTACGGCGGCTTGAAGAATGACGAGCATCCAATGGCCGTGTTCGTCGCGGTCAGCCAGTTCACTCCGGACCGGGCGACTTACGCGCTGCGCACCGCGGGTGATCCGCTGCGGCATGTCCAGAGTGTGCGTGAGATCGTGCGGGAGGCGGACTCCTCCATTCCCGTCACAAACGTGGTTACACAGGCCGCGGAAATCGACCGGACGATCAGCCGTGAAATCACGTTCGCGAAACTATGCACGAGTTTCGCGATTCTCGCTCTGCTCACCGCGTGCGTGGGCCTCTACGGAACGATGTCCTACAGCGTCGCGCGGCAGTTCAGCGAGATTGGACTCCGCATGGCTCTGGGCGCGCAACGCGGTTCCATGGTGTGGATGGTTCTGCGCCGCGTCTTACGACTGGCGGCGGTGGGACTCGCCATCAGCCTGCCTGTCGCGCTGGGCGCGTCCCAGCTTGTCAAATCGTTCCTGTTCGGAACGCAGCCCAACGATCCGTGGACGCTGGCGCTGGCCGGCGCCGTCCTGCTGATCGCCGCGATCCTCGCCGGTTACGCGCCCGCAATGCGAGCGTCTCGAATCGATCCGCTGATGGCTCTGCGGCACGACTGACCATCACCCGAGATTCTTCGTCCAGGATGACGGCGCCTATCCCTCGCGCAACGCTCCGGGCTTGCGCTCTATGGCTTTAGGCGCTTTCAGCGGCACAAAGAAATCCTGCCACACGAGGCCGCATTCACGGATCATCTGCAGACCGTACTCGCACCGGCCGAGGCTGCGGGCGGAGCCGTTGTTCGTGCCGAACGTGAACTTGGCGCCGGCGGCCTTGGCCATCTTGACGAACGACGCGCTGGGCAGCCGATAGTGGTCGTTCAACTCGATGGCGACGCCGTTCTTCACCGCGGCGTCAATGACGCGGCGACGGCGCGATTCGGTCCAGAGCGACTCGTATTCCGAAGCAAGAATCTCGGGAAGGAACGTGGGATTGACGTAGATGTCAATGGGCTCGTCGTTCAGGATGCCGACCGCGCGATCGACGAGAGTGTCCATGAAACTCTGGCGGTCAGCGATCTCGCCTACCTCGGCGGGTATCCACAGGCGCATTCGCTTTCCGCGGTTGTCGGTCCAGGTCATCGAATCGGTGAAGAGGTAATCGAACTTCGCCATGACGCCGCGCGAGAACATTCGGGTCCACTCGCGGCCTTCCGCCTGGAAGCCGGCGAAGCAAGGCGCACCCTTGACGGAATCCAGGAACGCGAGTGCTCCGGAGTCGCTGTTGACTCGTTCGAGCAAGCCGCCGTTGGCCGCGACGCCGTATTGGATTCCGTCGCGCAAGGACTTGGCGATGGCTTGCTCGAGCGTGAGGCCGCCGATCAGATGAACGTGCAGATCCAGCATCGGGATGTTGTGCCGGCCGGCGTCGATGATCTGACGGAATACGGCATCGGGCTGAGGGGCCGCGCCGCCCGGTGCCGGCGTGTCGTCGGGCAGAGGGCGGACACGGATACCGCGGAACGCCGTGCGAGTCGCCTGGTCGTGGCATTGAAGGGCGAACGTGCCGTGGTCGAGGAACCGCTCGCGCTCCATGCCATCGGGGATGTGGGGCGGGGTGGGTTCGGTGTAGTCGACCAGCAGCGAGCCGTTCAGCCGGACCTGGATGTTCTTGCCCCGAACGAGGATGTTCAGCTTGAACCACTGGTCATCGGCGGCTAGCGGCTTGTACACGTTGCGCAGGCCGTAGAGGGAGCCCGTCATGATCCGCGGCTGGTAGCTTTCCCGGCCGGTCACGCTGTTGATGATCTGGACCTCGAAGCCCTTCTGCGGGAAGTTGGATTCCTGGTAGCGGGTGTGGAAATAGACGCCGGAGTTGGCGGCGTGCGGCGCGCGGGCCTCGACTTCGAACTCAAAGTTGCGGAAGTCGGCGCGGTTGACCGGGCCGTCATAGAACAGATGCGAGCGCGGACCGTCGCAGAAGATGACGCCGTCGCGCACGGTCCAGGATTGCGTGTTCTCGGCCGGGCGCCAGCCCTGCAAGGTGCGGCCGTCGAAGAGATCGATCCACGGAGCCTCCGCTCCGGCGAGAGGGGCGGCCGCGAGCGTTGCAGCAAACGCGCGGCGCGTAAGGCGGGAGTCAGTCACGGCGGGTTGTCCAAGCCCAGTATATGACCGCGTGGGCCGCGCGGGCCGGACCATCAGGAGAGTGGCTCAGGTGCCCCTGGACGGCACGTTGACTCTCAACAGTGCGCCCGAGCCATGCCTGTCATACGATAAGGGGCAGACGGGACAAGCGTCATGCTGACGATCCAGTCCACCACGCAAGTCGCTCGTACCAACGGTGACCGGATGTGCGAGTTCCTGCTCAATCCTACGGATGAGGACTATCAACGCTGGTGGCCGGGAACCCACCTGGCCCTGCATACCATCAGGAGCGCCCCGAACCATATCGGCAGCGTCGTGTACATGGACGAATTCGTAGGAACTCGTCGAGTCACCATGTTAGGCGTGGTCACTGAAGCTAAGTCCGGAAAACGGATCACGTGGCGACTCAAGAAGGTGCTTCCCTTGCCCGTCCGGGTCTCGCTGGACTTCAGCGATAGCCGCAATGGTGTGACGGTCACTCACACGATTCGGGCCGGATTCTCTGGTATCGGAAGGCTGCTCGATCCGTTCTTCCGGCTCTACTTCTCGGCCGGCTTCAAGAGGTCGATGGACGAACACATGAAGGTCGAGTTCGCGAAGTTGGGTGAGCTGCTAGCCGAATAGCTCCTCGTTGGAAAACGCCCAAACCGCTGAAGTGCGCTGCCAATTCCGTGCGGATGGCCAGCGCACGTGACATTGAGTGCCCCAAAGGGAATGGCTGCATCCAGAGGCTGTGAACGAATCCACCCTATTCCCCACCAACCCGTGGCATCGAAAGTTCCGCTCGACGCCATCAAGGCGCGGGATCGGAAGCCCCTGCCAGTCTGCATTTGCCTTTAAGAGGGCCGTGTATATATGGGCAGTTCACCTCTTAGCGAAACGTTGGTCGCACATTAGGCTCCCGTGACTATTTCCGTCACAATGGAACCTTCAGCCATGAAGCGCAAGAAGAACCAGGACAAGCGGTACGAACCCTACAAACCGATTAAGATGAAGCTCTTCCACGTTCCCGACCCCTTTGGGGACGCGCCACGGGAAATCCGCCTCAAGATTATGCGGGAAGCCGCCTTGAAAGCCCGCGCCACGTTCGACGAGGAGTATCCGAAGCTTGCAAGTTGGTTCGACACCTACGATCCCCTGTACCTGCTTTCCTTCTTGGCGTCCTACCTTCTCTCTGCACCGCGGGGAGTCGACAAGGAGGCGATCAACGGCACGGTCGATTTCGCATCGTTCCATTTGGAGCTACTTCAAGCCCATGCGCTCATGCGGCCCCGCGGTGGCAGTTTGAGACCCTTGGGGCCTGATGGCGAACACCTCATGCGGAACTTGAGAGAACTGAGCGCAGCCCTGACTCTGGCCGATGTGGACCTCCCGGTGGATTGTTCCGACGAGGAGTTGCATAAACACATCCTGCTCTCGCAGATGCGCAGCCAGACACTGGCCATCCGGAACTGGGCCTACCCCGAGCAGACTCTCGCTCACCTGAAACAAACGTTCGCGGGACCCCTGGAGGCGATACTGGCCGACACCTACAGTGGCGTCTCGATCACAGGCGTAATCGACGCACTCTATGCGTTGGCCAAGAATATTGAGAATCGGCTGAACGACCATTTCCAGAAGCTCGCGCCCGTCTGGCATGCAAGGGACATCGATACCGTTTGCGACCAATACCGGAAAGCCTTCCCAGACGTCTATGACGATCGTAAGGGCATGCGCCGGGTCTTCACGGAATTATGCCGTAGTGACCTCAAGCAATTCAAAACCTTCATGGTCATGCACTCCGACCTGCGCCTGCCAGACATTTACTCCTTCACTCTGGATGAAGCCGCCCGTGCCTACGGCGATGACTCCGGCAGTGAGGGGCTGCGGCAAGTGCTCCGGGCGTGGTCGCACGACTTCGGTGAGCTCAGTCAGAGCAATCCCAGGCACTTCCTTTACGCAAATCCGGTTCTACCAAAGCCGTTCATCCGAATCGGCGAAGACAAGTACTATTGGGTCCTCTGCTGCGTCTTTTCGCATACGTTGCAGGGAATGCTTGAGCTATTGATCCCGAAGGCACACCGCGACGAGTATGTGCGCACTCGATCCAAGTACCTGGAATCCCAGGTGGAGGCCCTCTGCCGGAAGGCCTTTCCTAGCGGCCAGGTCTATCGTGGGAGCCGTTTCCGGATATCGCCTGAGGATCCAAAGGTCTATGAGAACGACATCCTCGTTGTGATTGATTCGACAGCCATCGTCGTCGAGTGCAAAGCCAACCTCGTCGACCCACCGGCGCGGCGGGGAGCGGCACTCCGTTTTGTGGACACGATCGAAGACTTGGTTGTGGGCGCTTCCGTCCAGGCTCACCGCTTCGCGGATCTGTTGAAGTCCCACCCAGGACGACATGAGTTTCAAACCAATAGCGGCCAAGTCAACACGGTCAATACTTTACAACTCCTGCGCTTCATTCCGATTTCAGTCACCTACGAGAATCTCGGCTTCATCAGCGCCAATCTGAAAGAGTTGGTGGCAGCCGGAATCATTGAATCCGGCCAGCCGCTCGTTCCATCGCTTTGCCTCACAGACCTAGAAGTGGTCCTCGAAACGCTCGACTCCCAGTCTGAGCGTATCCACTACCTAGCACGGCGGGCGGAGATCGAGCAGTCCATGAAGTACTTAGGGGACGAACTGGACCTGTTCGCCCTCTACGTCGAGACAGGATTCAATATAGGTGAGGTTGAGTCTGATGGCACCTTCCTGAGCATTGGGATGAAGTCTAAGGAACTCGATCCGTTTTTCGTGGCCCGCGCCGACGGCGTATCCATTGCGAAGCCCACGCTGCAGTTAACGCCCTGGTGGAAGGACATACTGGCCCGCATCGAGGAGAGGCAGAACGAATTCTGGACCGAGATTGCATACGTTTTCCTCAGCGTGGCCTACAGAGATCAGAAGAAGTTCGAGAAGCAGTTCAAACAGCTTCGGCGAAAGGTTGCGAACGGTCGAACACGGCACAAATTCAACAGTGTCGCGCTGATAAGCGGGACATACTCGAAACGGAGGTACGCCGTCCTTGGCTTCCCCTATCGCGGTATCACCAAGGATCAACGAAACGACAGCATAATGGACATGGCAACTAGTGTCGAACGGGCCGATCAGATGTTCGGGACCGTAGTGCTGGGGTTGGACATCGATCATCCCCTGTATCCCTACAATGTACTGACATACGTTCCAGGCAATGCCCCTGGGTCGCCGCAGGTCGAGATGCTACTGTCAAGGACCAGCGGGTCGACCGAGCCCGATTTCGATTTCCACATGAAAAGGCCTCACCCTCGATAGTAGAGCTGTGGGACTTTGGACTGCCTGCTTCTATTTGCCTGCGCGTCCGCGGAGCACGACATTCATGCGTCCGAGCAATTGATGGTACACACCCCGTTTCGACTGCTGAACTCCGGTGTGTTGAAGCAGAAGAGGCTCTCTGGCAGGCTTCGTAATGAGAATCGCCGTGGTGTCTGGTCATCTCCCGTTAGGTTCAAATTACAAATCGTCGGCTATCCGGAATCCGACTTCTTCCCGGAGAAGTCGAAGGCCTCGATCCGTCGCTTGGGCCTCCCCCTACTTCCCCACCAATCTATAACTCACGAACGCAAACCGCGTTGAATCCGGTGACCACGATGGCACATTAATCGTGCCCTGTCCCCCGAAGAGCGTGACGATCACTTTGCCGGGCTCGCCGGCGGGGGTCGTCATTCGCAGCGTCACGTCCTTGTTGGCCGGATGGCCCTTCACGGTCGGGTCGTAGGAGAGATACACAATCTGCTTGCCGTCCGGCGACGGGTGCGCGAACCAGTCGCCGGTCTCCTCGCCCTGCGTGAATTGCTGCTCGTCGCTGCCGTCGGCGGCCATCCGCCAGATCTTCATCAGACCCGTCCGGTCGCTGTTGAAGTAGATCCACTTGCCGTCCGGCGAATACTCCGGACCGTCGTCCAGCCCCTTCGCGTCCGTCAGCCGGGTCTCCTCGCCGCCCTCCGTCGGAATCGTGTAGATGTCGAATTCGCCGTCGCGCGACGCGCAGTAGGCCAGCGTCTTGCCGTCCGGCGACCAGCCGTGCCAGTACGACGGCATCTTCGGCGTGATCAGCCTCGGCTCGCCGCCCGACACCGGCACGATGAAGATCTGCGACTGCCCCCGCCCCAGGCTCCCGCTGATCACCAGCCACTGCCCGCCCGGCGACAGCCCGTGATCGTTGTTCACGCGCACCTCGCCCGTTGGCACGTGCGCCGGTTCGCCGCCCGTCACCGGAATCCGCCAGATCTTCCCGCCGCCGTTGTAGATCAGCGTGCCGCCGTCCGGCGTCCAGTTCGGCGCTTCGAAATGCTCCTTCGCGCGGCGGACAATCGAACGCTCGCCCGTGCGCGTGTCGTAGATCTCCAGCGTGCTTTCGACAACGCGCGCCTTCGCGTCCACCACGCCGGTCGATTCGTACGCCACGCCGGAAAACACCGCCGTCTGCCGGTCGCTCGCGTTATGCGAGCACGCCGCCAGCCCAGCAAACACGGTGTCGCCCAGCTTCACCGTCAGCGCGCCGACGGGCTGCCACGCGCCGCCCTCGCGCGCAACCTCCGCCGAGATCACATCGCCATGCCGGGCCAAACGCAGCCGCGCCGGGCCCTTCACCGCCGTGCGCACTTCCTTCGTTTCGCCGCCGTTCTCCGCGCGGTATTGCAGCGCGATCAGCCCGTCGGCGTGCGCCATCAGGCTCGCGTGCGCGTCGCCGCCACCGAGCCCCGCTCGCAGCATCAGTCCCGCTTTCTTGTGCGGATCGCCGCCTTCGGTCGCCCAGGCCACGCTCGTGGTCATCACCACGTCGCCCGCCTGCTTGCGCCACACCAGGTGCAGCTCGTCGGCGCGTCCCCAGATGTTCGCGCCACCGGCCGTCACGCCATACTGCTTCACGTGCGCGTCGTACAGCGCCTCGCCCTTCACCGCCGCGGAACCCACGTCCGCCGCGCCGTCGAACTCGCCCACCTTCGTCTGCGCCGAAACCATCAGCGCGGTGAGAATGACGCCCGCCAGGATTCGCATGCTGTGATCTTATCGCTCCCGGCTTTCTACAATGGAAGGGAGGAGCCTGACCAGATGCCCCCCGCCAGTTTCGATTTCCTTGTTCTTTCGCTCGCCACGCAGGCGCAGATGGCGCTTGGCCTTTTCCCCATGGACGACGGCAAGACCGAGCGCAACCTCGCCATCGCGCGCCACTTCATCGACCTGCTCGGCGTCCTTCAGGAGAAGACGAAGAACAACCTGACGATCGAAGAGCAGCGCCTGCTGGAGAACTCCATCACCGAGCTGCGCTTCCGCTTCGTGCAGGCCTCCGAGGAAGAGCAGAAGAATGCGAGCACGCCTGCGCAAGAAGCTGGCGCGAATGGCTGAGCCGGCGCCCAACCGGCTCACGCTCACCGTTCTCGGCTCCGGCACCAGCGTCGGCGTCCCCACCATCGGCTGCCACTGCAAGGTCTGCACTTCGGCCGACCCGCGCGACCGCCGTCTGCGCCCGTCCGTCGCGCTGCGCTGGAACGGCCGCTGCGTCGTCATCGACACCGGCCCGGATTTCCGCCAGCAAGTGTTGGCCGCCGGCATCGAGAAGATCGACGCCGTGCTTTACACGCACGCGCACGCCGACCATATCCTCGGCATCGACGACCTGCGCCCGTTCAACTTCTTCCAGAAGGAACCCATCCCGATCTACACCACGGTGCACACTCTGGACGTCATCAAACGCGTCTTCAGCTACATCTTTCACGACGGCCCCAGCGAGTCCTCGCGGCCGAAGATCCACTCGCACATCTTCGACGCCGAGCCGTTTGAAATTCACGGACTTCGCGTCACGCCCGTGCCGTTGAAACACGGCAGCGGGCCGTCGCACGGCTTTCGCGCGGGACGCGTCGCGTATCTCACGGATCACAGCGAGATTCCCGAGAGTTCCCTCGAGCTTCTCGACGGTCTCGACGTGCTTTTTCTCGACGCGCTCCGGTACAAGCCGCACCCGACGCACTCGACCGTCGACCAAAGCCTGAAGATCGTCGAGCGTTTGAAGCCCGGCATGACGTATTTCACGCACATTTCACACGATCTCGGCCACGAACGCGCCGAGAGCCTGCTGCCTCCGAACGTGCGCCTGGCCTACGACGGCCTGGAAGTGGAATCCGCGCTGGAGGCCGCGTGATTCGCGTCTTTTCGAGCGTGGACGAAGCGCGCGGCGCGTTTGCGCCGTCGGTGGTGACCATCGGCAACTTCGACGGGATTCACGCGGGCCATCGGGCGCTGCTCGACCGGACTGTACGTCTGGCCGCGCCGATGAACGCGAAGCCGTCGGCCGTGACGTTCCACCCGCATCCGACGGCCATCGTGGCCCCGCACCGCACGCCTAAGTTGCTGACAACAATCGAGGAACGCTGCGCGCTGATGGGCGAGGCGGGCATCGAACAGGTCCTCGTTCTCTCGTTCACGCGCGACCTGGCGTCGATGGGCCCGGAACAGTTCTTCCGCGACGTTTTGCTGGACGCGCTCGGCGCGCGCGCGATCGTCGTCGGCGACAATTTCCGCTTCGGGCACAACCAGGCCGGCGATGCGTCGACGCTCGAGAGAATGGGCGCGGAATCGAGAGTTGCCGTCGACGTTGTCTCGGCGATTCTCGAGCGCGGCGTCGTAGTTTCCTCGAGCGAAATACGGCGTTTGCTACGAGAAGGGCGCGTGTCGATGGCCGGGCGTCTGCTGCGCCGCCCGTACGCGCTGACGGGCAGCGTGGTGCCGGGGGCGGGGCGCGGATCGAAGCAGGTGGTGCCGACGCTGAACCTGGAAGTGCCGTCGCTCGACCACGCCGAACGCGCCGTGCCGTGTGAGGGCGTGTACGTCACGCGCACGTACGATCTCGACGCCGGCCGGCGCTGGACGTCGATCACGAACGCGGGCTACCGGCCGACGTTCGGAGGAACGCATTTGACGATCGAGACGTTTTTGCTCGATCCGCTCGAAGGCGACGCGCCGGCGCGCATCCGCGTGGAGTTCTTTCACCGCCTTCGCGGCGAGCACAAGTTCGAATCGGCCGAGGCGCTGAAGGCGCAGGTGCTGAGCGACGTGCGGCGCGCTCAACGCTGGCACCGGGGTGCGCTGCGGTGGCGGTCAATACGGGATCAGCAACGCGCCGGCCGCCGCGCCTAGCATCAAGATGAATCCGATCAAGACCGGGCGGCCGTAGGCCGCGCCGCCGACCCCGAAGGCGAGTCCCGTCTTCAGCGCGGCATTAGCCGAGAGCGCGACCAGCACGGCGATGACGCCGGCCTTGAGGTCGAGCGCGCCGTCGCGGGCGAGGCCGGAGACCGAGAAGGCAACGGCGTCGACGTCGATGGAACCGCCGATGAGGGCGGCCCACATGACGCCCGACTCGCCGAACTCGGCTGCGCCGGCGCGGGCGATCAACCGCACGAGCGCGAAGAGCGCGCCGAACTTGAGCGCAGGCGCAAGGTGGAACGGGTTGCGGATGGGCAGCGCGTTCGTCCGCGGGATGGACTGGCCGGCGCCGCTCACGCGCGCCATCAGCGCCGTGGCCACGCCCACGACGAGCAGCGTTGCCAGCACCGGCGCGGCCCGCCATGCGAGCGCGGGCGAGATCACCATGATCAGCGCGAAGATGCGCGGTCCGAGGATGGCATTCGCGAGAACGGCGGCGCGGGCGAAGTGCGGGGTTTTTTCGGGGCTCTCGACGGACTGGCGCGCGAAGGCAAGAGTCGCGGCGGTGGTGGACGCGATCCCGCCCAGGACGGCAGAGAGCGCGAGGCCGTGGGATTCGCCGAGGAACTTCTCGAGAAAGTAGCCGATGTAGGAGATGGAACAGACGAGGATGACGAAGAGCCAGACGCTGCGCGGATTGAAGAAGCCATAGGGGCCGAAGGCGCCGTCGGGGAGAACGGGGTAGATGACGAAGATGACGGCGAGAAAGCGGAGCGTGTCGTGGAATTCGCGTTCAGTGATGACTTCGAGGAAGAACCGGCGAAGCGGGTCGCGGCCGGCGAGGAGGATGGCGAGGACGACGGTGAGGGCGATGGCGAGCGGCGAGCCCCAGGGGAGATCGTGCGTGGCGGTGAGGACGCAGAGCAGGAACGTGGCGACGGCGGCGATCTCCGTGGTGATGCCGGTGCGGCCGGGGGTTTGAAGGCGAAAGACCACGAGGAATGCCGTGATGACGATGAGCGCGGCAACGGTGAGGATGGGGATGGCGAGGATGCCGCAGAGTCCGCCGGCGAGGGCGATGCTGATGAAGTCGCGCAGGCCGGCGTGGCGTTCATCACGGTCCGATTCGCGTTCGACGCCGACGAGGAGGCCGATGAGGAGGGCCTCCGCCATCGCGATCCAGGCTTGCGCGTGAAATTCCATTTCCGACTGAAATTGTAGTGCACGGGCGTGGTGCAGGGGACGCGCTACCCCGCCGTCCGGGGAATATCCACCTTGACCGTCCGTTCGGCGAATGGCCCGACAGCAGAAGATTTCAGGCTCACGCTCCGTCCGTCTTCGGCGAAGCTCAACGCCTGTATCACGACGTACGCATCCTGGTATGCCTCGGGGACCACTCCCCCTAGGCGCGGTTCCAGGAATGCCTCCCACTGAATCGGGATCTCCGTAACTTCGGCCGCGCGCGGCCCCTTCGAGATGTCGATCACGACCAAGTGACTCTTTTCGGACTCATGTTCGACAATGGCGAGGCACTTCGAGTCCGGACTCCAGGCGATTCGCGAAGCAAAACCCCGGCGAGGCGGTCCGCCACTCGTCTCATCGCCAAGCATGACGAACTGCTGCGCCTCGCGATGGGCCTCAGGATGCAACACTACGCCGCGCTCCCATGGCGTGCCCCCCGAGTTCGCACTGGGATCAGCCAGGTCGTAAACCGCCAGCGCCCAGATCGTATCCACGATCTTGCGAGACTTCCAGTCGATTACCGTGACGGTTTCGTCCCTGGAATACTCACGCGCCGTTCTCCCGCGGATCACGATCGACTTCCCATCCACGAAGGAGACGTCCTCGATGACCTCCGTCCGGTTCCTCAACTCCACATTGACCACAGAATTGTCCACCAGACTCCGAATCTCGATCTGGGGCGCACCCGCGGTCTCTACGCTACTTACGACCGTGTCTCCCATTTGCTTACGCACTTCTTTCCCGTGACTGAAAAGCGATAAGGAGAGAACAGCCCATCCCAAGCCAAGTATTCGTCGCATCACTTCACACCTTTCCTCCTAACAGATCAGAACAGACGGATCAGTTTGTGCGTGCTCCGAAACCCATATGCACGATGACTCCGCTTAATAACGATGTCAATCCGGTTCGAAGGCAATCAGGCCGAGTCAACTGTTGAGTGCAGCTTGGCTACCGTGTCAGCGGATGACTGCGCGCTTTTCAAAGGAGGCGTTTCGCCGCTCGGCTTCGCGGCCACCGGCCCTGCGATAGCTCGCAGGCAATTGGGACAGCGTCAGTGTGAGGGCCGGAGGTCGGACGCGGGATCCGGTCCCCCGGCGTGGGGAACGGGAGCATTGTGTGGTATCAGACAGACATGGGACTCAGTAGCGGACTCAGTTCGGGGAAGAAGCGGCATCTCCGCGCGCTGGCGAATGGGCGCGGGGTGATAGGCGCGGCGGCGATGGATCAGCGCGGGAGCCTGGCGAAGGCGATTGCGCAGGCGCGGGGCGTGGAGCGGAACGACGTGACGAAGGAGATGATGGCCGAGTTCAAGACGGCTGTCACGAGCGTCCTGACGCCGCACGCCACGGCGATTCTGCTGGACCCCGAGTACGGACTGGAGGCGATGGCGGCGCGGGACCCGAACTGCGGGCTGTTGCTGGCGTATGAACATTCGGGGTATGACAACACGCGCCCTGGCCGGCTGCCGGACCTGCTGAACACGGTGAGCGTGCACCGGATCGCGGAATGGGGCGCGAACGCGGTGAAGATCCTGATCTACTACACGCCGTTCGACGACCCTCGCGTGAACGACATCAAGCACGCGTTCGTGGAGCGCATTGGCGCGGAATGCGCCGGAAATAACATCCCATTTTTCCTTGAATTCGTCGGCTATTCTCCGGACGGCGGAGACGAAAAAGGGCAGGATTACGCAAGGCTGAAGCCGAGGATCGTGGCGGGGAGCATGGCCGAGTTCTCGAAGCCGAAGTATGGGGTGACGGTGCTGAAGGTGGAGTCTCCGATCAATCCGCGGTTCGTGGAAGGCAGCCGAGTCTTTGGGGGAGAGAGGGTGTACTCGCGGGGAGAAGCGCTGAAGCTCTTCCGCGAGGCTTCGGACGCGGCTACGCTGCCATTCATCTACCTGAGCGCGGGCGTGGACAACGACGTCTTTGTAGATCAACTGGAGATGGCGGCTGAGGCGGGGTCAGAGTTCTGCGGCGTTCTGTGCGGCCGGGCGACGTGGAAAGAAGGCGTGCCGGTGTACGGCAAGAACGGCGTACACGCTCTGCGGCAGTGGCTGGAGTCGAAGGGCGTGGAGAACATCAACAAGGTGAACGCGGCGCTGAGCGCGGCGCGGCCGTGGTGGGAGAGGCTAGGCCTGACGGAGGCTGAAGCGCAGGCCTGACGGACGGTTATTGGACGCGTTCGGTGCGGCGCGCGCGTTCGCGGTGGATCTCCTCGCGGAGCTCTTCCTTGGCCTTTCGGACATCCTTGCCGGCCTCTTTGATGTCTTCTTTGGCTTCCTTGATGCCTTCGTTGGCGTCGCGGGCGGCGTCCCGAGCGGCGTCGCGCGCGGCGTCGCGGACCTCATGAGCGGCTTCGCGCGCGGCATCACGAGCATCGCGGGCAGCGTCGCGGATGTCGTCGCGAACCTGGTTCCGATCCTGACGGGAGCAGCCGGCAAGGCTCAAGGCCAAAACGCCGGCCAGCAGCCAGTTGAGCTTCATAACTTCTTCCCGATGCAGTATAGCGCCGCGGCAGTCCTGAGGAACAGGTTTCCGCCGGAGACAGCGAAAGAACTGAGCGTGTACTCTCCCATATCGATCTCGGACAGGACCTCGAACTCTGGTCCGGCCTTAATGATACTTACGACGCCTTCCTCCGAAGTGATGTAAATTTTTCCGTCGGCCAGGACGGGCGAGGCGGAGTAGGTGCCGGGGCGGATGCGCTTGCCGCCGTAGATTTCGGCACCGGATTTACGATCAATACAATAAACAATTCCACGGTCATTTACGGAATAAAGGTACTTTTCATCGATGACAGGAGAGGGCACGTCAGGCCCGTTCTGGAACTGGAAGAGCTGATGGGTGCCGGTGACGTCGCCGCGTCCGCCGGCCCGATAGGCGATGAGCGGCTTGACGCGCGTGGGCGCGTAAATGACATCGCCCCGCGCGACCGGCGACGAGATGATGCGGTTGAAGGGGTTGTTGTCGGGATTGAAGCCTCCGCCGCGCCAAAGCTCCTTGCCGGTTTCGAGGTCATGGCCTGTGATGACATCGCCGCCGGTGATGACGAGCTCGCGGGTCTTGCCGGTGGTGGCGATAACGGGGGTTGTGTACGAGTCAGGCGATTCGCGGATAGCCTGAGTGGGACGCTCGACGCGCCAGAGGGTTTTGCCGGTGGCCTTGTCGATCCGGAGGACGTACGAGGGATCGTCCGTCTTCATTCCGTGGAGGACCTGGACGTAGAGCGCGTTGCCGTCGAGCAGCGGGGACGAGGCGTAGCCCCAATTGAGGCCGAAGCGGCCGTAGTCCTTCTGGATGTCGCGGGACCAGAGCTCCTTGCCCGAGAAATCGTAAGCCTTGAGGATGCCGGTGCCGGTCATGACCCAGACGGTTTTGCCGTCGGTGACGGGCGAAGGCGATGACATGTTCTGCTTGCGCATCATGACGTCGCCGTCGGAGAGGTGCTGCTTCCAAAGGACCGTGCCCTTGTTGCGGTCGACGGCCCAGAGGTAGAGTTTGCCCTGGTCTGCGACATTGAGGAAGATGCGGTCGTTCCAGATGATGGGCGTCGCGCCGCTGCGGGCGGGGAGCGGGAGGCTCCAGACGATGTTGTCGGTCTTCGACCACGTTGTGGCGAGGCCGGTTTCCGCGCTGCTGCCGTCGAGGCGCGGTCCACGCCATTGAGGCCAGTTCTCGGCGCCGAGAGGCGCGAGCAGAGCGGTAGAGACAAGTAGAGCGGTGCGCATCCCCATGCGCGCATTGTATCCGATCAAGTCAACGATTACTCGGAGCGCAGCGATTCCATGAGAGGCGCGTGGAGTGCGGCTCGGACGGCGAGCCAGGTGGCGGCGAGGCCGACGAGCATTATCGTGACGAGCAGCCCGGCTATGGAGAGGACGGGCAGAACGGCGCCGCGCTGGGTGAGCGCGGGTCCGATGGCGATGAGGGCGCAGACTGCGCCTAATGCGAGGCCTCCGCAGAGCAGGGCGAGGTGCTCGTAGAAAAGCAGACGCGAGGTGGCGCGGCGGCTGAAGCCCTCGGCGCGGAGGAGGGCGAGTTCGCGGCGGCGCTCGAGGGTGTTGCGAAGGAGGACGGCGGCGAGACCGAGAGTGCCGAGGAGAAGGCCGAGAGCGCCGAGGGCCTGGAAGGTGGAGATGTAGGTGTCGTTGACGCGGTGGTACGCGGCAAGGCGCTCGGCGGTGGTGGTGACATCGACGGCGTAGTCGGAGAGGGCGTCTTCGATTTGAGGGGCGAGCGAGGGGTCGCCCTGGATGAGGAAGACGCGGTAGCCTTCGATGCCGGGGAAGGTGCGCAGGAAGGCCTTCTCGCTGATGAGGATCTCGCCCTGGAAGAGGCTGTCGCGGAGAGCGGCGACAAGACGGAAGCGGAGAGGCGAAGAGCCGGGGCGCGGGATTTCGACGATGTCGCCGAGTCTCTTGTGCAGCACATACTGCAACGAGGTTTCGTCGACGATGGCGGGGATGACGTTCTGGTTCAACTGGGTTTCGAGGAGGAGCCAGGGGTTCGCCTGGGTTTCGGGAGAAGCGCCGACGGAATCAGCGAAGCGAAAGCTCCCCTCGTGAAGGAACGAAGTGGGGACGCCGAGGACACGAGGGTTGCGGGGCTGATAGAGGTTGAGGCAGGAGACGTCGTCGCCGGGACGGAGGCGGAAGCGCGTCCAGCGGAGGGTTTCCGGCAGGTTGAGCAGGTTGAGCGTGTCGCGGCCGGATTCGGAGTTCGGGTCTGGGACAAGCGGGGCTTGGGATTCAGCGTAGAGCGTGTATGCGCCGGCGGTGGGCGTTGCACCGTGGCGGAACGATTCGAGAGAGACGAGCAGGAAGGACGCGACGGCGATGAGAGCCAGGCAGAGGATGCTGCGTCCGGGGCGCCAGGCGGCGTTGCGGAGCGAGAGCAGAAACGCGGCGCGACGGCTGTCCTCGGCGGGGATCGCACCGCCGGGACGCTGGAGCCAGCATGAGGCGAGGACCAGCGAACCGGAGAGCAGGCAGAGCCCTGCGCCGAAGAAGGCGGCGGATGCGGCGAGCCCTCCGGAGAGCGCCATGATGAGGAGCGCGAAGGCAAGACCGAGGATGGGTCCGGCCATCCACGGCCGGACGCGGCGGTGGCGCGGGCGGCCGGGTCCGGCGATGAGGCCGCGGGGAGAGAGGTCGCGCCAGCGGTGAAGGGTGTACCAGACGGCGGCGATGGCGACGAGCAGTCCGGAGACGGCGCCGATGGCGAGCAGCGGCCAGTCGATGTAGAGCGATAGCAGGGTTGTGCCGGTGGCGCCGGACCACCATGTCCGAAGGCCGTGCAGGACGAAGGCGGAGTAACCGATGCCGAGGGGGACGCCGAGCAGAGAGCCGGCGAGCGCGAGGATCGCACCCTCCTGGAGGAAGAGCGAGCGCAGCTCGGCCTGATTGAAGCCGAGGGCATAGAGGAGGCCGATCTCGCGGCGGCGCTGCTCAACGCCGAGGCTGAAGAAGAGGCCCATCAGCAGCAGCGCGGAGACGATGACGAAAAAGCTGAAGTAGAGGAAGTACTGGCCGAAATCGGTGGAGCCGGAGGCGGCGGCGACCGCTTGCTGGCGAACGGGCAGCAAGGTGAAGTGATCGTCCATGGGATCGAGCTCGGCCCGCAGCATGCGGCTGAGTTCGAGGGAAGGCTCGGGGTAGCGGATGGCGGTGAGCGCTCCGTAGCGGGTGCGCCAGAGCTGTTGCGCGGCCTGGAGCGGGATCCATGCCTTGGGCGTGGCGCGGTGGAGTTGCCAGTACAGCTCGTCGCGAGGACGGATCTTGCGGAGGTCGATGGGGAAGGGCGGATCCCAGGAGGTGAGGGTGGTCTTGTCGGTAATGCCGGGATATTCGGGGGCGAAGGTGCGGTCGGCGGCAAGGCCAGAGAGCGCGGTGATGGAGGCTACGGTGAATTCAGCGGACTGCGTTTCGAGTCGGCCCTCGGCGGACCAAACGTAGTAGGCGATGGTGACGGTGTCGCCGGGTTTGGCGTTGAGGTCGGTTGCGGCCCACTGATTGAGAACGATGGGCGTGCCTTCGACTTGCGGGATGGCGCGGTCGCCGTTGATCTCGGCGAGCGTGGCGTCATCGACGCCGGCGACGAGCGAGTAAGGGATTTCAGCGGCGCCGGTGCGAATCGAGTTGGCGAGCCAGGAGAAGACGGGGCGCTGGAGCAGGCCGAGGGTTTTGCCGAGCGAGAGCGCGTGCGCGGCGGTCTGATCGTCGATGAGGGTGGAGACGTGCTCCAGGGCGAAGCCGCGGCCTTGGCCGAGGTCGCGGAAGCGGAGGCCGAGGTCTTCGAGGCGGTATTCCTCGTGGAGACGGACGACGGCGCGCTCCTCGGTGCCGCCGGTGAGCAGCACAGTGTTGGCGCGGCCGGGCTGGTTCAGCGCGTCGCCGAGGCGGTCAAGAGGAACGAACACGGCACGGAGTTCGCCCTGCGTGGGCCGGAGAGAAAAGTCGGAGAGGTCAGGCGCGACGACAACATCGCCGAGCGTGAAGCGTACGGTGCGCGCGGCCTGGTCGCGGCGTCCCTGGATGAACTCACGAGGGATGTCCGAGGGCTCTTCGAGACGCAGGAGAATGGCGTCGCCGCTGCGGGCATTGAACTCACGGGCAAGCGCGGGGCTGAGCCAAGCCTGGGCATCGACGGGTGCCTGAGCCTTAACGTTGTGGAAGTCGAAGAAGGTCTGATCGACGCCGTACACGGCGACCTGCGAAGCGCGGGCGCGAGTGCGTTCGTGAATGGCGCCGCCTTCGAGAGCAATCAGGGGCGCGGCTTTGAACTCGGGGTGAAAATCGTCCGCAAGTGAGGCGCGGAAGAATTGGTTGGAAACCAGCGCGAGGTCCGCGGCGCCGAGGCGCGAGAGCGCGATGGTTCTGAGAGATTCGCGGACGGAGTGGCCGACGAGAAGCGCTCCGCCGAGCACGGCCGCGGCGATGGCGACGCCGGCGACGACGGCGAGGTTCGTGCGCCGGTACCAGAGCAGCGATTTGGCGAGGTAAGAGAGCGTCCGCATGGGCCTAGGCGTCGACCAGCGTTCCGCCCTTCAGGGTGTATCGCCGCTGAAAGCGCTGGGCGAGCGAGGGGCTGTGCGTGACGGTGATGACGGTGGCGTTGTGCGACGTGCGGGTCTGCGCGAGGAGTTGCGAGATGGTTTCGGCGGAGTCCTGGTCGAGGTTGCCGGTGGGCTCGTCGCACAGCAACAGACGGGGCTTGCGGATGAGGGCGCGCGCGATGGCGACGCGCTGTTTCTCGCCGCCGGAGAGCTCGGAGGGACGATGGTCGAGACGGCTGGAGAGTCCGACTTCGTCGAGGAGCTGACGGGCGCGGTCCGGGGCCTCGGGATCTCGCGGGCCAACAAGTAGAGGCGTGAGCACGTTCTCCATCACGCTGAGCTGCGGCAGCAGGCAGTGGTCCTGGAAGACGAATCCGATGCGCGTGTTGCGATACAGCGCCTGTTCGGGTTCGGGCAGCGCGAAAGGATTGACGCCTTCGAGCGAGACAGTGCCGGAAGTGGGCGCGTCGAGAGCGCCGATGATTTGAAGCAGAGTCGATTTGCCGCAGCCGCTCGGCCCCATGATGGATGCCGATTCGCCGGCTTCGAGCTGAAACGCAATGCCTTTCAGGACTGGCAAATCCCCGGCGGGCGTCTGGTAGCTTTTGTGGAGGTCTTTGACAGTCAGCATGAAGCGTCAGGGAACAGTGTACGCCCTTGGATGGGCGCTGCACTCACGTGCGGGCGGCGAAGGCGGCGGGCTTCAGCAGCGAATTGTAGACGGCGAGGGTGCGGCGGGCCATGCCTTGCACGGAGCGGTGGCGTTCGACGCCGAAGCTGCCGGAGGCGCCGATGGCACGGGCACGGACGGGGTTCTCGGCAAGTTCGATGAGCGCATCGGCGACGGAGATCGGGTCGTCGGGCGCCACGAGGATGCCGCCTTCGCAGGCGTTGATGTGTTCGAGCAGCGCGCCACGCGCCGGGGCGACGACAGGGACACCGGAGGCCATGGCCTCGATCGCGTAAAGCCCCTTTGGGTCGTCGTAGGCGGCGGGCACGGAGAACGCGTCAAGCGAGGAGAGGAACTGGAGCTTGCCGGCGCGGTCGAGTTCGCCGTGATAGATGAAGTCGCCGCCGAGGCCCCATTCGCGAAGCTGCTCGCGAACGGACTCGAGATAGCCGCCGTGCTCCGGCGCAAGGTAGCCCGCAGCCTCGAGGCGCGCGGGGCCGGTGTGGCGCGTGCGGAACTCACGCCAGGCTTCGGCAAGATGGTGCAAACCCTTTTCGGGAGCGACCCGGGCAAGGTAGCCGACGCGGAAGATGCCGTCGTTGCGCTCGGGCGATCGGGTAAAATCTTCGGCGCGGACCCCGATGGGCACCGCGTGAACGCGCTCGCGAGGAATGTCGAGATAGCCGGCCATGTGGTCTGCGTACCACTCGCTGATGGCGATGTAGGCGTCGATGTGGCGGGCGTGCTTGCGGATGAGATCTAGGGAGCGCGAGCGATAGGGCTCCAGCAGATGATCGAGGAAGAGATCCTCGCCCTGCATCGTGCACGTAACGGGGCCATCGAAGACTTTACGGATGGAACCGGCGATGGAGATCAGAAGCGTGTTGGGCAGGTTGATGACATCGGGGCGCGGCTCGGCACGCAGCCAGTCCTCGAATTTCAGAAACTCCTTCCGGAGCGGCCCGTCCGGACCTTCGAGCATGGCGACCGTCAGCTCGCCGAGGTCCTTTGGATCGACGGCGATGGCGCGCTTCGACGCGGCGTTCAATGCCCAACGCGAATCCCAGAGCTTATCGAGCAACCATGGCGTGTGACGGAAGAAACGCGAGTGCGACTGAAGGTAAACCGAGATACCGCCGAACAGCACGCGGGATTGGACGCTGGAGTTAGGTTCGTCGGTCTTGGTGGGCGTGTACACCGGCATGAGCGTGATGTCGTGGCCCATGCGGAGGATCTCAGTGGCGAGGGCGTTGTCGCGCAGACAGGAGCCGCAGTACATATTCGCGGCTCCGGCTGTGAGCGACAGGATCTTCATTCGGCTATGGCTCCGGCCAGGGCCTCCTCCTCCGCCATGGAGAACGCGCGGCGCGCGTAGAGATGATCGAAGAGATTGCCCTCATGCGGCTGATCCCAACTAATGACGTTTGTCTGTACGGCTCCGATATTCAGACGCCCGACGAGGGGGGATGATAACAGACGCCGAAGTAACTTCTGGTCGCGCGTGATGGCGGTAACAACAAGCGTGGAGCCCAGCACCTCAGGAATGTCGGACTGGCTGACCTCCACGACAGAGGCGAACGGGAAGAGGAACTCCTTGTTCGCCAGCGGGTGGTCGGGCGTGTCGCAACGGACGATGGTGGGCAGCAAGTAAGTGCAGCCGTTCCATTCCACGCAGCGCTCGGGGCGGTAGGCGACGGAAACGTCGCGCGCGCCGGGCTCTTCCAGGCCCTGGTCGACCATGGAGCTGATTCGGCGGCCCACGTCGGGATTCGCGAAGGGCGCAAGGCCGGCTTCGGGATCCTGAGCGCCGCGCGGCACAATCCTGCTGAGGCGCTCGGCGAGCGCCTGGGCGATTTCGTCCGCATGAGCGCTGACCCAGACACCCGAAGCGTTGATGCACGAGCGGCCGCCGTTGTCGGCGATGGAGCGGGCGATGACGTCGATGTAACGCTCCCAGTCGTCGATGCAGTCGTCGCCAATGACGATCTTGGAGTAGCCCGGGCCGTGCAGTTCAATGCGCGGATCGCCAACCCACTGCTTCACCGCGCCGACGTCGCCAAAGAGCATGCCGCGCCCGCAGGAGCGCATGATCTCGTTGGCGCCGGCGTGATCCGTGGGGTAGTAGCTGAACGCTTCGGGCGGTGCGCCGGCCTTGAGGAAGGCCTGGATGATGCGCCAGGGCGTCCAGGGCTCGGCCGAGCCGGGTTTCAGGATCAGCGGCGTCTTCAGCGCGATGGCGGGAATCCAGAGCGAATGGACAGCGGGCGAGTTCGACGGCAGCACGACGCCGAGCGACTGGCCTCTCGGGAAGAACGAGATGGGCGAGCCCTCAAGCGAGTAGCCGCGGTCGAGCACCTCGTGCGACAGGCCGCGCGTCAGACCGCGAAGCACTGCGTCCATCGACGTGAACATGGCGTGGACCTTGGCCATGTTTCGCCGGACCATCACCCAGGGCATTCCGGTGGTGGCGGAGGTCTGCTCAACGTAATCGTGCGGCGATTGCAGCGTATCGCCAAGCGGCAGCGCATCGTTCAAGAAGAACTCACCCGCGCGGCGGCAGAGGTCCACGAGGTCAGCCGTGCTCAGCTTCGTGAGCCCGGCGCGCGCGTCCTCCTGGCGCATCATGTCGCGGCGGATCAGTCCAACGTTGGCCTGCGAGACTTCGGCGATGGGTTCGCGCGTGAGGAAGTGCGAAGTGCGCGAGACGTCAATGGAACGGTATTCCCTGCCCTGGCGCAGGATGGGGATGTGCAGCATCAGTACACGCCCTCCACGACGGACTTCTCCAGCTTGCGGAACGGACGCACGTTGCGGACGCCGTCCCAAGGATACTGCTCGTAGGGCACATCGCGCTCGGCTTCGTCGCGCTCGAGGAAGCGCGGCATGAAGAATTCGCGCGTGAGGGTGGTAAGGCGGACGCGGCCGGTTTCGCCGTAACCGACAACCTCGTGCGGCCTTTCAGGATTCACGACCTCGACCATCGCGCGCGGCGACGGCGGGTAGTAGACGATGGCGTAGTCGTCCTCGGCGAGCACGGGCCGGGAGACGGCCAGGCCCATCAGCGTGTTGCCGTAGGTCGGCGCGAAGTGGACGCCGTCGAGCAGTTCTTCGAAGGCGAAACGGCACCACTGGGGTGTCATCTCCGTTCCGCCGCAGAAGATGCCCGTAATGCCCATCTTCTTCAGGTTGATCTTCTCGCAGAGCGCTTCTAAGAGCTTCGGCGTGATGAACATGCACTTGATGTTCGGGTGCGCGCGGAGGATGGTGAGCGCCTGGTCGATGATGTGGCGCTTGTACTCCTCGACTTCCTGCATGGCGCCGCGCTTGATCAGCTTGATGACCCAGCGGGGATCGAGGTCGACAGAGAAACAGATGCCCCCTCGATACTGCGCGAGGTGTTCCACGGCCAGGCGCAGGCGGCGCGGACCGGAGGGTCCGACATGAATCCAGTCCGCGCCCTTGGGGAAGCCTTCATCGGGCAAAGTCTCGGAGTAGAGCTCGTAGTCGATGCGGAAGTCCTCGTACGCGGTCCGCGACTTCGGCACACCTGTAGAGCCGCCGGTCTCAAAAACGTAGATCGGCTTGCCAGCCAGCCCGCGCGGAACCCATCGCTGCACAGGTCCGCCTCGAAGCCACTCGTCCTGGAAGAAGCCGATCTTGTCGAGGTCGTCGTAACAGGTGACCTCTTTGCGCGGATCCCATCCGAGCTTGGAAGCGTAGTCCAGCCAAAACTCGCAGCCGGTTTCCGGCGAGAAGTGCCACTGGACGATCTCGCGGGTCCAGGCATCCAGACGTTCGCGAGCGGCGTCCATCGCGGGCTGAAGGTGGGAGGGGACAGAAAGAGTGAGTGCCACGAGCTAGGTCCTCTGGTTAGTCCCAGTGTACTTCGCCTGCGTCGTCATCAGGACGGGCGCGAGGCATCCAGGAGCCCCGCGCCCGCAAACGGCCGGTTCAGGCCATCTTCGACCGGCGCAGCGGCAGTTCGCGAATCCGCTTGCCCGTGGCGGCGAAGATCGCATTGCAGATGGCCGGCGGCATGGGCGGCACGCCAGGCTCGCCGACACCGGCGGGAGGCGCATCGCTCTTGACGAGGTGGACGTGGGTCTGGCGCGGCGCATCGTTGATGCGCGACACCTGATACTGGCTGAAGTTGCGCTGTTGGGCACGGCCCCCGGCGAAGGTCATCTCGCCGAGCATCGCGGCGCTGGCCCCGAAGACGGCGGCGCCTTCGAACTGCGACACGACGCGGTCAGGGTGGATCACCTGCCCGGCGTCGACCGCCGTGTGGACCGTGGGAATCCGCACACGGCCCTGCGAGTCGAATTCAACTTCAACCACGGTCGCAACGTAGGTGAGGAAGCTGCGGTGCGCGGCGAAGCCCCAGCCGTGGCCTCCGCCAGACTTCCGCTTGCCCCAGCCGGACTTCTCGGCGACGAGTTCGATCACACGCCGCAGACGGCCCGTGTCGAAGGGAAACTGGTCCTCACCCTTGCCGTAGTTCCAGTGCTTGAACTGCTGGTTGGAGAAGTCCACTGTGCGCGCGGGTCCGAGGACGTCCAGCATGTATTCGACTGGGTCACGCCCTGCAAGATGGGCTAACTCGCCGGTGAATGATTGCTGCGCGAAGGCGTGCTGGATGTTGCAGACCGAGCGCAGCCATCCGATGCGAACGTGCGCCTTGGCTTTGCCATTCTCGGCGCGGATGTTCGGAATATCGTACGGCAGGTCGCTGAACCCGAGGCCGAGTTCCAGATCGCCGGCGTACTCTTGGTCGGCGGCAAACAGGTTCATGAGCGATGGGAACGCCGTGCGCTGCAGCCAGGCTTCCGGCTTCCCGTTGGCGCCGAGCGCGGCCTTGCAGTAGACTGCCGCGACACCGTGGTAATAGTCGAACTGCAGGTCGTCTTCGCGCGTCCAGGAGACCTTGACGGGCCGGCCCACCTGCTTCGAAAGCAACGCCGCCTCCACGACGTAATCGGGCTTGGACTTGCGTCCGAAGCCGCCGCCCAACAGCGTGACGTGGCAGATGACGTCGGCCTTCGGAATGTTCAGCGCGCCGGCCACGGCCTCCTGAACTGCCTGCGGATTCTGCGTGCAGGTCGATGCGGTGACTTTGCCGTCCTTGAACTCCGCGACCGCGGCGGGCGGCTCCATCGGGGCGTGCGCGAGCATCGGGACGTAGTATTCGGCCTCGTGCGTCTTCTGCGCGGAGGCGAGTACTTTGTCGACGTCGCCTTTCACGCGCGCGGCCTTCTGCGGAGCCCGCACGGTCTGGCTGAGCTGCTGCTTGAAGGCGTCGGATTCGAAGGCAGCGTTCTCATTGCTGGTCCATTCGACTTTCAGCCTCCGCCGGCCCTGCATGGCGGCCCAAGTGGAGTCGGCCAGCACGGCCACGCCGCCAAGCTGTTTGAAGCCATACGGCTTCGTGAAAGGATCAAGCGTCTGCGTCGAGACAACACCCTTCACCGACTTGGCACCAGCTTCATCGACGTTCTTCACGGCACAACCAATCACCGGCGGGCGCTCGATGGAGGCATAGAGCATGTTGGGCACCTTCACGTCGTAGCCGAAGGTTCCCTTCCCCACTACGATCTCGGGCTGATCGACCACCGGCACACCCTTGCCGATGTAGCGGAATTCGGATTCGGGCCGGAGCTTGAGTTCGTTCTTCGCGGGCACGGCCAGCTTCGACGCGTCGGCAACCAGATCGCCGAAGGCGAGTTTCCGTCCGCTCGCCGAGTGGACGATCTCGTGATTCGCCGCTTTGCACTCGACGGGCGGCACGTTCCAACGGCTGGCCGCGGCGCGCTCCAGCATGGTTCGAGCGGTGGCGCCGGCCTCGCGAACGGCATCGTAGAAGTCGCGGATGGAGCAGGAGCCGTCGGTGTTCTGGGAGCCGTACTTCTCATCGCCGAGCGCCTGTTCGATTCGGACGCGTTTCCAGTCCGCCCCGATTTCGTCGGCGGCGACCATCGGAAGGGCGGTTCGAATGCCGGTGCCCATTTCGGAGCGGTGGGCGACGATCAGAACTGTGCCGTCGGGCTCGACGCCGAGATAGACGGACGGCATCCAGGACGCGGCGGCCTGCGCGGCGCGCGGAAGCAGCGGCGCGGCCAGGATAAGCGCACCAGACGAGAAGAGGCCCTTCAGGAAATCGCGTCGCTGGAGTTTGACGACGCCGGGCGTGTGAATCTGCGGAGCGGCGCTCATGACTTCACCTCCGCCGCGCGCTTGATGGCGGCGCGGATGCGCTGGTAAGTCCCACAACGGCAGAGGTTGCCCTGCATGAAAGAGTCGATGTCCGAATCGGTGGGTTTGGGCTTCTCGGCGAGCAGAGCCGCGGCCTGCATGATCTGGCCGGACTGGCAGTACCCGCACTGCAGCACGTTCAAGTCCTGCCAGGCGCGCTGAACGGGGTGGTCGCCCGTTTTGGAGAGGCCCTCAATCGTCGTGATCTTCTTGCCCGCTGCCGCCTTCATGGTGGTGATGCAGCTTCGCGCGGCCTTGCCATCGATGTGAACCGTGCAGGCGCCGCAGAGTCCGGCTCCACAGGAATACTTTGTGCCCGTCAGGTCCAGCAGGTCGCGCAAAAACCAGAGCAGGGGCATGGCGGAATCGCCGTCGAATTTGCGGACGACGCCGTTGACTTCAAGTTGGATCATGGGCAATCCGTCCCTCCATCCCCGGTGGGGATTCGCTCATTATAGACGGGAGGACTGCCATTGGCGAGGCGGAATGCAGGTGGCGGCTCCGCTCCTCCGAAAACTCCCCGGTCCGGCCTTGCGGTCAACAGGGTAAGCGTTTTGCCGCCACCGCGCAGTGTATCTATGCACTCCGTAGGCCAAATTGAAAGCGGTTTGTTTTCAATGAGGTATGGGTGAGGTTAGAGCTAGCCCGTGGATTCCGATGTCCACATCGTGGACACAGACGTGCGGGGGCGCTATTCTGAGTGGACAGTTGCCGATGGTCACTGCTGATTCTCGCGGACACGGATTCGAAGGCCACGCGCTGGCGGGGGAGACGCTGGCCGCCATCCTCCACATCTGCCAGAAGATGATCTCCGAGCGTGACCTTGACACGCTGCTCGATCTGATCGCCGTCGAGGCGGCGCGCCTGTTGAATGCCGAAAGGGCCAGCCTGTTCCTGGTGGACACGGCGACGGACGAACTGGTGTCAAAGGTGGCGATGGGCAGCCGCGACGTCATCCGCATTGAAGCCTCGCAAGGCGTCGCGGG
Organism: Bryobacteraceae bacterium; assembly: GCA_050789245.1. GTDB lineage: Bacteria > Acidobacteriota > Terriglobia > Bryobacterales > Bryobacteraceae > PNKE01. The sequence goes on along the minus strand of JBOZRR010000043.1, from coordinate 327,367 downwards.
CCACGTGTTCCAGACGGGCGAAACGGTGGCGGTCGCCGACGCCTACTCCGATCCGCGTTTCTTTCAGCAGGTGGATACCAAGTCGGGCTTCCGGACACGCAGCCTGCTGGCAGTGCCGCTGACTGGGCGTGACGGCGAACGCATCGGCACGTTCGAGATGCTGAATAAGCGTGACGGATCGTTCACCACGACGGACGCGCAAATACTCCGGTCGCTGGCGGCGACGGCCGCGCTCAGCATCCAGAACGCGCAGCTCATTCTGGAATTGAAACGGCACCGCGAGACGCTCGAGAACGAGAATCGCAACCTGATGCGGGAGATCGGCGGGCGGATGGCGCGGATCCAGGTGCTTGGCGCGAGCGAGCCCATCGCCCAACTGCGAGAGATGATCGCCAAGATCGCCGACGCCGACGTCACGGTGCTGGTGACGGGCGAAAGCGGCACTGGGAAGGACCTGGTTGCCAGGTCTATCCACTACGCCAGCCCTCGTGCCCGAGGGCCGTACGTCGCGCTGAATTGCGCGGCGCTGCCGGAGACGCTGGTGGAGACCGAGCTGTTCGGCGTCGAGAAGGGTGTGGCCACGGGCGTCGAGCGGCGCGCGGGCAAGTTCGAAGCTGCGGACGGCGGCACGCTCTTCCTCGATGAGATCGGCGACCTGAGCCTGACGGCGCAGGCCAAGATCCTGCGTGTCCTGCAAGACCGGATGGTGGAACGGATTGGCAGCCACAAACCCGTCTCCGTGGACGTGCGCGTGATCGCGGCCACTAATAAGAACCTGGATTCGGAGATCGCCGAAGGGCGTTTCCGCGAGGACCTGTACTACCGGCTGAACGTCATCCACCTGCGGACTCCGGCGCTGCGGGAGATCCGTGAGGACATTCCCTTGCTGGCGAAGCACTTCGCCACGGAGGTGGCCCGCGAGATGCGGCGCCAGGAGATCACATTGCCGCCGGCCGTCATGCGCAAACTGACCGAATTCGACTGGCCGGGCAACGCTCGCCAGTTGCAGAACGAGATGCGTCGCCTGGTGGTGTGCGCGCAGGGCGGTCAGGCCACGGTGCTAGATATGTCGGAGGGCCTCCAGCGCGGCAACGCCGCGGCGGCGTCCAACGGCCCCGCGAAGCGCGGCAACCTGCAGGATGAGATCGAGGAACTGGAGCGAACCCGAATCCGGGAGGCATTGGAAGCCACCCGATTCAACCAGCAGCAGACCGCGCGGCGGCTCGGGCTCAGCCGCCAGGGGTTGATCAACAAGCTGAAGCGCTACGGCATTCGTGCCGGCGCGGCCGAGGAGTGATTGACAGATGGAAGAGACACGGGTGCGGCGGTCGAAGAGTTCACGAGAGGGGAGCAAGGGCGTCTCGAGCACGGCTTACAACCGCATCAGCAGCCAGGCCGCGACGCGAACGCGGAGATTCGTCCTGTTCCTGCTCGGGTTTTGGTGCGGTGCGCTGCTGATGACGGCGCTCACCGCCCCGGCGAGCTTTCGCGCCGCCGATGACATCCTGCGCACGAAGCCCGAAGCCGTCGCCAAAGTCTACGAGGAGATGGGGCCCGAACTGACCCGCACCACGCTGCGCGCGCCGGTCGCCGAAGCGAATCGCAAGATGTTTATTGTCTGGGGCTGGCTCCAGTTCCTGCTGGGGATGGGCGTCTTCGGACTACTGCTGTTCGCCAGCAACGTGGGGCGCGTGCCGCTGCTGGTCTCCGGCCTGATGGTGGCCATGGCGGGGCTGTTGAACTTCGCCGTGATTCCCCGGATCGCGAACAGCACGGGCGGGCCGGAATTCGAGAAGTTGCACGCGGGCTTCGGCGTCTTCCAGCTCGGCGTGGTGCTTCTGCTGGTGATCCTCGTGATCCTTCTCTTCCAGAAGCGGCGGGACGCTGCGGATGCCCCGAGCAACGCCGCCGGAGACGAAATCGGGGCAGCCTGAGGAGGCTGCCCCGACCCTTTCCGATCCTTCAAACAAGTGTCAGAAGGAAAGCTTCAGCGCCACCTGGACCACGCGCTGCTGATTGAGCTGCGTCGGCTGCACGACACCGAAGCTTGAACTGCCAGGATCGGTGTTGGGCGCGCCGAAGCGCGGGTGGTTGAACAGGTTGAAGAACTCGCCACGGACCTGAGCCCTCCAGGACTCGGTGATCCTGAAGTTCTTGAAGAGTCCGAAGTTGAATTCGTTCACGCGGCTGGAGCGGGCGTTGCCCCAGCGGGTGGGGTAGTTGCGAAGATAGTTTCCAAAGTCGGCATAGACGCCGTTCTTCGGGTCTGATGGTGTCTTCGGCTTGTAGTCGGCACCCGGCATGGAGTGGACACCGGTCCAGGCAGGCCAGTTGGAGATGTCGTCGCCGGAACCGGGGAACTTCACGAAGTGCGACGTGTCGAACCACTTCTCCAGAGTACGTTCGCTGCGGGAGTAGTTGAACTGGTTCCCGTCGAAGAACGAGTTGGTGCCGAAGACAATCGGCGCACCGGACTGCACAATGTACTGCCCGGAGAGCTGCCACCCGCCCACGAAGGCATCCGCCCACTTAGGGATCTGGTTACCCCACTTCATTCCACGGCCGTAGGGGATGTGGATGATCGGTGCGACCGAGAGCTTGTGTGGACGATCCTCGCCACCAAGCTTGTGCTCGATAACCCCTGCCACGGAGTCGCCCCAGAATGAAGTGTCTTCGAAGAGCTTGGAGAAGGTGTAGGACGCGATGATGCTGAAACCACTCTTGAAGCGGCGTTCGACTTTCGCCTCAAATGCGTCGTACTGGTTCTTGCCATCAGGGGTGCCTGTTCGGTCCTGGCCGCCGAAAGCCTTCAAGGGGCGAAGCAGGTCATTGATCGAGATCAGCGAACTGTTGCCGCGGCTGCCGGTCACGCCCGGCAACCGGTAGAACGGATTGGGAATCTGTTCATCGGTGAGAAATGGCTTGGCGAGAGGACGTCCATTGGCGTCAAAACGCGGGGTCCGATAGGTCATCCAGTCGTCGAGGCTGAGATTGTTCTGAGGGCGGTCCTGAAGAATATGCGAGGTCTTGTTATGGGTGTATCCTGCCTGCAGCAACCAGCCCTTGTATTCGTGCTGGATATGGAAGCTTGCTTCGACCGAACGCGGCAGGCCGCCTTCGCGGGACATCCAGCTGACGCCGTTGCCAAGGTTGGTCATCGCGCCGAGCGAGCTGCCAGACGGTTCGAGGATACCGTTCTGGAACGGCGTGGCGAGCGTGTCGTACGGGGTCAACCCAAGATCCTGCGAACTGGTCAGGGAAGTGGAACGGCCGAAGCCATTCTGGCCCTGCAGATTGCCGGTGCTTTGGTAGAACATGCCGAAGCCGCCCCGGAGAACGGTGTTGCGAGCAAGCCTGTATGCAGCGCCGACACGAGGCTGCCACTGATTCCAGAAGCTGTCGGTAGCAGTGCGCGGCTGTCCGTCGACACCCGCGTACCGTTGCACGCCATAGACTTTGAAGGCGTCCACCGGCACAAGCTGCGCCAACTGCGGCCCGAAGGGGTACCGGACGGAGTCTGCGAGGACGGTTTTCATGATTGCCGCATAGGAGGCCTGCGCCGAATCGCTGATGGGGTTGAGCGTGTTGGGATCGTAGTCGCTCACACGGCGATCGAAGCGTTCGATGAACGGGCGCTGGTAGTCCCAGCGAAGGCCAAGATTGATGGTCAGCTTCGAAGTTGCGCGCCAATCGTTCTGAAAGTACAAGCCGAGATACCGCTGCGAGTCAAATGCATTCGCATTCCGGGGGAAGCTGCCGCTCTGGGGCAGACCGAGCATGAATGAGGCCATGGTGCTGCCGTATCCGGTCTCGCCCGTGTCATAGCGGCGGCGGGTCCAATTCGAGTTGAAGTCGAACTGGCCGCTCTGATTGCCGTAGTCGCCGCGAGCTTCCTGCAGGACGCGATACTCGCCACCGTAGTGCAGCGTCATGTTGCCTTTAACCTGAGTCAGGCTGGCGTTCCAGTTGTAGTACGTGGTGTTCGTGTAGTCGCCCGCGCTGCCGCCGATGTCGCCAAAGAGTCCAGTGATGCGAGGAAACGAAAGCTGCTGCATTTGAGACACGTAACTCTGACTGAATCCGAGATCGGCGGGGTTGAAGCCCGCACCGTTGTCAAATGCCGGCTCGATGTAGCGCGTAATGTTGAACCGAAGGTTCAGTATCTTCGATGCGTCGATGGTCCAGACGTGGTCAAGGCCCAGGCCCTTGTTGATACGAGTTCGATATTCACCCGTCGCGGCGCTGTGGAAGTAGTCGTTGGTGAACTCGTCCATGTGGCTCCAGCGGACACTGCCAAAGGTCTTGTGAGCCATATTCCAGTTGTGGTCCACGCGCGTAAGGGAGGTGGCCATCTTATTCTGGCGCGTCGAGTTCGCGGTGAAGTTGTCGGAGGTATTCGAATTGGAGCGCGGCGCGGTATTGGGCAGCGGCACGTACTTGAGGATGTTCAATGCGATGGGACTTTGCCGGCTGACAGGGATCACGTTGCCCACGAAGGGGAGCCGGTAACCGAACCGCGGATTTGTGACCTGCGTGCCATTCTGATCGATGGTGCGGCGCGTGTCGACAGTCATAGGATCGAAGACCGTAATCGGCACTCGCTGGGAGACGCCGCCTACAACCTGGCTGGTGTAGCTGCCAGTGAAGTCGCCCGAACGCTCAAGCTCAGTCGGAACGCTGCGAATACCGGCGCGAGGATCAGTGTTGCGGATCCCTTCCCAAGAGGTGAAGAAGAACGTCTTGTCTTTGCCGTCGTACACTTTGGGAATTCTGACAGGGCCACCAATCGTGCCGCCGTAGAGGTTATACCTGACGGGCGATTTTTCGAGACCAGCACGATTGGCCTGGAACGTGTTGGCCGCCAACGCGTCGTTCCGGTTAAACCAATAGACGTTGCCGTGGTACTGACCTGTGCCGCTCTTCGTGGTGACACTCATCGTGCTTCCAGCCTGGCGACCGTACTGGGCGTCGTAGGCATTCGCCATGATGCGGAACTCGGACACGGCATCCGCGGGTGGAATGAACGCAACCTTGTCGGTGTTCTGGTTCGGCATGCCGTCGAGCAGAAACTCATTCGACCGGTTATCGCGGCCGCCATTGACGCGGACGGCGGACGTTGCGTCCTTCGACCACATCATCGCCACATTATTGTTCTGGTCCACTTGCTGTACTCCGGGAGAGAGCGTGGCAAGCTGGAACGGGATACGCGACATAACCGGGATCTCCGTGATCATTTCGTTCGAAACCACGGTACCGGCGGTCGCGGCGGAGGTGTCGATCAGTTCGGCCTCGCCCGTCACAGTGATGGTCTCGGCGATGTCGCCGAGTTGCAGCGTGAAGTCAACCCGCTTGATGTCCGCCGTCTGGAGGACAATTCCGCCTTGCGTCGCCTTCTTGAATCCGTCCGCCGAAACTTCGACGCGGTATCCGCCCGGAATCAAGAACCTGACCGTCCATGCGCCTTGCTCGTTCGTGCTTGCCTGCTGCACAACGTTTGTGCTCTCGGCAACCACGGACACGGTGGCCCCTGGAATAGCCGCACCTTGAGGGTCGGTCACACGGCCATCCAAACTGGCTCGCGATTCCTGGCCGAACCCAAGGCTGGCTAGTAAACAGGCCGCGGCCAGAACACGCACTACTAGACACTTCATGATAATCAGCTCCACAAATCTGAATGAAACCCACGCCCTTCGTGGTGAAAGCGCCAGCGTGGATCCAACGCAGGGCACGGGAGCGCGGAGACGCACACCCAAAAGCCCGCAGGTATCATATCTCACTTCGTCCGAGGCTATCCTCGGATTCTAAAAAAATGAAACGAATTTAACCCACAAATGAAGTAGTCCTAATGCAATAAGCGCCGTCTATGTGATTCGGCGCTTTTTGCGCGCTGTCGTCGGGGCGGCGGGCGGTTGTTCCACGACAGGAGTAGGCGGGGTGTATTCGACGTGATCGATGATGCCGATGACGGCCGAATCGATGGGCGCTTGTTTCAGCCCTAGGCTCGTGAACGCGGCGAAGCCGTCCTGAACGAGCAGCACCCGGTCACCGATGCCGGCATTCACACTGTCCAGGGCCACCACCGGATTGCCTCGATTTGACCCGTCCAGTTCAAGAGGCTGAACCAGAAGGATCTTCTTGCCCTCGTGCGTGGCGTGCTTTTGCGTGGCGGTCAGGTCGCCGACGACGCGCGCAATCTGCATTTCAGGCGCCCGCCTTCTTCTTGCCGAGATGGATCTCGTCCACGATCCCGACGATGGTCGCGTCGGTGGGGACTTCCTCCGGCTGAAACGGGAAGCTGGCCTCGCGGCCGCGGACCCAGTAGATCAGCTCCCCTGCCCCGGCGCCCGTCGAGTCCGTGCACACCAACGGCTTGCCGGACGCTTCGCCCGTGGGGAGCACAGGCTGGACGACCAGCAGGCGTTGGGAATTGAGTGCGGGATTCTTCACGCTGGACCAGAGGCGGCCCACGACACGGCCGAGGAACACTTCGGGGCCCTCCTAGCGGCGTTCGTCGAGCGAGACTTCGTCGACGATGCCGACGATGACGCAATCGACCGGTTTGTCCTTGCAGCCATCCGCCATGCGGGCGGAACTGCCGGCGACGGTGATGACCAGTTCGCGGTTGCCCGCGCTGACCGTATCCACCGCCACCAGGTAGCCGGACTCTTCCTTGCCCTCGGGAGAGACCGGCTTGACCAGGAGCAGCTTGTGGCCCTCCAGCCGCGGATCTTTGCGGGTGGCGACGACGGTCCCCACGACACGGCCGAGGATCATGACGGCTTACTTCGACGACTTGCCGATGGGCAGGACGTCTTCCAGGCTCGGGTGCGGGCGCGGGATCACGTGGACCGCAACCAACTCGCCCACGCGGCGCGCGGCGGCGGCGCCGGCATCCGTCGCGGCCCGGACCGCGGCGACATCCCCGCGAACCAGCGCGGTAACGTAGCCCGAACCGATCTTTTCCCAGCCGACCAAGGTCACCTTGGCTGCCTTCACCATGGCGTCGGCGGCCTCGACCATCGAGACCAGACCGCGCGTTTCAACCATTCCTAGTGCTTCACCCATCGAGCATTTCCTCTCTGAACGTCCAGAATCTCTTTCTTACCACGGAAACGTCAGGCTACGCCGCGAGCCTTGAGCGCTTCCTCCACCAGGGCGACCAGCTCGTCGCGTGTGACTTCGAACTTTTCCTGAGAACCGGCGCCCGGCACCGCGCAGGATGTGACGCCGGCGGCGATATCTTCGGCCGATACAGGGCAGCCCGGCTCGCCGCTCACTTTCGACTTCACGCCGTACCGCGTGCGCGAATCGAGAAGCTTGTCCACTTCCACTCGCGGCAGGATCGTCGCTCCGCCGAGCATCTCCGCGACAAAGGCGATGCGCGCGTAGTGCTCAACCGTCTCCATCTTGAAGTACGCGGTGAACACATCCGGGCCGAAACAGGTGGCGCCGTGGTTAGCGAGCAGGATGGCGTCGTACTTCGGGATGTACGGCATCATGCCGTCGGTCAGCGCGGGGGTGCCCGGCAAGCCGTACTCGGCCAGCGGCACGCATCCCAGTCCGATGATCACCTCGGGCAGCAGCGCCTGGTTCAGGGCTCTTCCAGCGGTGGCGAATCCGGTGGCGACGGGCGGATGGGCATGGACCACGCTGTTGATGTCCGGCCTCATCTTGTAGATCAGCAGGTGCATTGCAATCTCTGAGGTGCCCTGTTTGCGCCCCTCGAGCTTGTTGCCCTCCATGTCGCAAATGATCAGATCGTCCTCGTGCAGCATGCCCTTGCTGGTGGCCGTGGGCGTGCACAAAACACGATTCTGGTCGAGCCGGATGGAGATGTTGCCGTCGTTGGCCGCAACCCAACCTTTCATGAATACGAGCTTGCCGACCTCGACGATGTCGCGGCGCAGCTCTGTTTCCGTCTTCGCCATCTGAATCCGCCATTGTATCAGAGGCGCCGGGGAACGCCCGGCTCCGATTTCCAATTGTCTCACCGCGCCGCTGCTACACTATTGCAGAAAGGAGATACCCCTCGGAATGCGGAAAGTTCTTATGCTGATGGCGGGCCTGGGCCTCCTGCTGGGCTCGGCCGCACTGATTCAGGCACAGAGGCAGAGAGTCAGCCCCCACGAAACGGTTTCGGCCGTGATCGGAGGCAAGAAGGTGACCATCGAATACGGACGGCCATCAAAGAAGGGCCGCGAGATCTTCGGCAAGCTTGTGCCCTACGACCAGGTATGGCGGGCTGGCGCTGATGAAGCCACGACGATCACCACCGAAGGCGACCTGATGATTGGTTCCCTGCACGTCCCCGCGGGCACCTATGCCCTGTTCACGATTCCCACCCAATCCGAGTGGACTCTGATTGTGAACAAGACAGCGAAACAGTGGGGCGCCTTCAAGTACGACGCGAACACCGACCTCGGCCGCGTGAAGATGAAGGTCGGCAAGGCATCGGCCCCAGTGGAGACGTTTACCATTACGCTCGCCGCCAAGAGCGGCGCTAACGGTGAGCTGAGCATGAGCTGGGATACCGTCGAAGCGTCCATCCCGTTGATGATGCACTAGTTTTCTCGATGCGGCGCGGGAAGCTGTCGCACTTCCCGCGCCATCCGTTGAAACCGAACCTATCCTTCGGCTCGTCCTTGAGGGATGGGCACGTGGACTGGCCTTCAAATCCCCTCCTCCTACATCTTCATCAGCCTCCGAGTCATTCTGATCCTCTCAGCGGCCTGGCTCTTCCAGCGACTTCTAGGCAAGTTGGTTCCAAGACTCAAGCAGCAGGCTGTGAATGCCATGCGCCGACACGCTGTCCCGCATCGCGGGCAAAGTCTTTGCCTTTGCCTTCTGGTTCACCGCCATCATGACCGCATTGCGCGAAGTGGGCTTCGACCTCGGCCCCATCCTGGCTGGAGCTGGCGTTTTGGGCGTTGCCGTCGGTTTCGGCGCCCAGAGCCTTGTGAAAGACGTCATCAGCGGCTCTTTCATGCTGCTTGAGAATCAGATTCGCGTCGGCGACGTGATTGGGCATCGAGATCCCATTCCCACGGAGAAACATTCAACTGGACTCACCCGCGCACGCACCGATCAGCTCCGAAGGCCTGAAGCGAGCGATTCGCGAGGTGCTGGGAGAGAACCGGATGGCCGCGCGCTAAGGCAGATCGAACGCGATGAAGCGCAGCCGGCCTGACCGTTCGATTTGCAGAGCGACGGGCTCGCCGGACTTCAGCTTCTTCAAGATGGCGCGCAGACGGTCCACGTTGGGCGTGGGCTCCCGGTTCACTGCATAGATGACGTCACCGACGCGGAATCCCTCCTCCAACAGAGGACCGTCCGCGCTCCGCGCCGTCACCAACACGCCGCGCTCCTTGCGAAGCTGCGACAACTGCTCGCGAAGCTTCGGCGTCAGATCCAGCGCGAAGATCCCGAGCTCGGAGATTAGGTTCTTCTCGTCGGAACCGATGGTTTCCAAACGCTCCGTTTCGTCGCTGCGCTCGACGACTTTCACCTCTGCGTGCGATTTCTGAGTCCCGCGCAGAATTTCGAGCTGCACTCGCAGCCCGATTGTCGGCCTGTAGAGATTCACGTTGAACTGCCGGGCGTTTTCCATGGTGCGCCCGTTCAGGCTCAGGATGATGTCGCCCACGCGCAGCCCAGCCTCAGCGCCTGGTCCGCCCTCTTCCACGTCGGAGACCACGACACCCCAGTTGCGCGACAACCGCCACGCCGCCGCGAGAGCCGGCGAGATGGTCTGCGTGCTGATGCCGATTTCGCCGCGCACGACGCGTCCGCCCTTGATGAGCTGATCGGCCACGTTCGAGACGATGTTGCTCGGAACCGCAAAGCCCAGGCCCTCGCTCCCGCCGCCCTGAGAAAGGATCAGCGTGTTGATGCCGATGACGTTGCCCTCGGTGTCCACCAGCGGTCCACCGCTGTTCCCAGGATTGATGGGCGCGTCGGTCTGGATATAGATCATGGGGTCGTCCACCTTGAACTGCCTCGCCGCGGACGAAACCACGCCCATCGTCACCGTATTGTCCAGGCCCAGCGGACTGCCGAATGCGAGGACGATCTGGCCTTGCTCCACTTTGTCGGAGTCCGCCAGCTTCAGCGCTGGAAGACCCTCCTCGTCGATCTTGATCAGCGCGACATCGGTCTCCAGGTCGAGCCCAACCACCTTGCCTCGCGCGGTTCGCCCGGCGGGCTGTAGAATCGAGCGGCGCGTGCCTTCTTCCGGACGCGCGGCAAGCGTTACCTGCACGCGCTGGGCGCCGATCACGACATGCGCGTTAGTGACAATGTAGCCGCTCGGGTCGATGATCACACCGGAGCCCGAGCTCTGCTGCCGCGCGGCGACGCCCGGGTCGTCGGACTCGTCGTCTTCCACCGGACGGTAGCCGACGGCCACCACCCGGACCACCGACGGATTCACCCGCCGGCTGATGGCGCGGAAACTCGAGCTGAGGTCCGAGAGCTGCGGCGGCGGCGCCGGGCTCCGGTCCTGGGCGGATACGCTCGGAAGTATCAGGAGCGATAGAGCAGTGAATACGGAATATGACCGCACAGAAAAGACCCCGCTGTGTCCTATTCTATCCGTAAGATGCAGCGACGGGCTTTTCTTCAAAGCGCGGCAGCTCTCTCTGCCGCGACCCAGGCTCTGGCGGCGGACGCCCCCATGCCCATGACCACCTTGGGCCGCTCCGGATTGCGCGTCTCCCGGCTGACAGTCGGCGGCTACCACATGGCCGTCAACGGCGAAGCCGAGGCCACCCGCATCATCCACCGCGCCATCGATCTCGGCGTCAACTTCTTCGATTCGGCCTTCCATTACCACGGCGGTCTCAGCGACCAGATCTACGGCCGCGCCCTGGCCGGTGGGCGTCGCCAGAAGGCGCTGCTCATGTCCAAGGCCGAGCGCTACTCCAGGCAGGAGGCGGAAAAGCAGCTCGAGGAACAGCTACGCCGACTCCAAACGGACTACCTCGACCTCTGGCAGGTCCACCAGGTCTCCACCATGGCCGAAGCCGAGCAGGTCCTCGGCCCCGGCGGCTCGCTCGAAGCCTTTGTGAAAGCGAAGAAGGAGGGCAAAGTCCGCCACATCGGCTTTACCGGCCACCACGACCCGGCGGTCCACCTGAAACTCCTGAACGGCTTCGACGGCTGGGAGACCATCCAGATGCCCATCAACCTTGTGGACCCCCACTACCTGAGCTTCATCACGAATGTATTGCCCGTAGCCCGCAAAAAGGGCCTGGGCGTGCTTGCGATGAAGTCAAACGGCATGGGATCGCTGACCAAGGCCGGTATCGCCACCATCGAGGAGTGCCTGCGATTCACCCTCTCCCAGGACATCGACACCCTCGTCAGTGGCATGGAGACGGTCGCGCAACTCGAGGCCAATGCTGCCACGGTGAAATCCCACAAACCGCTTTCGAAGCAGGAGATTTCGACGATCCTCGAACGGACCAAACACGGCAAGATAGGCGCCGAAGTCGAGAACTACAAGCGCAAGCCGGCTTAGCGCAACGGCCGCAACGCCGCTCGCGCCGGCGCGCCGTCCGAGCCCGGAATCAGCAACGGCAGACAAGCCAGCTCGTAGTCGCCGGGCTCGATGTGGGTGAGGTTCAGTCCCTCGATCACCCATACCCCGGCGCCGAGCAGGATCTCGTGCGTTTCAACGAGATCATTCGTGAAACCGCCGATGGAGAGGTAATCGATCCCGACGGTTCTCACACCCGCGTCGACGAGTTCTCGAGCGGCTTCCTGGGAAATGTACACAAAATCCTCGACGAACTCCTCGATGGCCCAGCAGCGCGTCGAATTCACAGTTCGAAACAAAATCCGGTCGCCTGGTTTCAAATCGGCGGGCAATTCGGACGGTTTGATCGACACCGGGTCGCTGATCGGAATGACGCGCGCCGGCCCAAGCACGGCATCGAGCGGCAATGCCTCCATCCCTGCCCCGCCCTGAACGAAATGGCGCGGCGCGTCCATGTGCGTTCCCGTGTGGACGCTGATGTTCGCGCGCGTGACGTTGCACATGTCGCCGCGCTCCATGAAGGCCACCTGCTCAAACCGCGCCGGCGGGTCGCCCTTCCAGACCACCATACCGTTGCGCAACGGGACGGAGATGTCGATCCAACCGCTCATCTCAACGATCCACAAGCGGCCGCAGCGGCCGCCAGTAGATGTTCCTGTAGGCCACGGGACCGTGGTCGCCCTGTAGCATCAGCGGGTTCTCAGGAGCTTCCGGGATCGGCATGGACGCGCGCGTGCCTCCGTCCAGTTCGACATTCTCTTGAACCAGCGTGCCGTTGAACAGCACACGCAGAAAGCGGGCATTCTCGACCTTCTTGCCCGATGCGTCGAAGCGCGGCGCGCGGAACCAGATCTGGTAGCTCTGCCAGTGGCCCGGCGGACGTGACGCGTTCACCCGCGGCGCGGAGCCGCCCGATGGCGTCTCGTTGATCCAGCGGTGATAGATGCCGCCTGCGTCGGAGCTCTTCACCGGCTCCGTCGAACCGTAACTGTCGAAGACCTGAACTTCGTAAAGCCCCTGCAGATAAACGCCGGAATTTGATCCCTTCGACACCATCCACTCGAGATACAGCTCCATGTCGCCAAACTTCGCATCGGTGACGAGGTCGACCGTCCGGCCCGTGGGCCCATTGACGATACGGTCGCCAATCGCTTTGCGGCCGCTCAGGCGCGTCGGGCCAAGCAGCCTGTCGAAGAAGATGGTCGGAGTCGCGTACCACTCGTTCGGTTTGTCCTTGTCGCGGCCGTGCCAACCGCTGACGTCGCGTCCGTTCAGAAGCGGCTGCCAGCCTTGCTCCAGTAGAAAAGGCGGGTCGCCGTGATGCTCACCATCGGTGATCGGAGATCGGCCCTGCGCGCAAAGCGCCAGCGCAGCGGCCATCAACAGGAAGATGGCGCGGAACATGCGGCCATTATATGGCGGCGGCGCGGCTACCTCCGGCGCCGCGCCGGAGCACGCCTGACGGGGGCAGCGCTCACCGGATAGAGAGCATCCGCCCAAACCTTCGGGATCTCGCCCTGCAACTCAACTCCGGCGAGCCCCGCGAACGATGCCGGTACCGGCGCGTCGCTGGAAAACACCTGGTAGTATTCGCAGGGTGAATCGCAGATCGGCGTGCTGTTCCCGCCGGTCGTACTGATCCTCAGAGGCACTGGAACAGCCGGATGCACCGGCTTCGACGTCTCAAGCACCACATAGCGGCCGGCCTGCGAGATCGGACCGGAGAGATACGCGGCAGAGTCCGGGTCCGTGTGCACTGCGCGGATATTCGGACATGCCGCCAGCAACGTGCTGACGTCGACAGCCTGCGGATCGCGCAGCCCGACGACGATGTCCACCGCCCGCTCCTGAGCGGCCCGCGAAATGAGCTTGAAGGACTCCATCCGTTCCTTCGTCAGCGGCTCATCCAGGATCAAGTGCGAGCGATTGAAGCGCGCGCGGGCAAGCATCGTGAAGAACTCGAGCCATTGCGCTTCGGTGCGGTTCCAATCGGTCGCGGTCATCACGCGCCGCACGCCGCGCAGCGATGTCTTTGGCTCGCCCTTGATGGAGGCCAGCCGTCCGGAAGCGCGCACCTGCTCCGCCGCCGTCAGCAATCCGTACATCAGGCCCCGCGTGCTGCCGCCGCGCACGATGGCGCCGAGAATCTGAAAGGACTCCTCGGAGAGTCCGGGCGAGAGTTCCGGGACGACTTTCAGCCTGAGTCCGCGAGCCTCTATCGCCGCGCGCACTTCGTCCATGCCGAAGTCGACGGGCGAGGCAGCCAGCGTGATTGGAGCTGCGGCCATCGCGGCGCAGAGCGCGACGAGCCCGTGCAGTCCCGTCACTTCTTCAGAAACCCTCCCAGCATGCCCATCACATCATCCACCACACTGCCGTCACGATCCGCGTCGAGCATCGACATCAGCCCGCCCGCACCGGCCGAACCGTGGTTGGAGGACTTGCTCAGGTGTCCCATCACGAGTGTCGCCGCCAGGGGCAGCAGCCGCTTTAGCGCGTCCTCACCGATCCCCGTGCTTGACGAAACTTGGTTGGCCAACGCGCGGCTGGCGTCCTTTCTGCCAAGGATGTGACCGAGAATCCCGTTGCCGTCCTGGACCGTCTCCGCCGCGCCCAACAGATCTGGCTGTTCGAGGTAACGGTCGTGGGTACCGCCAGACAGCGCGCCCAACAGCCCCTCGATGCCGCCTTGCGCGGCGTTCTGTTTTAGTCCGCCTGTCAGCGCCGGTACCAACTGCGAGAGCGCCGTCGCGGTCTGGCCCTCTTCAAGGTTGGCGGACTGGGCAAGCTGCTTCAACACGCCGCCGCCCTGCGCCTGGAGTATGGACTCGAGAAGATTCATGTCATCCCTCCTGTTCGATCAAAGCAGGTTTGCACACCACCGTGTACTACCCTGAAGATAGCCCAATTAGGAGGCAGAGGATGGATCGATTCGAACAACTCAAACTCAAATACCAGTCCGTTTTGAATCTTGTGCAGCAAAAGGGCGTGCGTCTCTCACACGTGCATCTGGAGGGGGACAAGCTCTTCATCCAGGGCGCCGCGCCGTCGCAGGAAGTGAAGAACGACATCTGGAATCAGATCAAACTCGTGGACGCGTCGTTCTCCGATGTGACCTGCGATCTCACTATTGATCCCAGCCTGGCGCCCCCCGCGCCGGAGCCGAAGACCTATACAGTGGTCGCCGGCGATTCGCTGTGGAAGATCGCCGAAAAGCACTGGGGCAAGGGTGTACTCTACCCCAAGATCATCGCCGCCAACCCGGGGAAGTTGAAGGATGAGAAGTCGGTCATCCACCCCGGCGATGTGCTCGTGATTCCCGAAGTCTAGTCCCTCCGATGCGGCGCCCGGCATGGCGGGTCGTTTAGAATTGCTGAGGCGCCGCAACGATGATCGCCCACCTTCTGACCGGCCTCACCATCCTGCTCCTGCTCGTCAACCTGGCCGGACTCGCCGTCCTGGCCGAACGTGTGACGCGCAACTACCTGCTGGCGCGGGCTGCTTCCCCCGTGGCGCTCTGCCTGGTCCTGTTCTTCGTTGAGCATTTCGCCGGCCTCGGCTCGCTGGGATGGGTCTGGCCCTTCACGACGCTGGCCTCCGTTGCGCTCCTGTGGCGCGGACTGGACTTGCTCCGCCGCAACTGGCGCACCGAGGCGGTCTTCCTCACCGGCTTCGGCTATGCCTTTGTATGGCGGTTTGCTTTCCCCGATCTGAACGGGCAATCAGAACGGCTCACCGACCTCGGCTTCATCCTGAACTACATCGACGGCGCCAAACTGCCGCCCGTGGACCGCTGGCTCCCCCCGAATCCCTTCGACGTCTACTACGCCTTCCAGCACTATTGCGCCGCGCTTCTGGGACGGATACTCGGGCTCAACGCCGGCTTCACATATCACCTTGGGCTCTGCACGGTGGTCGGTCTAGCCGCTCTCGGCACGGCCGGCGCCGTTCACCTCCTCGGGGGGAAACGCTGGCATGTGGGACTGGCGCTGGTGTTGCTGCTGGCGGGCGGCAACGGTGCGTCGCTGTTCGTTTCGCAGATTGTCGAAGCCCCCGCGTTCTACACGTCGATGCGCCTGATTGGCGGCAGTGTCACGCCCCAGATGGCCACACAACCCTTCGGCCGCTGGCTGGTGCACGTGAACCGCGTGCCCGAAAAAGAGGCTCTGGAACTGCCCGCGGAGAACTTCTCTTACCTGATCGCGCTCGGCGACTATCACCCGCCCATCAGCGGCTTCTTCCTGCTTGCGCTCGCGTTGCTCTGCATCGCCATGATCGAGCGCGAAGAGAGCCCGCGCTGGGCACAACTCATTCTCGCGGCGACTATCCCCATCACCATCGCCTCGAACGCCTGGAATCTGCCGCTGCAGGGCCTGCTGGTCGCGGGTTGGGGCATCAGCCGCATGATCGGCCGCAAGCCGCTGGATCTGCTCGCGCTGGCGGTGGGGTTGTTCGCGGGCTTCGTGCTGATCTTCCCTTTCCTCACCCACTTCGCCATGCGCAGCCTGGACTACAACACAGCGTTGCTGCCGGTGCGTCCCGGCGAGCACACGCCATGGATGCTTGCTCTATTCCAGTTCTACCCACTCTTTGGCGTGCTGCTGTTGCAGATCCTCTGCGGGGTCCGCAGCCGCGTGGCGTGGAGTTTCCTCGCTCTCTGGTTCACGCTCATCGTCTTCTCCGAGGTCTTCTACATCGATGATGTCTACTCAGGGCGATTCAACCGCTTCAATTCGACCCTGAAGTGGTGGCCGTGGATCTACACCGGCGCGCTGCTCACCACGGGACTGCTCAATCTGCAATCGAAATCGCGCATCTGCCGGATCGGCACCGTGCTATGCCTGCTGACAGCCTGCGGATACTCCGCGCATCTCGGATTCACCCTGCTCGGCAATCGGAAACCGCACATCGGGCAGATGGACGGGGCGGGCTGGATTCGCGATGACGCCGTTGAGAAGCGCATTCTCGAGCACCTGAGGCAGCAACCCAAGTCGATCGTTCTCCAGCGCATCGCGAAGGGCGCATTCACAAAGGAACCCGGACTGGTGATGCATGCGGGCCAGACTTCGTTCATCGGATGGCCCGAGCACGAAAAGCTCTGGCGCGGCTGGCACGAGGAGATCGAGATCCGCAAGCTCCAGATGGAGGCCTTCTACCGGGGCGCCCTTCCAAACAGCGATCGCTGGCTCCGCGACAACAATATCCGCCACGTTCTCTGGCTGAAGGACGAAGCCCAACTGCCCGAAGGTACATTCCAGAAGATCAACCAGAGCATCTCGCCCGGCTACGCCTGGAGGGAGTTCTATGTCGCCGGCGAATTCCGCGTCGGCCTTTGGAGCCGGGTGGAGTAAGATGCAGAGCCCCGCCCGCTCCCGATTCCTGGTCGTGATCCCTCGCGAGTGGCCCGAGGCTCTCGACCGCCTGGACCTCGACTATTTCCCTGCATTCCTGTCGGAGTTCCGGTCCGAAGCCCCTGCAGACGACGCCGTTATCGGCCACCATTCCACGCGCGATGATGTCTTTGTGCGCGCCGCCGGAGAGAATAGCATCAACCTGCCGAAGATCGCTCGCATGGGCTTGCGCATGCTCCTCGAATTGAGAAAGGTCCGCCGGTGAGCATCGTCATCATCGGCGCGGGTCCCACTGGCCTCGGCGCGGCGTGGCGCCTCCACGAATTGGGCTTCAAACACTGGCGACTGGTCGAAGCCGGAGACCAGGCGGGCGGCCTGGCCTCTTCGTTTGTCGACGACAAAGGCTTCACCTGGGACATCGGCGGCCACGTGCAGTTCTCGCATTACGCCTACTTCGACCGCGTCATGGACACGCTCCTGCCGCCATCGGAATGGCTGCGGCATGATCGTGAATCTTGGGTCTGGATGCGGGACACCTTCATCCCATACCCGCTCCAGTACAACATTCGCAGGCTCCCGAAGGACGACCTGCTGAAGTGCGTCCTCGGCCTCATGCGCCGCGATGGCTCCGCTCCGCCCGCCAACTTCCGCGACTGGATCCTCAGCCGCTTCGGCGCGGGGCTAGCCGAGACCTTCATGCTGCCCTACAACCTCAAAGTCTGGGCGCATCCTCCTGAAATGTTGTCCTCCACTTGGGTCGGTAATCGCGTCGCGCAAGTCGACCTGGAGCGCGTCATCTCGAATATCATCCTCGAGCGCGATGACGTAAGCTGGGGGCCCAACAACCGTTTCCGCTTCCCGCGCAAAGGCGGCACCGGTGCAATCTGGAAGACCTGCGCAAAGTTCCTACCCTCCGGCAAAATCCACTTCCAACAGGAAGTCGCGCAGATCGACCTCGCCGCACGCAAGCTGCGCCTCGCCGGCGGCGAAGTCATCCCCTACACGCATCTGATCTCCACCATGCCGCTCGACCGCCTCGCCGCCCTCTCCGGCCGCGGCGATTGGCTTCCTACGCCGGAGGACTCGCTCCTCCGCTCCAGCTCCAACATCGTCGGCATCGGCCTGAAAGGCGAGCCGCCCACGCACCTTGCCACAAAGAGCTGGATGTACTTTCCCGAGGCCGACTGCCCCTTCTATCGCGTCACCGTCTTCTCGAACTACTCACCGGAAAACGTCCCCCGCGGCGGCCACTGGTCGCTGATGTGCGAGACATCCGAATCGGCCTGGAAGCCAGTTGACCAGGCGACGGTCGTGCAGGAGACAATCGACGGGCTGCGCAACACCGGCCTCATTTCCGCAACCAGCGAGATCGTCTCCACCTGGCATTACCGCGCCCCGCACGGCTACCCGGTCCCCAGCCTTGAGCGCGACAATGTCCTGGAGCGTCTCCTGCCCGCGTTCGAAGAAGCCGGTGTCTATTCGCGAGGGCGCTTCGGCGGCTGGAAGTACGAAGTCTCAAACCAGGACCACTCCTTCATGCAGGGTGTCGAGGCCGTCGACCGCATCCTCAACGGCGACCCCGAGCGTACACTCTGGCACCCCGCGCTGGTCAACGGCTCATAGGCGCCTCCGGCTAAGATGATCTGGTACACGGAGGAGGAGCCCACGGGATGCGGATACTGATCGTCGGTGATGGCGCCGTCGCGCGCCTTCATAGCGAAGGACTCTCCGGCGAGGCCGGAGCGAACGAGATCCGCCTCTGGACGCCGGAGCAGACCAGCCTCCCCTTCGAATCCGCCGTGCTCGGCGCCGACGCCGTCATCGTCGCCTCGCCCACGCCATTCCACTTCGACCAAGCCCATGACGTTCTCACCGCCGGCAAGCCGGTGCTAGTCGAGATGCCGCCGGTGACATCTGAATCCGAAGCGCAAGCTCTCGCCGCGCTCGCCGCCGAAAAGGGCGTCGCCCTCGGCGCCTGCCACACGACGCGGTTCCTCGCTCCGTACCAGGCCGTTACCGACGTCCTAGCGAAGGGCGAGTTCGGCGAAGTCCGCGAAGTCACCTACACACGCCACATGGCGCCCCGCAAGCGTCACTGGCAGGACCACGCCGTGCGGCATCATGCCGCGCCCGCGCTTGACCTCCTGCTTTGGTGGTTCGGCGACGTGCAGATCATCGGCGCCTCGGGCACATGGCACGGCGGACTCGTGCAGGCGCGGCTTCCAAACGGGGCGATGGTCTCCATCTCGGTCCTCTACGACTCGCGCCACCCCAAGGCCGAAATGCACATCGCCTGCGACAGCGGCGTCATCGCCACCGACGGCTTCTCCTGGCTCCGCTGCGGCACATCGCATTGGGACTGGGAAACCAGCGACACCTACCCCGCCGCCATCGCCACGCAGGATCAGTCGTTTCTCGCCATGGACTCGAGCTACATCCCTTGGACCGAAACCACGCGCCTCGTGCGTCTGCTCGACCAGTCCGAAGCCGCAATGGGCGCCTGATCCCCCTCTCGCTTCCACCGCCCAGCGCCGGGCGATACACTGGCTTCCACATGAAGCGCAGATCTTTCCTGATGGCAGCCGGAGCGGCCCCCGCCGCGCTTGGCGCGAACGATCAGATCCGCACCGCGGTCATCGGTTCCGGCGGCCGCGGCAGGTACCTCACTGAGCAGTTCAAAGAGATCGGCGCCGAAATGTCCGCCGTCTGCGACGTCTACGAACCGAACCTCGAAGCCGGCCTGAAGATCGCCTCCACGGGCGCGAAGAGATTCACCGATTACCGCGCCCTGCTCGACGACAAATCCATCGACGCCGTCATCGTCGCCACCCCCGACCACTGGCACGCCCGCATGGTGATCGACGCCGTCAACGCCGGCAAGGACGTCTACGTCGAAAAGCCTCTCTGCCACGAAATCGCCGAAGGCTTCGACATCATCGAGGCCGTTCGCCGCACCAAGCGCGTCGTGCAGGTCGGCACGCAGCGCCGCAGTTCTTTGCTCTTCATGGCCGCGCGCGACGTCGCGCAATCCGGCGCCCTCGGCGACGTTCGCCTCGTCACCTCGCAGTGGCTCAATCACCAGGCATCGGTCAACAAATCCCAGTTGAAAGGCAACCTCGACTGGAAGCAGTGGCTCGGCCCGGCAGCCGACCGCCCCGTCGACCCCTCCCTCTTCTTCAACTGGTATTACTACTACGACTTCTCCGGCGGCCTCCTCGTCGGCCAGGCCGCGCACATCGTCGACAAGATCCAGTGGTTCATGAACTCGAAGCACCCCGTCGCCGTCACCTGCACCGGTGGCCGCGTCAATCTCGAAGGCGTCCAGATCCCCGAAACCGCCACTCTCAGCATCGAGTTCCCCGAGAACTATCTCGCTACCTTCACGCTCGGCTACAAGGCCATGCGCTATAACTTCCACAGCGACCAGCTCACGCAGTACCACGGCGCCAAGGCTCGCCTCGACGTCGGCCGCGAGAACTGGGCGCTCTTCATGGAAGACCCCAAGGCCCTGGAACTCAAACCCGCGAAGTCCGACGACCAGCCCGGCTCGTTCAACCCCGCCACGCGTGCGCACATCCGCAACTTCCTCGACTGCATCCGCACCCGCAACGACCCCAACGCCACCGTCGAGAGCGGCCACGCCACCGCCATCGTCCTTGCCATGGCCATGGACTCGCTCCGCAAAGGCCGCCGCCTCCGCTGGAACGCCGCCCAGCGCCGCGCCGAAGGCTGACCGCCATCTGATATCCTGCTTGCACCACTGGGAATCTCCGCATGTTCCAACGCCACACCCTTCGTGTCTGACCCGCAATGAGCCAGTCCCCCGAATCCCGCGCAATCCCTGTCGCCGCCCTTGAATCCCCCGAAGCCCGCTGGGACCGCATGTCCTCCAGCGCCTCGTTCCAAGCCCTGCTGCGCGCCAAACGGCGCTTCATCGTGCCCGCCACGCTCTTCTTCCTCGTCTACTACTTCGCGCTGCCCCTGCTGACCGGCTACGCGCCTGCGCTGATGGAGCGCAAGGTCCTCGGCCACTTCAGCCTGGCCTACGTCTTCGCGCTCACGCAGTTCCCTGTCGCGTGGATCGTCGCCGCTCTCTACTTGCGCGCCGCCTCGCGCTTCGACCGCGCCGCCGCCGCGATCCTCGAACAGGAATCCGCCAACGGGAGGAACGCGCAGTGATCGCCATTCTGATGACCCTCGCCTTCATCGTCGCCACTCTCGGCGTCACGGCCTGGGCCTCGCGCCGCTCCACCGGGGCCGCCTCCTACTTCGCCGCCGGACGCAGCATCACCGCCTGGCAGAACGGTCTCGCCGTCGCGGGCGACTACATGTCCGCGGCATCCTTCCTCGGCATCACCGGACTCATCGCCTTCTACGGCTACGACGGCTTCATGTACTCCGTCGGCTTCCTGGTCGCGTACCTCACAGTCCTGCTGATCGTCGCCGAACCCTTGCGCAACGCCGGCAAGTACACCATCGCCGACGTGCTCGCCTACCGCCTCAGCCCCCGCCCCGTCCGCGCCATGGCCGCGCTCAGCACGCTCACCATCAGCGGGCTCTACATGGTGGCGCAGATGGTCGGCGCCGGCGCCATGGTCAGCCTGCTCATGAAGGAGACCGGCATCGACTTCCGCCTCTCCGTCGCCGTCGTCGGCGCATTGATGATCGTCTACGTCGTCTTCGGCGGCATGCTCGCCACCACTTGGGTCCAGATCATCAAGGCTGTCCTGCTGATGCTCGGCGTCATCCTGCTCTCCGTGCTCGTGCTCGCGCGCTTCGGCTACAGCTTCGACCAGTTCTTCCTCACCGCCACCCAGGTTACGTTTATGGAGAAAGGCATCGAAGTCACGCGCGACTTCCTTCAGCCCGGCCACTACTACAAGCCGCCCTACGGCCCGCTGAACCTCATCTCGCTCAGCCTCGCCCTGATCCTCGGCACCGCCGGATTGCCGCACATCCTGGTCCGCTTCTACACCGTCCCCGACGCGAAGACCGCCCGCGTCAGCGTCGTCTGGGCCATGGGCATCATCGGCGTCTTCTACGTCCTCACCACCTTCCTCGGCCTCGGCGCCGCCATGCTCGTCGGCCGCGATTACATCTCCGCGAACGGCGGTATCAACATGAGCGCCCCGCTGCTCGCCCACACCATCGGCGGCGACATCTTCCTCGCCTTCATCGCCGCCGTCACCTTCGCCACCATCCTCGCCGTCGTCGCCGGACTCACCATCAGCGCCTCCACCTCCGTCGCCCACGACTTCTATACCAACGTCTTCCGCGCCGGAAAGCCGACATCGTCTTCCGAAGAGGTCACCGTCGCGCGCCTCACCGCCGTCGCGCTCGGCATCGTCGCCGTCGTCGTCGCCATCGCGCTCGGACCGGCCGCCAACGTCGCATTCCTCGTCGGCCTAGCCTTCGCCGTCGCCGCCTCCGCCAACCTCCCGGCCATCGTGCTGTCGATCTTCTGGAAGCGCTTCAACACCACCGGAGCCGTCACCGGCATGGCCGCCGGCCTCTTCAGCTCCATCACCCTCATCCTCATCAGCCCCAGCTTCATGGGCCCCGGCGCGCTCTTCCCGCTCGAAAACCCCGGCATCGTCAGCATTCCGCTAGGCTTCCTCGCCGCCGTCGCGGGCACGCTCGCAAGCAAGGACCGCTCCTCAGAACTCAAATACGCCGAGCTCCTGGTCCGCTCCAACACCGGCCTCGGCGCCGAAAAGGCCACGTCGCACTGACCTCTCAAAGGGGGCAGCCTGATATGAGCCCCTGGCGAGGTGGACGACGGACACCAGGGGCCATCTCCTTCCGCCCAGCAGTTCCCTCCACCTTCAGCCCGTTCCTTTCACCCAAGATCCGATCCAATGATGCGAGGCTGCGCAACTAGGTATACTGAACAAACGTAGAATGCGGAGAATGTTCTCACGATGAGCGAAGCCCGGAGTGTAAGAGACCCGATCCACGGCTTCATTCGGCTGACTGGCGAAGAGGCCGATATTGTCGCAACTCCCGTATTCCAGCGATTGCGGGGCATTCGCCAGCTGGCGTTTGCCAACCTCGTTTACCCCGGCGCACTACACACACGGTTCGAGCACACGCTCGGAGTTTTCCACGTCACGAGCCTAATGACCGGCGTTTGCGGTCTTGACGACGAACACGCCCGCATAGTCCGATTGTCGGCACTGCTTCATGATCTGGGGCACGGCCCGTTCTCGCACGTTTCGGAAGGTGCTCTGGAAATCTTCGCTGACCGGGATAAACTGGCGGGGAGATTCAATACCAACAAGCGTGAGAAGATTCACGAGTTGGTCACGCAAGACCTCCTGCGGACGAACGAACATCTGATTAACCTGCTTGGGAGACGAACGCTCTCCCAAGTGGAGGCTTTGCTGGCGCAAGGCTACGACGAACCGCTTTTCCGCTCAATCGTGTCTGGTCCGCTGGACGCGGACAAGCAAGACTACCTGCTCAGAGACAGCTACTTTTGCGGAGTGAAGTATGGAGTGTTCGACCTTCAGCAACTCCATCGGGAGTTGAAGGTGGTGGTAGACCCTGCCGATGGACGAAAGCTGCTGATGGTGTCGGCTGAAGGCGTTCATGCCCTGGAGCAATTCGTCCTCGCCAAGTACTACCTCACGGCGCAAGTGTACAGCCATCGGGTCAGGCTGGTGACGGATCAAATGGTAGTGCGTGCCATCACACTTGGCATCGAAGAAGACGAAATCGAAACGCTTCATGGCCTCTACCGCTACGATGGTGAGGCCGGGTTCGTGGAGAACTACACCAGATGGGACGATGGGCGCTTTCTGCTGGAGTTCGGCGACGAGCGCTATCGAGGTAAATACTGTCATGATCTGGTCGAACGCTTACGGCAACGGAGGTTGTTGAAAAGAATATTTGACGACCGTGTGAGCCACCTGCCTGAAGCTTGTCGAGAACGTGTAACGGCTATCTCGAAGACCGAGAACCGGGCCATGCGTCGGGAACTGGAATCGAAGATTGCGGCGACCGTTCGAGAGGCGGGCGTGAAGTTCGACTCCGCACTGCCAGACCCCTCGCATCTGGTAATCGCCCACTCGTATAGCTTGAAATCGGCCCGAGCGCAGTCCCGAAACGACGAAGGGTCCATCATGGTCCACACGACGCCGAGCCCAACGCCGTTTGAGGAGGAATCCGACCTCTTCAAGTCCATCAACGAGAAGCTGAACGATCCGCACTTCTCCGTGTACGCCCCAGTCAGCTACGATAGTCCGGGTGAGCGGCGGGAGTTGGTGGGCAAGATCAAGGAACCGATTTTGCGTTGCTTAGAAGGATTCACCAATGACGAATGAACAGACAATTCGAAATGTCGTGCTACTGGCGTACAAAGCGTTCGGTGGTACGGTTAAGGGCAAGACCATGCTCCAGAAGCGGGTCTACTTCCTGTCTGTCTTCCTAGGAACCGACCTCGGCTACGAAGCTCATTACTATGGGCCGTATTCCGAGGCAGTCGCTACCGCCAACCTCGAAATGAAGTCGTTGGGGTACCTGTCCGAAGCCGTCGCCGGGTGGGGCGTCGATCAACGGGGCTTTGAGTTGGCCCGATACGATTACAGACTGACAGAGGTGGGTATGAGAATCACCGACCGGAAGGCTTCGCTGCATCCAGAACTCTGGAACAAAATTGAAGCCGCCGCCAAGGTCGTCAATGAGGCAGGGAACCTCGATTACATGGAACTCTCCATCGCTGCAAAGGCATACTATATCCTCACACGGATGAACCACAAAGCCACGCTGGAGGACATCGCTAACATGCTGCCAAAGTTTGGATGGAATGTCAGCAAGGAAGAACTTCAGAAGGCGACTGAGTTTCTACAGAAGGCCGACCTAGTCACCAAGACGTCGGCGGCGTAGATCGCAACTCCCCATTAGTGCTCTTTGGCGACAGCATTTGCTGTGCCGCAGGGTTGGCACAAAGCGGGCCGGCCCTTTCCGTCTGCAAATTGCGCGTGCCCCACGAGTTTGGAGTAATCCTCCCCGCCCCTCTTGCCCGGTCTATCAAGACGCCAGACGTATTCATATGGCTGTTTAGTTCGTCACGATGGCTGTACGTCTGGTTAGCCAGGAACGACGGCCACCGGAAGCGCTGCTCCAGTACGTTCTCATTGTCGTTGTTCGTGCCGTACCCCAGCCCGATGCGCAGCAGATCCCCGGTCATCCAGACGCACTCGTTGCTTGGCGACGCCCCCACCCGAATGTCCGTCGGCTGCATACGATTGTTGCAGCACCGTTGCTCGATCCGCGCGCCAATCGTCCTCCCCCACCCCACTCGCTAAACTAGTGACTTGACCATGGCCGCCGCGGAGTCCACGAGCATCGCCGTCCTCGCCGAAAAACCCTCGGTCGCCCGCGATCTCGCCCGAGTCCTCGGCGCCGCAAAGAAGGGCGACGGTTTCCTCCACGGCAACGGCTACATCGTCACGTGGGCCATCGGCCACCTGGCCGCTCTCGCGCAGCCGCATGAGATCAACCCCCTCTGGAAGCAGTGGCGCCGCGACCGCCTGCCCATGCTCCCCGCCGAATGGCCGCTCGTCGTCTACGACAAGACCAAGGATCAGTTCGCAACCGTCAGCAAGATCCTCAACTCGCCCCGAGTCACCAGCGTCGTCTGCGCCACGGACGCCGGCCGCGAAGGCGAGCTCATCTTCCGCTACATCTACGAAGCCGCCCACTGCGCCAAGCCCACCCGCCGTCTCTGGATCTCCTCCCTCACCCCAGACGCCATCCGCAAAGGCTTCGACTCCCTCAAGCCCGGCCACGACTACGACCCGCTCGCGGACGCCGCCCGTGGCCGCAGCCGCGCCGACTGGCTCGTCGGCATGAACCTCTCCCGCGCCTACTCGCTCGCCTATGGCGAAGATCTCTCCGTCGGCCGCGTCCAGACTCCCACCCTCGCCATGCTCGTCGAACGCGAGCTCGCCATCCGCGCCTTCGTCCCGGAGGACTACCAGGAGGTCGTCGCCACCTTCCGCCCCACCGGCCAGGCTGAGGACGCCACATACCAGGGCACCTGGTTCCGCGAGCGCGAATCGGAAGGCGGGGATAAAGAGAAGCTCCAGAAGGCCATGCGCCTCGCCGCCGACGGCCAGGAAGCCGCGTCCATCATCGAACGCGCCCGCACGGGCACAGCCGCCATCGAATCCATTCAATCCAACACGCAGCGCATCGCCCCGCTGCCGCTCTACGACCTCACCGAGCTCCAGCGCCACGCCAACCGCCTCTACGGCTACAGCGCGCAGAAGACGCTCGACCTCGCTCAGGCCCTCTACGAGCGCCACAAGCTCCTCAGCTATCCCCGTACGGACAGCCGCCATCTCTCGCGCGACGTCGCCGCCACGCTCCCGCGCATCGTGCAGGCCATCAGCGCGCCCTACGCCGAACACCTCGCCCCCGGCACCGGCGAGCGCCCGCTCGGCAAACGCTTCGTCGACGACGCCAAGATCACCGATCACCACGCCATCATCCCCACGGCTACCTCCGCCGCGAAAGCCTCGCTCAGCCCGGAGGAGCGCAAGATCTACGACCTCGTCTGCCGCCGCCTCCTCAGCGCCTGGCACGACGATCACATCTGGTCCGTCACCACCGTCATCACCGCCATCCGCAACGGCGAGACCGTCGACCGTTACCACTCCTCGGGCACCGCCGTGCAGCAAATCGGCTGGAAAGTGCTCGACATCGCGCCAACAAAGAAGTCCGATCAGCAAATCGAACAGGCCCTCCCGCCCGGCCTCGAGAAGGACCAGCCGCAGGACGTCATCGACGCGAAGGCCGTGAAGAAGAAGACCCGCGCGCCGAAGCGCTTCACTGAGGCCACGCTGCTCACCGCCATGGAGACCGCCGGCAAGACGCTCGATGAAAAAGAGCTCTCGGACGCGATGAAGGACTCCGGCCTCGGCACGCCCGCCACTCGCGCCGCCATCATCGAAGTCCTGCTGAAGCGCGGCTACATCCTCCGCAGCGGCAAGACCCTCGAGGCCACCGATAAGGGCATCCGCCTCATCGAGGTCGTTCACCCCGAGGTCAAGAGCCCCGCGATGACCGGCCAGTGGGAAGCCTTCCTCGCCCGCATCCAGCGCGGCCAGGACCACCTCGATCCATTCCTCAAAGGCATCGAGGACTACGTCGTCGAAGTCGTCGGCAAGGTAGGCACTCGCACTGGGGACTCTTTCAAAAATGCTGTTGTAGCCCATGAACCCCGAAAGGGGACTGTCCCCCCGCCCCCGAAAGCGGAAGGCACCCTCGAAGAACTCCTTCACCAGGCCTTCGGCTTCTCCGCGTTCCGTCCGAACCAGGAGGCCGTCTGCCGAGCCGCCATCGACGGCAAGGATGTTCTGCTCGTCATGCCCACCGGCTCCGGCAAGTCGCTCTGCTATCAACTTCCCGGCCTCGCCAGAGGCGGCACCACGCTCGTCGTGAGCCCGTTGATCGCATTGATGGAGGACCAGGTCGCCAAGCTGAAGGAGCGCGGCTTCGCCGTCGACCGCATCCACTCCGGCCGCGAGCGCACCCAGCTCCGCCAGGCCTGCATCGACTACCTGAACGGCAAACTCCAGTTCCTCTTCATCGCCCCCGAGCGCCTCCGCGTCAACGGCTTTCCGGAGATGCTCGCCAAGCGCAAGCCCACCCTCATCGCCATCGACGAAGCGCACTGCATCTCCCAATGGGGCCACGACTTCCGCCCCGATTACCGCATGCTGGGCCAGCACCTCCCCGCCCTGCGCCCCGCGCCCGTCGTCGCGCTCACCGCCACCGCCACGCCGCTCGTCCAGAACGACATCGCAAAACAGCTTGGACTCGGCCACGCTTCGCGCTTCATCCACGGCTTCCGTCGCGATAACATCGCCATCGAGGCCGTCGAAGTCGCCCCCTCGCGACGCGCCGCCCTGGTCCGCGAACTGCTCGCCGACGATGACCGCCGCCCCGGTATCGTCTACGCGCCCACCCGCAAGCAGGTGGAGGCCATCGAAGCCGAGCTTTCGCTCGAGTTCCCCACAGCCGCCTACCACGCGGGCCTCGACGCCGACCACCGCCAGCGCGTCCAGGAACGCTTCCTCTCCGGCGACGTCGAAGTGATGGTCGCCACCATCGCCTTCGGCATGGGCATCGACAAGCCCGACATCCGCACCGTCATTCACACCGCCCTGCCCGGCAGCCTCGAAGCGTACTACCAGGAGATCGGCCGCGCCGGACGCGACGGCAAGCCCAGCCGCGCCGTCCTGATGCACTCCTACGCCGACCGCTATACCCACGATTTCTTCTTCGAACGCGACTACCCCGACGTCGAAGTTCTCGACCGCATTTTCTCGAAGCTCGGCCTCGAACCCGTCGAGAAATCCGCGCTCCAGCACCGGCTGCGGATCAACTCCGATCTCTTCGACAAAGCCCTCGAAAAGCTCTGGATTCACGGGGGCGCCGTCGTCGACTACGCCGAAAACGTCGCGCTCGGCGCCGCGAACTGGCGCGAGTCCTACATCGAACTCGGCGAACAGAAAAAGGCTCAGATCGAGCACATGATTCGTTTTGCGGAAACGAACTTGTGCCGCATGTCGGCCCTCGTCCGCCACTTCGGCGACCACGACGACGGCCACAACTCCTGTGGAATCTGTGATTTCTGCGCGCCCCAGGACTGCGTCGCCCAGCGCTTCCGCGCCCTCCGTCCCATCGAGGAGGACGCCGTCGGCCGCGTCATCACCGCCCTCCGGCCCGTCAGCCACAAATCCACCGGTAAACTCCATTCCGAACTCTTCCCCACGGATGCCCTCACCCGAGACACCTTCGAGGACCTGCTCGGCGCCATGGCCCGAGCCGGACTCGTCGCCCTCAACGACGCCGTCTTCGAGAAAGACGGGAAGAAGATTCCGTACAGAGTCGTAGAGTTAACCGAAGACGGCGACGAAAAGTGGGGAAACGAACCTGTGGAAATCTCGATGAAGGAGGCCGCTGTCCCCGCCAGCAAGTCAAATAGAAAGCGAAGATCGGCCCCCAAGCCCCAGGCCAAGGCCAAGGCCGGACAAGTGCGAAAACGAACTCCCCAGGCTACCAGCGGCGACGAAGACCGGCTCGAAAAGGCCCTCCGCGCCTGGCGCCTGGCCGAGGCGAAGAAACTGGGCGTCCCCGCCTTCCGCATCTTCAGCGACAAGGTCCTTCAGGCCATCGCCGAATCCCGTCCCGAAACCGCCGCCGAACTGCTGGCCATCCCCGGCCTGGGTATCAAATCCATCGAGAAGTACGGCCCCCAGCTCTACCGCATCTTGAACGAATCGAACTAGCCGAGCCGGCGGAACCCCTCCTCGCGTCGTGGTGTCCATCCCATCGAAAGCAGGCACAAGATGTTCTGCATGCTCGATACACCCTCATCGCCGCGCCGCTGGATCGGCCTCTTCGTCGGAGCCGGCGGCATGGTGCTCTTCCTCGTCACTGCTTTCCGGATCCCGTCCCTCCAACTCCGGCTTCCCGATTCGGCTGCCGTTGCCACTTCTGACGCCGAACGGCAAATCCTGGCGGCGTTGACAGCGGCCGAAGATGCAGGTGAGACCTTCGCCAACGTCGGGCCGGAGGATGGCCGACTGCTCCGAATGATGGTCGAGACCACCGGGGCAAGGAACGTCGTCGAGATCGGGACTTCAACCGGCATTTCCGGGCTGTGGCTCTCGATGGGCCTCGTGAAGACCGGCGGCACGCTGCACACCTTCGAGATCGATCCGGGCCGCGCCGCCATCGCCCGCCGCCACTTCGAGCACGCCGGCGTTCTGCCGGTCGTCGATCTGATCGAAGGCGATGCCCACAAGGAGCTTCAAAAGCTCGAAGCACCCGTGGATCTGGTCTTTATCGACGCCGAAAAGTCCGGCTACGTCGACTACCTGAACCAGCTTCTACCACGTCTCCGACCCGGCGGCCTGATGTTGGCGCACAACGTCCGGATGGTTCCGGAATACCTCGCGGCCATCACCGCGAACCCGGATCTCGACACGGTTTACTACATGCAGGGCGGGGGGATGGCTGTCACGCTGAAGAAGAGGTGAAGGAGGGTTGGTGAGCGCGGAAGGAATCGAACCTTCAACCTACTGATTAAGAGTCAGTTGCTCTGCCAATTGAGCTACGCGCCCCAACAATCGTGCGGCATCCGCCAGTATAGCATGCCGCCTCGCCCTAATGCCCGTTTGACGGCAATCTGGCGGCGGCAATTTGGGCGATATCGAGCAGTTGCGGCGCGCCTTCGGGCTTCACGGCGGACAAGGCGTCACGGAACATGGTGTGGCAGAAGGGGCAGGCCGCTGCGATGGTGCCCGCGCCAGTCCCGATCAACTGCTCGGCGCGCTCGTGGCTGACGCGCTTCCCCTTCTCCTCGCCCAGAAAGACCAACCCGCCGCCCGCGCCGCAGCAGAATGACCGCTCCCGCGAGCGCTCCGCTTCGACTAGGCGGCCGCCCAGGGAGGCCACAGCCCTCGGCTCCGAATAGACGTCGCGATACCGGCCCAGATAACACGGATCGTGATAGACGATCGACTCGCCGTTCGCGGCATGCGGCAACTCGCCGGCGTGGCGAGCCAGGAACTCCGAATGATGTTCGATCTCGAACGAAACACCGAGTTCCTTCCAGTCCTCGCCGATGGTCCGGACACAGTGCGGGCAGATGGAGATTAGCTTCTTCACCCCGGCATCGCGCATTTGGCCGATATTGAACTCGGCCAGTTGTTGAAACGCCAGATCGTTGCCGAGGCGTCGGGCCGAATCGCCCGTGCACTTCTCCTTCTTCAAGACTCCGAAGGTGACGTTCAGATGCCGCAGGATGCGGACGAGCGCGGTGACCACTTCCCGTCCCTGTTGATCGTAGGCGCCCATGCAGCCGAGCCAGAGGCAATAGTCCTGGGAGCCGTCGAAGACCGGCAGATCGAGCTTCTTGATGAACTTGTCGCGCTCATACGCAGCCATGCCCAGCGGATTGCCGCTGCGTTCGAGCTTCAGGAATAACTCGCCGCCATAATCGTCCTCCCACTTGCCGGTGTTCACGGCACCGCGCCGGAGCCCGATGATCAGCGGGAGGTGCTCGATTCCGACGGGGCACTGATACTCGCAGGAGCCGCAAGTGGTGCACTGGAAAACGGCCTCCTCGCTCAGGTGCGCACCGAGAAGGGGCGCCTCCGCGGCAGGACCGGATTCATTTAGGTAAGAACGAACTCCGAGAACGATCTCCTTCGGGTTCAGCACCTTGCCGGTGAAGTTGGCCGGACAGTGTTCCTGACAGCGGCCGCACTCGACGCAGGAGAAGGCCTGCAGCGCAAGCAATTGCGTGACGTCCTTGCCTGAGTCGAGGCCGAAGTCTTCGTCGCCTTCCAGTGGCGGGATTCGGCTGAAACCTCCCCGAGAGAGAAAGACGGTGGCCGGGCTCAGAACCAGGTGCAGGTGCTTCGTATGCGGAATCAGCGGCAGGAAGACCAGCAGCGAGAGTGTGTGGATCCACCACAACAGTTTGCCGGGCGCTGAATTCGGATCGGGGTGGACCAGGTACTCGGCCATATAGCTGGTCATCAGCAGCAGGATGAGCAGTGCAATGAAGCCGGATTCGAGGGAGATCTGCTCGCCAAGCCACTTCGGACGCACGGCGAACCGCCGCACGGCGAGGGCCGTGATGGACACAGCCACGGCCAGCGAGAAGACGAATGCAAGTCCGGAGTAGAGGGGACCGAAGATACCTGAGTCCCGTCGGAAGACTTCGAAGCCGAAGCCCGCTGCCGCGTGATTGATGGTGACGATGGCGAAGCAGAGGAAGCCCCAGAAGACGAAGGCGTGGGCGAGTCCCGGCAGCGGACGCTCTCGAATCACCTTGGCCTGGCAGAGCACTTCCCAGACGAATTCACTGATGCGCCGGCCGACGGGAGCGAGTTGGAACGACGCATCCGGCTTCGAGCGGAAGATGATTTTGAGCACGCGGCGGAAACGCCAGAAAAAGGCTCCTATCGAGGCAAACAGCAGTGCGGCGAATAGCGCGATTTCGACTCCCGAACGCTCCACCATAAACTTCGCCCATCACTGTAACACGCAGGGCATCGAGGCCCCCTAAAATGGGATCTTGCGGGGCTATGCCCTGCATGGAGGGCGATTGCGAATTCTCGTGGCCGGAGCGGCCGGCTTCATTGGATCTCACCTGTGCGACCGTCTGCTTGAGGACGGCCATCGGGTCCTGGGCGTGGACAACTTCGTGACGGGCCGGGCCGCCAATCTTGAGCATCTCAAAGGCCACCCGCGCTTCGAACTGCTCCAGCACGACGTCACTCAGCCGTTGGACGTCGATTCTGGCTGGGACGCGGTCCTGAACCTCGCCTCGCCTGCGAGCCCGAAGGACTATCTGAACCACCCCATCGAGACGCTGCGGGTCGGAAGCGAAGGGACGCGGAATCTGCTGGAAGCCGCCCTTCGAAGTAATGCGCGGTTCGTGCTGGCGTCCACGTCGGAGTGCTACGGCGATCCTTTGGTTCATCCGCAGCCGGAGACCTACTGGGGGAATGTGAATCCCGTGGGCCCGCGTTCGTGCTACGACGAGGCAAAGCGTTTTGCCGAAGCTCTGACGATGGCTTACCACCGCCGCCACGGGCTTCGCGCGGGTATCGCGCGAATCTTCAATACGTACGGCCCAAGAATGAAGCTGGATGACGGGCGGATTGTCCCGGCTTTCCTCGACCAAGCGTTGCGGGGGATTCCGATGACCGTCTTCGGCACGGGCGCGCAGACGCGGAGCTTCTGCTACGTCTCAGACCTGGTCGACGGCCTGGTGCGGCTGATGAAGTCAGACGAGGTGCTGCCCATCAATCTCGGCAACCCCGCCGAGATGACGGTCCTCGATTTCGCGCACTACATCAGGGCGCTGACGGCCAGCGCGAGTGAGATCCGTTATGAGCCTCTGCCCGAGGACGATCCTCAGCAACGGCAGCCGGACATCGGCCGGGCGCGCACACTCCTCTTATGGGAACCGAAGGTTCCCCTCGAGGAGGGTCTGCGCGCCACAGTGTCCTGGTTCCGGGCCCGGCTTACAGCATGAGCCCGTGAGCGCCCATCGTGCGGAATTCGTACTGCTGGATCTCAACGGCCGCTATGTTGTGTTCGGCGCGCACGATCCGGCCTCGGGCAATCAGCTTGAGGGCGCACCGGTCATCCAGTTGCGCCGGCCAGCTAATGGCCAGTTCGATCTTCTTCCCCGGAATCAGTCTCTGTTCGGTTGTGAAGAGTATTCCGCTGCTACTCATGTTCCGCGTGATCCCTGTGCCGGATTCGTTGCCGCTCCGTTTGCTCAGGACCCGGTAGTAGATCTCGCGTTCGATGGGAAAACGGCTGGATGACCTCCGATCATCGCCGTTAAGGAACACCTCAGGTTTGGATTCCTCGACAAAAAGGTTCATTCTCCTCTATCTCCCCTAATCCTCGCAGGCGACGGATCGTTCCGCCGCTCATTCTAACTGGTTCTATCGACCATTCCAGCCTGCGTCCGACTTCGCAGGCGTAAAACCAACCAGGCTCCGGTATGATGTCCGGTATGCGACAGATTGGTATCCCTATTCTATTGCTCATTTTTGCGTCAATGGCAAGCCCTTCCGACAAGAAAATAGTGGCTCCAGCGGGCAGTTCCACGGCCGGGCCCTATTCGCCGGGCATCCTCGCAGGGACCACATTGCACGTCTCCGGGCAGGTGGGACGGGACGCGAAGACTGGAAAAATTCCTACGGTTTTCGAAGACGAAGTCCGCCAAACCCTTGAGAATATTAATGTGATTCTGAAGGAGGCGGGCTACACGCCGGCCGATGCGGTGGCGGTCCAGGTCTACCTGACCGACATGAACCTGTTCCAGCGGATGAACAAGATCTATATGGAGTTCTTCCCGGAACCGCGGCCGGCCAGAACTACAGTTGGGGTCGCCGCGCTGGTGGGTGAGTCAAAAATTGAAATCACGGTGACGGCCTGGAAGGCTCCTAAAACGAAGTAGCCGGGACTATTCGCCGGACTTGGCGCGCTGCTCCAACAGCCAGCGGCGGATCTCGTCGAGCCTCTCCTTGATGCGGGCCTCCGTACCGCGGCCTGTAGGCTGGTAGAACTGCGTGCCGGAGAGCGCCTCCGGCAGGCATTCCATAGCGGTGAGGGCCTCCGGCTCCTGGTGTGCGTGCCGGTAACCCTGGCCGTAGCCCCACTCCTTCATGGGCCGGGTCGGGGCGTTCCGCAGGTGCATGGGCACGGCTTCGGCGGGGCGCTCGCGGACCAGCGCCGTGGCGGCGTTCAGCGCTTGGTAGGCCGCGTCTGATTTCGGGGCAACGGCCAGATAGATCGCGGCCTGGGCCAGCGCCTGGTCGCCCTCTGGAACCCCAAGGAAATGAACCGTCTGCTGGCAGGCTATCGCCTGTTCCACAGCGCGCGGGTCTGCGAGGCCGATGTCCTCGACAGCCATCCGGACCAGGCGGCGGGCGATGTACATCCGGTCCTCGCCGGCTTCCAGCATTCGGGCCAGCCAGT
This sequence comes from Bryobacteraceae bacterium, assembly GCA_050789245.1. Taxonomy (GTDB): domain Bacteria; phylum Acidobacteriota; class Terriglobia; order Bryobacterales; family Bryobacteraceae; genus PNKE01. Next base: position 292,951 of record JBOZRR010000043.1, on the reverse strand, counting down.
ACAGCGCGGCATCGGGGTCAGAGGAGCGCACGCTCTTGTGGAGCGCGGAGATCAGATTGAAGTGCTCCTCGCCCGACTTGTCGTACAGCAGCATTTTGCGCTGGACGGCGGCTTCGACGGCTGCTGGCTGAATGGCCCCGCCCTCAGCAGCCGCGGCAGCGATCTCGAGGATGTTGTACGCCGTGCGGGCGTCGCCGCTCGAGTAGAGCGCGATCTGCTCGAGGAGCTCCGGCGGGCTGTCGACGCCGACCACCGGCAGCGCCCGCTGGAGCAGCGTGACGATCTCCTCGGTGGTGAGCGGGCGAAGCGCGTAGACCTTCGACCGCGAGAGGAGCGCCGAGATGACCTCAAATGAGGGATTCTCCGTCGTGGCGCCAATCAGGATAATGTCGCCACGCTCGACGTAAGGGAGGAAGGCGTCCTGCTGGGCCTTGTTGAAGCGGTGGATCTCGTCGACGAACAGGACGGTCCGCTGGCCCATGCGCCGGAGGCGCTCAGCCTGGGCCATCACCTCCTTGATCTCCTTGATTCCGCTCAGCACGGCGCTGAATGGCACGAAGGAGCATTGCGTATGCCGGGCGACGAGCGAGGCCAGCGTGGTCTTCCCGACGCCGGGCGGTCCCCAGAGGATGATCGACGTCAGGCGGTCCTTCTCGATCTGGATGCGCAGCGGCTTGCCGGGGCCGAGGATATGCTCCTGGCCGACATACTCGTCGAGAGTCTGAGGCCGCATGCGCTCGGCGAGCGGGCGCGGCATCTGAGCTTCGGGCTGCGCGAAGAGGCTCATGCGGAGCCCCTGCCGAGTCCACGCTGGCGACTGCCTTCATAGAGGACAACTGCCGCAGCGACCGAGGCATTCAGGGATTCCACGACGTGAGTTGGGATGCGCAAGCGTCGGGCGGTGGAGAGCCATTCGGGACCGGCACCTCGGCCCTCACTGCCGATGACGATGGCACACGCAGCCTTCAGATCCGCCTGGTCGAGTGGTTCGCCGTTCCGCGGCACTGTAACGTGGATGCGGATTTGGCCGCGAGTCAGAGCTTCGACCACGGCGGCAGCGTCGATGCCTTCGACAAATGGGAGCCTGAAGAGCGAACCCGCCGCTGCGCGCAAGGTCTTTGGATTGAACGGGCTGACCGTCCCTTTCATGAAGACGACGCCCGTGGCGCCGAATGCCTCCGCCGCGCGGACGATGGCTCCGGCGTTGCCGGGGTCCTGAACGCCGTCAAGGATGACGCAGAGTGCAGGCGCGCGAAACAGGTCGTTCAACTCCCAAGCGGGAGGCCGGACCAGCGCGACGACGCCCTGGCTGGCCTCCGTCGTGGCAATCTCCTTGAAGAGCGGGTCGGCCAGGACGTGAACGGCGCTGCCTGTCAGTCCAGCCATGCGGCGCTCTAGGTTTTCGGCGGCACTCTCCGCGATAAAGACGTGCGGCACTTCGCAGCCGCTCCGGAGCGCTTCATCCAGCAGATGGAGGCTTTCGGCGACGCAGTGGCCGGAAGGAGTGAGTTCACCTTTCGCCGCCGCCCGCCGGATCTCCTTGAGCAGCGGGTTGCGCGCGCTGGTGATGGCTTCGGCGCGGTGCATGATTTGCGTAGAATTTAAGTATCCTACGATGAAACGGTTGGCGTTCATGTGTGCGTTGGTGTTGGGCCTGCCGTTCTCCACCTATCTCGTTGCGCTCTCGAAGGCGATTGAGCGCCAGTCCCTGACAGACGAGGCCCAGCGGTCCGACGTGATCGTCGTGCTCGGCGCCGCCGAGTACAATGGCAACCCGTCGCCGGTGCTGCGAGCGCGGCTGGAGCACGCCTATCAGCTCTACAGAAAATCGATGGCGCCGCTCCTGCTGACCAGCGGAGGCGCGGGTGGCGATCCGCAGTTTACGGAAGGCCAGGTCGGCCGCGACTATCTTGTCAAGAAGGGCGTCCCCAGCGAGAACATCATCGTCGAGGGCGAGGGCGATTCAACAGTCCACACCGTCGTCGCCGTGAGCGAACTGATGAGGCGGATGAATCTGCGCTCGGCAATCATCGTCAGCGACGGCTACCACATCTACCGCGCGAAACGGATTCTGGAGCACGAGGGGATGGAAGTGTACGGCTCGCCGAGGCCGTCGTCGACGCAAGGCGGATTACGACGGCACTGGCTGTATCTGCGGCAGGCCTTCGGCTACATGCTGTGGCGGATCGGCGTAAATATCTGACGCTACAGCTTGAATAGCGATCTCAATCGCTTCGTCTGCACCCGGCTGACGGGGATTTCGCTCTGCTTCTTGTCGTCCATCCGGAGCTGATAGCTCGACTTGAACCAGGGGATCACTTCCTTGATGCGGTTGATGTTCACCAGGTAGCTGCGGTGGACGCGCCAGAAGGCGCCGGGGTCAAGGCTGGCCTGAAGGTCCTCGATGGTCTTGTAGTTCGCCTGGCCTTCGAGCGCGGTGGTCACGACAGTGATAAGCCCGTCCTCGATGGTGGCGTAGACGACATCGGAAGAGTCCACGATCAGGTTCCGGCCGCCGCTTTTGACCACCAGTTTGGTGACAGGAGCCGGTGCGGCGGATTGAGAAAAAGAAATTTGGGGGGCCGTTTCAGCCTCGATCATCGTGCGGCGAACGCGTTCGACGGTCAGCGCGAGGCGGTCACGGTCAATCGGCTTCAGCAGGTAATCGAGCGCCTCCAGCCGAAACGCTTCAAGCGCATATTGTTCGTACGCCGTACACAGGACGAAGGCGGGCATCGGGGCCTTGTCGGCCTTCAGCTTGTTGATGACACCAAGGCCGTCGAGCCCCGGCATCTGAACGTCGAGGAAGACCAGATCGGGCTCCAGACTCTCGATCTGCTGAACCGCTTCAAGTCCGTTTGCCGCTGTCCCTACAACCTCAATTTCGGGGAAGTCCTTCAACAGGAATGAGAGTTCATCGAGTGCCGGCGTTTCATCATCGGCTAGCACAGTAGGCACTGTCGTCGTCGCGCGGCCGCTCATGCGCTTGATAGTATAACAGTGGGCCATCTCTATCCTCGGTCTGACGGCCCGACAAGGAGTGAACACGTTGTCTAAGCCAGAGAACGTCAAAATTGCGCCTGCCGAGGGTAAACTTGGCATCCTGATTCCAGGAATTGGCGCGGTTTCGACGACTTTCATTGCCGGTGTGGAGGCCGTCAAACGAGGCCTTGGCCAGCCGGTGGGATCGCTCACGCAGCTTGCTACCATCCGCCTCGGGAAGCGCACTGAAGGCCGCAGCCCCTACATCCGGGATTTTGTTCCGCTCGCCTCGCTCGACGACCTGGTCTTCGGCGGCTGGGACATCTATGAAGACACCGCCTACGAATCCGCGAAGAACGCGGCGGTGCTCGAAAGTTCGCTGCTCGAGCAGGTGCGCGAGCCGCTTTCAGCCATCCGTCCGATGAAGGCCGTTTTTGACCAGGAATACGTCAAGCGTATCCACGGCCCGAACGTCAAATCGGAAGGCACCAAGTTCGACAAGGCTCAGGCGCTGATGGAAGACATCAAGAACTTCCAGACCGCCAACGGCGTGTCCCGGACCGTGATGATCTGGTGCGGGTCCACGGAAGTCTTTCACCGGCCGTCCGAGATCCACCAGACGCTGGGTGCGTTCGAAGAGGCGATGAAGAAGAACCATCCGGAGATCGCCCCTTCGCAGATCTACGCGTACGCGGCGCTGATGTCCGGCGTTCCGTTCGCCAACGGCGCGCCGAACCTTACGCACGACATTCCGGCCCTGCTCGACCTTGCCAAGGACCGCAACATTCCCGTCTGCGGCAAGGACTTCAAGACCGGCCAGACCTTCATGAAGACGCTGCTCGCGCCGGGCTTCAAGGCGCGCATGCTTGGCGTCCACGGCTGGTTTTCGACCAACATCCTGGGCAACCGCGACGGCGAAGTGCTGGAAGATCCGGGCAGCTTCAAGTCGAAGGAAGAGACCAAGCTGTCGGTGCTGGAGCAGATCCTTCAGCCCGATCTTTACCCCGACCTCTACAAGAAGCTGTACCACGCGGTTCGCATCAACTATTACCCGCCGCGCGGCGACGCGAAAGAAGGCTGGGACAACATCGACATCTTCGGCTGGCTCGGCTATCCGATGCAGATCAAGGTGGACTTCCTCTGCCGCGACTCCATCCTGGCCGCTCCGCTGGTTCTGGACCTGGTGCTATTCCTCGACCTCGCCCAGCGCGCGGGCATGAAGGGCATCCAGGAGTGGTTGTCGTTCTACTTCAAAGCTCCGATGACGGCGCCGGGGCTGTACCCCGAGCACGACATCTTCATCCAGCTCATGAAACTGAAGAACACGCTCCGCTGGATGAAGGGCGAGGACCTGATCACGCACCTCGGCCTGGAATACTACGACTGATCAGCGACGCGCGGCCCTAAAAGCCGCGCGTTTTGCTCTTTGACGCATTTAATGACAGGAGGATCGCGGACGAGGCGATGAGAATTCTCGTTATCGGCGGAACGCAGTTCGTCGGAAAACACCTGGTAGAAGCACTCTCGAAGACTGGACACGAGGTGACAATCCTCCACCGCAAATCCAGCCACGAGTTCGGTAAGAAAGTCGCGAATCTCAGTGCAGATCGCAACGACCTGGAGCAGATGAAATCCGCCATCCGCGGCCGGTCGTTCGACGTCGTCTTCGACAATGCGTACGATTTTGAGCGCGGTACGCCAGCAGAGGCGGTGGAGGGCTCGGCGCGCATCCTGAACGGTAATGTCGGCCGTTACGTGTTCATGTCCACGGTGGCCGCCTACGGCGACGGCCTGAACCACCACGAAGGAGATGCCCTGGCCCCGGACCATCACCCCGACCGCTACATCCGGAACAAGGCCCAGAGCGAACGGGCGCTGTTCCGTCTGCACCAGCGCTTCGGCACGCCCGTGGTTACACTGAGGCCGCCGTACATCTACGGCCCCGGCAATCCGTTCTACCGGGAGCAGTTCTTCTGGGACCGGCTGCGCGACAAGCGGCCCGTCATTCTTCCCGGCGACGGCCGCCGTTTGATGCAGTTCGTTTACGTCAAAGACGTGGTCTCCGCGTGCCTGAAGGTGATGGAGGCGCCCAACCTGTGCGGTCATGCCTTCAACATCGCCAACCCGCGGCCGATGACTCAGACCGAGGTGCTGGACGCCTTCTGCAATGCGGCCGGCAAGTCCACCAGTTTCGTCCGCATTCCGCGCGAGCGCATCCTCCGCGCCGGAGGCCACCCCATGGGTCCGCGGCTCTACTTCGGGATGTACTTCGACCTGCCGCCGATCACCACCATCATTGCCAAGGCGCAGCGCGTGCTCGGCTTCAAGCCCACCAGCTTCGACGCCGGCCTGCGCGAAACCTACAAGTGGTACCTGCGCCACCACGACCGGAATCTGGCCGATTATACCTTCGAGAATGCGCTGCTCTCCAAAGTGGAGCAGATGGCAAGTTAGCTCTCAATCAAACGCCGGGTTTCCGGAATCGAGGCCCGCTTTAACAGGCGGGCCTCGCGTTTTTTCAGCTCCTCGGAATCCTCCAGCGCCCGGGCGGCGCGGGTCATCTCCAGCGCCATGACGAAGTTCTTCTCTCGGTGCTCGTAGTGGACCGCCAGACGCTCGCAGGCCAGGCCGCGCCAGTTGTTGGACACCGTCGAGAGTTCGCAATACAGGGCTACCGCCGCATCGTGCCGCTTCAGGCGCCGCTCCATCTCGGCCATGTGCCAGAGGGTTTCGAACATCAGCGGTTCGGCCAACGGGCGTTTGAGCGCCTCCCGCATCAGGCCGAGAGCTTCCTCCGAGCGGCCCTCGTTTCTCAGCCAGCGCGCCAGACCGATCATCTCGCCCCCGTGCTTCAGCTTCTGAGGTTCGCGGAAGGCCGCTGGAACCACCGCCGTCAGGCAGGCCAATGACAGAATATCGATCGCATTATGCGAAATCACCGGCAATAATGGGCGCACATTCCCGGTGCGCAGGAACTCGAAATAGAGCGCCGGGATGAACGCGCCGCCGACGTCCCCAACGCGCTCCACACCGAGGATCTTTGTCTCCAGGTCCATCAGACGGCAGCTCTCCAGGGCCAGACGCCAAAGGCGGCGCGCGCCATAAAGCAGATCGATGTGGCGCAGCCGCTCAAAGGGCGGCTTCATTCTGGACAGCCGGTAGCGCGTTTCGAGCAGCGGTACGTCGAAGGCACGCCCGTTGTAAGTGACCAGCACGTCGAACCGCGCAAGCCACTCGGCGAAGGCCGCCAGCGCGGAAGGCTCCTCGCCGTGTTCCCGGATGAACCACTGCCGCAGCTCGAAGCCGTTCGGGCCGATCGCGCCGCCGCCGATCAGAAACGCCAGCGTGCCGGACCCGCCGGCCAGCCCCGTGGTCTCCGTGTCGATGAAGGCCCACTTCTCGGGCGGCACGGCCCAGTCCGGATCGTCGCTCAGGACGGAAAGCAGCTCCGGCGCAAGTTCCACCAGCGCACCGACATCCGCCGTGCCGTGCCTGTGCTGCGCCGGCCACAGGCGATCAATCTCCCAGTGCCGGCCCAGCGCGGTCTCCACCTCGCGGCCTTCCAGATCGCAGATGGGCGTCGATTCGGCAGCGTAGCGCTGGTCGATGCGCGCGATCTTCCTCCGCAGCAGCTCGAGCTGTTCGCGGATCGGGTCCATCTCTCTGCCCTTACTTCGCGTCCCGCCAGTTCGAGCCCGTGCCCGTCTCCACCAGCAGCGGAACCTCCAGCTTCACGACGTTCTCCATGCGGCTCTTCACCAGCTTCGACGCGGACTCCACTTCCTCGGGCGGAGCCTCCAGCACAAGTTCGTCGTGCACTTGCAGCAGCATCCGTGTCTTCATGCGGCGTTCGCGCAGCTCGCGGTCCAAGGCGATCATCGCCAGCTTGATCAGGTCCGCCGCTGTGCCCTGCAAGGGCGTGTTTACGGCCGTGCGTTCCGCAAACGACCGTGCGTTCGGGTTCTTCGACTGGATATCGGGAATCGTCCGCTTCCGGCCGTGCAGCGTCAGCGTGTACCCCTTGTCGCGGACGTCTTCGATCGTGCGGTCGATCCACTTCTTCACACCGCTGTACCTCTCGAAGTAGCCGCGGATGTACCGTTCCGCTTCGCCGCGTTCGATCCCGAGCTGCTGCGCCAGCCCGAACGACGTCTGCCCGTACACAATGCCGAAGTTCACCGCCTTCGCATTGCGGCGCATCTCGGGTGTCACCATGAGCGGCGGCACGCCGAAGACCTCCGACGCCGTGCGCGTGTGGATGTCCTCGTTGTTCCGGAACGCGTCCAGCAGGACGGCATCGCGCGAGAAGTGCGCCAGCAGCCGCAGTTCGATCTGGGAATAGTCCGCCACCAGCATCGTCCAGCCCGGCTCCGGCACGAACGCGGCGCGGATTTCGCGGCCCAGTTCGGTGCGGACCGGGATGTTCTGCAGGTTCGGGTTCGAAGAAGACAGCCGCCCCGTCGCCGCGCCCGCCGGATTAAAAGTCGTGTGAACCCGTTTGTCCTCCGGTGCGATCAGCTCCGGCAGAGCGTCAACGTAGGTGCCTTTCAGCTTCGTCAGCTGGCGGTAGTCGAGCACCTTCTGCGCGATCGGGTACTGCGCCGCCAGTGATTCCAGCACATCCGCGGCTGTGGAATAGCTCTTCGTCTTGCCCGTGCGGCCCTGCGCCGGAATGCCCAGGTCTTCAAACAGGATCTTGCCCAACTGCGGCGGCGAGTTGATGTTAAAGGGCTTGCCTGCCAGGGCATAGATCTCGTCCGTCAGACGACCGATCTCACCGTCCATCCGCGCCGAGAGCGCCGCAAGCTGTGCGGTCTCCACGCGAATGCCGGCACGCTCCATCGCGGCCAGCACCGGAGCGAGCGGAAGGTCGATCTCCTCGTAGACCCTGCGCAATTCGCCCGACACCAGCGGGCGTAATCGCCGGGCCAACGCCGGCAGTGCTTCGGCCGGCTCCATCGGCCGATCCAGATAGCGCGCCATCAGCGAATCCAGCGCGCAGGAGCCCGGATCGGAGAGCACCAGGAACGCATACAGCAGAACGTCCTCAACCGGCTTGCCCGGATCCGCCGCGCCTTCCCGCAGGTGGGATTTCCAGTCGTAGACCACGAGCGTACCGCGATCGTGTTCAACGGGTTCAGGCTCCGCGCTCGTGCCGGCGCCATCCGCTTGTCCCAGTTCCTTCAGGAAGCTGATGAATTCGAACTCGCGGTACAGTTCAGCCAATGCCGCCGTATCCGGCTCGCGGACTTTCAGGTCTTCGATCCGGACTTCGAGCGGCGCTTCGCGGTCGATCGTCGCTAGCCGCTTGCTCAACTCGATCTGCTCGCGGTTATTCTGCAAGGACTCGCGATACGCCTTCCGCGTCACTTCTTCAGCCCGATCCAGCGCGGCCTCCACGCTGCCGAACTGTTCCAGCAGCGCCACGGCACCCTTGTCGCCGATGCCCGGCGCCCCCGGAATGTTGTCGACCGAATCGCCCACCAGCGCCAGCAGGTCCGCAATGCGGTCCGGCCCAACACCCTTGAACTCCTTCACCTTTGCCGGGTCGTAGAGCGTGTCGCCTTTCATCATGTCGAGCATCGACACGCGCTCATCGACGAGTTGCAGCATGTCCTTGTCGCTCGAAACGATCCAGACGTCGAAATCCTCGTCAGCCGCTCGCCGGGAGACCGTGCCGATCACATCGTCCGCCTCGTAGCGCTCCACCTTCAGCACCGGCACCCGCATCGCATTCAGCATCCGCTCGATCTGCGGAATCTGCTCGACCAGTTCAGGAGGCGTCTCCGTGCGGTTCGCCTTGTACGCCTCGAACTGCTCGTCGCGAAACGTCTTCCCCTCGCTTTCGAACACGGCGGCGAGGTACTCCGGCTGATATTGCCGCATCAGCTTCCGCACCATGTTGTGGAAGATGTAAAGGGCTTCGGTCGACGAGCCTCTGGACGTCCGCATGGGCGGCGCGCCAGTGCGCTGCCGCGCGTGGTAGGCACGGAAGATCAGGTTGAAGCTGTCTACCAAAAACAGTCGTGGGCGCGCCATGCCCCTCATGATAACGTGTACCCTCCTCGTCCGGCCTTTGGTCCTGAGGCCTTACGGCGAAGACACTACGAAACATGGAAAAGGATACCACACCCAGGTGCCGAAGTGTGTCTTTCGGGACACAATCAAATCACTGTAAATGATTCTTTTGAAACCACTTACCCCCATTGCCGAGTCTGTTACCATGTGGGAGTAAAGTTCATGTTGCTGCGTTGGAGTCATCCTTTTGCGATTTGAGACGACGCTCCAGCGCCCCGTGGAGGCCCAGGGTATTGGGCTCCATTCCGGGGTGCCTGTTAAGATTCGAATTCTGCCCGCACCGCCCGCCACCGGCATCGTCTTCCGCCGCACAGACCTCGAGAACTTCGAGATCCCCGCAAGCTGGAAGTTCGTTCAGCGCGTTTCCTACGCCACCAGCCTGATGCGCCAGGGCGTCCTGATCTCCACAACGGAACATCTGCTGTCGGTCTTCTACTCGATGGGCATCGACAACGCCTATGTCGAGATCGACAACCTCGAGGTGCCGATCCTCGACGGCAGTGGGAAAGGCTTCGTCGAGCTCATCCAGCAGGCTGGATTGCGCACCTCCCGCCGCCGCCGCCGATTCCTGCGGATTCGCCGCCCGGTGACTCTCGAAGGGAACGGCAAGCGCATCACCATTCTCCCGGCGGATTGTTTCCAACTCACCTGTGACGTCTTCTTCCCGCACCCGATGGTCGGCCGCCAGGTGCTCGAAATGGAGATCACCCCCGAGCGCTACGCGCGCGACATCGCTCCAGCACGCACCTTCGGCTTCGAAAAGGAACTCGATGCGATGCGCGACATGGGCCTGATCCGAGGCGCCACGCTCGAATCGGCCGTCTGCTTCACGCCGGACGGCGTCATGAACCCCGGCGGGCTTCGTTTTCCCGATGAGCCCTGCCGTCACAAACTGCTGGACTTGATTGGCGATCTCGCCCTGATCGGCAAGCCCCTACTGGGGCACGTCATTGCAGAACGCGCTGGACACGCCATGCATGTCGCCCTGGTCTCCCGAATCATGGCCGAACCCGACCTCTACGAAGTGGTCACCTTCGATCAACTCGCCGCTCGCGTTGCACAGGCCCTTGTTGCCAGCTAGACGCTCGTGCCATGCGTGAGTGGCTGCTGCCGCCGAATCTGCTGACGTATGTCCGCCTGGTTTTGACTCCGCTCATCGGGCTGAGCCTGGCTCGGCGCGACATCCAGACCGCATTCCCTCTCATTCTCATTGCCGGGCTCACCGACGCCTTAGACGGCTACATTGCCCGGCGCTTCCACTGGCAATCGGCGCTCGGCGAGAAACTGGACCCGATCGCCGACAAGTTCATGCTGGCGGTGGGGTACCTGGCCCTGGGCGCGTCAGAGGTCCTGCCAAGCTGGCTAGTCGTTCTGGTGATTGGCCGGGACATCCTTATCCTTCTCTTCGCCGCAGCCGCGTTCACGCTGACACCCATCCGCCGCCTTCCGCCGACAATTTGGGGCAAGATTTCCACAGTCTGCCAAATGGGCCTGGCCGCCGCCGCCGTCCTGTCGATGCTCTCACCCTCCAGCCCGCTGGATTTGCTCCTCACTGGCGGCATTCCTCTCACCGCCTTGGCCACCCTCTGGTCCGCCCTGCACTACGCTGTCACCGGCATCAACCTGTGGCGGGCCGCCCAGGCAGCAGTCCCGCCCCATCGTCCTCGTTGACCCCGCCCCCCCTACACGCTAGGCTGGAGATGAGAGCTTCGGGATGATTCGTTTTGCGCCAAGCCGGCTTTATCTGACCTCAGCGGCAGTCGCGCTGGGCTTGGCAGTATTCTCAGGCTGGTGCGCCACGAACTGGCTGCCGGCGATCATTCCCGCGATCCTCTTCCTGGCAAGCGCCGCCTTAGTGCTGACCTTGGCCCTTCAGCCGATCATCGAGGTCCACGAAGCTCATCTCGCCATCGGCAAGCGCATTCTGCCCTGGCGGGACATCCGCCGCGTTGACCAGACAGGCTGGGCCGCGCCGCTCGTGGTCTACCTCACCTTGGCCGACGGTTCCCGTGTTCGCCTCCTCTACCCTGGCGACATGGAGACCGCGAACAAGCTCCTGAGCCTCGTCCAGCAAAACTGTGCGCTGGCGCTCATCAACGGCGTCCCCTACCGTCAGATCTTCGGCGAGCCGGTGGCCGAACAACAGGAGCGCCGCCCCGCGCCGCGCGTCCGGCTGCTCACCGAAGAAGACGAGGCCGAGGTCGAAAGGCTCTACCAGAAGCTGAAGACCGCCGGCCACCTCGATCCCGAGAAATAACCCCCAACGCATGCTACGGCTTCGCCCAGCTCAACGAGGAATCGCGCTGGTTCCGATCCTCGTCGTCGTCGTCGTGCTGCTGGTCCTCTGGTTCAGCCGGCACTTCATTCTCGGCGGCTTCGGCACATTCCTCGACGTAGGCGACGAGCCGCAAAAAGCCGAGGCAGCCGTCGTCCTGGCCGGCGGCTGGACTGGGGAACGCGTCCTGAAAGGCGGCGACCTCGTCCGCCAGGGCTTCGTCCCCTTTGCGCTTCTCAGCGGCCCCAACGTCTATTACGAGCGCGCCGAGTGCGACTACTCCATCCCCTTCGCCATCGAGCGCGGTTACGCCGCCACGGACTTCGAGTGCGTCCAAATGTCGGACGTCCACTCCACTGAACAAGAAGCCGCCGTGATGATCGAGGAGCTTCGCCGCCGCGGCCTGAAGAAAGTCCTCCTGGTCACCTCCGACTTCCACACCCGGCGTGCCCGCCGCTTTTATAAGGCGCAGGCTCCGGACATCGAGTTCGTCATCATTGGCGTTCCCATGAAGAGCTTCGAACTCAAGCACTGGTATAGCGAGCGCGAAGGCTGGAAGACCGTCAGTCTGGAGTGGCTTAAGCTCGTCACTTCCCTCGCCGGCATCTGAGCGCATGCGCCGGTTTCTCGACACCGCCTGGCCCTACCTTCGACGTTACCGCCGCGGCATCGTGCTGGGTCTGGGTTCGCTCGTCATCAAGGACGTCGCGGGCGCCGGAGTCCCGCTGGTCATCAAGGCGGCGATCGACTCCATCGGCGGCGGCAACCCTCTGTCGACGCTCTATTGGTTCTGCGCCTCGCTGCTGCTGCTGGCAGGCATCAAAGGCATCTTCCAGTTCTGGATGCGCGTCATCCTGGTGGGCATCTCGCGCGATGTCGAGTTCGACATGCGGAACGACGTCTTCCGGAAGCTCGCCTCACTCGACTCGGGCTTCTACTCGCGCTTCCGCACGGGCGATTTGATGGCCCGCTCCACCAACGATTTGAACGCCGTCCGGATGATGCTCGGTCCGGCGCTGATGTACCTCTTCGAGACCGGCCTCACATTCATCCTGGCGCTCGCCATCATGTTCTCCGTGGACTGGCAGCTCACGCTATGGGCCCTGATACCCGCGCCTGCCGTCTCCATCGTCGTCATCGTCTTCGGCCAGCGGATCCACCATCGCTTCGAGAAGATCCAAAGCCTCTTCTCCGACATCAGTTCCCGCGTCCAGGAGACTCTGAGCGGGGTGCGCGTCGTGCGTGCCTACGCGCAGGAAGAGGCTGAGCTGAAGAAGTTCGAAGCCCTGAACATCGACTACATCCACCAGAACGTGCGCCTGGCGCGCTTGAGCGGGATGTTCATGCCGTTACTTCAGGCGCTGATCGGGTTGACGTTTCTGGTCGTTCTCTGGGTCGGCGGCATACGGCTGCTGGAGGGCCGCATCAGCATCGGCAGCTTCGTCATGTTCAACACATTCATGGGCATGCTTGTCTGGCCCATGATCGCGTTCGGTTGGGTGGTGAACCTGATGCAGCGCGGCTCCGCATCGCTGAAGCGAATTAACGACATCCTCCACGAGGAGCCCACGGTGGCCGCTCCGTCCTCCGCTGCGCCGCTGCCCTCAGCGGGCGACATCGAATTCCGCAACGTCAGCATGGGCTGGGATGGCCGCAACGCCCTCAGCGGCATCAACCTGACAATCCCGGCCGGCTCCACCGTCGCCATCGTCGGCCGCACCGGCAGCGGCAAGAGCACGCTTGTCAATCTCGTCCCGCGGCTCTTCGACCCCACCGCCGGCCAGGTCTTGCTCGGCGGCGTAGATCTCCGCGAACTCGACCCCGCGGCCATCCGCCGCTCCATCGGCTTCGTCCCCCAGGAGACGTTCCTCTTCTCCGCCACGCTCGCCGGCAATATCGGCTTCGGCGTCGACGACGCCACTGAAGCGCAGATCCACCGCGCTGCCGAGCTCGCGGGCCTCGATCACGACGTCGAGTCGTTCCCCAAGGGCTATCAGACCGAGGTCGGCGAGCGCGGCCTAACTCTCTCCGGTGGCCAGAAGCAGCGCACGGCCATCGCCCGCGCCGTTCTCCGCGACCCCGCCATCCTCATCCTCGACGACGCCCTTTCCGCCGTCGACACCATCACCGAGGAGCGCATCCTCGAACGCCTCCGCGTCTTCATGCGCGGCCGAACGACGATCCTCATCTCCCACCGAGTCTCCACCGTGCGCCACGCCGACTGCCTCTATGTCCTCGACCAGGGCCGCATCGTCGAAAGCGGCACGCACGAGGAACTCATCGCTCTCGGCGGCTACTACGCCGAACTCCACCAGAAGCAATTGCTCGAAGAAGAGCTTGAACAGATCTAGCGGAGCGCGCTCGCAGCCGTCATGCGAGGATGCAGCAGCCTGTGTAGCAGGATCAGCCCTCCGCCGTAGAAGATCAGCGAAGCGAAGAGCATGATCGACCGTTCCTCCTGGAAGTCTTCGGCGATGAGCTTGAACCCAGCCAGCAGCATCAGCGGGTAGGCCATCCATTGCCATTCGGGACGTCCCCATCGGCGCCCGCCCCAGCCCGCGGCGATTGCCATCGCGGTCACCAGGGCCGTCCTGAGCGGCGCCGACTGGGAGAGCCCGGTGATCCAACCCGCCGCCATGCCCGCCGCACCCCAGCACAGCATCGCGGCCACCGCGACTCCGGTGATGGAGGCGGCCCAATGCGAAGTCCTCCTCTGGCCAAACCTCAGGAGCAGGAAATAGCAGGCCAGCAGACCTGCCATCAAGACTAGATAGCCGGGAGGCATATTCAGCGCACCCTGTGTCTGGTGGAAGACCCGGTCAGTCGCAATGGGAACCAGATTTGCCCCCACTACGCCGGCCAGCAGATACGCGAGACTGTGGATCCGCAACGCGCGCCGCCCCCACAGCAACCCGGCAGCCAGCGCGCCAACCGCCAGCAACACCCACGCCGCCGTCAGCCACGCACCCGTCAGCAACACCCAGCAACCCACTGTCACCAGCAACAGAGCGAAGGTCGAGTAGGTGTAAAAGTTGCGGTCGAGGTTCCTCTTCCGTTCAAGACTCGCGAAGGACACCATGTAGCACGCCACGCCGGCGACCAGGCAGAACATCCCGACGCTGACGCTCCCTGCCTTCGTCGTCCCCGCCAATCTCAATGCGCCGCCAAAGAAGATGAGAAACGCAACGCACGCCTGACCCACCTCAAACCATGTGATCTTCAAGACCCGGAGAATCGTCCGGTCCACCGTGCTGCTGAGATAGATGGTGAGCAGCGCAATCTGCATCGCCAGCACCATCCCGACTGGCGGCACTGTGGTGGCTTGGGTGGAATCCGCTCGCCAGGTTGCCAGCACCGTCAGCAGCAATACGGATATGTCAGCCGCCATCGCGACCATCCATCGGAGGCTGAGCCAGTGATCCCGGCACGCCGAGAACTCCACGCCGATCGCCACCGCCAGGATCGTTCCGCACCACAGCACCGCATTGTGGCTATCGCGGAAGATCACTGTAGCTGCCACCAGGCTCCCCAGCGTGACAATCCAGACCAGCGGCGTGATGCTGCGCCGCCAGCCAATCGCCAATCCGAAGATCGCGAAGCAAATGAGAATCGCGGACGCCGCTTCAACGGAGATGTACTTGAAGCGGATCGCCGTCTCATACAGCATCGGGAGCAGAATCAACGTGCCCGTCAGTCCGTGGATCGCGCCATACAGAGGCTTATCCCCCCCGCGCCGGGCCGCGAAGTAGAGCCACCAGCCGGCATAGAGGACCGCCAGGGACACGCCCATCCATCCCGGCATCACACCGGACTCCGTCAGCCCGCGGAGCAGGTAGGCCCCTGCCACGCCCAGCACCGCCCAGCCAAACAGCGGCACCAGGCTCTCCGCGCCTTCCAGGACAACCTCGCCCTCCGGAACTCCGGCAACGGAGACAGGCCGGACGCTCTCGCTCTGCACCACCTGAGCCGCCTCAACTCGCCGGCTCTCCAACGCCTCGACCCGCGCCTGCAAGTCTTCAACATGTTGGCTCAGCCGGTCGATCCGCGCCGCAACATCCTCACGAGTCTCCTCCATGCGCGCCTCCCGCGATGCTCCCACGCGTTGCCGGCCATGGGGGCAGCAGGTAGATCAGCCCCCACAGAATCATGAAGGGAAGAATCATCAGAATGATGGCGGGAAGTAGGCCCTCACGCGTCGCGAACTGCATCTTGTACGTCGTGTAGCCAAGGAAGCTCTTCGAGAAAAGCTGCCCGCCGATCACGACGTTCCACCGCATCGCAAAGATGCCGACCAAGGTCAGAACGCCTGCCGTCGCATACACAAAGCGCCGCCGGACCTCACTCATTCTCACCACTTGCGTCAGCGCCAGCAGGAACAGAGGCGCCACGGTGCCAAGCAGAATCTGGATCACCACCTGCGACGTATACAGCCGCGTGTGGACCATGAAGTCCAGGCTCTTGAATGACTCGTCCGCCTCGTAGATCCGGTGGATCAGGTCCAGCATTTCCAACGAGAAATCGATCAGAAACGTGTAGAACAGGTAGCGCGAGATCGTGTCCAGGCACCTCATGTCTACTGGCTCCCGCCGAAGCCTCATGAACAGCATGTACATCAGCATCACCAGGGCAATGCCGGAGACCATCGCGGAGAACAGGAACACAATCGGCATCAGCGGCGTGGACCACCACGGGTTCGCCTTCACCGAGCCGAAGATGAATCCGACATACCCATGCAGCAGGAAGGCCGACGGGATGCCGACAATTGTGATGATCCAGCCCGTCCTCTCATCGATGCTGATCGCCCGCTCGCTAACATTGTCCGATCCAAGCGTCAGCACCTTGTACAGCCAGCGAACCGGCCCGCGGCTGGTGTGCGACAGCCTGACGATGTCCTTCCGGTAGTCCAGCCAGATCTCCACCACCAGCACCGCCATCAGGTACCAGAGATAAACAAAGCCGAACATCGCCATCGCCGACGACCGGTGCGGCGTCAGGAACATCTCGAACGACCGCTCCGGGTGCCCCAGGTGCAATTGCAGCGGCAGCGGTGCCACCAGCAAGAACGCCAGCGCGGTCAGCAGGGCAAGGCGGTACGTCGGCTTCACCGCGGTGACGTTGAACACGCGTTCGAGCGACGCCAGGATGAACGCCCCCGCCACCAGTCCGGTGATGAAAGGGTAGAGCACGATCAGGATGCTCCATTGCAGTTCCACTTCGTTCGGGTACATGAACCCTTCGACGGCATGGGCAATCGGTTCCATCGCTTCTTACCTCACCGCTCCGTCCAGGGACTTGTAGTACACCTTCGAGCCCGTCGCCATGTGCGGTTTCAGCACCTGAACGCTGTTCGTCCGCAGAAACTCATGGACCGGGTCTTTCGGATCCTTCAGATCCGCCAGTTTCCGTGCACCCGTCGGACAGGCTTCGCAGCATGCCGTCGTCTCGCCCTTGCTGATGCGGTGGTAACAGAAGGTGCACTTGTCCACCACATTGCTCCGTGGATCGATGTACCGGCAACCATACGGGCACGCCTGCACGCAGTACCGGCAACCCAGGCAATAGCTCTTATCGACCAGCACCAGCCCGTCGGGCGTTTCAAACGTCGCCCCCACTGGACACACTTGCACGCATGGCGAATGTTCGCAGTGGTTGCAAAGCTTCGGCACGAAGAACTCTTTCGCGCCCTCGCGCGGCTTCTCCTTGAACCCATCCTTGCCGCCGTTCGGCGAATCGACTTCCGGATGCTCCTCCGGCCACCCCGCCACCGAGTACCTTTCTACCCAGGTGCGGAAGAATCCGTCCGGGACCCCGTTCTCCGTCGCGCACGCCTGCACGCAGTTCCCGCAGCCGATGCACTTGTCCACGTCGATCACCATGGCCCAGTAGTGCTCAGCCATCTCGTACTTCGGCTCGGGCGCGACGTCTGCCCCGCCCAACCGGTCGAGGAACGCCGCCGCGGCCGGCGTCAGCAATAGCAACTTCCGGCGAGTCATGCCCATCAACAGCCTCCTTCTCTCACTTCGGCTTGTGCGGCTCGTGGCAGGTCTTGCAGTTCTCGCCGCCGGAGTGTTCTTTCGATTTCACTTGGGGAAATGCGTGGGGTTTCGCCTGGTTCGCCTCGTGACACTGCACGCACAACTGCCGGGCATCCGGAAGAGCTGGTTTCAGCGCCTCCGGATTGTCCGCGTGCTTCGCCTGCGCTCCATGGCAGGCCTCGCAGCCCACGGCCGAGTGCTTGCCCTGCTGAAGCACCTTCAACACATCGTCATGACAGGCGATGCAGGTGTCCCGCCCGGCGTACACCATCTTGTGCGCCCGAACGTCGTCAAGCGCCCCGGCCCGGAAGTGCCCATACTTGCCAAAACCCGCGGGAACTATCTCCTGCCGCACCACCAGGAAAAGGAGGATCCCGGCCAGGAACAGACCGGCAAGCCGCAGCAGGTGAGCAGCCTCACGCATTGAGGCCTCCTCTCGTCCTTCACGTCGTTCAACTACGTGTATAGACTAAAACAGATATTTAGATCTGCAATCATTATTTTCGAGTACGGTATCCGCCGAGAGCGTCTCTGGCGCCTGGAGCGTTGCGAAAGCCGTCAGAGACTGTCTAAAGTCACCACAGCCCGGCCTCCTCGCGATTCCAAAAGATTTCTGGAGTTTTCTATATGCAAATCCGAAAAACGGAGTTACGATCCCCGACAAGGAGTACACCAATGGAGAAGAAGCAGGCCGCGGCCCTCGCCGCGCTCCTTGGCGGACTGTTCTGTCTTGTGATCCTCGCCGTCGTCGGCAGGCTTACCGAAAACGCGATCGCCGCCTGGGTGGCCGTCGGCGTCCTTTGTTTTCTATTCGCCATGGCGATCTGCTGGGATCACCCGGGCAACTTCTGGTTCACGGGGATGCTGATGAACCTCACCCTCTGGGTGCTGATCCTCGCCACCATTGGAGCCGGCGTCTTCCGTGAGCACCTCAGCGGTCTGGCGCTCCCGCTCTGCCTCGCCTACATCGGAGCTTGGATGGGGTGGGTGCTGCCACGCCGCGCGAAACGCAGTCGAACCCGGACCTGATTGTTGATTGCGGAATTTACGGCCTGATGCGTCGCCTGGCTGCGATATGATTTGGGGCATGCTCTCCGAATCGAGCCGCAGACTCTTCCTCCAGGGCGCATCGGCCGCCCTCGCTTCCGCCGCCGCGCCCTTGTCCGCGGCCGCCATGCAGACCGCCCCCGCCAAGAAGGCTGACTCCATCAAACTCGGCGTCGCCAGTTACAGCCTCCGCGAGTTCTCTCGCCGCATGTGCATCGACATGGTGAAGAAGCTCGACACACCCTACCTCACCATCAAGGAATTTCACGCCCTCTATCGCTCCACTCCGCAGGAACTCGACCGCGCGAAGGCCGAATTCGAGAAGGGCGGCATCCAGCTCACCGGCGGCGGCACGGTCTACATGCTGAAGGACGATGACGACGACATCCGCACGTACTTCGAATACGCCAAACGCCTCGGCCTGCCCATGATGAACATTGGGCCCACGGCCGCGTCCCTGCGCCGCATCGAGAAGTTCGTCAAGGAGTACGACATCAAGATCGCCGTCCACAACCACGGCCCCGAGGACAAGAACTTCCCCGCCCCGTCCGACGCGCTCAAGATCATCAAGGACATGGACCCGCGCGTCGGCCTGTGCATCGACGTCGGCCACACCACGCGCACCGGCAAGGACCTGCTTGAAGAGATGCGCATGGCCGGCCCCCGCCTCATCGACATGCACATGAAGGATCTGAAGGACCTGATGAACTCGCGCAGCCAGGTCGAGGTCGGCGACGGAGTCATGCCCGTAGTCGCCATCTTCAAACAGCTCAAGCAGATGAACTACCAGGGCGTCGTCCATCTCGAATACGAGATCAAGGCGGACGATCCGCTGCCCGGCATGATTAAGAGCTTCGCCTACATGCGTGGCGTCCTCGCCGGGCTGGCCGGGTAAGGGTGGGCGAGCCTGGAACGCTCGCCGGAGTTGAACTACTCAACTAAAGTCCCAACCGGTCCAGCTTGGGCTTCTCCTTGGCTTCCCATTCACCGGGATACTCGAGCTGTCCCTTGTATCGCCCGGACTCCCGGGCAAGCGCCCAGAGCAGACTCTGCCCCGCCGGCAGAACTTTGGGTTCCCGCTGGAAGATCGGGTCGGCAAAGGCCTCTACCGCGCCGGTCAACGCCCAGCCCTGTTTCTTGAACGCCTGTAACAGATCGGCCAGGAACAGTACGTTGATCAGGTTGTAGTGGACCAGCAGCGTATGTGGCACGCTGCGCCCCACGACGGCGCGACTCACCTCGTCGTAGTGACGGCCGCGATCCAGCATGTGCTCCAGGTACGGCTGCCGGTAGCGGTTCACGTCGAACTTGCTGTCGGCCTCCAACCGTTGGCGCAATCTCGCGTTGTAATACCAGTCGGAAGTGTCGATCGTGACATGCCCGTTGCTGTACCCGTTTTCGCGGAGGAAGGCCCGCACGCCATCCCGCTGCTCCACCGTGTCGCCTTCGTGCAGGGTCGGAAAGCGAAACAACCGGCGGAAGCGCGTATAGCCGCGTAGCATCTCGTGGCACCGAAGGATGTCCTCGCCGAACCACGGCATCGCGGCATTCGCGCCGCCAAGCCGACGATGCGTGTAGGTGTGATTGGCAAGACAGTGGCCTGCGCCGTTCCAACGCTCCAGCAGCGCCTTGCCCTCGCCGTCGTCCACATTGGCCCCCGAGACAAACAGCATCCCCTTGATGCTGTGCTGCCCAAGCGCCCCCATCAACGTGTCCGCGGACCGGCCGCGCCACGGCTCGGGAATGCTGCGCCAGGCCACATCATCGATCGTGACGGCTAGTGCCGGCTTCGGGCGCGAGGCCAACAACACGGCGGGACTACCCATCAGGAAACAGCGGCGCTTCATTCAACCAGTGAATCACATCGCATGCGCTCCCCAAACACGCCGGGGGCGCGTCCCTGGCTTCTTCCTGAAGCCTGGGATGCGCCCCCGTGTGTGCTCGTTGATTGTTGGCTGAGGTTAACGGCGGTCTCTGCCGCGTCCGCGGTCGCCGCGATCACCACGATCGCCGCGGTCGCGCCGCGACGGCCGTTCGCCGCCTTCGGGCTTCTCGGCAGCCGGAGCGGCTTCCGCCGCCGGCGCTCCCGTGCCGCCCTTCAGCTTGTCGCGCTGCTCGGCCAGTACGGCCTTGCGGCTCAGCTTGATCTTGTTGCCGTCCAGCGCCAGCACCTTCACCAGGATCTGGTCGCCTTCGTTCAGCTCGTCACGCACGTTCTTCACGCGCGATTCCGAGATCTCGCTGATGTGCAGCAGGCCGTCCGTGCCGGGGAAGATCTCGACGAACGCGCCGAATTCGGCGATCCGCACAACCTTGCCCAGGTACGTCTTGCCGACTTCGGCCACGGC
Source organism: Bryobacteraceae bacterium (assembly GCA_050789245.1). GTDB lineage: Bacteria > Acidobacteriota > Terriglobia > Bryobacterales > Bryobacteraceae > PNKE01. The sequence goes on along the minus strand of JBOZRR010000043.1, from coordinate 272,186 downwards.
GGCGATGTCGCCAACCATCTGCAGCGCCCGCTTGGCCGAATCCCCATCGGTCGCGAAGATATTCACCGTGCCGTCGTCGTGCACGTCGATCTTCACGCCCGTCTGTTCGATGATGCCGCGGATCACCTTGCCGCCCGGTCCGATGATCTCGCGGATCTTGTCGGTCGGAACGGTGATGGTGTAGATGCGTGGAGCATACGGCGACAGCTCCTCGCGAGGCGTCGAAATCGCCGCATCCATCTTGCCGAGGATGAACAGCCGCGCTTCCTTGGCCTGCGCCAAGGCCTCCTTCATGATCTGCGGGCTCACGTTGGGCACCTTGATGTCCATCTGCAGGCCCGTGATGCCGTCCTTCGTGCCGGCCACCTTGAAGTCCATGTCGCCGTAGTGGTCTTCGGCGCCCGCGATGTCGGTCAGGATGGCGTACTTGTCGCCCTCCAGCACCAGGCCCATCGCGATGCCAGCCACCGGCGCCTTCGTCTTCACGCCGGCGTCCATCATCGACAGGGACGCGCCGCAGACCGTCGCCATCGACGACGAACCGTTCGACTCGAGAATGTCGCTGACGATGCGCAGCGTGTACGGGAATTCGTTGTCGGCCGGAATCACCGCGTTGATCGAGCGTTCCGCCAGCGCGCCGTGGCCCACCTCACGGCGGCCCGGGCCGCGCATGAAGCCCACTTCGCCGACACTGAACGCCGGGAAGTTGTAGTGCAGCATCAGCCGCTTGGAGGTCTCCTGAAGATTCAGGCTCTCCAAACGCTGCTCGTCTTCCTTCGTGCCGAGGGTGGTCGTCACCAGCGCCTGCGTCTCGCCGCGCGTGAACAGCGCCGAGCCGTGCGTCCTGGGCAGCACGCCCACTTCGATGTCGATCTTGCGGATCTCGTCCATCTTGCGGCGGTCCGGACGCTGCCGGAGCTCCAGCATCTCGTGCCGGAAGATCCGCTCGCGCAGCAGCTCGAAGCAGATCTTCGCTTCCACCTTTTCGGCGTCCTCGGTGAACTGCTCCAGGGATTCCTTCGCCAGCGCGTCGATCTTCGCGTAGCTCTCCGTCTTGCCGTACTTCTGCGTGTTGAGAGCGTCGGTCAGCCGTTCGCGGACCAGCGTCTCCACCTTGCTGTAAACGTCCGCGTTGCGCACCGGCGGCGTGTACGTCCGCTTCGGCTTGCCGCAGGCCTTCACCAGTTCTTTGATCCCCGCCGCTACCTTCTTGCAGCACTCGTGGCCGAACTCGATCGCCGAGAAGATCTCGTCTTCGGTCGCCTCCAGCGCGCCCGCTTCCACCATCACGATGCCGGTCTCGGTGCCGGCCACCACGATGTTGATCCTTGCGGTCTTCTGCTGCTCATACGACGGCTGCGCGACGAACGCGCCGTCCACCAGCGCCACGCGCACCGCACCCAGGATGTACTCAAACGGAATGTCGGAAATCGCCAGCGCCGCGGCGCCGCCGATGATCGCCATCGACCCCGGATCGGTATTGGGGTCGGCCGAAAGCACCAGGCCCACCACCTGCGTGTCGCAGGAGTACCCCTCGGGGAACAGCGGGCGGATCGGCCGGTCGATCAGCCGGCAGGTCAGAATCTCCCGGTCGCTAGGCCGGCCTTCGCGCTTCAGGTAGCCACCCGGAATGCGTCCGGCGGCGTACGTGTACTCGCGGTAGTCCACGGTCAGCGGGAAAAACGATGCACCGGGTTTGGGTTCCTGATTGGAACAGGCTGTGCTCAGGACGACGGTCTCGCCGTCCTTCACGAGAACGGAGCCGTGGGCCTGCTTGGCCATCTTGCCCGTTTCAATTGTGATTGGTCGACCGCCAAGGTCGATAGTTACGGAATGTGTCATCACTTGTTCTCCAGGCGCCGCCGGTTCGTTTCCGGCCAGGCGCGACGATTGCATCTCGTCGAAGGAACGATGGGAGGGGAGGAACGGATTGGGGCGAGCGATCGGCGTTGGTTCAAAGTCAGAGGCGATTCCCCGGAATGGACGATGGGCCTGTGACTTCGCCGCTCATCGAGCGGCGCGCCTCACAGGCCCGGTCCACAGTCGGAAATCCGCCGGCGTCTTGCCGGTGGACTAGCGGCGAATGCCGAGGCTGACGATCAACGTCTTGTAGCGCTCGGGGTTGCGGCCCTTCAGGTAGTCGAGGAGCCGGCGTCGCCGGGCCACCATCGTCAGCAGCCCTCGCCGCGAATGGTGGTCCTTCTTGTGGGTCTTGAAATGCTCAGTCAGTTGAGCAATGTTCCGGGTGAGAATTGCGATCTGGACTTCGGGGGAACCAGTGTCCGTCTTGTGAGTCCGGTACTGGTTGATCACCTCGGCCTTCACTTCAGCCACCAATGCCATGCGTTAAAACACACTCCTCGTCTTACGTTCGATCAATGTCGGTACTCTCAAAGAGTACCACAGGTGACGGGCATCCGGCGCTCGGCTTTTTCCTCGCGCGCCCCCGCCAAATCAGGAGAATACACCCGCATCCCCGCAATTCGCGCGTCACCCAGCCGCGCCACACTTCGCCCCGCTCAGCTAACTCCTTCGTCCTGAAAAAGTTAGGGCTACGCGAATTTTTCTTTCACCTCTTGTGAACGCCTTTTCTTCGCCTGGGACGCCGAGTTCGCAGGATCGGGCGCCCCGCCGGTGGGAGGTCACACCCCGGCGCGGGCGCCCTTCTCCTGCTCCTGCTCATAGCCCCTCGCCATGTGGTACATGAGCAGGTCGAAGAAGACGCTCAAGTCGTGCTCGAGCTCCTCTCCGGCATACAGATCCACGGAAGTGTCGAAGATGCCCTGGTCCCGGATGTATGAGACTGTGGCCTGCTTGTGAAGCTGGATCGCGCGCAACGCCTCGCTGAGCGGCATTCCCGACCGGCAGCGTTCCCTGCCCGCCTGCTCGTAGTTCGAGGCCATCTCCTCCCTGGAACTGGACGCAAGCCAGTGTCCGAGGTTGTGCAGCACCCGGCGGCACGTCTCGACCGCCTCGGATTCAGGGAGACGATTGAGGTGCTGCAGCCCGTGGGCCGCGCGCAGCAGCCGGATCCACCGCTGGCTGACCGCCTCCCAATGGTCCTCAATCTGGTGAATGAGCTTAGTGGATACCATAGAACTGACCTCCCATACTGCCTTTCCGATACGCCTGTTATTCTCCGGAGTCAAGGGGTCATTAAAGAGAGCCTTATCCGAAATGCCCCTCGCCGAAACCCGCGACCGAGGACTGCTCCGCTCCATCCTTGCCCCCAACCCCGGCGAGTCGCTCTATTTCCTCAGCGACCTTTCCGAACCCTTTTTCTCGCAATGCCGCTGGTTCACCGCGCCCGGCGGAGTCATCGTCTGGTTCTCCGGCCTCGCCGACCCGTCGCTCCAGAGCGCCGGAACTTCCGAAGCCGTCTCGCGGGCTCTTGCAAGTGCGGCCCCGGCGCTGCCCGCCGCTGCCTGGCTCAAAGTGCCAGTCGCGCACGTCGAAGTCTGGCGTCGCCACTACGACCTCGATGACGAGGAAACGCTCGTCTCGATGCTGCTTCCGCGTGAGATTCACGTCGATCCTCTCGACGCGACGCTCGAGAACAGCGACGAAAACCTCGAGGAGCTGCTCGACGTTTACGCCGACTACCCCGAGAATTTCTTCGAGCCGTCCGGCATGAAAGACAACGTCTACGCCGTAGTGCGCGCCAGCGGCCGCGTCGTGAGCGTCGCGGGTACGCACACGTTCTCGCCCGAGGAGGGCGTCGCGGCCATCGGCAACGTCGTGACACGGCGCGATTCGCGCGGCCGGGGCTACGCGCAGCGCGCCGTCGCGTGCGTCGTCGAGGAGCTGCGCCGCCGGGGATGCGCGACAATCGGTCTGCACGTCGCCGAAGCAAATCATGCCGCCGTGCGCTGCTACCAGCGCATGGGATTCACGGTTGCCGCCCGGCTGACGCAGGCGTGGGCCCGCCGCCGCGAATAGAATGGAACGCTGATGAGTACCGAACGCATCGACCGCATCGAGACCGTACAGGTAGCCCCGCGCTGGGGGCTGCTGCGGATCACCACCAGCGGCGGACTGGAGGGCTTCGGCGAATACACCGTCGAGGGCCAGCTCGGAACGGCCGAGGCCTGCGTGCGCGAGCTCGGCGAGTGGTTCCTCGGCGAACCCGCTGCGGACCTGCAGCGGCTCGTCCGCGGCGTGTACGACCGGCACTTCTATCACGGCGGCGCGCACTACATGAGTGCGCTTGGCGGCATCGAGATAGCGCTATGGGACATCGCCGGCAAGCAGGCGGATCTTCCAGTTCACAGGCTGCTGGGCGGCGCGGTACGCGACCGAGTAAAGGTCTACCGCTGGGCCGGCGGCAATAACAACCAGCCCGGCGCCGCCGCCGAGGAGGCCGCGCGCGTCGTCGCCGAAGGCGCGCGTGCGTTGAAGATGAACGCCTGCCCGCCGCTGGCCGCCATCGACACTTACGGCGGTATCCGCATGGCTGTCGAGCGCGCCCGCGCCGTGCGCGACGCCGTCGGCGAGGAGATCGACATCGCTTTCGACTTCCACGGCCGCTGCAACGTCCCCATGGCGCGGCGCCTGGCCAAGGAACTCGAGTTCGCGCATCCGCTGTTCTACGAAGAGCCCGTGCGCCCGGACTACAACCGCTGGCTGCCCGAGATCGCCGCCATCACGCACGTGCCCATCGCCACGGGCGAACGCATGTGTACCGTCGCGGAGTTCAGCGACGTGGTTGCCGCGAAGGGAGCGCACGTCTTGCAGCCCGACATCGTGCACGTCGGCGGCATCATGAATACGCTCGACGTGGCGACGCTGGCCGAGTCCAACGGTATCGCCATCGCGCCGCACTGCCCGTTGTCGCCCATCGCTTTCCTGGCGTCGCTGCACGTCGTGGCGCGGAGCCGCGCGGGCTGGATTCTCGAATGGTCGAAGGGCATCCATTACAACGCCACTGGCGCGACGGGTGATGTCGATCCGTGGATGCGCTACATCGACGAGCGCGACTGGCCAATGTTCGACGTCGATGCCGGAGGCCACCTGCCCGTGCCCGAAACGCCGGGCCTTGGCATCCGCATCAACTGGGCAGAGGTCGAGAAGGCAGCTCGAGTGGGCGTGACGTGGCGCGATCAGCTCATGACATTCCCCGACGGCACCGTAGCAAACTGGTAAGAGGCGGATGGAGTTTGTTGAAGAGTTAAAGCGCTCGGTGGACATCGTCCAAGTGGTGGGCGAACGCGTGACGCTGCGACGCGTCGGCGCTGGGCCGCGCTACACGGGCCTGTGCCCGTTCCACACCGAGAAGACGCCGTCGTTTTCCGTACACGCGCATCACCAGTTCTACAAGTGCTTCGGCTGCGGCGAGGGAGGCGACGTCATCAAGTTCGTTATGGAGATCGACCGCCTCACGTTCTGGGAGGCGGTGAAGTGGCTGGCCGAGCGCTACGGCATCCCTCTGCCCAAACGCAGTGAAGCCGCCGATGAAGAGACACGCCAGCGCGGCGCCCTCTACGAGATGCACGAGCTCGCGCTGGCCCACTTCCGCGACAATCTGCACGGGCCCGCCGGGCAGGAGGCGCGCGCGTATCTCTCCCGGCGCGGCGTGACGCGCGAATCGGCCGAGGAGTTCGGCCTGGGCCTGAGCTCCGGCGAATGGGGTTCGCTGACCCGCATCCTCGAGCGCCGCAACTACGCGCCGGCCGACATGGAAGCCAGCGGCCTGGTGCTGAAACGCAACGACGGTAGCGGCTTCTTCGACCGCTTCCGCGGTCGCCTGATGTTCCCGATCCATGCCGAGAACGGCAAGGTAATCGGCTTCGGCGGGCGCGCGCTGGCCGCCGATGACGAGCCGAAGTACTTAAATTCCGCCGAAACACCGATATACAGAAAGAGCTATGTGCTCTACAACCTGAACCGTGCGAAAAAGGCGATTCAGGACGCGGGGTTCAGCGTATTGGTGGAAGGCTACATGGACGTGATCGGTGTCTACTCGGCGGGCGTGAAGAACGTCGTCGCGACGTGCGGCACGGCGTTGACGCCGTTCCAGGTGCGCACGCTGCGGCGGCATTCGCAGACCATCGTCGTGAACTTCGATCCGGACAACGCCGGCGTGCAGGCGACGGAGCGCTCCAGCACCGTGCTGCTGGAGGAGGGCATGCACCTGCGGGTGCTGCAACTCGCGGGCGGCCTGGATCCCGACGAGTATGTAAAAGAACACGGCGCCGAGACGTACATCAATGCCTTGCGCAAGGCGCGCATCTACTTTCACTGGCTGGCCGAGCGTGCCCGCGAGAAGTTCGACTTGAAATCGGCCGAGGGCCGCGTGGCTGCATTCCAGTTTCTGCTGCCGGCCATTCACAAAATGCCGGACAAGATCGAGCGGCTGGCGGTGGCCAACGATGTTGCCGAATATCTTTCGATTGAAAAAGGCATGGTGCTGGATGAGTTCAAAAAGGCGGCGGCGGAACGCCGCGGCCAGCGCAAGCGTCCCGTGGAGGAGTCCACGCCGGACCCGACCGAATTGCTGCTGCTGCATGCGTTGCTGAGCGGAGGCGAGGCCCGGGATGCCGTCGCGCCGATGTTGCGCGGATTGAGCGCCGTCTCCCGTTTTCGTATGGCGCGGATCTTCGATGCCGCGCTTCGGCTGCTGGAAGAGGGAGCAGCGCCGACGGTCAGCGCCATTGAAGGGCGGCTCTCCGAACCTGACAAACAGATGCTGGCGACAGTGTTGTTCGCAGACGAGTTGACCGGGCCTGGAGTCACGGTGGAACAGGCGGTTGCATGCGTGCGAAAATTGGAGGCCAATGAGAGGCAGGGGCGCCGTGATGAGCTCCGCCAGAAGATTAAGGAAGCCGAGCGGATGGGTGACTTGAATGAAGCGCTCCGGTTGACATCGGAACTGCTCACGATGGAGCAGCGATGAATCCGGCTACCGCCGGTCTTTGGTTTGAGTGCGCTGGTGTAAGATAGGTGGAATTGTTTTAGACAATGGGGAGTTTCGGCGAGGTTTCCGTGGCAGCGGAAGAACGATACAGCCGGTTTCAGCAGCTCATCGACTTGGGGAAAGAGAAGGGCTACGTACTCTACGACGACGTCACGGAGATGTTGCCGGAGGAGGTCACCGCCGGGCCTGAGCTCGACGATCTACTCTCTGGACTCGACGCCGCGGGCATCGATCTGCTCGAGGAACCGCGCGCGGAATTCGACAAGAAGGCAGTTGAAGAGGGCGAGGAGTTCGGCGAAGTCGATCTCTCCCAGGAAGCCGCTGAAAAGACCAACGATCCCGTCCGGATGTACCTGCGCGAGATGGGCACGGTGGCGCTGCTCACGCGCGAGGGCGAAATCGAACTGGCGCGCCGCATCGAGCATGGCCAGCGCCTGGTGGTCAGGGCGCTGTCGCGCTCGCCGCTGGTCGTCAAGGAATCGATGCTGATCGCGGCGGAGGTGGAGTCCGCGCAGATCAGTTTGCGCGAAGTGCTGGCCGCGCCGGATCTATTGACCAGCGACGAAGAACTGGAGACTTATCGCGTCGATTTCATGGCCTCGATCGGAGAGATCGAGAAGCTCTTCCGCCGCCTCCAGCAGACGCGCCACAAGCTGATCGCCACACCGCGCACGACAAAGCCCAAGCAGCACCGCACCATCCGCTGGTCTCTGGCTCGCGGGCAAGTGACGCTTTCCCGCATGATTCGCGATTTGGACTTCAGCTCCGCGTCGCTGCGGCGCATGTCCAACCGGCTGCGCGGCGTGGTGGAGGAGTTTCGCGGCATCGAGAAGGAAATCTCACGCATACAGCGACAGATCGAGGAGAGCTCCGCGGCCGGCCAGAGCGCGCAGGTGAAGGATCTGCGCAAGGAATTTAAGACTGCCAATCAGGAGTTGCTCGACCTCGAGCAGGACTATGGCGCCACGGCCACCGAGTTGCGCCGGTCGCTTGCGCAGGTGGACCGCGGCGAGACCGAAGCCGATTGCGCGAAGAAGCAACTGATCGAGGCCAACCTGCGACTGGTGGTCTCCATCGCCAAACGCTACACGAACCGCGGCCTGCAATTCCTCGACCTGATCCAGGAAGGCAACATCGGCCTGATGAAGGCCGTCGACAAGTTCGACTACCGCCGCGGCTACAAGTTTTCAACGTATGCCACATGGTGGGTGCGCCAAGCCATCACGCGCGCCATCGCCGACCAGGCGCGCACTATCCGCATCCCCGTCCACATGATCGAAACCATCAACAAGATGGTTCGCACGCAGCGGCTATTGCAGCAGGAGCTGGGCCGGGAGCCGACGACGGAAGAGCTGGCCAAGCGGCTGGACCTTTCCGTGCCGAAAGTCCGCAAGGTCCTGCGCATTGCGCAGGAGCCGATCTCTCTTGAAACGCCGGTGGGCGAGGAAGAGGAATCGCACCTCGGCGATTTCATCGTCGACAAGCGCGTGGTGTCGCCTTCGGAGGCCGTCATCAACCTCAATCTGCGCGAGCAGACCGCCGAGGTACTGAAGACGCTGAGCCCGCGTGAAGAAAAGATCATCAAGATGCGCTTCGGCTTGCAGGACGGCAGCGAACACACGCTCGAAGAAGTGGGCCAGCACTTTGCCGTCACGCGCGAGCGCATCCGCCAGATTGAAGCCAAGGCGCTGCGGAAACTGCGCCACCCCAGCCGCAGCCACCGCCTGCGCGCGTTCCTCGAGCAGAACAATCACGAGTAACCTTCGAGGATTTCCTCTGGCACCAGGTGCCGCCACTCGTGGCCTGCCTTTTGCAGCAGCCGCACGCCGGTCGAGGAGACGTCTTCCCATCCCGAGGGCATCTCAAGCGCATGGATTCGCGCGCCGAGGTGCGGCGGCGGGATGTACGGGCCGCCGCGCGGGGCCACCAACAGTTCGTACTCTTCAAGCTGCTTTTCGATGGAATCCCCCGCGCAGTAGTCCCAGCCGATGATGCGCTCGGCGGCATCGCGTCCGCAGATCAGCAGAACCCTCTCAGCGCCCGTCGCTACGCGCGTTTCGCGCGCCATCTCGATGAACAGGCCTCCGTCCGTCAGCGCGGCGGAGAGGCACTCGTGATTGGCGCTGATCGCCCGCAGCCACTCCTCGCGCTGCAAGAAAGGTGCGCCCTCGATTGGCTTGTGCGGCATGGCGCGAGCCATTACCAGGACCACTTCCTCGCAGTGCGAGAGCGCGGCTTCGGCCATGGCGACGTGCGCGCGTGTCGGCGGATTCCAGGCGCCGGGAAAGAGTCCGATGACCGAGCGCGCCGGCCGTCCGCGCCGCAGAAATTCCATGCCATTATCGTAGGCGACATGAAGATCCGCGCCGTTCACGCCCAGGCCATCTCCATCCCATTGCCCAAGCCCGTGGCCGACGCCGTGCGCCTGATCACGCACCGCGACCATCTGATCGTGACTATCGAAACCGAGGACGGGCCGTCGGGTCTGGGCTTCGCGCTGGGCTACGACAGTTCGCTGGCGATGATCCAGTTGATTGACGCCATCTATAGGCCCATTCTGGTGGGCGCGAACGCGCTAGACACCGAACATCTGTGGAGCGAGATGTACCGCCAGTCGATCCAGGCCGGGCGGCGCGGCGCCGCGTTAAGGGCGATCAGCGCCATCGATATCGCAATGTGGGACTTGCGCGGCAAGGCGGCGAAGCTGCCGGTAATGGAACTGCTCGGCGTGCACACGCGGAAGATGCGGTGCTATGCGACGGGCGGTTACTACCGCGAAGGGCAGTCGATTGACGACTTGGTGCGCGAGGCGGGCGCCGTCTTCAGCCAGGGCTTTACGGCGATCAAGCTGAAGGTCGGCAAGCTGAGCGCTGCGGAGGATGCGGCGCGCGTCGGCGCGGTTCGGCGGGCCCATGGCGACAACGTGGACATCCTGCTGGACGCCAACGGCGGCTGGAAGAACGCGCCGGAAGCGATCTCCGCGATGCGACGGTTGGAGGAGTTCCACCCATACTGGATCGAGGAGCCTGTCCGCGCCGACAACCTGGCCGCGATGGCTCGCATCGCCGAGGCCCTGGATGTGCCCGTCGCGACGGGCGAGCTTGAAGCCACACGCTGGGCCTTCGCCCAGCTTGTCGAGCAAAAGGTGGCCGACATCGTGCAGCCCGACGCCACGGTCTGCGGCGGAGTGAGTGAATGGTTGAAGATCGCGCACTACGCGGCGGCGCTCGATGTCCCTGTCGCGCCGCACTACCACTGGGACTTCCACACACAGCTCTGCGCGACGATCCCCAACTGTGTGTTTATCGAATACTTCCTGGCAAGCTCCGGCGTGAAGATGTTCGATTCGCTCCTGGCCGAGCCAATGAAGCCGAAAGACGGGTACATTGAGCCGCGAACGGAGCCGGGCTTCGGCATTGAGCTGATCCAGGAAGAAGTGGATCGTTATAGGATTGCGTAAACCGGCGGGCGATCTGGCGCATCATTAAGTCAGGGAGGAGAGGAAGCCCAACAGCTCATGTTCACCTGGATCTGTCCGAAGTGCGGCACGGAAGTGCCCCCATCGAGCGCGGAATGCCCGAGGTGCGCGGCCGCGGCCGCGGCTCCGCCGCCACAACCGCAGGCGCCGCCGCCCCAGCCTCAGTATCAGTCGCCTCCGCAGCCGCAGTATCCGCCTTCGCAGTACCAGGCTCCTCCGGCGCAGACGCAATACCAGACTCCCCCGCAGCCCCAATATGCGCCGCCCCCTTCCCCACCGCAGTATCAGCCACCGCCGCAGTATCAGCCCCCGCCTCCACCCCCGCCCCAGCCGCAGTACGTCATTGCGGAACCGAAGCGCGGCATGCCCGGATGGGCCGTGATGCTGCTGGTGGCCGCCGTGCTGGGCGGCGCGTTCTACGGAATCTACAAGTACACTGCGCATGATGCAGGCGAAGCTTCGCCAGCCGCGCAAATCGAGAAGGCCGCGCAGGCGGGCGCGGGAGTGCATCCCTACGCGAAGTCGCTGGAGATCACAGGCCTGCGCCTGTATGAAGACGATCGCAAGCGCGTGGTGCTGCGTTACGTGGTGGTGAACCACTCCATGGCGGCCATGCCGGGCGTCGAATTGAATGTGGCGCTCACAACGACCACCGCCGCGGCCGGCGACCCGCCAATCGCCGTCATCGCGGGCAAGGTCGGCAATCTGGATCCGCACGGCACGAAGGAGATGGAGGCCGTGGTCCAGACCAAGCTGCGCGTCTACGAATTGCCGGACTGGCAGTTCCTGAAGACCACATTCGACGTCACCGCGCCGGCGCAGTAGCCTGAAAGGGCATGACTGCTTTCGAGAAGCCGGCGAAGCCGAAGACCGCCGCCGACCGCAAGGCGCGCGTCGATAAGATCCTGGCCGCGCTCAACAAGCGTTACCTGGACGTCACCTGCGCTCTGCACCATCACGACGCCTGGCAGTTGCTGGTGGCCACCATCCTGTCGGCGCAGTGTACCGACGAGCGCGTCAACAAGGTGACGCCGGGACTGTTCCGTAAGTACCCAACGATTCACGACTTCGCTGCCGTCAGCCAGGATGAACTGGCGAGCGATATCCGTTCCACGGGCTTCTTCAACAACAAGGCGAAGAGCATCATCGGTGCGGCGAAGACGATTCTGGCGAAGTTCAACGGCGAGATCCCGCGCAACATCGACGAGTTGCTGAGCGTGCCCGGAGCGGCGCGCAAGACGGCGAACGTCGTGCTGGGCACGGCCTTCGGCATCGCCTCCGGCGTGGTGGTGGATACGCACGTGGCGCGCATCAGCAACCGGCTGGATCTGACAAAGCAGTCAAATCCGGTGAAGATCGAGCAGGATCTGATGAAGCTGATTCCGCGCGAGAAGTGGATTCTGTTCGCGCACCAAGTGATCCACTTCGGCCGCGAGATCTGCGAGGCGCGCAAGCCGAAGTGCGACCGCTGCCCCGTGGAACGGCTATGCTATGCGAAGGATCGGATCCCCCTGTAGCCAATGCGTCTTCCACTCGTTGTCCTGCTGATACTTTGTTCTTTGTTCGCCGGATGCAAGAAGCCCCCTGACATCTTCGCTCCGCCGGAGCAGCGCCGGCCGATGCTGATCGATGAAAACATGCCGCTGCGCCACTACGTCCAGATGAGCCAGCGCGACGCCTTGGACCACTGCACCGGCGACGTTATCTCCGATCTGCACGACGGCACATGGCGTTGGACTCTCCAACGCCCGTCGCTGAGGTTCCGGCTGCCCAAGACGCAGGACCTGAAGTTCCGAGTGCAGCTCACCGTGCCGGAGGTCACCTTCGAGCAGACGGGCCCGGTGAAGATCTCCATTGCGATTGAAGATCATCCGCTCGAGACGCTGTCGATCGAGAAGCCGGGCGAAACGATCTTTGAGAAGCCCGTGCCGCCGGAGTGGCTGACGACGAAGCGCCCCGTGCAGGTGCAGTTCGAGATCGACAAGCTGTGGGTCTCACCCGGTGACGGAGTGAAGCGCGGGTTCATACTGACGGGCGCCGGCTTCGTCGAGTAGATGCTGAAAGCGGTCTCAGTCCTGTTCGGCGCGGGCATCACCGTGGCGTCGGCATGGGCGCTGGGCCGCGTCGCTCTGCGGCGGTTGGGCATACGGCTCCACCGCGAAGAAGAGCACCTGATCGGGCTGGTGCTGGGCTCGGCGCTGTTGAGCCTGGCGATCTTCGCGCTGGCAACGCTCCGGCTGGTGTACGACGCGACGCTGGTGGCATTGGCGGTGGGCGCGCTGGCGCTGGCCTGGCGCAGCGGGGCGATGCGGTCGTCACCCGACACGCTGCCCGCCGTGCCTCGCGGATGGACGGCGGCGTTCGTCGCGGTCTACGCGCCGTTCGCGATCATCGCGCTAATGCACGCGATGGCGCCGGAGATCAGCCCCGACGGCAGCAGCTATCACATCGGCGTGATGGCGCGCTTCTATCGAGAGCACGGCTTTATCGCGATGCCGTGGCACATGTACGCGCAGCTCTCGCAGGGCTTCGATCTGCTGTTCATCATGGCGTTCGCCTTCGGGCGGCAATCCGCTACGGCCGTGGCGCATTGCGTGTTTCTGCTGGCGCTGCCGTGGATGCTGCTGCGCTTCGGGCAGCGCACGGGACACCCGGCGGCTGGCGCCGTGGCGGGGCTACTGGTCTTCGCCTCGCCCGTCGTGATGGTGGATGGCGCGAGCGCGTACAACGACGTGGCGCTGGCCGCGGTGCTGTTCGCGTTGTTCTACCTGTGCGAGGTCGCGCTCTCCGGGTGGCAGCGCGGATTGGCGGCGGCGCTCGGCCTGCTGGCAGGATATGCGTTCGGCGTGAAGTACACGGCCGCGGTCGCGCTGCCGTTCGCGCTCGTGATGCTTGCCTTCGCGCTCCGCCGGGCGCGCGAGGCGTGGCTCCGGCCGGTGCTCGTCTTCTGCGGATGCGTCGCCCTGATGGTGCTGCCGTGGCTGGTTCGGAACGGCGTGCAATACGGCAACCCCGTCGCTCCGATGTTCAACCGGCTATTCCCGAACCTGGTGATCCATGTCTCATTCGAAGAAGGCTACCGGCGCGACATGCAGAACTACGTCGGCTTGCAGAGCCGCCTCGATCTGCCGTTGGAACTTACCGTACGGGGCCAGACGCTGCAAGGGTTCATGGGACCAGTTTTCCTGTTGGCGCCGTTGGGACTGCTGGCGTTGCGATTGCCGCTGGGCCGCCGCGCGCTGCTGGCCGCGCTGTGGTTCGCCATCCCGTACGTTTTCAACCTCGGCACTCGTTTCCTGATCCCCGCCATGCCGTTCGTCGCGCTGTCGATGACGCTCGCCTTCCCCGCCCCGGCGGCGCGCTTCGTACTACCGCTTCTTCTTGTGGCGCATTCCGTCACCTGCTGGCCGCGTATTCAGAAGAAGTATTGCGACCCCTACGCGTGGCGCATCACGCGAGTCCCATGGAAACAGGCGCTCCGCGTCGAAAGCGCCGAGAAGTGGCTCGCGCGCGAAGTCATCCCCTACCGCACGGCGTACATGCTCGAAAGCAACACCCCCGTAGGCTCGGCGACTCTCGCCTTTGAGTCCATCATGCAGGCCTACACGAACCGCGAGGTGCGCGTCATGTACCAGAGCGCGCGCGGAGAACGCCTGTTCGACGCGATGGCCGTCGCCGTGTTCGCCGACCAACAGCCTGTGGTGTCGCGCGAGTCCACATTCCCCGCACGCAGATTGCACGGTATTCGCATCGTTCAGAACGGCACGTCACCGGAGACCATCTGGAGCGTCTCCGAAGTACGCATATTCAACGGCGAACGCGAGTTGCCGCGCGATCCCAAGTGGCGCATCACCGCGCGCCCATTTCCGTGGGACATCCCGTACGCCTTCGACAACTCGCCGCTCACCCGCTGGCGCTCGTGGGAGACCATCCATCCCGGCATGTTCATCGACATCGACTTCGGCGAACCCACGCAAATCTCCGAGGTGCGCGTCGAGATGCCGTCGCAGCACGACGTGAAGCTGATGGTGGAAAGCGCAGGCGTCGCGTTGGAAGTCACGGAAGTGATGCGCGGACTGCCTCCGCCGCTCGGACTACGCCGCGCCGTTGTTGAGGAGATGAAGCGCGAAGGCATCTCGTTCCTGCTCGTCACCGACGGCCAGTTCTGGTGGGAGGACTTCCACGACCGAGCATCGTTGTGGGGTATCCACGAGATCGCGAGGGCCGGAAACGACCGCTTGTATAGACTGGAGTGACATGCCGCTCTACTTCCTTGGCGTTGACGGGGGCCAGTCCAGCACAACCGCGCTGATCGGCGACGAAACCGGCCGCGTGCTAGGCTACGGCCGCGGCGGCCCGTGCAATCACGTCTCCGCCGCGGAGGCGCGCGAGAAGTTCATGGGCGCCATCGGCGGGTGCGTGAAGCAGGCGCGCGAGGCCGCCGGGCTGGATGAAAGCATCGAATTCGAAGGCGGCTGCCTGGGTTTCTCAGGCGGGCCGGCCGACAAAGAGGGGCTGATCCACGAGTTGTTCACCATCCACAAATGCGTGGTGACGCACGACGCGATGATCGCCCTGACCGGCGCCACCGCCGGCACGCCGGGCGTCATCACCATCGCGGGCACGGGCTCCATCAGTTTCGGACGCAACGCCGAGGGCAAGACCGCGCGCGTCGGCGGATGGGGCTATGTCTTCGGCGACGAAGGCGGCGGTTTCGATCTCACCCGGCAGGCGCTGCGGGCCGCGCTGCGCATGGAGGAAGGCTGGGGGCCGGAGACGTCGCTCCGCGCCTTGCTGCTTGAAGCCACGGGCGCACGCAATGCGAACGACCTGCTCCACAAGTTCTACACGCCGGAGTTCCCGCGTCCGAAGATCGCCGGGCTCTCGCAGATCGTCGAGCGCGCCGCTTCGGCGGGCGACGTCATCGCGGAGGACATCCTCGACGTGGCCGGGCAGCAGTTGGCGTCCATCACGATCGCCGCCCGGCGCATGCTCTTCGCCGACGACGAGACGGCGCGCATCTCCTACATCGGCGGCGTCTTCCGTACGGCGCGATTGATGGACCGGTACCAGACGTTGCTCTCCACGAACGCGAAGAACGAGGTGGGCCCGCCAACGTACGGCCCTGCGGCCGGCGCGCTGCTGGACGCATACCGCGCGGCGGGCCTCACGGTTCAACTCTCGGACGTTCCCGAAACGGAAAAGTAGCTGTCAACCGATCTGCGACGCCAGCGTGAGCCGCATCGGCTCCGCCAGCAGTTCCGGCAGGATCGGCTGCGCGGCGCTCAGATGCGGGGATTTCAGGTGCCGGTCGAGGTGCGCCTTCGATTGCCAGCGCTCGAAGAAGATGAAGTGCCCCGGACGGTCGTTGTCCTCAGTCAGGTCGTACTGCACGCAGCCGTCCTCGGCGCGGGTCGGCTCAACGAAGCCCAGCAGCGTCGCGCGCAGTTCGGCCTCCTTCCCCGGCTTGGCGGACATCTCGGCAACGACGATCAACAGGTTCTCGGTCATGACTTAGCCATTCTAGTTGAGATACCCTTGCTCTGATCCGCAAAGGGCTTTCAGGTAAGGGGAGAATCGCGAGGCTGTGCAGAAGACCATCTATTCATTGCTCGTGCTGGGCGCGCTGGCAGCGGCGCAGACGAGACCGGCGGCCACATCGTCGACACGCGAGAACTGGCCGGCGTATTCGGGCTCGGCTGAGCATACTCACCATTCGCTGCTCGACCAGATCAACACGTCGAACGTGCGGCAGCTCAAGGAGGCGTGGCGCTGGGATTCCGGCGACGAGTTCAAAGACTCCGAGATGCAGTGCAACCCGCTGATCGTGGACGGAGCGATGTATGCCACCACGCCGAAACTGCGCGTCGTGGCGCTCGACGCGGCGACTGGCGTTGAGAAGTGGTCCTTCGATCCCATCGCCGATCAGCCGGCCCGCGGCAAGATGCGCAACCGCGGCCTGCACTACTGGAACGGCCGCGTGATTGTCGCGGCGCGCGAGTGGCTGTGGTCGCTTGACGCCGCAACCGGCAAGCCCGTGGAGAGCTTCGGCAAAGGTGGCCGTATCGATCTGCGCGAAGGACTGGGGCGCGATCCGAAGACGCTGAGCGTCTCCGCCTCCACGCCGGGCGTGATCTACCGCGACACGCTGATCCTCGGCTCGCTCGTCCCTGAAGGTGTTCCCTCAGCGCCGGGCCACATCCGCGCCTTCGACCTGAAGACCGGCCGCATCGTCTGGACTTTCCGCACCATTCCACAGCCGGGCGAATACGGCTACAACACCTGGCCCAAGGATGCGTGGAAGCACACCGGCGGCGCGAATTCCTGGAGCGGTCTTGCGCTGGACGAAAAGCGCGGCCTGGTCTTCGCGCCCACCGGCTCCGCCACGTACGACTTCTACGGATCGGACCGTCACGGCGACAACCTCTTCGCTAACAGCCTAATTGCCTTGAACGCGCGTACGGGCAAGCGCGTGTGGCACTTCCAGTTCGTCCGGCACGACGTGTGGGACCGCGACGTGCCTGCGCCGCCGACGCTCGTCACTCTGCGGCGCAATGGCAAGAGCGTCGACGCTGTCGCGCAAATTACTAAGTCCGGCCACGTTTGGCTCTTCGAACGGACTACGGGAAAACCGCTGTTCCCCGTCGAGGAACGCGCCGTGCCGCCGTCGCCGATCGACGGCGAAAAGCTGGCCGAGAAGCAACCGTTGCCGCTGAAACCTGAACCCTTCGCACGGCAGAAGTTGACAGAGGAGAACCTGACCAATCGCACGCCCGAAGCGCGCGCCTTCGTGCTGGAGCGCTTCCGCCAGTACCGGAACGGCGACCAATTCGAGCCGCCCAGCCTGGAGGGCACAATCCTGCTGCCGGGCTTCGATGGCGGCGGAGAGTGGGGCGGCGCGGCGTGGGACCCCGAATCGCGGCTGCTCTATGTGAACGCCAACGAGATGGCGTGGGTCGTCAAGCTGATTCCGCGCAATCCGCCGAAGCAGCGCACGACCGCCGCCGCGCTCTATACAGGCGAGTGCGCGTCGTGCCACAAGCAGAATCTGAAGGGCAGTCCTCCGGAGTTCCCGGCGCTGGATGCGCTCGCGGGCAGGCGCGGAGAGGAGGAAATCGTCACGGTCATCCGCGCGGGCGCGGGCCGCATGCCGGCCTTCAGCCACATCGATGAGAATGCCGCCGCGAAGCTCGCGAAGTATCTACTGACCCGCGAGGACGCGCCCATCCAGATGGCCTTCAAGCAGACGCCGCCGTGGTGGGTGAAGTACGCGCTGGACGGCTACACGCGCTTCAACGATCCCGACGGCTATCCGGCCATCGCGCCGCCGTGGGGCACGCTGAACGCGATCAACCTCGACACCGGCGAGTATGCCTGGAAGATCCCCTTCGGCGAATTCCCCGAACTGGCGGCGAAAGGACTGAGGGACACTGGCAGCGAGAACTACGGCGGCGCCGTCACCACCGCCGGCGGGCTGCTCTTCATCGCCGCCACGAACAGCGACCGCAAGTTTCGCGCCTTCGACAAGAAGACCGGCAAGCTGCTGTGGGAGACCGAACTGCCCGCCTCGGGCAACGCCACGCCGTCTACTTACATGGTGAACGGGCGGCAGTATGTTGTGATTGGCGCGGGCGGCGGCAAGTGGGGTAACGCCTCGGGCGGATCCTATGTCGCCTTCGCTCTCCCCGACACCGGCTCCGCAAAGCGATAGGATGAGTCCCATGACACGGCAACAGTTCATGCTCGGCGCGGCCCTGGCCGCCACTGGAAGCTCCGTTCAAGCGCAAGGCAAGCGGGTTTTCGAGCTCCGCACGTATTACTGCCTGCCCGGCCGCCTGCCCAACCTGCTGGCCCGCTTCCGCGACCACACCTGCAAGCTCTTCGAGAAGCACGGCATCACGAATGTCGGCTATTGGGTGCCGCAGGACGCCGCCGCCAAGGAAGGCACGCCCGGGAAGGACAACACGCTCGTCTATTTGCTGGCGCACGCGAGCCGCGATGCCGCGAAGAAGTCGTGGGACGCCTTCCGCGCCGACCCTGATTGGACGAAGGCCCGCACGGCATCCGAAGCGGACGGCAAGATCGTCGATCGCGTCGAATCCGTCTATCTCGACGCGACAGACTTCAGCGCGATGAAGTAAGCCGCCGGCGCGCTACCAGCCGAACTGAAGCTGGAAGCGCATGGTGCGGCCGTCGTTCAGCGTATTGGTGATCTGTCCGAAGTTCGGGTTCGCCAGTTCCAGCCCGGGATCGGCAAACTGCGGCGTATTCAGCAGGTTGATGGATTCGGCACGCAGCGCCACGCGCCGTGAGCCGTTCCAGCGCCATTCGCGCATCGCCGACGCGTTCAGGTTGGCGATGCGCCCCTTGCGGAACGTGTTGCGGCCCAGGTTGCCGCGAATCCCGGTGGGCGTGATGAACGCGAAGGCGCTGCGCGGCAGCAGCGCGCGCGAGTCGTCGGGGTTGCCGACGGTGCGGCCCAGAATCGTCGGGTCCAGCAGGATCGGCCTGTCGCCGCCGTTGCCGTCCACGTTGCCGTAGCCCGGCGCATCCGATCCCGCCACCGCGCTAAATGGCGTGCCCTGCTTGATCAGATTCACCGCGCTGAAGGTCCAGCCGTGCGTCACGGCCTTCCACCACGAAGTGCCGCCCGAGGCCGCCGTCTGCCACGACGCGCGCCAGAGGAAGGCGTGCGGCTGATCGAAGTCGCTGCGTCCGCGCATGTCGCCGCGCACTTCGTACTCATACGCGCCGCGGCTCTTGCGCGAATCGGCGTCATACGCCGTGTTGGTGTAAGCGCTACCCAGGTCCATTGCCTTGCTGAACCAGTACGACGCATCCACGGTCAGGCCTTTCCAGCGCGGGACGATCAACGAAACGCGGGCCGCGTCGAAGTACCCGCGGGAGCCGTTCAGCACGTAGCGGTAGTCGGCGATGCTCTGATCGGGACGCCTCTGGTTGATAGTGGCCGTGGTCTGTGGAATGCCCGGCACGATCTGGCCGCGATTCATGTACCACATCAGCAGCAGCTTGTGAGACCGGCTGCCGACATAACCGAACTGTACGCGCCAGCGTTCAGAGAAATTCGGCTCCCAGCTCGCGTTGTACTGATAGGAATACGGCGTCGCCAGCTCCTTGTCGAGCGCATAGATGTTGCCCTTCGCGCCCGAATCGACGCCGCCGCCGAGCGGGTTCGCCAGATCCGGCGCCAGCACGACGATCTTCACGCTGCCCGGCGGAGAAAAGCGCACCTGCTGGAAGGTCACCGGGTAGATCTCGCCGAACTGCACGCCTCCCGCCGCGCGAACCATGCCCCACTTCCCGCCCAACCGCCGCGCGATGCCGAGTGACGGCGCAAGGTTGTTGCAATCGCAATCGTACGGGATCGTGTTCAGGCCGTTCACTTCGTAAGGCTTCGTGACGGGCGTGTAGCGCAGCGAGGCGGTGACGGTCGTGTTCTGATCGATGCGCCACGCATCGCCGCCGAAGAACTCCAGGTCCCAGTTGCGGAAGCCGCGATGCACGTCGCCGATGGAGACGATGTGCTGCGTCGGCTTGCCCATGCGCAGGTTGGTGATGGCGTCGCGGCCGAAGTCGTTTCCGAAAGAGAAGAAGCCCCGGTGCGCGTCCACTTCGCGGCCGTTCAACTGCCTGCGCGTGATGCCGAAGCCGGCTGTCATGCTATGGCGGCCTCGTGTGTGCCGGATCTGCGCCGCGTTGCGGTAGAGGTTCATCGCGCGGTCGATCGGCAGAATCGCGTCGGGGCCCAGCGTCGTCAGGCCGCCCGTGGAAACCATCGGGCCGACGGACTCCGGCTCCGGCATCAGCAGTGAACCGATGCGGTCAAAGCCGGTCGTGGCTTCCAAAATCGTCGCGGCCGAAATCGCCCGCGTCCACGTGATCCGCGCGCGGTGCGAGTGCGTCAACGTATCTGGATTCTGCCCCTTCACCAACTGGAACGCATCCACCTGCTGGCCGGTGTAGGCATACATGAAGCCGAGCCGGTCACGCGAACCAAGCTCCTGATCGATGCGCGCTGTGCCGTAGTCGCTGTTGATCCGCTGCGGCGCGTTGGTGTTCAGAGCGCGCGGATTGATGTCCGTGCGGTTCGGCGCCTCCAGCGGGTACGCGTCGAGATACTTCTTGACGATGGGATAGTCCTCGGGATCGGTGGTCAGCGGCGTGCGTTCGTCGGCGCGAGGCACCAGCACGTTGCCGTTCACCATGCCGCGGATCTTCTGCTGTCCGGCGTCTACGCTGAAGTGCGCACCGCGCCACGGCCGGAAGACCGTCGATACTCCATACTCGTTCTCATGCGCGGGCTTCACGTCGCCCACCTGGAAGAACGATCGCGCGCTGAAGATGCTGTTCAGATGCGACCATCGCGCCGCGCCGTGAAAGCCCGCCGGCGCGCGGAGCGCGGAGAGATGCGGAGGCGTCGCGGGCGGGTTGCCGAATTCGGCGCCGAACCAGTTGCGGTCCGCGCGGAACTCCTGGACCAGCGTCGCTGTCACGCCCAGGCGAATGTTCAGTTCCTTCAAAGAGTTGTTGTCGACCAGGTTGAACTGGACGTTCTCATTCCGGCGGCTTTCGCCCGCTTCCGTATCGGAAGTGCCCAGCAGGTTCAACTCGATGCGCTTGCGCGTATCCACGGGCTTATCGGCGGCGGCGGGCTTTTCCGGCTCAGCCGGCTTCTCGGCCGGGACGGGCCGCGGCTGCGGGGACTGGGCCACCATTGGAACCGCACATGTCAATAGGAAAACCAACGGGATGAAAACAGACGCCACTTATTGACCATATCAGTTCAAACGGAGCCGAGTTCGTATAGCATCAGGAAAACAAGGCGAATGACGATGATCGATCTCACACTCGACGTCAACGGCCAGCGGCGCACGGTGCGGGCGCACGCGAACGCCACTCTACTCGACGTGCTGCGCGATTCGCTCGACCTCACCGGCACGAAGTACGGCTGCGGCGAAGGCCAGTGCGGCGCGTGCACGGTGCTTGTGGACGGCCGCGCGATGCGCTCGTGTCTGATGCAGGCAAGCGCCGCGAGCGGCAGGCGTATCGTGACCATCGAAGGCCTGGCGCGGGCGGAGCGTCTGCATCCCGTGCAGCAGGCGTTCCTCGACGCCGGCGCATTCCAGTGCGGCTCATGCACGCCGGGCATGATTGTCGGAGCCGTGGCGCTGCTGCAGCGGCAGCCGTCGCCGGCGGCGAACGATGTCCGGCAGTCGCTCGACGGCCACATCTGCCGTTGTGGGACTTATCCTCGTATCGTCGAAGCCGTGATGGCCGCGGCGGAGGTGATGCGCCGTGGCTGAGGTTGACCTGCTTCGCGAATACAAGCGCCGCGAGTTCCTGCAACTGCTTTCGAGCGGCGGACTGCTGGCGCTGCCGGTGGACGCATCGGGGCAGACCTCGACGGTCCATGTGCGCGCGGAATCGGACGGATTCTACACCGTGCTGACGGGCAAGATCGAGATGGGCCAGGGCGCGCGCACTCTGCTGGCGCAAGCGGCGGCTGAGGAGCTTGGCGTCGGCGTCGATCGCATCCGCATGGTGATGGGCGACACCGGGCAAGTCCCCGACGACGGCGGCACATGGGCGAGCCTGACGACGCCGGAGACCGTGCCCGCCATACGCAAGGACGCGGCCGCTGTGCGCGGCGGCGGGCTGACGCAGCCCGAGCAATGGGACGTGTTGGGCCAGCCGGTGAAGCATTTGCGCGGACGCGAAATTGTCACGGGCGCGCTACGCTATTGCGCCGACGTGAAGCGTGAAGGAATGCTGCATGGCGTCGTCGTTCGGCCCGAGGCGTTGCGTGCAAAACTCGAATCGGCGGAGACGTCGAAGGCCGAGGCGCTGCCCGGCGTGAAGATCGTGCGCGACGGCGGCTTTCTCGGCGTGGTCGCGCCGGACGCCGTCACGGCGCACGAGGCTGCGGCGCTGGTCTCGGCAAAGTGGACCTCCGAACCGCTCCCGTCGATGGAGGCACTCCGCGCGCAGTTCAAGCAGAAGGCCGTCGCTCCGGTCGAAGACATGCAGACGCGCTATCCGCCGCTGATCCGCTCGGGCGATGTCGAGCAGGGACTGAAGCAGGCGAAACAGCGGCTGGCGGGCACGTATTGGATGCCGTATATTGCACATGCGGCGCTCGAGACGCGCGCGGCCATCGCCGAATGGGACGGCGACCGCGTCACCATCCACTGCGGCAAACAGGCGCCGTTCCTCGTGCGAGCCGAGGTCGCCCGTGCGTTGAATGTGCCCGAGAAGAACGTGCGCATCATCGTATCCGAGCCCGGCGGCGCGTTCGGTAGCAAGCAGCGCGGCGAGCTTGAGATTGAAGCCGCGCGGCTGGCCCGCGCTGCCGGACGCCCCGTGCGCGTGCACTGGACTCGCGAAGAGGAGTTCCAGTGGGCCTACGCGCGGCCCGCCGCGCTGATGGAGATCGAAAGCGGGGTCGATGAGAGCGGCCGTTTGATCGCTTGGCGTCATCGCAACTACAACGCCGGCGCCCCCGGATTGCGCCCGCCCTACGACGCCGCGCACCAGTCGAACGAGTTCTGGCGCAGCGAATCGCCCATCCGTCAGGGCAGCTACCGCGCGCTAGCCGCCACGGCCAACAACTTCGCGCGCGAAGTGCACATCGACGAGTGGGCCGCGGCGCTGAAGAAGGATCCGCTCGAATTCCGCCTCGCGAATATTTCCGATACGCGACTGAAAGAAGCGCTTGAACGCGCCGCCGAACGCTTCGGCTGGTCGAAGCGCAGCAAGGCCTGCGGCGTGGCGTGCAACCTTGAGAAGAATGGCCGTCTCGCGCTGTTTGCCGAAGTCGATGTCGTGAAGGGCGTTGTGCGGCCTGTGCGGATCGTCATCGCGGCAGACTTCGGCGCGGCTCTGAACCCCGACAACCTGAAGCACCAGATCCAGGGCGGCGTCGTGCAGGGCCTTGGCGGCGCACTGTGGGAGCGGCTCGAATTCAAAGGCGCCGCGCAGGTGACGAAGACCCTCTCGAACTACCGCGTGCCGCGTTTCTCCGACACGCCGCCGATCGACGTAATTCTGATCGACCGCCGCGACGTCACGCCAGCAGGCGCGGGCGAGGCCCCGATCACCATGCCCGCGCCCGCGTTGGCAAACGCCGTCTCAGCCGCCACCGGCGTACGGCGGCGCGAACTGCCGCTCAGCCGTTGAGCTTCTCGTAGACGACAGCCTCGACCTCCCGGCGATACTGGTCGAGCAACTCCTTGGACGTGGCCTCGAAGCGCAGCACCAGCACGGGCTGCGTGTTCGATGCGCGTACCAGGCCCCAGCCGTGGTCGAAGAGCATACGGACGCCGTCGGTGTCGATGGTCGGCATCAGCTTCTGGAAGTGTTCTTTCACACGCGTGACAACGTCGAACTTGCGCTCGTCGGGACAGTCGATGCGCAGCTCGGGCGTGACGATCATCTTCGGCAACCCCTCGGTCTGTGCGGAGAGCGCGCGCCCGGAATTGGCAACGATTTCGATCAACCGGCACGCGGCGTAGATGGCGTCGTCGTAGCCGTAGTAGCGGTCGGCGAAGAACATGTGGCCGGACATCTCGCCCGCCAGTTCGGCCTTGGTTTCCTTCATCTTGGCCTTGATCAGCGAGTGGCCCGTCTTGTACATGATCGGATTGCCGCCCAGCCGCTTCAGCTCGTCGTACATGATCTGCGAGCACTTCACCTCGCCGATGAACGTGGCGCCGGGCTTGCGCGACAGAATCTCGCGGCCGTAGATCAACATCAGCATGTCGCCCCAGATCACGCTGCCCTTCTCGTCAACGGCGCCGATCCGGTCGACGTCTCCGTCGAACGCGATACCGAGTTCCGCGCCCGTTTCCTCGACTCTTCGCCGAAGCATTTCGAGGTTTTCCTCGACGGTCGGATCGGGATGATGGTTCGGAAATTGGCCGTCCGGCTCGAAGAACATCTCGAGGGCATCGACGTTCAGCTTCGACAGCAGCCGTCGCATCGTATCGCCGGCCGCGCCGTTGCCGGCGTCGAAGACCACCTTCACGCGCCGCTTGAAGTCGAACTGTTTCGCGACTTCTTCGACGTACGGCGTGACGGCGTCCACCTCGGTCGACGTGCCGCGGCCCGTAACGTAGTCCTGGTCGCGAATGATGCGGTACAGCTCCTGGATCTGCTCGCCGTGGATCGTGCCGTGGCCGAGCATCGTCTTGAAACCGTTGTAGTCCGGCGGATTGTGCGACCCAGTGATCATCACGCCCGCGCCGGCGTTGAAGTGATAGACGGAGTAGTAGAGAACGGGCGTCGGCACCATGCCCAGATCGGTGACATCGCAGCCCGTGGAAAGGAGTCCATCGCGGAGGGCGTCACGCAGGCGCGGGCCGCTCAGCCTGGCGTCGCGGCCGAGCATCACCGTCGTGACGTCGTGGCGGCGCAAGTACGTGCCCAGCGCGCGGCCCAGATCGCGGATGCCCTCGCTGGTTAACTGCTGATCGGCGATGCCCCGGATGTCGTATTCGCGAAAAATCGTTTGCTGCAACATGATGCGGTTGTTTGAGTCCAATCCACCATGATGCCTGATCGCCGCTAGCGGAGCACGGCGAGCAGGCTGGAGAAGTCGTCCGTCCAGAGCATTTGGCGGCGCGACGTCCGCGACGGGTTCACCGGCGGCTTGCGCTCCACCACCACCCAGATCGCGCCGGAAGCGCCTGTGGCCGGGTCGCCCATGGTGGTCATCACCGTCGCGCGCAGGCCGAGTGAGCGCGAGATCTCCTCCACCACCGGCGCCAGATCCAGGAAGCGGTTCGAGATATGCAACAGCAGTGTGCCGTTCTCGTTGAGGTGCCGCAGATAGACCTGGAAGGCCTCGCGTGTCAGCAAATGCGCGGGCACGGCATCGCCGGTAAACGCATCGACGGCCAGAACGTCGTAGTGCTGCGGCTGTTCGCGCTCCATCACCAGGCGCGCATCGCCGAGAACCACTTCCACCTTCGCGCCGGTGTCGTGCAGATACGCGAAGTGCCGCGTGGCCATCTGGACCACCAGCGGATTGATTTCGTAGAAGCGGTAGAGGTCGCCCTCGCGCCCGTACGCCGCCATGGTCCCCGCGCCAAGGCCGATCACGCCGACGCGGCGCGGCCCGGTTTCGCGGCCCAGCACCAGGCCCGCGGCCGTCCTCTCGTGGAAGTAGGTCAGCGGCTTGCGCCGCAACGGACCCTCCACATACTCCGCGCCGTGGTTCACGATGCCGTGCAGGATGTAACGGATCTGCGGCAGTCCCGGCGGACCGGGCCGCTGCGTGATGCGCAACGCGCCGTAGAAGTTCCGCGCCGACGCAAGCGTCGAGTCCCGAAACACCGCCCACTCGACCGGCACGACGGCGGCTATCAAGACGGCCGCCGCAATGGCCACGTCGATCAGCGGACGGCGGCGCGGCACGAGAAACGCTCCGGTGATGCCGCACATCGCCAGCACCACGGGCAGATCGACCGGCAGCGAGAGCACGATAGGCATCATCAGCGAAACGACCACCGTGCCCGTCGCGCCGCCGGCAGCCAGCGCGACATAGAAGTTCGTCAGACCGGAGGGCTCCGGCTTGCGTGCCGCCAGCTCTCCGTGGAACATCAGGCAAGCCGCGAAGAGCCCGGCGCAGTAGATGAAGATGCCGGGGCCCATCATTCGCTCCGGCGCGAGGTAGACCATCGCCGCCGCGATGGCCAGCAGCCCGGCCATGCCCGCGGGCAGTCCCCACGAACTGCGGTAGCGCTTGCCTTCGAAGACGATGACGAAGCTCAACAGGTAGAGCAGCAGCGGCAGCACCCACAACAGCGGGAACGGCGCGACAACCTGCGTCAGTTGATTCGTCACCGCAATCAACAGCGCCGAGCCGAGCAGCGCGAGCCAGATCCAGACCAGGCGCATGCGCGTCGCCTGGGCAGCGGGCTCGGCGGCGGCGGTCCGCTCCGGCACTTTCAGCATCCGGAATGCGCAAAAGCCGTGCATCAGCACGACACCGGCCGTGAACCACTGCCACGCGGCGAGCGTGAACGAAAGCGGCAGGTAGCGCTCCAGCACAAACGGGTACGCCAGCAGCGCCAAGGCGCAGGCGACATTCGACCAGGCGTAGAGCCTGTACACGCGCGAGCCTTCGCCCGCCACCGCGGCCCAGTGCTGCATCAGTGGGCTGGTGGAGGCCAGCAGCAGGTAGGGCAAGCCCAACATGCGGAGGAGCGTCAGCACGATCTCCGATGTCGGCGACGAGCTATCCCCGGCGGGCAGCGGCGCGGTGGCCAGCGGAATGGCGGCCAGCGCGGCCGCGCACAGCAACAGGTGCACCGTCACTTGGGCGCGGCGGTGCAGCCGCGCGGCCAGCGCATGGGCGTACAGATATCCGGCCAGAAGCAGCGTCTGGTAAAAGAGCAGGCACGAGGCCCACACCCCGGAGGTCCCGCCGAAGACCGGCAGGATCCGTTTTGCCATCAAAGGCTGTATCAGGAACAGGCTGAACGCGGCGGCGATGACCGTAAGAGCATGAAGCAGCAAGACGATCCCAGTGTGACACCAACCAGGGCCAGCTTTGGGTTAGCGGCCCATCTCCTGCGCCCAATAGCCCGGCCTGGCGCGAATCTGATACTGGCCCGGCCGCTTCACCCGCAACTCGAGCTGGTGATATCCGGGCTTCGCCGCCTCCGGAACAAAGCTCAGGACGTACTGCGAATGCAGCTCTCCGCTCAGCTTCTGGATGGACTCTTCCAGCCCCTTCAGGCGCGCGAAGGAGAAGACCGTGCCTCCGGTTCCCTTCGTCAGCGTCTCGGCCGTGTTGACCATGCCCAGACGGCGCAGTTCGTCGAGTCCGCCGAGCAGATCGACGCGCTGCTCCGGGGGCGGCGGTGTTCCAGCGTTGCGCGGAGGGCTTCCGGGCTCCTCGCGCCCCAGCGTCGACTGGCGCTGTTGCGCTTCGGGCAAGCGCGTCTTCGGGTACGACTGTGTCGTGAAGGCCGTCTTGAAGGGCGAGTAGGTGATGGCGAAGACCTGCACGCCCACGGCCTGGGCTGCCGTCATCACAGAGTCCAGCTCCGCCTGGCTGCCCCGGTCCTTCGACTCCGAGATCAGCAGCAGCACGCGCCGGGACACAGTGCGTGCCCGAAGCATGTCGATTCCCTGCACCACGGCGTCCAGCATGCGCGCGCTGCGGGGTTCGCCGGGCCGGAGCCTGTAGAACGCGTTCGAGATCTCCGCCGGATCGTTCGTCCAGTCCTGGGACAGGCGGACCTCATCGTCGAACACGACCAGCGCCACGCGGCCGCGCTCGCCGGTGACCAGCGGCTGGATCATCGCGCCGATCTGGACGATCTTCTCGAGCGCCGCCGCCGAGACACCTGCCGCCTGCACGGCGATGACAAGCGAGATCGGCGCCAGGCCCGTATCGAAGCTGTCGACGAGGGCTTTCTGCGGGCGGCCGTTGTCGAGCAGAATGAAGTCCGTGGCCTGGAGGTCGCGGATGGAGCGGCCCTGGGCATCGGTGACGATGGCCGGCACCTGGACCAGTCGCGACTGCACGCCATAGCCCTGCTCCTTCTTCCAGCCGCCGTCGTCCTGCGCGGCGACCGGGAGCGCGCACACCAAGGCTGCCAACGCTCGCGCCAGATGCATACGGGCCGCTAGACGCGTCCCGCCGGCTTCACGTTGCGCTACTTCGGCAGATTATCGCCCTTCATCGGCATCAGGCGGTTCATCTGCTTGATGACGATGAAGATGGCAAAGGCGATGATCAGGAACTGGAAGATGTTGTTCAGCAGGTTCCCGTAGGCCAGGACGGAGGCTCCGGCCTTCTTCGCATCGGCGAGCGTGAGGAAGCTGCTGGTCCCATCCGGGGCCGCCTTCATCACGAGGAAGAGGCTGGTGAGATCGGCCTTTCCGGTGATGAGCCCGATGATCGGATTGATGAGGTCTTCGACAAAGGAGTTGACAATCTTGCCGAACGCCCCGCCGATGACGACACCGACCGCGAGGTCGATGACATTGCCCTTCATGGCAAATTCTTTGAACTCTGAGAAGAAACCCATGCGGGTGAGAGTAACACCAGCCGAGAAGATTGTTAAGCCTTTTCTTTCCCGTCGTCTTCGCCGGGAGAGGCCGGCTCCGGCGCAGGCGCAAATTGGCTCGGACGGGTGCGTCGCGGCCGGCGAGAGGAACGGGCACGCGAAGCCGGCGATGCGTGTATCATGCAGGCAGTGAAGCCCAGGGCGGCTCAATGCGCACCGCGGCCCGGAGGCCAGGGCACGCCATAAGGTTGAGTTTCATGTGTAGAAATTGCGCTGTAATCACTCTATGCGTCGTCATCTTCTGGACGTGGCCTCCAACTGCCCTGAGCTCAGCTCCGGCACAACAGGCTGACTTGGTAGCTCAGACTGACAAGATCGCTCTGAAGGAATTTCTTCAACGATATGTGAAAGCACGCGGATTGGATGATGACAAGACGACAAGATATTCCAGCGCCTTTCTTGACTTGGATGGAGACGGCAGATTGGAGGCGATTGCATACCTTGTAGGGCACTGGTGGTGCGGCACTGGTGGCTGTCCAACGATGATTTTGGCACGAGACGGAATGTCGTACAAGCTGGTAACTAAAATCCTCATCACACGCACGCCAATTCGAGTTCTTAGTACACGCTCAAAGGGTTGGCGCAACATCGGAGTTTGGGTACAAGGGGGAGGTATAATGCCCGGGCACGAAGTGGAGCTTCGCTTCGATGGCAGAACATACCCGACTAATCCGACTATGCCTCCTGCAATCAGAGCCGTGGGAAACACGCCAGGAGATGTAGTTATAAGTGCGAAGAAGGAAATGACTCCGCTGTATCCGGAGTAAAGGAGGCAGAAGCATTTATGCCCACTGAACTCATTGAAAGGTGTATCTATACAAATAGAGCGCGTCTGTCCACTTTTCACTCGCAGTTGGCTCAGGACTTTGCCAAGAATGCCGAATCTGGAGCGTTAAAATGAAGTCATCTAAAATCAACCGCTCCGTGTTTCACCATCTCTACTCTCGATCGATGCATCCTCTAGAAATGGTCGATGCACAGTATAAAGAGGCTCTGCGTACTTGGCTGTGCCCTGCATGTAAATCTCCACGTCCTGGCACTGGACCTATCAACGTGACCGTCGAAGACCAGGGCACCCGGAACAGAGCAACATTAAATCTTGTTATGGGCTCAGGTGTTCCTGTCGCAAGACGTGATGTGTTGCTCTCTCTGGGAGCCGAGCGCGTCTTTCGAGATCTGTATATCGGCCAGGTGGTAAAGCGTAACGGGACTCCCGTCGAGAGCCTTGTGACGTATCGGGGCAGGAGATCTCTACTTGTGCGCGGAAGCAAGAACGTCTCTTACCGACAATGCCCAGAATGTGCGAACCCACTCTACTTTTCAATGATCGGAGAACGCTACCTTCATGGCCAGCCGCCTCGGGGTGCCGATCTTTTCGAGAGTCAACTGTGGGGACTTATTTTTTCGAACGAGATCGCAAAAGACCTCGATCTTACCAAATGGGAGCAAGTTACACACGAAATCGTGCCGGTTCGTGACATCCCGGCAGATCACTTGGGCGATCTCGATGCAGCGGCCAGCCGCTTCGGCGGCGACCACTGCTAGATTCTCGTTGGCGACCTTGCGGCCCTCCCAAATGGGGACCCAGGTGGGACGGGACGATTCCTTCGCTCGCGGTCTCGCGGTGCCAGCTCGCGACCGAAGGGGGCATCCCGACGTGGGACTCAGAATGAAATCGCCAAATCATCAGCCCACTCCGTCCCCTTGATCGACGAACGCAAGATCATGATTCCTGGTCCGTTCCGTTCCACATGCCGAAACTCTGCCTGACACGACGGGCGGCCTATCCCACCAGTTCATGCACCTGTATCCCCGGCCGCGCCAGCCTCGCCCAGAAGCACAGGCAAGATCGGTATTCCGCCCGAGTCATGCGAGCGGACGGAGTGATCCCACGTTGTCATTCACGTCTCCCAAGGTCTCAAATCGCTTGCACTTGGGTTTACACTGATCGGGACCCGGAACGATGGCGCTCAGCAGAGTGCCTGGGAGGAGGGCCGAGAAATGCCACAAGCCGCAGGCCAGGTTCGCATTCGCGAGGGGAGCGAACCGGAACGAGTGGAAGACGCTGCGCCGTGGGCGCGCCGGTCGATCGAGTATGCGCAACTGGCCGCGATCGTCTATCGCAGCACGGACAGCGCCTCCATCCCCATCCCTAACGGCTGGCGACGTTCGGCGGACCCGATGGACACGGTCGATCAGCCGAAGACCGGCCTGTACCTGGAGGTCTGGGAGAAGGAGGCCGGCGCGCTGACGGAGGTGGCCATCGTGTTCCGCGGCACCAACGATGCCAAGGACTGGTGGTCCAACGCCCGCTGGATCACGCGCTTCATCCCGGTCGGCTGGGACCAGTACACCGTCGTCCGTGCAGCCATTGAAGGCTTGGTCGCGCGCGCCCGGGCGCGGCACACAACGCCCATCCGGGTGGTCGCCGTGGGCCACTCGCTTGGCGGCGGACTCGCGCAGCAGGCGGCCTATGCGCATGACGGCATCAAGCTGGTCTATGCCTTCGATCCCTCGCCGGTCACCGGCTATCACAGCGTGCCCTCGCAAGCCCGCCGGATGAACCAGACCGGCATCGAGATCTTCAGGATCTACGAGAAGGGCGAGATCCTCGCCTTCCTGCGCGGCCCGCTCCGGCGATGGGTTCTGCCGCTTTCCGCGAAGGACCCCGCCATCACCGAGATCCGCTTCAACCTACTGCAAGGGCTCTCGATCCAGGAGCACTCCATGGTCGCGTTCGTCATGGAGATGGGCAAGATTGGCGGTGCCGCGATGTCGGCCACCGCGTGACGCGCCGGATCAGGTCTTCTCTTTCTCGAAATCCTCGCGGGTGTAAGGCGCGCTGGCATAGCGCCGGGCGAAGCGCGCGGCTTCGGCCTGGGGGGCGAACTCGGCGGCGGCGCGGTAGGCTTTGACGGCCTCGGCGCGATGGCCGGTCAAGTCGAGGCACTGGCCCAGGCGGAGCCAGCTCATCGAGCCCGCGTAGAGATCGAGCGCCCGGGCGTTCGCGGTGGCGATGCGCAAGTGGCGGATCGCCGCTTCGTGCTCGTCGTACCAAAACAGCAGATTTCCTCGAGCGAACTCGATGCGTTCCTCGGGTAGAGTGCTGAATCCGGGCGCGCCGGACTTCTTCAGCTCCTCGACGCGATCGAGCGAGGCAAGCGACTTGTCCTTTTCGCCGAGATCCGCGTACATCTGAGCTAACTCGAAGAGCACAAGGAAGTTGCGGGGGAAACGGCGCTGCAAGTCCAGCAGCAGGGGAATGGCATCCTTGACGCGGCGCTCGCGCCGGTAGACGACGCCGAGCAGGATCTCGGCGTCGACTTTGTTCAGCGAGCCCTTTTGGGCGACGAGCTCGACGGTGCGAATGCCCTGCTCGCGATCGCCGTGGAATCCGGCGAGAAAGCCGAGCGCGCGCTGGTGCCAGGGGAGGCTGCCGACGATGTAATCGTGGACGCCCTGCATCATGCGGGCGTCGATGTTCGAGAGCTGGAGTTCGACGACTCGGTTGTGTTGCTTGCGGCCGTCGGTGAGGTCGCGGAGGGCGTCCATCCAGGCTTTCTTGACGAGGAAGTTGTAGGTACCGCGAAAGCCCAGCGCGACGCCGTGCGCGTAAAGCGCCGCGGCGTCGTTGCGGTTCTTCTGAAGACGCTCGTCGCTGAGCTTCAGGGACGTCCGGATGGCGTTCTCGAATCGCTCACGCTCTTCGGCGGTCGGCTCCATTTTCGGGCGGCGGAGGAAGGGGTTGGCGCCGGTGACCATTTGGCTTTCGAGCGCGCCGGAGCGATACATCAGCTTGAACAGGACGCCTTGGGCGAGGTGGTTGTAGCGCTGCGGATCGGTGGGATCGGCGTTGACGGAGGCCTGGAAATCCGCGATGGCCTGGTCGTATTCGATGTTGTAGAAGTGATTGAACCCGCGCCGGGAGTAGGGGTCCAACTCCTGGGCGGTGAGGAGCGAGGCGGCGAGCAAAAATGCGGGAACGAACTTCATCGCGGGGACGCCTCTTCGAGCCTACCAAGCGCCCAGCGGGCGTGCTCGGCGACCACGTCGTCCTCGGAAGCGGCAAGGTTCTCAAGGGCTTGGCGGTAGCGAGGGTCGCGCGAGTTCCCCATGGCGATAGCGGCGTTGCGGAGGATTCCCGCGTGCTTCGAGCGCCAGAGCGGGGTGCGGCGATAGCGCTCGCGGAACTCCTCGGGCGTCATCGAGGCGATCTCCTCTAGGCCCATTGCGGGTTCGATGGGTTGAAAAGCCGGTTCGAGCGATACGGGAGCTTTCCGGTTCCACGGGCAGACGTCCTGGCAGATGTCGCACCCGAAGAGATGCTCGCCGATGCCGGGCCGGAGTTCCACGGGGACAGCGCCACGGAGCTCGATGGTGAGGGTGGAGATGCAGAGGCGGCCGTCAAGCTGGAAGTCCGGGCCAGGGGAGCCGGGGCCGGGGATGAGCGCCGAGGTGGGGCAGGCGTCGATGCAGCGGGTGCACGTGCCGCAGCGGTCAGGCGGTGGCGAATCGGGCGGAAGTTCAATGGAGACAAGCACTTCGCCAAGAAAGAACCAGCTTCCGGCGGGCTCGTTGATGAGGCAGGTGTTGTTGCCGATCCAGCCCAATCCGGCGGCGTGGGCATAGGCGCGTTCCAGGAGTGGTGCGGTGTCGACGCAGATGCGCGCGTCGAAGTCGCCCCATTCGGCTTTGAGGCGGTCGACCAAGGACTCGAGGTTCCGGCGCAGCAGGTCATGGTAGTCCGCCGAACCCCATGCGTAGTTGGAGACGCCCGCGCCGCCTGAAGACTCTTTTGTTTTGTATAGCTTACCGACACAGAGGACGGACTTCGCGGTGGGGAGCAGCGTGCGCGGGTCGGCGCGGAGGTCGCCGCGGTGATCGGCGAGATAGCCCATGGGCCCGGCCATGCCTTCCGCAACCCATTGACGGTAAAAGGAAAACTCGTCGAGAGGCAGGGCCGGGGCGACGCCCGAGAGCTCGAAGCCGCACTCGTGGGCGAGCCGGGCAAACCGGGCACGGCGGGATTCGGCCGGATTCTGCACTATCTATCCTGAAATCATGCTACTACGGGGCGGAAGAGGTGGGGTTCCCGAGCGTTTCCGTTGAACCGCAAATTCGACCGTTCAGCCCTGAAGATCCGCAGTTCGATGATTATCCCTGTAACAGGGGGGGATAGCTCACTAGAATTACGATTGGCCGGACGAGTGTCCGTACCCGAATCAGGAGCGTATCGTAGAAATGGCGAAACCCATCAAATATGTCGAAAAGGCTGCCACCGTAGCAGCTAATGCGGTTTGGCAAGTGTTCGACACGTTGAACCAGGTGAGTCAGAACCCTGGTTTTACGCCGAAGTGGTCTGACAAGCCGCTTCTGAAGTCGTACGAGAAGATGAAGCCGAAGCTCGGCTGGCCCCGTACGACGGACTCGCTGTGTCCCAAGTGCATCCCTGAGATCCGCCAGCAGATTCTGGACGGCAAGCAGGACGTGAGCGTGCTGGTGAACGAGCGCCCTGGCGAGATCAAGGCGACGATCATCGAGCGGGACGGCAAGATCATCATGACGAAGGAGTGCCCCATCCACGGGTACTTCGAAGACGTGATGGCGATCGACGCGGGCTTCTTCAAGCACCTCGAGGAGGTGTTTCCGGGCCGCGACATTCGCGCGCACAACGACAAGGACCTGCACAAGCACGGTTCGTCGACGATCACGCACGGCCGCGGGGCGGTGCTGACGATCGACCTGACCAACCGCTGCAACATGATGTGCGACCCGTGCTTCATGGACGCCAACCAGGTTGGCTTTGTCCACGAACTGACGTGGGACGACATCAAGACGATGCTCGACAACGCCCTGAAGATCAAGCCGCGCCGGCAGATGTCGGTGCAGTTCTCGGGCGGCGAGCCGACGCTTTCGCCGTACTTCCTGGACGCGGTGCGCTACTGCAAGCAGGTTGGTTACAACTCGGTGCAGGCGGCGACGAACGGCATTGAGTTCGCGAAGTCGAAGGAATTCTCCAAGCAGGCGGCGGAAGCGGGCCTGCGGTATGCATACCTGCAGTTCGACGGCATCGGCAACGCGGCGAACTCACACCGCGCCGTTGGCAACCTGTTCGACGTGAAGCTGAAGGCGATCGACCATCTGCACTCGGCTGGCGTCGATATCGTGCCGGTGACGACGATCATCAACGGCATCAACAACGAGCAGGTGGGCCGCATCGTCCAGTTCGCCCTCGACAACCCGCGGAAGATCAGCTTCCTGAGCTTCCAGCCGGTGAGCTTCACGGGCCGCGACGAGGCGGTGACGCCGGAGCGCCGCGCGGCGCAGCGCTACACGCTGTCGCACCTGGCGCACGACGTGAAGAACCAGACGGGCATCGGCGAGCCGAAGCGCGACTGGTACCCGATTTCGTTCATGGCCACCTTCTCCGACTGGGCCGACCTGATCCACGGGCCGCAGGCCGATTGGGGTCAGCTTTCCTGCGGCTGCCACCCGAATTGCGGCATCGGCATGGCGATCATGGTGGACAAGGAGACCAAGGAAGCCGTGCCGGTGACCCGGTTCCTGAACGGCGACCGCCTGGCGAAGGACATCGCGCGAGTGAATGACGCGGCTCGCGGCCGGTTCCTGTCGGTGCTGGGCATGGGCTTGGCGCTGATGCGCAACTACAACCCGTTTGAAGCTCCGACGCACTTCAAGATCGTCGACCTGCTGAAGAAGTTCGACAAGACCTTCGGCGCAACGGGCAAGAACTACGGTTCGGTGAAGGGCGACCGCACGATCAGCGATATCGAAGCGCGCCGCCGCGACCGCTGGAACTTCCTGTTCATCGCGGGCATGTGGTTCCAGGACCTGTTCAACTACGACTTCCGCCGCACGGAGCAGTGCATCATCCCGTACGCGACGCAGGAAGGCGAGATCAGCTTCTGCGCATATAACACCGGTGTGGGCTGGCGGAACATCGTCGAGAAGATGCACATGACCGCCACGCTGACCAAGTGGTACGACGAGTACGGGCGGCACGAGATCTTCGCCGGCAACAAGAACGTGGGCCTGAAGGACACCAACCACGCCCTGACGCTGCGCGAGGAGATCGTCACCAACGAAGTGCAGCACGACCTGGACAAGCTGGGCGTGGCCAAGACCGCGCGCGAGGAGAAGATCCGCGCTCGCGACGAGAAGCTGCGCATGGCGAAGGAAGCGGAAAACGCCAAGATGATGGAGCTCTACAAGAAGCACGTTCTGAAGGAGCCCGACTCGAACCTAGTCCAGATCGGCGGCATCGCCGCCGCGCCGAAGCCTGCTGAGAAGCAGGAAGAGATCGGCGCCATGGGCGACTAAACAGTTCGTTTTACCTCCTATTCGGTAGTCAAGCCCGCCCGGGTTGGCAATGTCCAGCCCGGGCGTTTTTCTGTTTTGGGGCGAAGAAATTTGCGGTCACGCGGTGGGGGTGCCGCGTATTCCCCTGTGAGAGAGGAGATCTATGAAGAAGATCCTGATGACGATCCTGCTGGCGGCGCCCGGGCTGTTCGCGCAGAAGATGGAGTTCAACCTGGACCACCTGGTGGCCAAGGCCAAGGAACACACGGTTGTGGACCTGGACGCGGCTCAGATCAAACAGGCGATGGCGATGGCTCCGAAAGAGGTCAAAGAGAAGCTGGCGAAGGAGAAACTGGACCTCGACGTGAGCGAACTGAACGCGGTTCAGGTGCGGACGTTCGAGTTCGAGAAGGAAGGCGCGTACACGCAGGCGGACCTAGACCCGATCCGGAAGCAGTTCGCCGCGCCAGGCTGGTCGAAGATCATCAGCGTGAAGGATAAGGACGAGACCGTGGATGTCTTCATGCTGACGCAGGAAGGCAAGGGCGGCGGGTTCGGGGTGATCGCGGCGGAGCCGAAGGAGCTGACGGTGGTCCACATCTCCGGCAAGGTTGCGATGAATAAGTTGCAGGCGCTGGTGGAATCGAAGATCGCGTACGATCTGGCCGCCTTGACACAGAAGAGCGAGAAGTGACACAAACTCAGCCAGTGCCGGTTCGCAGCGAGAAACCTCTAGCATTTGAGGACGTCGTGCACGAATACCAGTCGATGGTGTTCGGCATTGCGTTGAACTCGCTGCGGGACCGTTCACTGGCGGAGGAAGTGGCGCAGGACGTCTTCCTACAGTTGCACCGGTGTTTCGGAGAGATCGAGGGCCGGGAGCACGTGAAGTACTGGCTGTGCAGGACGACGAGCCACCGCTGCATCGATCAGGCGAGACGCAGACGGGTGCGGCCGCAAGTCTCGCTGGAAGAGGCGCCGCCGTTGGCGAGCCGGGACCGAGAGAGGGACCCGTTCCTGATGCGGACTATCCGGCGGCTGGTGAGTTCCCTGCCGGAGCGGTCGAGGATGATCGTGGTGCTGCGGTATCAGGAAGACCTGGAGCCGCACGAAATCGCGGAGATCCTCGACATGCCTGTGAAGACGGTGCGAAGCAGGCTGCACCGCGCGTTGAACTTGTTGAGGGAGAAGACGAGCCGAACAACCGGCACGACAGGAGAGATGGAGCAATGAAGCGCTTTGAAGACGATCTGCGACGAGCGATGGGGCGCGTGGAGCCTCCGCTGGGATTCGCCGAGCGGGTTCTGGCGCGCGCCCGGCAACAGGAAGCGGCACGGCAACCGAAACATTCGGTCTGGTATTCGCCATTCATGCGGATGGCGGCCGCGGCGGCGTTCGTGGCGGCCGTGACGGTGGGCGGGTTGCAGTATCAGCGGTATCGCGAGGGGATTGAGGCGAAGGAGAAGGTTATGTTCGCAATGCAGTTGGCGGGCGGCAAGCTGCACAGCGTGCAGTCGAGGGTATTGAGTTTGAACGAGCGGCGGTCGGAGACACGGTACACGGGCACCTCGCCGCGGGAGATTGAGCAATGAAGAAGTGGATTGCGGTGATGTGGTTTGCGCTGGCGAGCGCCGGGCAGGCGCAGATCAAGATCGACCTGAGCCATCTCGCGGCGCGGGCGACAGAGTCTGTGGATGTCTCGCTGGACAGCAGCCTGCTTTCGGCTGCGAGCCGGTTCCTGTCAAGCGAAAAGCCGGACGAGGCGAAGGTGAAGACGATGATCGCCGGCCTGAAGGGGATCTACGTCAAGAGCTTTGAGTTCGACAAAGAAGGCGCTTGGAACCAGAACGACCTGGAACCGATCCGGAAGCAGCTTGCGGCGCCAGGGTGGGCACGGATCGCGCGTGTGACCAGCAAATCAGACGGTGAGAGCACAGAGATCTTCCTGCGCACAGAGGGCGGAAAGACGGTAGGCCTGACTTTGCTGGCCGCGGAACCCCGAGAGCTGACGATCGTCCAGATTCTGGGTCCAATCGACCTGGAGCAACTCAGCGAACTGGGCGGGAAGTTCGGAATCCCCGAACTCGGCAAGCTGCCCAGCGGCAAATCTTCTCCGAAGAATGACGACTGAGGGTTCGGCCGGTCAGCGCTTGTAGCCGATCTTCCGTAGCAGCGAGTGACGCCACTCAATGTCGGACGGGCCCTCGACACCCTTCGGGACACTGCCGTCGATCACACCGAGCACGCCCCTGCCCTGCTCCGTTTCGGCCACGACGGCCTGAACGGGATTCGCCGTGGCGCAGAAAAGGTTGACCACTTCCGACACATCCTTGAGGCGGGTAAGGAGATTGATGGGGTAGGCGTCGCGGAGGCAGACCACGAACGTGTGTCCGGAGGCGACGGCCTGGGCGTTGCGAATGGCGGCGGCTTTCAGTTCGTCGTCATTGCCCTCGGCGCGAATCAGGCAGGCGCCGGAGGCCTCGCAAAAGGCGATGCCGAACTTGGCTTGCGGGACCGTGTTGACGATGGCCTCATAAATGTCTTCGACCGTCTTGATGAAGTGGCTCTGCCCGAAGATGATGTTGCCGTTTTCGGGGATTTCCAGGGCTACAATTTTGAGTTCCATCGATCCCCTATACTACCAACGTGGCCGGGCCTGTCCGTGAACTCGAACTGAGAATTATTGAACGACTCCAGGGTCTGCCGAACGGGCGGGCGAACGCGAAGACGCTGATGCGCGAATTGCGCGTTCGGGGCGAAGAGCGGAGGCCGTTCGACGAAGCGCTGGACCGGCTGCTGGACCGGGGTGAGCTGATCGAGCTGCGCGGCGGGCAGTTCGTCCTGCCGGGGCGCACGCGCGAGTATGCGGTGGGCCGGCTGAACATGCATCGGGACGGCTACGGCTTCGTGGTTCCGGATGTCCCGCCTCCGGGGCTCGCGGGGGACGTGTTCATCCCGCCGAAATCGGCTGCGTGGGCGATGCACGGGGATCGCGTGCTGGCGCGAGTTAATAAGTTTGGCGCGGACGGGCGGGCCGAGGGCGAAGTCCTGAAGGTGCTCAACCGCGCGCATCCGACGATTGTCGGCGAGTTCCATTTCCACAAACATGGGTGCTTCGTGGTGCCGCACGAGACGCGCATCCAGCAGGCGGTGATCATTCCCGAGGGGCTGGAATTGCCGCCGGCGGATCTGAACCCGGACCGCATCGGCGCGACGGGCCCGCATGCGAAGTCGCCCGAGGACCTGGACGGACAGATAGTGAACGTCGAACTGCTGGACTACCCGGACCGGCAGAGTCCGGAGCCCGTGGGGCGCGTGATCGAGGTGCTAGGCCATCCGGACGACTTCGGCGTGGACGTGGAGGTGACGATCCGGAAGCACCATCTGCCGCACCGCTTTCCGGCGGAGGTGCTGGAGCAGGCGCAGTCTGTTTCGAATGTCATTCGGGCGCAGGAGTTGGAGGGACGGCGCGACTTCCGCGAGGAGACGTGCGTGACGATCGACGGTGAGACGGCGCGCGACTTCGACGATGCGGTGTGGGTGGGACAGACGGCTGAGGGCCATTACCGGCTGCACGTCCACATCGCGGACGTGTCGCATTACGTGAAGCCCGGAACGCCAATCGACCGCGAAGCGTTCCTGCGCGGGACGAGCGTCTATTTCCCGGACCGCGCCGTGCCCATGCTGCCGCTCGAGCTCAGCACGGAGATCTGCTCCCTGAAGCCGGGCGTGGACCGCTTGGTCGAAAGCGCGCTGCTGACGCTGGATCATCAGGGCGACGTGGTGGGGCAGGAGTTCTGCCGAGGCGTGATCCGGTCGTCGGCGCGAATGACGTACACGGACGTGCACGCGATCCTGGAGGGCGACGCGGCCGTGCGGCAGCGGTATGCGCCGTTGGTGGAGCAGTTCGAGCTGATGCGCGAGCTGGCGCTGATCCTGAATCGCAAACGGACGAAGCGCGGATCGATCGACTTTGACCTGCCAGAGCCGATCATCCTCTTCGACGAGCAGGGCGTGATGACG
This sequence comes from Bryobacteraceae bacterium, assembly GCA_050789245.1. Classification (GTDB taxonomy): domain Bacteria; phylum Acidobacteriota; class Terriglobia; order Bryobacterales; family Bryobacteraceae; genus PNKE01. Next base: position 232,351 of record JBOZRR010000043.1, on the reverse strand, counting down.
GGCGTGGCGCGCGCGCCGCGGAACATTGCGCACCGGATCATCGAAGAGTTTATGCTGGCGGCGAATGAAGCGGTGTCGGCGCACCTGGAAGCCCATCTCGACGAGTCGATCTTCCGTATCCACGAGATGCCTGACCCGAAGCGCGTGATGGAGTTTGAAGAAGTTGCTGCGAGCTTCGGACACACCCTGGGGCTGTCAGCGGTGCCCGTGAAGAGGTTCAGGAACATCACGCGGACATCACTGGGGCAGAAGCCGCGCCGGGATGTGACGATCGCGGATCCGGGATTGCAGGTGACGTCGCGGATGTATCAGAAGCTGGTGGCACGGCTCGAAGGGCGTCCGGAAGAACGGATTGTGAACTACCTGATGTTGCGGTCGTTGAAGCAGGCGCGGTATTCGGCGAAGAACGTCGGTCACTTTGCGCTGGCGGCCGCGAGCTATACGCACTTCACGTCGCCGATCCGGCGGTATCCGGACTTGATCGTGCACAGGCTGTTGGGGTCGTTGCTGGACGGGCGGCCGCTGCACATTCAAGGGATGCAATCGCTGGCAGATCAATGCTCGGACACGGAGCGGCGGGCGGCGGAGGCGGAGCGCGAGTTGCTTGAGTGGAAGAAGATCAAGTTCATGATCGACCGCGTGGGCGAGGAGTTTGGCGCTCTGGTCATCAGCACGACGCGCTTCGGATTCTTCGTGGAGTTGGATGATCTTTTCGTCGAAGGGCTGGTGCCGATCGACACACTGCCGGGCGAGCGATGGATGTTCCAGGAGAATGCCCGTGTGATCCGCGCCGAACGGAGCCGGCAGGAGATCAGAATCGGGCAGAAGGTGCAGGTGCGCCTGGACCGCGTGGATGGGGTGGAAAAGAAGCTGATCTTTTCGCTGGCCGTGCCGGAGGCGGCGCGCCCGCGCAAGAAGCGGCAGCGGCCGTAGTATCATCACTTCCAATGAAGCGCTGGGCCATTCGCATCATTGTCGTCCTGGTAGTTGCGTATATCGTATTTGTCGGCACGCTGTATGCGGCCATGACGCGCGAACCCATGGAGTTCAGTAGGTTCATGATGCGCCTGCCGATGCCGCTGATGATGGTGACGCCATTCCCGCCGCTGTGGGCCAAGGCTCGCGCGGGAACCGTGAATCCTGGGGAGGCGGCTCCGGCGTTCGATCTGGAACGGCATGATCATTCCGGGCGCGTGACGCTGGCGGAACACCGGGGCGTCCGGCCCGTGGTGCTGATCTTCGGGAGCTACACTTGACCGCCCTTCCGGCGGGAGGTTCCCGCCCTGAATGCAATGTACCGGGAGTTCCGCAACAGTGTGGCGTTCTACGTGGTCTACATCGAGGAAGCGCACGCGAGCGACATGTGGCAGCTCTCGTCGAATGTAAAGGACAAGGTAGTCTACGCTTCGCCGCGCAGCTACGACGAACGCAAGGGGCTGGCGAGTTCCTGCGTGCGGAACCTTGGCCTTGAAATGCCGGCGCTGATCGACGATTTCCAGAATTCCACCGAGCGCGCCTACACGGCGTGGCCGGACCGGTTGTATCTGATCGATACCGAGGGGCGCGTGGTCTGGAAGAGCGGGCCAGGGCCGTTCGGGTTTGATACCAAGACACTCAGGGCCGAACTGATACGGGTGGGGAAGTAGGCTTACAACAACCCACCAAAGCTCTTCGGGCGCGAATTGCGTTTGAGCTGGGCGGCGCACTGAGAGCAGAACTCACCGCTCTTCACATCCAGCTTCTCGACCGCGTGGGAGCTCGTCATCAGGCATCGCCAGTCGGCGCAGTGCTTCAAGCCCTGTGTGTGGCCAAGCTCGTGGAGAGCTTCCTTGAGGAGTCGGTCCTGGAGCTTCCCCGGGTCCGGGGGCATCCCGTAGAACTCTTCTCGCAGGCGGTGCAGAGAGACGAGGGCGGCTCGGCCAGGCATCTGCGCCTCTCCGAAAACGAAGGTGAGGATAGGCACATAGAGGTCGGCGCCAGTGACACCAAGCAGGACGACGTCGTCCGCCGTGGGCCAGTTGGCGAGACGCGCGAGCACAGATGTGGAATAAGTCTGACGGCGGAAGGGGTCCTCGGCAAAGGCGGCGTCGAGGATCTCGGTCCGGACATGACAGGAGACGCGAAGGCGGGAGGCGATGCCGGCGCCGAGGCGGTCCATGACATCGAGCGCCGGCGCCGGACTGACTCCGAGCAGATGGACCGATCGGAGCACGGGCGATCCTCTACGAGCGAAGCGCCTGCCGGTTCTCCGGCTCGCGGAGCGAGTAGCGCTTGATCTTGTTGTAGAGCGTCGTGCGGTCGATGTCGAGGATCCGGGCGGTGCGCGAGAGATTCCAGTTGGACTCGTTCAGGATGCGCTCGATGTGCACACGCTCGATGTCTTCCAGGCGCCGGCCGGTAGCGGTCTGGACCGGATGGACCTGGAAGGGGAAGTCCTCCGGCTGAAGTTCGGGTTCGCGGTTGATCAGCAGTGCGCGCTCCACGGCGTTCTCGAGCTCGCGGACATTGCCGGGCCAGTCGTAGTCCATCAGGACCTCCAGCGTGCGGGCCGAGGGCTTCTGCATGGGCCGGTTCATCTGCTGCGCGAACTTCATCAGGAAGTGCGAGGCCAGCAGCGGGATGTCTTCGCGGCGCGCGCGCAGCGGAGGAATATCGATGGTGAAGACGTTGAGCCGGTAGTAGAGGTCGGGACGGAAGGTGCCTTCCTCGACGAGCTTCTCGAGCCTCTTGTTGGTGGCGGCGATCGCGCGGAAATCCACCTTCACCGGATGGGTGTCGCCGACACGAACAATCTCCTTCTCCTGGAGAACGCGCAGGAGGTCGGTCTGGGTGCGGAGGGTGATGTCGGCTATCTCATCGAGGAAGACGGTGCCACCTTCGGCCACCTCGAACTTGCCCTTTCTTCGAGCCTGGGCTCCAGTGAATGCGCCTTTCTCGTGTCCGAAGAGCTCGCTTTCCAGGAGCGTCTCGGTGAGCGCGCCGCAGTGGATTACCACCATGGGGTTGAATCGCCGCGGGCTGGCCGCGTGAATCGCCCGTGCGACCACCTCCTTGCCTGTACCGCTCTCGCCTGTGATCAGGACCGTCGCATCGGTAGGAGCAACAGTCTCAACGAGTTCAACGACGCGCTTCATGGCGGGACTTTGCCCGATCAGCGAAGTCTCAGGGAAGATCTGCCGGAGGTTTTCGCGCAAACGCAACACCTCGCGAGCGGCCGTGCGATGGGAGATCGCGTTGGAGACGAGGTGGACCAGTTCGTCGGGATCGAAGGGTTTGGTGATGTAGTCGTACGCGCCATTCTTCAAGGCGCGAACGGCGGTTTCGACGCTCGCGTACCCGGTCATGATGATGACCGGCATCTCAGGATCAATCTCTTTGAGGCGAGCCTGAAGCTCAATCCCATCGACGCCGGGCATACGGATGTCGACAAGCGCGATGTCGAAGCCATCCTTGGCCATCATCTCCAGAGCTGCGTGCGCGCTGGGACAGATCTCGACGTCGAAGCCTTCGCTCTCAAACCACTTCCCAAGCGAATCGCGCACGACAGGATCGTCGTCAACAATCAGAATGCGGCCCGAAGTCATGCGTGATCTCCTTGAAGTGTTTCGGCCACTGCCGCCGGAGCCTGCATCGGCAAACCGATCGTGAACTTCGCACCCTTCCCGGGGGCGCTTTCCAGAACGAGCGTGCCGGCATGGCGATCGATAATGCCTTTTGCGACAGCCAGGCCAAGCCCCGTGCGGTGCTCGTTTTCCTTGGTGGTGAAGAAGGGCTCGAAGATGTTCTCCTGAATCGCGGGCGGAATGCCGGGGCCGTTGTCGGTAACGGTAATCTCGATGCCATTGCCATCAGCACGGCGGGCGGTCTTCACGCGGATCACACCGCCTTTCCCCAACGCTTCCGCGGCGTTCACGATCAGGACGATGAGCACCTGCTGGATCTGCGAGGGGTCGCAGATTACTTCGGGCAGGTCTTCCGCCAGATCCTGCTCAAGCGCAATCTGGTTCAATTCGAGCTTGTGCCAGACCAGGCGCACGGAGCTCTCTACCAGGCCGTTCACCTGCGCTGGACTGAGCTGCGGCGGGCGCTGCCGTGAGAATGCCAGCAGGTTCTTCATCAGTTCGCCGCAACGCTTGCTTTCGCGCTCGATGATCTCCAGGTGGCCGCGCATCCGGTCCTTCAGGCCATTCGCGTCCTGCAGGTTGTTCAGGTCCTTGATGGTGAGCCGGGCGTACGTCAGCATTCCGAAGAGCGGATTGTTCACTTCATGCGCCACCGTCGCTGCAAGCCGCCCCAGGCTGGCCATCTTCTCGCTGACGAGCAGACCTCTGTGAGCCTTCTCAAGATCCTCAGTCTTCTTCAGGACCCGGTGCTCAAGCGTGTCCGCCCATTCCCGCAGCTCCTGGTGGGAGCGGTCGATCTCTTCGGCCATTCCATTGAAGGAACGGGCCAGGTCGCCGAGTTCGTCGTCGGAATGAACGCGGATGCGGTGATCGAGTTCCCCACGCGCCAGCATCTGGGTGCCGCGCGTGAGTTCCTTGAGCGGCCTGTGCAGCACGAGCCAGACAAAGGCGACGCTCAGGAGGCAGGCCACGATGGCGCTGGCCAGGGAGAACAGGCCGATCTGCTTGCGGTGTTCGGCGAGTTGCAGGTCAACATTGTCGAGGGCAAGATGTGCGTCGATCACGCCCAGAATCCGGCGGGAAGCCGGATGCGCGTGGCACGCGGCATTGCTGCATTCGGGGTGGTTCTCGATGGGACGGATGACGGCGAGCGTGCGCGTCCCATCGACATCGGTAAAGATCCTGGCACGCTCCTTGCGCGCGAGCTTGGTAATGGGCTGAGCCTGCACATGGCAGGCGTAGCAGGCCTCGGCGGACTTGTCCACCATGGTGCCCGCCTCCCCCGGCTGCGTGGAGTGTCGAACCAGCCCGTCTTCGTTGATGATGCGGACCCGGCGAATCCCCGGTTCGCGTCCGAAGTCGCGGATCAAGGTGTAGAGCCGCTCACGATCGTTCTTGAGCATGGCGTCGTAAGCACTGGAGTGCACGACGTCGGCGACGCGCTCCGCCGAAACAGAGACCAGCGTCTCGAGATGCCGTTGCTCGAGACGCTGGTGGATGAAGCTGAAGAGGGCAAAACCAAGCACGGCGGCGCCCACCAGGCACACCGCGAGTTTGGTGGCGATGCCAAACCGCGGCTTCCTGCTGAAAGCGGCGCCGGGCATAACGTCAGTCTCCAGGTGCCGCCGCCGGGGCAAGTCCGCCATCGGCATGTGTCTTTGCCTGATGGCTGTCCGGCATGTGCTCTTTCACCGGTTCGAACACGGGCAGGTGGTGAGCCGCGAACCTGAAGATGGCGAATCCCGCGGCTATCATCGCGAAGGTGACCGCAACCTCACTCCACTTCGGAATGTAGGACACCCCGGAGGCACGCTCCATTCCGGTGATGCTGATGTTCAGACGGTTGGTGACAAACCCAAGCAGGAACATCACCACGGAGACATAGAGCGTGTACGGATTCTGGCGAGTCCTCTCCCGGAACAGCAGCAGCATAGGCGCGGCGAGCAGAACGAACTCCAGCATGAACAGGCGGCTCTCCCAACCGGGCTGGTTGAGGTACTGCCAGGCGTGCCGGCCGTTCATGTCGAGCACCCGCATGGTCATGTAGACGGCGATGACCACCGCCAGTAGCCGTGAGAGCTTCTGAATGAGGGGCCATTCCAATTCGCGGCCGAACGCCTTGGCGCTGTGCCAGGACTCGAAGATAGTCATCGCCAGACCAACTGCGATGGCCGAGATGTAGAAGTGTACCGGAAGCATCGGCGTATACCAGAGCGGATGGAGCTTGGAGGCCGAGATCAGGTAGAGGCTGCCGAGCGAGCTTTGGTGCAGCGTCGAGAGAATGACGCCCATGATGATGATGGGCACCATGACGCCCCGCAACACCCTCCGCGCTTTGTCCAGGCGGAATCGCTCCAGCACCAGCGGCAGGAACTCGAGGAAGAGCACCGTTGTGTAGAGCGTGACGCACCAGCCTACCTCGAACATCACCGACCGCGGGTTCCACATGATGATGGGGTGCCAGATGCGGTGCGGCTGGCCGAGGTCGAACATCAGAGCAACCACCACCAGCATGTAGCCGAGGAAGGCGGTGAGAATCGCGGGCCGAACGACTGGTTTGAACGACTCGATGTTGAAGATGTGGACGATGGCTGCGAGCGTGAATCCACCTGCCGCGAGACCTACGCCGCAGAGGACGTCGAAGCCGATCCAGATGCCCCAAGGGAACTGGTCGGTCAGGTTCGTCGAACCGCCCAGTCCATGGAAGATGCGCAAGTAGGTGGCATAGGCGCCGGCAGCCATGATGGCGGCAAAGATCCATTGCCAGAATGTGCGTGGAATGAACCGGGTCATTTCTCGCCTCCCTCGGCGCGGGCAACTTCCTCGCGGCGATGCGTAATCCAGTAAATGCCGCCCATCAGGACGGTGCCCATCACCACGACGTTGGGGATGTGCTTCAGCGCGGCCCAGGTATACTGCGGCAGCGCCTCCTTCGGAAGATCGGTCCGGAAGCCGAGTTGATCAAACGGAACGGCGCCGATCATCAGAACCGAGGTTCCGCCCACCTCCTGCAACCCGTAGATCGCCGGATGGTACTGGCCGGGCGCTTCATCCATGCGCTTCTGGGCGATCTTGACCAGATCGTCACGCTCGCCTGTGATCGTCGCCTCCACGGGGCAGGCCTCCGAGCAGCGCGTGACGCCGCCGAAGCCGACGCGGTCCGAGCACATATCGCACTTCTTGACGAGGGGCAGGCGCGCGTTCCATTCGTACGAAGGCACCTGGAACGGGCAGGCCGTCATGCAGTACCTGCACCCCATGCAGCGGTCCGAGTGGTACACCACGGGGCCGGCTGCTGTCTTCTCGAGCGCCCCGACAGGGCAGACCGAGCCGCAGGCGGGGTCGTTACAGTGCATGCACAGCTTGCGGGAATAACGCTCGCCGAACGTTCTAATGGTTGTGAGCTTGTGTGCCGAGGTCTTCTCTTCCGCGGCAATCCTGTCGTTGTAGGGCAGCTTCCAGCGAGCCGAACAGGCTTGCTCGCAGGCCCGGCATCCGACGCAAAGGACGCTGTCGTAAAGTATGCCTTTTGCCATCCTTCGGGACCTCCCGGTAATTTCAGTCTATTGTCTTCTGTAGAAGATTTCCATACCTGTTGATCCTAAATTGGACAACAGGTGAGGGGTCAGCCCAGGAAGAACTCGTGGGCCGCCTTCTTCCAAGTGGCGGAATCCATCGCGGTGGCGGGATCGGCGACAGGCACGCCTCCATCGGCGGCGGTAACTCCGGCCAACTGAGGCTGCAACTGGAACAGGCGATCAACTGCCTCTCGCATCCAGGAGGCCACCAGGTTCGTGGGCAGCAGGTTGCGGCTGGGGCCTTCCTCGTCAGGCGCGAAGACGGTCATCAGCCAGCCCTTGCCATAAGGGTCCTGCCGCATCAGGGTCGGGTCGCTCAGGATATTCGTATTGACTTCAATCACTTCGCCTTCCACGGGCGACACCATTTCAATCTTTTCTCCATTCCGGAACAGGGAGACGACCTTTTGTCCCTGGCGCACCCAGACACCAGGCTTGGGTAGTTCGACGCGGTCGACGGGACCCGCAAAGGCGGCGGCAAACGAGTCGGCGCCAACCCGGTTCACGTTTTTGCGCTCTCGCGACACCCATGTGTGGCCGGAGTGGTAACGGACATGAGACGGAACGGCAAATCCGCCGATGATTTCGCCGACTTCGACAGGAGCGGCCACCGGTTCCTGGGCATCCTCAGCGGCTACCACAGGGACGCGCTTCCGGTTCATGACGAGATCGACGACGATGAATACCGCGAATGTGAGAACGATGAGAATGACGGTCATGGCTCTGAATCCTCTTCTGCCGGGGAGACCCGGCACCATGGTTAGTGCAGGAAGAGGGCCAAATCGCGTTACACGCCTAAGTGGTTTATTGTTAGCTACTTGCGGATGGAGTGAAATTTTGGATTATCGTTGAGAAATTCGACAGCGGATAGCGCAGATCTCCACGAAATCCAACCAAACCATTCATTTTCAATGGGTTGGCTAAGCGTTGGAAAATCCAATAGGGGCTGTTGGAAATATCAACGGTTCAGGACGAAGTCAACCTCGAACATCTGGTAAACCGTGCGGGACATTCCAACACGCTCGTAAGTGGCTTGGGCGCGTTCGTTGTTGTTCTCGACGTACAGCCGGAGCCCGCAGACATCCCCACGTTGCTTGGCAAGCAATTCCACATGACGGTAGAGCTCGCGGAAGACACCCCGGCTGCGGAACTGCGGCTCAACGAAGACGCTCTGAATCCACCAGAAGGTCCCGTTGCGCCAGTCCGACCATTCGTAGGTGATCATCATTTGTCCGGCACGGCGCTCGTCGACCTCGGCAATATAGTAGACACCCCGGGCGGGATCGTCGAAGAGGGCGTGTACGCCGTCGCGAAGCCGGTCGAGGTCTAGCGACAGGTGCTCAGTCTCGAGCGCCATTTCGGCGTTCCCCCGGACAAGGAACTCGGCGTCGGCGACGGTCGCAAGGCGGACAGAGATACCGGACATCCCTCTTAGGATATCCGCTGGAGCTTCGTGACGCGCCCGACTTCCACCCATTCGACGACGAAGATGTTGCCGTCCTTGTCAAAGCACGCGCTGTGCGGGCAGACAAATTTGCCGGGAACGAACTTCTCGCGCGGTTCGCGGCGGAGTTTGCCCCAGGTGCCGGAGTCGTCTTCGCCAAGTTGCGCCACCACCTTGTTGGCGCTGTCCATCAGGGTGACGCGCGCCTCCAGGTCGGGAATTAGCAGCAGGTCCTTGTGGATGTCGAAATGGCAGGGGAGCTTGACGTCGCCTTCGCCGGCGAAGTGGTGATGCGTGCCATCCAGGGTGAAGTACTGAAGGCGGCGATTGGAGCGGTCAGCGACCAGAAGCAGAGGCGCCGGGCCGCGGTCATCGAGCCAAATCCCGTGCGGTTGGTCGAGCTGGCCCTGAGCTTTGCCCTTACCGCCGAACGACCGGATGAACTCGCCCTTGCCGTTGTACTGGTTCACGAAGCTGGAGCCATAGCCGTCAGCGACGTAGATATCGCCGTTTGCCGCTACCGTCAGGTTCGTCGGGCTGTACTTTGTGGCGGGTTTCCCTTCCCCGTCGAGCTTGTACGCCGGGGACTCCTTCGGGTAGCCGAGAGTCAGCACCTCCTCACCTTTCAGCGTGGTCTTCACCACCAAGGCACGCTTTGTGTCGCAGAGGTAGAGAAACTCGTCCCGGCCTTCCTTTCGAATGTGCAGACCGTGCGCGCCGCCCTTGAACTCGCGGCCCCAGGATCGGACGAAGCGGCCTTTGCGGTCGAAGACGACCATGGTGTCATCTGTTTGGCTCGAAGCATGGACGGTGTGATGGATGTACACCTGGCCCTGCGCATCGACGCATACGCCGTGCGTATTGCCGTAGCTGATGTGTTTCGGGAGTTGGCCCCAGTCGTGGATCACTTCGTAGCGATGTGCTCCGGAGCCCACGATAGGGCGTTTGGCGCCCGCTTTGTCCGCAGCGCCCAAGATAACCGGAGCGGCGGCGACGAACGCACGACGGGTGAGAGTAGATCGCATCCAGGAAGCCTCCTCAACTGTTTCAGGAGTTTAGCAGACTTGACTGCTCGTGACTCGCTACTGGCCCTCGGCAGCCTGCGCCTGGTAAAAGGCCCACTCAAGCAGCGGCGTCGAGTCCTTGCGCTCCACCAGCAGTCCCACCTGAACCCGGGAAGTTTCGTAGTTGTAGTCGATGCGCCCGAGTTGGAGTTCCCCAGGCGTCATCGGCCGGGTGAAACTGCGGCCCCGGTCCACCACCGTGAGGGTGCCGCCTGATGCCGCTCGAACGGTCTTGGACTGAGCGTTCCAGGAGATCTGGATGCGCCGATCCACCGGGCGGACGTGCAGCGATACGAGGTCCAGAGGCTCGAGGATTGCGACCCTCGAGACTTGAACAGGCTTCGGGGCCGGCGCCTGCGCCGCCCGCGCGCGCTGGAGATCCCAGCCCAGGACGCCGCAGCACGACAGCACGGTTGCCACGGCCAGGACTTTCAACCAGGAGCGGGAGCCTGGTGTACCTGCAGCTAGCGGAGTATCAGGTTCGGCAGCCTTGACCGACGGCGATTCCCAGCGCAGCCCGGCGCGCGGTTCGAGATGCAGGATGCCCGGATGCGCTGTAATCGAGTCGCCCGCGCCAGGCAGCGAGTACGCCCGGACCTCGGTATCCCCGAATTGATTCGGCCGCAAGGTGAGAAAGAGCGCTGCATCCTCAGGGAGCAGGCGTTGCCTGAGGGAGAGTTCGCTCGGGCGAACTTCCTCCTCGCCGCGCCTATGTGACACAAACCAGCCGACCACGCGATTGCCGCTGAGCGCGCTGTCGACCGACGCGCCTTCAATCTGGCAGGAGAGCGCGGCCACATCGCGCGGCGAGAGCTGGAACGATGCGCCAAGAGAGTGGTCGCAATGGATACCACGCCAGTCGCGAATGGCGACGCGCTGATCTTCACGCACCCCGAGCAGGAGGCCGCCTACCTCGACGCCGCCGCGCGCCGGGCCGTTCATGGCCAGCGAAGCCTCCTGGCGCATGGATTCCAGCAGCGCGGCCGGGGCTACGATCTCGAGCGAGCCGTCTTCGGCACGCCAGATACGTGCCTCTCGGCCGGATTCCAATTGTCCGTTCATCCTTCGCGCACCCGGCAGATCCCCGGTTCCGATTGTAGCGTGGTACCCTTACCGGACAGCTTTCCGCAGGACGCAGAATGACCGCCTGGTACTCGATCTCGACAGCAACCGCACTCGCCGTTTCTTCGCTCCGCGCTCATAAGCTGCGAACGTTTCTCACATTGCTGGGCGTGATCATCGGCGTCGGCAGCGTCGTACTGGTCGGAGCTGCAATTGAAGGCCTGGGCAATTACGCGGAGGAGACTACGTCCAAGGTCTTCGGCAGCGACAGTTACCAGATCGGCCAGTTGCTCCAGGTCGGCCGGCTTTCACGGCGTGAGCGGTTCGAAAAGCTCAAATACAACAAGCGGATCCGGCAGGAGGACTACGCCTACCTGAAGGGCGCGACCGGCCGCCAGATCCTTTACAGCACGTACCGCCAGCGTTCTGAAGATGTCAGGCGGGGCGAGCAGTTGCTCGAAGACGTCATTGTCATCGGCGTCGCCGCGCAGCTCGCCGAGATTCGGGACGTCAACCTGACCGACGGCCGCTTCTTCACCGAACAGGAGGAGCGCACCCGAACGCAGGTCGCCGTCATCGGCGAGGACCTGAGAACCGAGTTCTTCCCCGGCCGCTCGCCGCTCGGCGAGACGATCAAGGTTCTCGGATTCGACTTCCGCGTGATCGGCGTGCAGGAGAAGATCGGCTCCGCCGGAGGCCAGTCGCAAGACAAGGTGATCTACATTCCGGAAACGGTCTACACGCGAATCTACGGGCTTGACCGCTCGATGATCGTCTTTGCCCGCGCCCGGCCTGAGTCTGGGCTGAATCTTGAAGAAGCGCTGGATGTCACCCGCGTCGCTTTGCGCAACCGCTACAAGACTCGCCCCGGCGCAATCGACAACTTCGACACGCTCACGCCGGATTCCATTCGCCAGTTCATTAACCAGATCCTCGGCGTCATCGGCGCTGCCGTGGTCCCCATCACCTGCATCTCGCTTGTGGTCGGTGGCATCGTGATTATGAACATCATGCTGGTCAGCGTCACGGAGCGGACGCGCGAGATCGGCGTCAGGAAGTCGCTCGGCGCGCGTCGCAGCGACCTGATGATGCAGTTCCTGGCGGAATCCATCATGCTGTCGGCAATGGGCGGCCTGATCGGCCTGGCCGGAGGCGCGTTCGTGGCGCGCGTCATCTCCCTTGTGGCGGGAGTGCATTTGAGCGTGACATGGCCTTACGTTCTGCTGTCGCTGGTGGTCTCCAGCACAGTGGGCATACTCTCCGGCTGGTATCCTGCCTCCCGCGCCGCAAAGATGGACCCCGTTGAGGCCCTGCGAGCCGACTGACCGGAGACACACCATGATTCAGCTGATTCCAGGCGAAAACATCAACATGGCGCTCGACGCCGTCTGGAGTCATCGTTTCCGCAGCGCGCTCACCATCCTCGGCATCGTCATCGGCATCACCACGGTAGTGACGGTCGGCAGCCTGACAAGCGGCATTCGGCAGGGCATTGTCACCTTCTTCCTCGAGTTCGGCCCGGACAACATCTTCCTCAATCGCTTCGACCGCGACCCCAGCGCGCCCGGCACATTGAAGGAGATGAAGCGCAAGCCCATCGACCCCGCTTACGCGGCCATCATCAAGTCCTCGGTTCGGGCCGTCGAAGACACGTCGACCAGCCTCTTCATCTCGTCCCAGGTGAACGGCTTCCTCAGCGCGCGCGTGCCGGGCTTTGAAACAGACAACATCGGCATGGTGGGCATCTCGGCCAACTCCTTTGAACTTCAGCCGCGCGAACTGCAGGAGGGCCGCTTCTACACGCGCGAGGAAGAGGAACGCGGCATGCGGGTGGCTATCATCGGTCCACTCGTGGCCGAGGCGCTGTTCCCCGACGGCAAGGTCCTCGGCCGAGTCCTCACCGTACAGAGCACTGAGTACACGGTCGTCGGAGTCTTCGCCAAGGCCAAGGGCGGTTTCTTCGGATCGAACGCGCAAGACACGCAGATCGCCATTCCCTTCCGCACGGCACGCATCAGGTTTCCGAACGAGGACCGTGTGATTGTCGTCTCGAAGGCCCGGCCCGGAATGCGCGACGAGGCGCAGGAGGAGATTCGCCAGCTTCTTCGCCGCCTGCGCAAGACGCCCGTCGGAGCGCCCGACGACTTCGGCCTGACGACCGCCGATCAGATCGTGAAGAACCTCGACCGCATCCTCTCGGTGGTCGTACTGGTCTCCATCGCGCTCTCCAGCCTGGGGTTGCTTGTCGGCGGCATTGGCGTGATGAACATCATGCTGGTCTCCGTCACGGAGCGAACGAGGGAGATCGGGATTCGCAAAGCGATTGGGGCGAAACGCGGCGACATCATTGCTCAATTTCTGATGGAGGCAGTCACACTGACCGGGCTTGGCGGAATCGCCGGCGTCATCTTCGCGAGCCTCATCACGCTGCTAATCGGCGTGCTGGTGCCATCGCTGCCTTCAACCGTGCCTCTGTGGGCAATTACGCTTGGCTTCTTCGTGTCGGTGACCGTCGGGATCTTCTTCGGAACGTGGCCTGCACTAAAGGCGGCGCGCCTCGATCCTGTGGAAGCGTTGCGTTACGAGTGAGTCACTCCACGACCCTCGGAGCGTTGTAGCCGCCGCGGGCCCGGATCACCGCGCCTGGGTATCTCTTTGACACTTCAGTCGTCAGACGCACTTCGATCCGCCGGCGTTCGCCGCGCCGCGCCTCGGGCATCCGGTAGTACAGCGTGTAGCGCGACCGTAGCCGCTCCATCATCGCCTCCATCGCGTGTCCTGGTTCTGACGACGCGATCAGGCTCCCGCCGGTCTGCTCCACCAGGGTGTCGACACGCTGCTCGGGGATGGGAGCGGCGGAGCGCGAGAACGGGCGGCTCCACAGTTGAGGTTGACTGCCATCTGGCGGCGTAATGATGGCCGAGACGATCACGTCGCTCTCCCAAAGCTGCCGTAGGACTGTGCTCTCCCGCTTGCCAGGCGTTCCGAAGTTATCGGTCACCAGGAGCACCGCCCGCCTGCGGTTCCTCGCGCCTTTCGCCAGCGCACGTCCGGCCGAATCGATCGCCGCCATCACCTGAGTCTCGCCGCCGAATCGCGCCTTCATCACTTTGCCGCGCACCGCGGAGACCACGTCGGACAATACCTCCGTGAGCGGCTGCACGACGTCGCTCCATGCGCTGAAGACCATGACGCCAGCGCGGTCGCCCTCCCGCAGAACGGCGAGAGTCTTCTCCGCCGCCTCGGCCGCGGCGCGAACCACCCAGGTCATGCTCCCGCTGACGTCGAACAACAGCATGACGTCGAGTGGCTCAAGTTCCTGGCTGATGTTCAACACTGGCTGGCGCGCGCCTTCGTCCAGAACGATGAAGTCCGATACGCCAAGCCCTTCCACCATGCGCCCTTCATGCAGCACCTCGGTGTCGACACGCACCAGCGTGACTCCCGCGGTGATGCGGGGTTCCTGCGCACTGGCGCCGCCGGCCACACAAAGGAACAGCCTGCGGCTCAGACCCGCCAAGGCGCGCCTCCTCTACCAGCCCTCCTCGCGCAGACGGTCCACCGTCAGCGGCTTACGGCTGGTGTCGATCGTCGAGATCATCTTCTCGACATACTTCGCCAGCACATCCGTTTCGAGGTTCACGCGGTCGCCCACACGCTTCGTTCTCAGATTTGTGTGCTCGAACGTGTGCGGAATGATCGTCACCGACACTACGCCGCTGCTCACGTCGGCGATGGTCAGGCTGATTCCATCAATCGCCACGGAGCCCTTGAACACCAGGTAGCGGTCCAGTTCGTCCGGAGCTCGCACCTTCAGCCACCAGTTGTTGTCGCCGAGCAGATCCAGGGCTTCAATCGTCCCGACGCCATCCACGTGGCCCTGAACAATATGACCGCCCAGCCGCGAAGACGGCTTCATGGCGCGTTCCAGGTTGACTCGCGAACCGACCTTCAACTCGCCCAAGCCCGACCGCCTCAACGTCTCCGGCGAGACGTCGGCCCCAAAGTTCTGCTCCTTCAGATCCACGGCCGTCAGGCAGACGCCGTTCACGCACACGCTATCGCCTTCGCGCAGGTCCGAGGTCACCTCCGACGCGCGCACGCGCAGCCGGCTGCCCGTGGCCCGCGGCTCGATCGCCTGCACCTGGCCTAGTTCTTCGATGATCCCCGTGAACACGCCTCACCCCCTCACAGGCTGGCTCTTCGGCACCCACGCCTCGACGGCGAACTCGGTCTCCGTGATCTGATGCAGCCGCACGTTCGTCAGCTCGATCGCGTCCGACCGCCTCCGCTTCCCGATACCACCCGCCACCGGCAGCGACTGCATGCCGCCCAGGATCTTTGGGGCGTAGTAGAAGAAGATCCGGTCCACGACATCCCCCTCCAGCGCCGCCCAGTTCAGCTTGCTGCCTGCCTCAATCATCAGTGAAAGGTACTTGCGCTCGCCCAGGACCCGGACCAACTGCTTCAGATCCGTTCTGCCCTGGGGCCCGTCGGCCACCAGCACTTCCACGCCCTTCTGCTCCAACGCGGCTCGCCGGGCCTGCGGCGCGACGGAACTGCACACCACCATGACGTCGTTCCTGCAGCTCTCAACCAGCTTCGAATCGGGCGGCAGACGCAGTTGGGAATCGGCCACGATGCGCAGCAGCGGCCGGGATCGCTCCAGCCCGCTGCGATCCGTCAGCATCGGATCGTCATCCAGCACGGTTCCAATGCCCGTAAGAATCGCGTCGTGCAAGTGCCGCACCTTCTGCACGTGGGCGCGAGCCCGTTCGCTGGTAATCCATCCCGAGTTGTCGTCGGGCGCGGAGATCTTCCCGTCCAGCGTCACAGCGGACTTCAGGGTCACCAGCGGCAATCCGGTCCGCATGAAGTGGAAAAACGCCATGTTTAGATCGCGCGCTTCACTATCAAGCGCCTTTTCCAAGACGACGTCCACACCGGCCACGCGCAACCGCTGGAAGCCCTTGCCCGACACTTCGGGGTTCGGGTCCTCCGTGATCGCCACCACGCGTGACACACCCGCCGCAATCAGCGCATCGACGCACGGACCCGTCCTGCCCTGGTGGCAGCACGGCTCCAGGTTGATGTAAAGCGTCGCGCCTCGGGCCTTCTCGCCCGCCTGCTCCAACGCCAGCACTTCCGCATGCTTCACCCCAGCCCAGGTATGAAACCCACGGCCGGCCACTTCGCCTTTGCTAACCAAAACTGCGCCCACCGCCGGGTTCGGCGATGTGCGGCCCGCGCCCTGCCGCGCCAAGTCGAGCGCCTCTCTCAGGTGGTCCGTGTTCAATCCGTACTCCTTCAGTTTTCAAACAGCGACGCAATGAATCTCTCGGGCTCAAACGGCAGCAGATCCTCTACCTGCTCGCCGACGCCGATGTAGCGAATGGGCAGGTTCAACTCGCGCGCGATCGCGATGACAATGCCGCCCTTGGCCGTGCCGTCCAGCTTGGTCAGAACGATACCCGTCACGCCCGCGCTCTCCGTGAACTTGCGCGCTTGTTCCAGGCCATTCTGGCCCGTCGTTGCATCCAGGACAAGCCACACTTCATGGGGCGCATCCGGCACGACACGTGCCGCCGTTCGCCTCATCTTCTCCAGCTCGGCCATCAGGTTTGACTTGGTGTGCAGGCGCCCCGCCGTGTCCACAACAATCGTGTCGACCTTCCGGGCCTTCGCCGCCTGCAGCGCATCGAACATCACGGCGCTCGGATCCGAGCCCTGCTGCTGACGGATCACCTCAGTCCCCGTGCGCTGCCCCCACACTTCGAGCTGTTCGATTGCCGCCGCCCGGAACGTGTCCGCCGCGCACAACAGCACGCTGCGTCCCTCGCCCTTCAGACGGCTGGTGAGTTTGCCGATCGTCGTCGTCTTGCCCGAACCGTTCACGCCGACCACCATCAGGACCGTCGGCGGCTCCGTGGCGCGGATCAGCGGACGCTCGCAAGCCTCAAGCACCCCCAGCAGGTGCTCTCGGATCAGTTGCCGCAGTTCGTTCGGATCGTTCACCAAGTGGCGCTCGACCCGCTGGCGGATACTCTCCAGGATTTCGTTCGCCGTCTTCACGCCGATGTCGGCCGTGATCAGCGTGTACTCCAGCTCTTCGAGGAGATCCGCATCAATCTCCTTGCGCCCGTGCAGGACATCTTCCACACGGTCCACGAGCCCGGCGCGTGTCTTCTGGATGCCCTGTTTCAGGCGATCCAACAGGCTCAGTCCCTTTTGCGGCTGCTCAGTCGTCTGGCCCGGCGGGCCGCCAAATAGCGAATTCAGCATGATTTTCCGTCTAATCCACAATTGTAGCGGCTCGCGGAAACATTTCGTCCGCGATCCCGTATTAGCAAGAGGACAACTATGCTTACGCGTCGCATCCTCCTTATCCTGTTCGCCGCAGCCTCGCTCTCTGCTGCCATCACGCCCTCCCGGTTGGATGAGCAGGCCCAGGCTTACACCGACATCGGCAAGTTCAACGGGGCGGTCATCGTCGCCCGCGATGGCAGGCCGATCCTCGCCAAGGGCTACGGCATGGCAAACTTCGAGTGGAGCATCCCCAACACACCCGACACGAAGTTCCGCCTTGGTTCCATCACGAAACAATTCACCGGAATGGCGGTCCTGCTGCTTGAAGAGCAGGGCAAGCTCAGCACCGGCGACCCCATCTCCAAGCTGGTCCCCGAGGTCCCCGAAACCTGGCGGTCCGTGACCATCCACCAACTGCTCACGCATACGTCCGGGATTCCCAACTTCACCGCGCTCCCCGACTACACCAAGCTGAAGCGAACGTCCGGAGGGCCATTGGAGACCGTCAAGGTCCTCTTCGACAAGCCGCTCGAATTCGACCCAGGCACAAAGATGAAGTACTCCAACACGGGCTACATCCTCCTGGGCCTGATCATCGAGCGCGCCAGCGGCGTCAGCTACGACCAGTTCACCCGCAAGGACATTTTCGACCCTCTCGAAATGAAGGGCACCGGCTACGATTGGAATACCGCGCTCATCCCTAAGCGCGCATCCGGCTACACCGACAACGGCCGCGGCCCCAAAAACGCCGACTTCATCGACATGGCCGTTCCCCACGCCGCCGGCGCGCTCTACTCGACCGTCAACGACTTCCTCAAGTGGGACGCCGCCCTCCGAGACGGCCGAATCCTGAAACCCGAGAGCTATGAGAAGTACTTCAAGCCCGCCCTGAACAACTACGCCTATGGCTGGAGCGTGGAGACGAAGAACAACTCGCTGCGCCAACAGCATGGCGGCGGCATCGACGGCTTCGCCACCATGTTCATCCGCGTCCCATCCGAGAAGCTGATGGTCGCGGTCTTCACCAACGTGGTGCCGAACCAGGGCGGCAAACTAGCGGATGAACTCGTCAGGCTTGCCCTCGGCGAGGACGTCGCCAAGCCCGTGAAACGTACCCGGGTGGACCTGCCGGAATCAGTACTGAAGCAGTATGTCGGTGAGTATGAGCTGAGCCCTACGTTTGTCCTGACCATTACGGTCGAGGACGGCCAGCTCATGACACAGGCGACAAATCAGGGGAAGTTGCCGGTCGTTGCCGAGTCCGAGACGGTCTTCTACCCCACCGTCGTCGACGCCACGCTGACTTTTCAGAAAGATGATTCGGGCAAAGTGACTGGCCTGACTCTCGACCAGAACGGCCGCAAGATGCCCGGCAAGCGCAGATAGGTGGTTAGGACGGGGGCCCTGCGGTCCCCTTCCTCCATCCTTCTTACAGCGTCCCGCTCACCACTTTCGGCGTGAACGTCAGGCTCATCCCCGCGGGCTTCGAGACCTTCACCCGCACCGGCTTGCTGGCGCCAGGCGTCAGCCCTTCGCTACTGATCAGGAAGTACGGCGTGCCCTGCCAGAAACCATCGGCGTTGGTCACGCTGATCTCCGCCGGCAGGTTCTCGATGAACAGGTACACGGGACCGTTGATGTACTCCGTGCTCTGGTTCACCACGCGAACGTCGCCCTGGGGATTCGTCATCTGCGGGTTGTTCAGATTCCCCAACGTCAGGAACTGCACCAGCCCGCCGATGTCCGTCGTCAACGGCAGCCGGAAGTACGCCACCGGCGCATCGTGATCGCTGATGCGCTCCGGCCTCGTCGCGTCGTTCCGCAGGATGTCCGGGAAGTCCGCGTTGTTCCGGGCAAACTCGAAACGCGCCACGCTGGACAGAGCCGCATTGTTCACGATGATGTGATCCAGCACCTGCGCGCTGCCGTCGAAGCTGAAGCTGTACCGGTTCTGCACCGCCACGCTCTCGACCAAGTCAGTCAGCGGAGGATTCGTGATCGTGGCACTGGCGACAACCACTTCGCTGGCCGCGACCGGCGTTCCCTTGATCCCCCCGATCACGTCCACCAGGCCATCGCTGAACTCGAAGGCGTTGAAGTCTCCGACCAGCACGACTTTCTCAAGCGGGTTCGCCGACTGGATGTCCTGCACGAGAGTCGCCAGGTACTCCGCCTGCGCATTGCGCTTCGCCCGCACGCGGGCACCGGTGTTGTTCGTCGCCTCGACGTCATTCAACGACCGCAGATGGTTCGCGACCACCGTCAACGGCAGCGCCGTCACGGAGCCCGCCTCCGTGATCGTCGCTCGCAGCACTAACGGCGGGCGGTCATTCAGGATGTCCACGCTCCCGTCCGTCGGATCGATGAACGTCGTGGTCTTCCCTTCCTGCTTCACTTCCAGGACGTTGATGCGCCCGTCGTTCTTCACCAGGAAGCCCACGTCGATGCCGCCGACGTCGTTGCCTTCCTCGAGATACGCCAAGTAGTTCGGCGCGGTCTGGCCCGCCGCCTGGGCGTCGGCGTCGATCTGTGCGGCCAGAGTCTGAAGTGTCGAAAGGTTCTCCATCTCGACCACGGCCAGAATGTCGGGTGCCTTCAGCACGTTCCGGATCGCCAGCGAAGCCTTCTTCAGGCGCCGCTCAAACGCCGCCGGGGTCAGCGCGACGTCGCTCACGCCAGGGTCATCTACCGTGTCGTAGAAGCGCTCGAGGTTGAAGGAAACCACGGTTGCCTCGCCGGTCGAAGGCGTCGAAACAGGCGTCGCCGCGACCGTATCGTTGACTACCGGAGTCTCGACGTTGTCGGGCAGCAGCGAATAAGTCCGCGAGTTGTAGTCGAGGACGCCCGTCAGGTTCGTGATCGTCGCGCCCGCCGCAACGTCGATCGGCGTGGACGCCTGCAGCACGAAGGTCGGTACGCGGATGCGCTCCGGATTGCTGTCGAACTGCGGAACGCAGCACGGCGCGCCGGCGGGCAGCGGATCGAAGACCAGCCGGCCCGGCTCCCGGAAAGGCCGGTCGAGACCCGATATTACACCGAAGAACGTGCCGCCCGCGGACGAAGTGGCATTCCTTTCATCCTCAAGTCCGTTCGTCGGCGCAACCACGGTCAACATCGGCACCTTCACGCGCATGCCCTCAAACCGCTCGAGGTTGTTCAGCGCGCCGGGGTTCGTGTCGGCGCTCGTGAGCGTCACGTGCGGCGGCAGCGGGTTGCCGTTCGACAGCGCCACCGTCGTCAGCAGGATTGAGCCGCTACGCGTCAGTTCCGTCAGAGAGGCCGGCGCATTCGCCGGGAACTCCGTCACTGCGCCGCCGACGCAGACGTCATTGCCCACGACGGCATTCACCGGCACGTTGCCGGTGCCCGTGAAGACGAAGATGCCGTCGGAGGTCTGCGGATCACCGTCGCCCACCGGGTCCTGGATGAAGTAGCCATTGCTGCTGATACCGGTCACCAGGCCGCGCGTCGTTACCGCCGTATTGGCGGGGATCGCCGTCTGCGCGCCGGAGCCCTGGATCTGGGAAATTGTGTGAGTCGGTGTGCACGTCGGCTCGGCCACGGTCATCGTGAACGGCTTGCTGGACTGCTGCGAGTTCGCATCCGTCGCAGTCACGTTGAAGCTAAAACTGCCGGTCGAAGCCGGTGTGCCGGAGATCGTCCCGGCCGCGCTCAGCGTCAGCCCCGGGGGCGTTGTGCCGCTCCAGGCGAACGAGTACGGCGGCGCGCCCCCCGATGCCTGGATCGTGGCGCTGTAAGGATTGAACGTGAAGCCTTGCGGCAGCGGAGAGGCGGTCGTAATGGTCACGCCCACGGCGCAGACGTTTACCGGTGAGGTGCTGTTCCGCGGCGCAGGCGCGCCGGTGGCAAAATCCAGCGAGTTGTCGTTCGAGTCGGTGCAGCCACCATCCTTGCGGATCGCCGCCGTCGTATTGTTCAGAGCCGCGGTCGGCCCAGTGCCTTCGAAGCAGTTAGCGCCACCGAAACCGACGAAATCGACGAGACCCGTTGGGCAGCTCAAGGTCAGCGTGGTCTGATTGCTAACCAGCGCTACCTTCCCCGCCGTGGCGCTCATCGCAATCGTTCCGGTCGCATCCGGCGTGGGCAGGCTCACGGTTCCGCCGGCGCCCTGCGCCTGCTGCACAAGGTAGTATCCGCCGGGCTGGATCGTCCCGCTCAGGTTTGTTCTCTGCCACGTGGTGCCCGCCGACGACGCGTACTGCACGCTCCATCCGGTCATGCTCACCGGCGCAGAACCGGGATTGAACAATTCGATGAAGTCGTTCTTCAGCGTGGCGCCGCTGTTACCACCACCGCCGTACACCTGGCTAATGACCACCTGCGCCGCGGCCGGTAGGCCGAGCGCGCAGGTCAAGATAAGTCCACACAAGATCCGTTTCAAGTGCGAATCCTCCAACTCTCCAAGACTAACAATCGATTGTGAATTCCAGATGAGCGCGGCGGCTAGACGGCGTAGCGATCGAGGAACTTCTTGGCTCCGCGAACGCCTTCCATCTCGTCGCCCTTGCCCTCGAATTCGATGCCAACGTAGCCGCGGTAGCCAGCTTCGTCGACGATCTTCATCATGCGGTCCATGTCGATCGTCGTTTCCTTGCCATCCGGCCCGAATTCCCAGCATTTGAAGCTCACACCTTTGGCGTAGGGCATCAGCTTCTTCACCGCATCGTAACGGTCGATCTCTTTCGGGAAGTTGCCGAAGTCCGGCAACGTTCCGAAGTTCGGCAGATTCACCTTCTTCATCAGCCGCACCACCACGTCGGGATTCGAGGAGACGCCGCCGTGATTCTCGATGATGACGTTGATCTTCTGCTTCGCCGCATACTCGCACAACGCCGTGAAGCTCTCTGCGCAGCGGTTGAGGAACGCGTCTATTTCGGCAGGCGTCTGCGGCTGCTTGTCGGGATACATGTTGGTGCGGATCGAGTGCCCGCCAAGCTCCGCGGTGAAATCCACCCATTTGTGATGGTTGCGCACGGCTTTCATGCGCTCTTCCTTCACCGAGTGGCCCATCATGCCTTCGTCGTCCACCATCATCAGGACGCACTTGGTCTGGGTCTGCTGCATGTTCCGCTTCAGCCGGGCTAGGTATCCGGCTGTGGGCGCGGCCCAAAGGCCGTTCACGAACTCCAGCCCTTCAATCCCGAAGTCGCGGGCCAGTTTCGGGAACTGGAGATTGTTCAGTTTGCCGGATTGGATGGCCAGGTGCACCGACCATTGCGCCAGGGAAATCTTGAACTTCTTTTCAGCCTGCATTGCCATTGCGGCCGGCGCAGCCATCAGGGATGACGAAAAAAGGCGGCGGGAGATCATAAGAATCCTTCCGCCGCCTAGGATAGCAATTCCGGGGTCGAAACTACCGCTGAATGCGAGCCGAGCCGCCCTTGGCGAACGCCTTCACCTGATCGACGGTGGCCATCGTCGTGTCGCCCGGGAATGTCGTCAACAAAGCGCCGTGCGCCCAGCCCAGTTTCACGGCCTCCAGCGGCTCTTCGCCGCTCAACATGCCGTAGATCAGGCCCGACGCGAAGCCGTCGCCACCGCCGACGCGGTCCAGCACGTCCAGTTCGCAGGTCGGCGCCACGTAGTTCTGGCCGTCCATCCAAGCCACGGCGCTCCAGCTATGCCGATTTGTCGAATGAACCTCGCGCAGCGTCGTCGCCACCACCTTCACGTTCGGGTGCTTCTTCACCACGATGTCGATCATCGCGAAGAACGTGGACGGGTCAAGCTTCGACTTCGATTCCACTTCCGGTCCCGGCAGCCCGAGGCCCTTCTGCAGGTCTTCCTCGTTGCCCACCAGCACATCGACGTTCTCGACGATGCGCCGCATCGTGGCAACCGCCTGATCCTCGCCGCCGTGAATGTTCCACAGCTTGGCCCGGTAGTTCAGATCGAAGCTGATCACCGCCCCCGCGGCCTTCGCCGCCTTCATGGCTTCGATGATCACTTCCGACGTCGTCGGCGAGAGCGCCGCGAAGATGCCGCCCGAATGGAACCAGCGCACGCCGCCGCCACAGATCGCCTTCCAGTCGAAGTCGCCCGGCTTTAGTTGTGCCGCCGCTTCGTTGCAGCGGTTGTAAAAGACAACAGGAGCGCGCACGCCCTGGCCGCGATCGCTGTATACCGCCGCCATGTTCGGCCCGTTCACGCCGTTGTGCTTGAAGTGCTTATAGAAGGGCTTCACCCCCATCGCCTTCACGCGCTCGGCAATCAGATCGCCGATGGGGTAGTCCGCCATCGCGCTGGCGATGCCCGTGTTCAAACCGAAGCAGTCAGCGAGGTTCGCGGCGCAGTTGAACTCGCC
The DNA here is from genome assembly GCA_050789245.1 of Bryobacteraceae bacterium. GTDB lineage: Bacteria > Acidobacteriota > Terriglobia > Bryobacterales > Bryobacteraceae > PNKE01. The sequence continues at coordinate 208,949 of JBOZRR010000043.1, read as the reverse complement.
GCCACTGACGTGAATCTGGCATCCGGTCGCCTTGCGGAAGGGGATGATGCCGGGGTCCAGACGGTGGACCAGCGCACCCAAGGAAAGAAAGTCCAGGGCTCCGCTCTGGGGGATATTCAGGCCGTACTTCATTGATTTGCTCTCCAGGTGAGACAGGCTCAAAAGTAAGACCCAATATACCAGACGAGCGGATCTCTATGCCCCATTCCCTGGGGCGCGGGAGCGTGCCTAGGAGACGAGTTCGAGCGGCGCCGAAATCCAGTAATCCGGCTCGTGCTTGCCCATGTCGTCCAGGTTGCCGTAGCCGTACCGGACGCCGCAGGTCTTCACGCCGGCGCGGCGGCCGGCCTCCATGTCGGGAGCCGAATCGCCGATCAGCAGGCACTCTTCCGGTTTCACGCCGAGCAGTTCAATCGACTTGAAGATCACGTCCGGCTCCGGCTTCGACGGAAAACCGTCGGTGCCCTGCACATGGTCGAAGTGCCCGGCCAGCCCGAACTGCGTCAGGATGTTCCGGGCCGTCTCGCTGCTCTTGGTGGTCGCCGTCGATTTGCGCCCGCCCAGCTTTGCGAGCATCTCCGGAACGCCGGCATAGACGCGCGTCGAAGAATGCCCTCGGGAGAGATAGATGCGCCGGTAGTTCGCCAGCACCCGCTCGTGCTCTTCCCTGCGGTAATGCGGCAGCACCTCTTCGAACAGGTCGAAGAGGTGGAAGCCGATGAAGCTTTGCAGGTATTCGTCTGTCAGCCCGGTGACGCCTTCTTCCTCCAGCGCCTGCCGGACGGCGCCGCAGATGTCGGACGCCGAGTCCAGAAGTGTGCCGTCTACGTCGAAGAGGTAAACCTTGAATTCGGGGATCACGCCGGTTGCGGTCTTTCCCCGTCGATCAGGCCGGGCGTGATGCGCGGGCCGCCCGTCTCGGGCCGCAGGATCTGCTGGCTGCCCTCGTCGGCCGGCGAGGCCGGTGTGGAATCGATCGCGGCCACGGCCTTGCCGGAGATGATGTCGTTCACGTCCGCGCCGTCCATCGTCTCCTTCTCGAGCAACGTCTTCGCGATCGTCTCGAGCGCCCATCCGTATTCGTTGATCAGGCCCTCGGCCTTCGCGTACGCCGACTCCACCAGCTTCTTCACGGCTTCGTCGATCTTGATCGCCGTCGCCTCGCTGTAGTCGCGGTGCTGCGCGATCTCGCGGCCCAGGAATATTTGCTCGTCCTTGCGGCCGAAGCTCAGCGGGCCCAAGTCGCTCATGCCGTAATCGCAGACCATCGCGCGGGCCAGTTCCGTGGCCTGTTCGATGTCGTTGCGGGCGCCCGTGGAAAGGTGCTTCGTGTAGCGCATTTCGCCGATCCGGCCGGCCATGCATACCACGAGCCGTGCGAACAGTTGCGCCTCGTTCCGGTTCAGCACGTCGCCCTCGGGCAATTGCATCGTCACGCCCAGCGCACGGCCGCGCGGGATGATGCTCACCTTGTGCAGCGGGTCGGTGTCCGGCAGCAGCGCCGCCACCAGCGCATGGCCCGCTTCGTGGTAGGCGGTGATCGTCTTGTCCTCTTCGGTCAGGATCATCGACCGGCGCTCTGCGCCCATCAAGACCTTGTCCTTGGCGACTTCAAAATCCGCCATTGTGACAACCTTGCGGTTCTGGCGCGCGGCCAGCAGCGCGGCTTCGTTCACCAGGTTGGCGAGATCCGCGCCCGAGAAGCCCGGCGTGCCGCGAGCGATCACACTCATGTCGACATCGTCGGCCAGGGGGGTCTTCTTCGTGTGGACCTTCAGGATCATCTCGCGGCCCTTGACGTCGGGCAGGCTCACCACCACACGGCGGTCAAAGCGGCCCGGCCGGAGCAACGCCGGATCGAGCACGTCCGGGCGGTTGGTCGCCGCCACCAGGATGACGCCCTCGTTGGATTCAAAGCCGTCCATTTCCACCAGCAACTGGTTGAGCGTCTGCTCGCGCTCGTCGTGCCCGCCGCCCAGGCCCGCGCCGCGATGGCGGCCCACGGCGTCGATTTCGTCGATGAAGATGATGCACGGCGCGTTCTTCTTGCCCTGCTCGAACAGGTCGCGCACGCGGCTCGCGCCGACGCCGACGAACATCTCGACGAAGTCCGAACCTGAAATCGAGAAGAACGGCACGTTGCCTTCGCCGGCGATCGCCCGCGCCAGCAACGTCTTGCCCGTGCCCGGCGGCCCGATCAGCAGCACGCCCTTCGGGATGCGCCCGCCCAGCTTCTGGAACTTCTGCGGCTCACGCAGGAATTCGATGATCTCCTGGAGCTCTTCCTTGGCCTCCTCGACGCCGGCCACGTCCTTGAAGGTGACCTTCTTCTGCTGCGAGCTATGCATCCGCGCCCGGCTCTTGCCGAAGCTCAGCGCCTTGTTCCCGCCGCTCTGCATCTGCCGCATCATGAACAGCCAGAAGCCGATCAGGAGCACAAAGGGGACCACATTGATAAGGATTGCCGTCCAATTCCCGGAGTCCGCGGGCTTGTAGGTGACTATCACGTCCTTCTCGAGCAGCGCCTTGTACAGATCCTGGTAGGCGGGAGGCACATTCGTGCGCAGCTCGGTGGTCTTATCGTCCTTGAACTGGCCGCGAACCTCGGTGCCCGTGATGGTCACTTCCTTCACGCGGCCGCCCTCCACCTGCGCCATGAACGATGAAAAGCTCAGTTCGTGGCTGGTCCGGGACTTGTTGCTGGTGACGACGGTCCACAACAGGATGCCGACGCAAACCAGAACCACCCAAAATATGGCTGTCTTTACGTTCGAATTCATTCCCTCTCCCGCGCGGTTCGACCGGCTTGGGCCAATTGTAGCGCTACTGTAAGAGACGCTAAAACCGGGGTTTTTGATTCACTACGCCTCTGTAACACTCGGGCGTCCTGTTTCCTTCCCCCAGCCTCCCCTTCCGTACTACCGCTTTTATTATATCGGCAAGATCCCCTCTCCGTTCGTGTCCGAGGTCACGATCCAGCCTTCCTCCGCCGCCTCCTCCGACAGGCCGAGCCCCGCCGCCCAGACGAGTTCGTTCCCGCATTTTTCCATGACAGGCCACCCGGGGCGCTCCCAGCGCGGGATTCGCCGCTTCTGAAAAAATTCCTTAATCAGTAAGGATTCCTTGGCCCCCGGACGCCGCAGACGGTCTCCCGGCCGCCAGCCCCGCAGGACCGCCGCGCCTGCCGGAATCTGTTCTAAACTCACCGTCCAACACCCAAACTCATGACGCGCCGCAGTTTCCAGACGCACCGGTTCGGGCACGGCCGCCGGGCTGGCCGCGATCCGAAGCCAGCCAAACGACCGCTCGGCCACGGTCCCAGGCAGCTTCACCGCCCCTTCGCCCCCACTACCCGCCGCCAGAACCAGAATCGCTTGGATGTGCTCAAACTCCACTCGGCGGAGCCCGCCCCCCGCTTCGGCAATTGCCCGCCGGACCAGCCTCCGCGCCAGCGCCGGACCGGTCTTCGTCAGTTCCTCGGCTTTCACCACCACCGCCCCACCTCGCCGGACGAAGAGCCCCTGCGCCTTCTCCTCGACCAGTTCCGCCCACGCTCGCTCCTCGTCCCAAGCAAGTTCCGCGAGCCGCGCCAGCGCGCGGCAGGCTTCGGGATTCACCGTTTCTTCCAGCGCCGGGATCAAGTCGAGCCGCAGACGATTTCTCGTTAGGGAGGTATCGCCATTTGTCGAATCTTCCCTCCAGCCAATATCCCGGTCCACCAACCATTCACGGACTTCCGCCCGCCGCACGCCCAGGAGGGGTCGAACCAGTCCCTCCTCCGTCACCGGCAGGATTCCCTGCAAACCGCCGATGCCCGACCCGCGCAGCGCCCGGAACAGCACCGTCTCCGCTTGGTCGTCCAGCGTATGTCCAGTCGCGATCCGGGCCAGGCCGGCTTCGCTTCGGACTTTCGCGAAGAACTCCCGGCGGGCGTTCCGAGCGGCCTGCTCCAGATTGCCGCCTCGCGCCCGAACCTCCTCCCGGCCCACATGGCACACCAGCTCGAGCATTGCCGCCATTTCCGCCACGAATCGCTCGTCGCCGTCGCTCTCCTCGCCTCGCAACCCGTGATTCAGGTGCAAGACCTCCACGCGCCAGCCTTCCCCCGGCGCCAGTTCCATCAGCACATGCAGCAGGCACACCGAATCCGCCCCGCCAGACACGGCCACGCCAACGCGCGAGCCGGAAGGCAGCATATGATAGCGTTTTAGGGTCGCTTTCACCGTTTCGATCATGCGGGTTCCGAAGCGACCTTCATTGTACGTCCCGACATTATGCCCCCAGCCTTTTCTCGAGAAGTTCAATCGCGCGCGGCGCGCATCAAACTGGTCCTGATGGACGTCGACGGCGTCCTGACCGACGGCAAGTACTTCCACGTCCCCAACGCCGACGGCACTCTCTTCGAAGTGAAGCTCTTCGACTCCCAGGACGGCATCGCCCTCCAGTGGTTCCACCGCTACGGCATCAAGACCGGCATCATCAGCGGCCGCGACGCCCAGGCCACGGCCGAGCGCGCCCGCTCCAGCCACATGAGCTACTGCTACATGGGCAACACCGAAAAGCTGCCCATCTTCAATGAGATCCTGGCCGACGCGAAACTCTCTCCCGAGGAGATCTGCTACGTCGGCGACGACCTCACGGATGCCATCCTGATGAAGCGCGTCGGCCTCGCCGTCGCCGTCGCGAACGCCTCGCCCGAGGTGAAGCAGGTGGCGCACTACGTCACCCGCGTCGCGGGCGGCAGCGGCGCGATTCGCGAAACCGCGGAAGTCATCTTCGCCGCCCAGGGGACCTGGCCGAAGATCCTGGCTCACTACGAACTGGAGTAATCGCTTGCCTGAGCGCATCGGCGTCGTCGTCGACGCAAAGAACGAACCCGGCGTCCTCCACTCGCTCACGGGCGTGATCGCTTCGCACGGCGCGAACATCAACTCCGTCGAGATGCTCGAAAGCCGCGCGCCGGGCGAATCCAGAATCTACTTCGAGATCGAGGTGGTCGCCGACCCCGCGCCGCTCATGGTTCAGTTGGGCGCCCTGCCGGCCGTTCTGCACGCCGGCGTCGAATCCAGCATGCAGAAGATTTACGGTAAGCGGATCATCATCATGGGCGGCGGAGCCCAGGTGGGCCAGGTGGCCATCGGCGCCATCAGTGAAGCCGACCGCCACAACATTCGTGGCGAGCGCATCTCGGTCGATACCATTCCGCTCGTCGGCGAAGAACCGCTCGCCGACGCCGTCCGTGCCGTCGCACGATTGCCCCGCGCCTGCGCGCTGGTCCTGGCCGGCTCCATCATGGGTGGGGAGATCGAGCAGGCGGTACGCGAGGTCCGAGCGCAAGGTCTGCTGGTAGTCAGTTTGAACATGGCGGGCAGCGTCCCCGAAGCCGCCGACCTTGTGGTGACCGACCCGGTCCAGGCCGGCGTCATGACCGTCATGGCCGTCGCCGACACCGCGAAGTTCAATATCGCCCGGTTGAAGCGGCGGGAGTTCTAACAAGAACGGCCTCGGCGGCCGCCACATTCCGCAGTTCAAAGGGTCCGTGTCAAGGTGCCTCGCCGACTTCAGTACCCCAACCGTCATACACGGCATCACACTGCGCTGCGAGTTTCACCATCCCCTCGGTGAAGTCATCGCCAAGAATCTCGTCCGGCACAATGAGCGCTCCGGCCTCGATGCTCCATCTGTCTTCATCCTCTGGGACCGGTGACGGAAGTAACAACTTCACAAGGAAGCCTCTCCTGTATAGCTCGCGGGCCAGCACCGCTGCATCCCTCTGGCTCCGTGCCCAAAAGTGGACATCCGTCGGCCGTTGCTCGTTTAGGCTCACTCCTTTGTCCACCTACGCCGCAATTGCAATGCACAAGCCGTGCGAGGCTTCGGATCAAGGAGAGAGCACCTGAAGGCCAGGTATCTTCTGGTAGTGCCGGACGTTCAAGGTGGCCACGGCGTAGCCTTGCTCAATCGCCGACGAGCCGATCAGCAGATCGTCCAATGGAATCGTGATGCCTCTCGCCGCCTGCTCTCCACTCAATCGGCCCGCGATCTCTGCAGTGTTGTCGGTCACGGCGTGCATGGGAACATGCTGCTTAAACTCATCAATGAAGGCGCGGCGGCGATCTCCAATCTCCGGCGTGTTGGCGCGAGCCACTCCATGCACCAGTTCCGCCAAAGTCACTGCCGAGATAGCGACCTCGACCTCGCCGAACGCTTCACGAACCGACGTGAGCAGCGCTTCAATCGTCTGCCGCTTCCGTTCCGCCTCGATGATGACGCTGGAATCGAGGATTAGTCCCACGAGGGGGGATCCCATGGCCGGCTGCGCTCCTTAATCCCCTCCTCGACGTCCTTGCCGAAACCGGCGTCGAGAGTCGCCTTCGAGCCGCTGGCTCTCGCCGATGCGATGCACTCGGAAATGAGCCGTCCCGAACGCTTGGGCAGCTTGATTGTCGCCACGGGACGGTGATCCTGCTCCACGATCACCTCAACACCTTCCTGGACCTTTGCCAGAACGGCGTGAACGTCGCGGGCAAGTTCAGCTTCCGTGATGCGCAACGTCGCCATCGTCTCGATCATAGCGTTGTTCCGAGCTCCTCGGAGCCCTCTACTGCACCCGCAGCGCGAACTCGCGCAGCAGATCTTTCCCTGCCGCCTGCGACAGCCGCACCCAGTAGGCCCCTGGCGCGAGTGTCCTGCCCGTCGACCATGCCAGCTTGCCGTTCGCGACCGGCGCTTCGCCTTCCGCCAGGCGGCGGCCATTGCCATCCACCAGTTCCAGGTGATACTGCCCCGCCGGAGGCAGCTCCGTCACGTCCACCATCAGCCGCAGCGGCGTTTCCGCCGGGGCCATCGCCGTCTCGATCATCGAACCGCTGCGCTGCAACACCAATGCAACCTTCGCCTCATCCTGACCGAAGTGCGACCGGGGGATCACCGCGAAACCAGCCAGCATCGCCGCCGCCATCAGGCCCGCCGCGGCCCATGCCTTGGTGGGTCGAGAAAACCCGGATCCTGCCTTGCCCGCCGGCGCGCCCGCCCCAACCGCCTCCGCCTCCAGCCGGACCGCCGCAGCCTTCAGCTCAGACACAAATCCTTCCTCGTGCTCCACGCGTTCCAGGCACTTGGCGCACACCAGCAGATGCTCTTCCACCGAAGAAAGCACGGGTTCGTCCATTTGGTGCAGGACGAACTGCTCCACTTCCCGCTCCGTCAGGCAGTCGTATGACGAGCGCCTCATCGATCCCTCCCTCGTTTGGCTGGCGCGAGTTCCTGCCCGGAGCCGAGCGCCCGCCTGTACTTGTAGTGTCATTGGCCCGCAGCTTTTCTCATCAAAAGTGATCCGATGAAGCTTTTTCCCACTCTCCTTCGGCCAATCTCACCGAACTTCGCCTTCGCCCTGGACTTGAACAGCCGGAACTGCGTCTCGGTCAGCGCCATCCTCCGGCAGATCTCCTCCGGCGTCTGCTCCTCGATGTAGAACCGCGTCAGGATCTCCCGGTCGCGCTTCGAGATCGACCGCAGCACGTCCACCATCAGCCCGATGCGCTCTTCCCGCAGGGCCGCGGTCTCCGGGTCCTGGCGGCTGTCCGCCACCCCGTGGCCCATCTCCAGGTCCATCAGGTCCCGCCGCTGCTGGACAGCCTCTTCGATCGAGGCCACCACCTGCCGGCGCACCACGGTTCGCACGAAGCCCATCAGCCGGTCCGGCTGCCTGAGGCTCCCGTTCCGGATCGCCTGCACCACGATCACGAACGCATCGTGGACCCGGTCATCCAGTTCCGACGGCGCGACGCGCTTACAAAGGTAGAACCGGATGCCTCGGGAAAAGGTCCGGTAGAGCTCTTCCATTCCTTCGGGTTCTTCGCGCTGGATCCGCGCCACGAGCCGCGCCCAGCGGTCTCCTGTCAGCAGCGCCTCCGACTTCTGCGACGGGTTCGTCTCCGTCGCATCGGATCTCTCAATCCTGGGTTCCATCAGCTCTGTCTCTTGCTCCACCAGTCTCGTCATCTCAGCGAGAGTCCCTTTCCATCAGGATGTACGCCGCCCAATGCCGTGGATGGCTGCGCCATCCGCCGGCCCGGATGGCTGCGATTTGAGCACCCTGCAGCGCCGCCGAAGGGCTATGTCCCTCGGCGAGCTTCCGGTAGAAATCCCGGAACACTTCCCCCGAATCGTCCGGAACGGGCCAAAGCGTCCCCACCACGCCGCGCGCCCCCGCCGCCAGCCACGCATGCGTCAGTCCTTGCAGTCCCGCGCCCGACAACACTTCACCCTGCCCGCTCGAACACCCGCTCATCACGACCAGGGCGCCCGGTGCGTGCAGTTGCGCCGCGATCGTCGATGCGCTCAACACGCCAGGTTGTCCGTTCTCGTCGAGCGACAGCGCCAGAAATGCCTCTTCCGGGCGCCGCGTCGTCCCCCGGCCTTCGTCGAACCTCGCCACCTCCACTGCGCTTCCGCCCGCCGCTCCGCGCAGGACGTGCACCGCCATGTGCACCACGCCCGGCGCGGACCGCAGCGCCTCCCGAACACCCCACACGTCCGCTTCCGCGCCCGACAGCACCCGAACCTGCGATCCCTGCCTGCGGTATTCGGTAGAAACCTGGCGGATCTCCGCCGCGCTTCCCGCCAGCCGGGGCAGTTCCCAGGCCGGGCGCGTCCCGGCGTTCAGCCGAGGCAGGACATCCCAAACGCTGCGTTCGCGTTCTGTGCCCGTCCTTCGGGGATCGGCCCGGTTGTAGACGCAATCGCCCACGGCCAGCAGGCCCGGCTTCGGAGCCTGTTTCGCGTCGCTCACACTCGTCTCCGGAACCGGCGCGCCCGATAGCCGGTGGCGCTCCGCTAGGTACGAGTCGCCCTCCTTCAGCGCGCCAAAGGGCAATGAATACAGCCCGCCGTCAAGCGACAGGCTCCAGTGCTCGGCGGCTTGCACGGCTTTGCCGCCCCAGCCCAGCAACAAAGCATATAGTTCCGAGCCCAAGGCGCCGGCCTTCGCGTCGTCAGTTTGAAGCGCCGCGCGATAGGCCTGAATCTTGCGCTCAATTTCGGCCCGGCCCGGCAACTTTTCCAGTTTGATTTCCTTTTGAGTGATCACCCACGCCAGCGAATGGTCCTCGCCCATCAGGTACGTGTAGTGCGCATCCTCCGCGCGCATCGCGTCCTGCACGGACTTGACCGAAGCCAACTGCCGAACCGCCCAGGCCGCCGCCCCGCTCCCCGCTTCAAGAGCCGCCAGCTTGCCACGGAACTGCTCGGCTGCCGCTCCGGCGCGCGCGTCGCCTTTCAGCCGCCGCAGCTCCGCGTCGCGCAGCATTGCCAGCACGTCGCCGAACTCCAATGGCAGCCGCCTTTGCCGCCAAGCCGCGTTCGCCGCCAGCGCTCGTAGCGCCGAAGCCCGGCTCCGCAACACCGCCAGCAGAGCCTTCTCGCTCTCGCCCTGCGACACCGCCAGAAACGCGTACCGCTTTGCGATGGCCGACTCGTTCACCTCTGCCGCCATCAGCATCCACTGCGCCGGCAGCAGCCCCGACCGCCACGCTTCCGACGATTCCAGCGCCGCCTCGTATTCCTTCAGCGCCTCGACGTGCTCGCCCGCTCCCTCCAGCGCCATCGCCGTCGAGTACCGCGCCGCCCACTCCGCGTTCATCGTGGGCGCTTTCTGCCTGGCGACGTCCGCCGCTCTCGCCAGGATTAGCGCCTCCCGGTTCCTGCCCTGCGCCAGCCGCAAACGCGCCAACGACCGGTAGCTCGATTCGACCGTCGCCAGCTTCTGCAGCTTCCTCACCCGGAATGCCGCCGTCAGCAACTCTTCCGCCTCGTCCAGCCGCCCGTTCTCTAGCGCCAGCCTACCGAGTTTGTCCCAGGTCAGCGTTTCAATGGCCGCGTCGCCCGCCCGGCTCGCCTCCAACGCCGCCTCATGCCCCACGGCCTGCGCCCGCACCGGGTCACCGCGCAGCGAAGACAGCATCATTTGCTGCGCCATCAGCTTAGAACGGTGAATACTCCCCTTCGGCAGCCGCAAGGCCGCCCGTCGCAGAGATTCCTCCGCCGCCGCCGGCTCCCACAGCGCCATGTAGAGCGACGACAGATTCAACGCCACCACCGCGATCACTTCGGCGTCGTTCGTCGAGTCCGCGACCTTACCCGCCTCCTGGAACAGCCGGATCGCCTCGCGGTAGCGGTACGTCGCAAACTCGCTCCCGCCCGCCCCATTCAGAAACCGGGCCTGCCTCGCCGGCTGCCCGCAGAGTTGTGCCCGCGCCGCCCCAGCCTCAAACAGCTTCGCCGCCAGCGCGTACCGCCGCCCTGCGTACGCTTCGAGCGCCTGTTTGCTCAGTTGGTCGATCTCCCGCTGCTCGCAGCCGGCCGCTGCCGCCACAGGGAGCGCCGTCATCACCATCAACATGGCGGCGGCCGAGACCATCTGTCTCGCCATGAGTCGCTGGGTCTCTCCGTTCCCAAGTGCATAGTACCTTTGAAGTAAAAGGTACTAGACACATTAGTACTACACAGCATAATAACAAAAATACCGCTACATGCCTACGCCTTTCCGGGTATTCCCTGAGTAATATTCCTTAACCCTAGGCGGGGGGACCCGCCAGGCCCCCCGCCCCGTTCCACCCTTACATCCACACGGGCGGGATGATGATGATGATCGGATCGTCCATGATGTTCTGCCCTCCCTCCAGCCCGGCTTCACTGCCCGAGCCTGAACAGACCATCGGCTGATTTTTGCGCAATCTGACGGGCAAAAATCGTCAAATTGCTGAAAACACGCTGAATTTAATTCGAAAAAATTCGTGACTGAGGTTCTACAGCACCGCTTCGATCAGAAACGGCCCCCGCTGGCTCACCGCCCGCCCAAACAGATCCGTGAACTCGCGCAGAGTCCCCGCCCGCGCCGCTTCCACGCCGTGCCCTTGCGCCAGCGCCACCCAGTCCAGGGCTGGTCCCGACAGGTCCAGCATTTCGTTCGCACGCGCCCCGACGGGTCCCGCCCCGGTCCGCTGCATCTCCACGTCCAGAATCCGGTAGCGACGGTTCGCGAAGACCACCGTCACCACGTCCAGCTTTAGCCGCGCCATCGTCCACAGCGCCTGCACGCTGTACATCCCGCTCCCGTCCGCTTCCAGGCACACCACCTTGCGGTCCGGCATCGCCACCGCCGCGCCCAGGCCCACCGGAAGCCCCTGCCCAATCGACCCGCCTGTCACCGGAAGCAGGTCGTGGGGCGCAGCGTTCTCCAGAAACCGGTGCACGGTCTCGCCCGACGACACCATCTCGTCCGAGACAATCGCCCCCTCCGGCAGCAGCAGCATGATCGCCGCTCCCACGCCTTCCAGCGTCAGGCCGTCGCCGGCCACCACCGCCGCGGCGCCCGGCTTTGCCGCCGGTGGAACTTCGTCCGCCTGCAGAATGTCCGCCACAGCCTCTAAAGCGTCCACCGAGTCCTCCGTCTCCCGCGTCAGAGTGTGAAACTCGCATCCAGCCGGCGTCATCAGGCTCTCGCGCCCCGGATACCCGAAGAACGACACCGGCGCTTGTGCCTCTACCAGCACCATCTGCCGCACCCCGCCGAGCAGCGCTCCCGCCTGCTCGGGAAAGTAGGGAATCCTCTCCGGCGTGAAGACGCCCCGCCCGCGCCGCATCCGCGCCGCATAACGATTCGCGAAGACCCTCGCGCCGGTCGCCGCGTGAATCCTCGCCGCCGCCGCGACGCTCCGTTCCATCAGCGCCTCGCCGCCCAGCATCAGCGCCGCGTTCGGGCCGCTCATCCGCAGCACCCGCACCACCTCGTCGATTCGCGCCGCCTCCACCCGCCCGCGCTCCGGGGCCGCGTTCGGCGCGCCCACCGCGCCTCCCGAAGACCACGAATAATCCGCCGGGACGATCAGCGTCGCAACGCCCGCCGGCGCCTCCATCGACGCCCGCACCGCCTCCGCCGCGTCGCGCCCAGCCGTCTCCGCCGACTCCACCGTCCGCACCCAACTCGACACAGGCCGCGCAATCGCCTCGATGTCCGCCGTCAGCGGCGCATCGTAGGCCATGTGATGCGTCGCGTGCTCGCCAACGATGTTCACGATCGGCGACCGCGCCCTCCGCGCGTTATGGAAGTTCGACAGCGCGTTCCCCAGCCCCGGCCCAAGGTGCAGCAGCACCGACGCCGGCCTGCGCGCCATCCGGGCATACCCGTCCGCCGCTCCCGCGCACACGGTCTCCGCCAGACACAGCACCCCGCGCATCTCCGGTACGCGGTCGAGCGCCGCCACGAACTGCATCTCGCTCGTCCCCGGATTCATGAAGCACGTATCCACCCCGAGGGCGATCAGCGTGCGAACGATGCTCTCCGAGCCAGTCATCACCCGAGAGTTTACTAACACCCGGATGTACTAGGCCGGTCAAAGTGAACTTTAGACCTGTGCTTCGCGCCGCGTTGACCATACAATGCCAACGAGGGGAAAGAAGGGTGGAGGACAAGTGTCTTTATCCGGAGATTGGCTGGCGGCGTGGCAGGTTTCGGAGGATCAATTCCCATCGTCCGGCGATTGGCATGAACAGGCCCGCTTCTTTCTGAAGTACGCCATTCTTGCGCCTTCGAGCCACAACTCACAGCCATGGCAGTTCAGAATTCGGGAAACGCACATCGACGTTCTCGCCGACCGCTCACGGCGGCTTCCCATCGTTGACCCGGAAGACCGCGAGCTCACCATGAGCTGCGGTGCCGCGCTCCAGAACATCCTCCTCGCAATGCGCCGCTTCGGCATCGCTCCCGAGGTGAAACTGTTCCCCCGCACGACCGATCCTGACTTCCTGGCCCGCATCGGTCCAGGCGGCGAGCACAAGACGACGACCACAGATCACAGCCTCTTCGACGCCATCCTGAAGCGCCACACCAACCGGAAGCCCTTCGGCCCGGAGACCCTGCCGGAGCCCCTGCTCCAGTCTCTGCGCCGCGCCGCCGATCAGGAGGAGGACGACACGTGGCTGCACGTCGTCGTCGGCGCCGACACCCGCAATCTCGTGGCGGACCTCGTCGCCGAGGGCGATCTCTCCCAGGCCGAGAACTCGAAATTCCGCAAAGAGCTAGCCTCCTGGGTCCGCTCCGCCCTCTCCGGCGCGCGCGACGGCCTGCCCGGCTACGCCATCGGCCGTGGCGGCCTGGCCGCCACCATGAGCCCCTTCTTCGTCCGCTGGCTCGACTGGGGCCAGGGCCAGGCCGATCGAGACGTCCGTCTGCTTGAGGGCTCACCCTCGCTCGCCGTGCTCATGACCCGCAAGGACTCACCTCTCGCCTGGCTTCGCGCCGGGCAGGCGCTGTCCCGCGTTCTGCTTACCCTCCGCGCCGCCGGAGGTTGGGCCTCGTTCCTCAATCAGCCCATCGAAGTGCCGCGCCTCCGCGAGCAACTTCGGGAGGCCATCGCCGAACAGGGCCGGCCCCAACTCCTCATGCGCCTCGGCTTCGGTCCAAACGCACGGCCCACCCCCCGCCGCGATTTGTCCGATGTCGTGATCGATTAGGCCGCCGCCCTCACGGCAGCCGCGCCAGCAGTTTGCCGAAACGCGCATCGCTCCGCACCGGCGCCAGGTCGCCATCGTTCTCGAACCATCCGCGCTGCGTCAGCCCGTGATCCACCGCCGCGTGCAAGCAGTCGAACGCCTCATCGACCGCTCCCGTGCGCGCATAGATGCACCCCAGGTTGTACAGCGTCATCGGATCGTCCGGACGCATCGTCCTCGCCCTCGCCGCGAACTCCCTGCCACGCTCCATCAGCCCTAGCCCGACCATGCCGTTCGCGGCCATGTAGAGCGCCCGGACGTCATCCGGATTCGTGGCCAGGTGCTTCTCGGCCAGTTCCACTCCGCGCTTCCGCGACGCGGCCGCCTCCGCTGGCCGGTCCAGGCACTCGTAGCTCTGCGCCACCAGCAGCGGAGACTGGTAGTCCTCAGGGCGCACCTCGCTCGCCTTCACATACAGCCGGACGGCCTTCTCATGCTGCCCTCGCGCGAACGAGTGGCGAGCGTAAAAGTACCACGCCTCGAACAGCCCCGGCTCCAGTGCCGCCGCCCGTTCGAACTCCGCCTCGGCCTCCAGATCTTCGCCGCGCAGCGACAGTGCCAGGCCCCGCGACGCGTGAGCCTGCCCCGAGGCCGGATCCAGTTCCACCGCCCGCCCGCTCGCCCAGATCGCCTGCTCGCACAGCGCCTGGTCGCGCGTCGAGTACAGGTACAAGTACGACCAGCAATCCGCCAACCCCGCATACGCCTGCGCGAACCCGTTGTCCACCGCGATCGCCCTCGCAAAAAGCTGGATCGCGAAGTCCATGTCCCGCGGCCCGTAACCGTAGTAAAATTTCCGCCCGCGCAGGTAGAGATCGTAGGCTTCTATGATCCGCGTCGGCACGCGCGCCAACGCCGCCCGGTCCGTCGGACCCAGCGTCACCCGGAGCGCCGACGTCACGCTGTTGGCAATCTCCTCCTGCACCGCGAAGATGTCCTCCAGGCCACGGTCGTACGTCTCGGACCACATCTGATAACCGCTCTCGGAGTCGCTCAGCCGTACCGAGATCCGAAGCCGGTTGGCCGCCCTCCGGACGCTGCCCTCCAAAAGGTGCCGCACGCCGAGTTCCTCGCCCGCCGTGCGAGGATCGGAGGCCCCGTTCCTGTACCGGAAAGATGCCATGCGCGACGCCACCCGCAGTCCGCTGATGCGGCTCAGCGCCGTCAGGATCTCCTCGGCGATTCCCTCGCAGAAGTAGTCCTGGTCCCGCTCGCGGGTCAGATCCGCGAACGGCAGGACCGCCACCGAAGGCAGCTCGGCCGGAGAAACATGGATGGAGTTGTGCTTGCGCGTTTCCCACCACGCATCCAGTTCCGTGCGATAGGCGTAAACCGATCCCAACTTCTCATGTTGAAGCCGGTGGACCGGCAGCCCTTCGTCGCGCTCCCACCTCTGCACTGTCCGCGCCCCGCGCCGCAGATAGGCCGCGATCTCCTTCCACGAATCCAGCCGATCTGTGGTTGTGCTGGCCGGTGCCGGAGCGCTGCTTTCGTCCATTTCGGACTCCCGAATCTGAATCCAGCCCCATTATACGGTCCGCCACAAAACGCCAGACCTCGCCACAACTGTAACGACACATCTTTGCGCCGTGATGTTTTGCCGTTTAGGACGTTCTATGGATTATCGGCCAAGCGCCGGAGGAGAAAAATCGTGAAGTTCATTTCGAAATCGTTCGTGACGTCCAGTCTGGGACTGGCCATTCTGTTGACCGCCGCCGCGGTCATGCCTGCTCGCGCGGAAGCTCTCCGCGCCTCCGTTCCCTTCGGGTTTGAGGCCGCCGGAGTGGCCTTGCCCGCCGGCGACTACCAGATCCGCATCGACACCCAGGCTCGGCAAGCCATCTTCGTTGCCCCGTCCGGCTCATCGCACCGCGTCTTCATCTCTTCGGATAGCGTCAAGCTGGCGAATGCCGGCGAGGGCTTGCTCAAGTTCTACCGTTCAGGCGATGCATGGCATCTCAGTGAACTCAAATCGCCCGGCACCTCTGTGCGTCACACCTTGCCTACACGCGAGTTGCAGAGCACGGCCGGATTGCCCATCGCCATGATCCGCGTCCGGTGAGTTGATCCGGCTGACGCGTCGACCCTTCCCGGTGTCCCACTACGCCGGGAGGGGATTTTTTTGGAACACCGGCGGTTCCGCGTTCGTTTCTAACTCGCAAGGGGAGGTCTGTGTGCCCTTTGCGAATCTGCCGGCCGCTTCCGTGCGTGAGGGTTTTGCCCGCCCGATCGTGCAAACATTGTTCGTGGCCACCTGCCTGCTTTCCGTGGTCTCGTTCTACACCACGCAGCAGGGCATGGGGCTTTACCTTTCGACCTGGTTTTCCGTTCTTGCCGCGCTGGGAATCCAGATCTCTCTGGTCATGGTCGCTTGGCTGGTTGGATTCGAGCGGCGCCGAAGCTGGCTGCTGATCGGCGTCTACATCATCACCGCGCTCGTCTCCATCGCCTTCTCCTACGTCAGCCTCTACAACTGGTTCTCCTCCCGCGAGCGCCCCGCCGAGATCCGCCGTGCTCTGTACGACGAGCTGAACTCTGCAGCCGGCCGCACCAGCAGCCTGCTGGCCGAAGCCGACGCGAAAGCCCGCCAGTACGTTGTAGCTCTTGACGAAATGACCGCCGCTGAACGTCTCCACGGCCATGTCTCCAAGTCCGGCGACGCCGACCCCTACCTCGACACCATTCGCCAATCCGTCGCCAAGGAGGCCCAGGCCATCGGCGAAGCCTACCGCGAGGGCGCCGGGTCCGGCGTGCGCTATACCGCCTTCGAACGTCACGCCCGCCTGACCTCCGAAGCCCTCCGTGAAGTCCAGGCGGCGCAGCGCGGTTTGAACGAATGGCGCGCTTCGGCCAAGCCCTCCGAAACCAGCGAGGAGCAGCTCCGCCGCTTTCGTGCCGCCTACGACGCCGTCCCCTGGGCCACCATCGAGCGCCTGCTCGGCCGCACGCTCAGCGACCGCCCCGCCGTGCCCCAGTACACGAACTTCGTCGACCAGTCCGCCTCCAGCCAGGAAGAGCTTCTTCGCGCCTTCAGCGAACTCGCGGCGAATCCAGGCGGCCGCAACTACTTCGCGCTCCTGCTGGCCGCGTTCATCGACATCGTGATCTTTCTGCTTGCCTTCGCCTCCGGCCCCTACTTCCACGGCAACCAGGAGACGCGCTGGAGCCGCGGCGGCGCCGTCATGGACGCTGTCGACGAGCAGGTCTTCCTGCGCGGCCTCCTCGGAAAACTCGCCGCCACGCCCATGGGCCTCGCCGCCGTCGAGCTCGACCAGCTCACCCCCGGCGAGAAGCAGTATCTCCAGGCGCTCGAAACCAACGGAATGGCCGCCACCGACGAGCTGAACGGCAAGCTCCGCTACCTGATCGACCGCCCCATCCAGCAGCGCATTCTGGAATCGCTCTCCGAACCCGGACTCCCCCTTCGCGCCGCCGCCCGCAAAGCCGCCGCCGGAGCGTGACGAGAATCGGCATCACCCCCGCACAGCCCGTCGCGCGATCAACCGGAGCGCGATGCGCCGCAGCAGCGCGGAGCCGCCCCGGATGATCCGCCAATAGCGGGCGAAGGCGCGCGCGGAGCCGTCGTCCGGGACGTGAATTCGCGTTTCCGTGCTCAGCAGGCAGTATTCCGCGCCGGGTTCGGCGGCGATGCGGAAGTTGATGGCCGCCTTGGCCGCGCCGTTGGGCATCCAGGCGGAGAAGGCCAGCGGGTCCATCCGGAATTTGCCCACCGGCACGCGCGGGGCGGGCCAGAACCAGAAGCGCCCGGCCAGGGCGTACACCATCTCGTGCGGCTCCTCCGCCGCCAGCCTGACGAAGCCGGCGCGCTCCAGTCTTTGCGCGGCAACGTCCTCCACGGCGCGCCAGAGCGCCTCCGGCGCCGCCGCCACGGTGACCGAGTGGAACTCGTGATAGTGCCACTCGGGCATCGCGTCGTCCAACCGAGTTCGCGAACCCGCCGCGCGCGGCCGCGGGGGCGGCAGCAGCCACCAGGCTGTGACAACGATCACAAGTAGAGCGGCCGGAATCCAGGTCACACGGCTCTCCAGACGAAAGACGCGCCACGGGTTCGCGCGTTAGCGCCCCTTCCGCCGATACAATAACGGCTGTCGCCATGGACGCCGCATCCGATTCGCAACACAAGGGGTTGGTCGCCCTTTACCCCGGAACCTTCGACCCCATCACTTACGGCCACCTCGACCTGGTGGAGCGCGCGCACCGCGTCGTCGACCGCCTTGTCGTCTCCGTTCTAGGCAACGAATCGAAGAACCCCCTGTTCTCCGTCGAGGAGCGCGTCGAGATGCTCGTCGAGGCCACGCGCGGCTACCCGAACGTCGAAGTGGACTCCTTCGACGGCCTGCTCATAGACTACGCCCGCCACAAGGGCGCCGGCGTCATCGTGCGCGGAATCCGGGCGATCTCCGACTACGAATACGAGTTACAAATGGCTCTGATGAACCGCCGCCTGGCTCCCGAGATCGAAACAATGTTTATGATGTCAGGAGAGGCCTATTCGTTCATCAGTTCCCGGCTGGTGAAGGAGGTGATCCGGCTCGGCGGCAACATTTCTGGGATGGTTCCGCCCGGCGTTGAGGAGCGCCTCAAGCAACGGCTCCTGGCAAACGGATAGCGCTTTCGCGTCAGAGGACCGGTCGCAAGAAAGAAGAATCAGCACGAATGCAAGCAACGAGCACCCTCGCGGAGAGGATCTCCCTGATCAGTGTTTCATCTACCGCCCGCGTGTCGGCCGAGGCCGAGCGCCTGCGGCGGGCAGGGATGGATGTGGTGGACTTCGGCGTCGGCGAGCCCGACTTCCCCACCCCCGATAACATCAAACAGGCCGCCATCAACGCCATCGACGCGAACTTCACGCGCTACACCGCCATGGCCGGCGTCCAGGAACTCCGCGCCGCCGTCTGCGAGCGCCACAAGCTCGACTTCGGCACCAATTACGCCGTCGCCGAGTGCGTCGTCTCCGTCGGCGGCAAGCACGCCATCTTCAACACCACGCAGGCGCTGGTGAACGAAGGCGACGAGGTCATCATCCCCGTCCCTTACTGGGTCACCTACAAGGACGTCGTGAACTACGCTGGCGGCAAGTGTGTCTTCGTCGAGACGCGCGAAGCGGACGGCTTCTCGCTCACCGCGGCCGAGGTCGAAAAGGCCCTCACGCCGAAGACCCGGCTCATCATCGTCAATTCGCCCTGCAACCCCTCCGGCGCCGTCATCGAGCGCGAGGAGTTCGAGAAGATCGTCCACATGGCCCACAAGGCCGGCGTCTGGGTGATGACCGACGAGTGCTACTGCCGGTTCCTCTACGACTCGGACCCGTGGTCGGCCGCGTCGATCCCCGGTATGAAGGAGAGCGTCATCGTCGCCGGGTCGCTTTCGAAGACCTACGCGATGACCGGTTGGCGCATCGGCTTCACGCTGGCGCCCGCGCCCGTCTGCAACTCGATCATCAAGCTCCAGTCGCACTCCACGTCGAACCCGACGTCGATCGCGCAGAAGGCGGCCATTGAAGCGCTGCTGGGCCCGCAGGAATCGGTCGACGCCATGCTCGGCGAGTACCGCAAGCGCCGCGATTACGTCGTCGGAAGACTGCGCGCCATGGAAGGCGTGAAGTGCCCCGAGCCGCGCGGCGCGTTCTACGCCTACCCCAACATCGGCGGCGTTCTCCGCGCGGACGGCCTGAAGAATACGATGGAGTTCGCCGAGCGCCTGCTCGAGAAGCACCACGTCGCCGTCGTGCCGGGTGAAGCCTTCGGCACGGACGCGCACGTTCGCATCAGCTACGCCGCGTCGTTGGACGAGTTGAAGAAGGGGCTCGACCGGTTCGAACTCTTCGTCAAGGAAAGCCTTGCCTAGCCGGAAGCCATACCGGATTCCACCGCAGTTTCACGATAAGGTGTGGGGCTCGAAAAAGATCGAGCCCTGGTTCCCTCCCAGGGACGGCGGGCGCACCGGCGAAGTCTGGTTCCAGACCGAGCCGCCGCTGCCGCTTCTCACCAAGTTCATCTTCACGAGCGAGCGCCTCTCCATCCAGGTGCATCCCAACGACAGGCAGGCCCAGGCGCGCGGCCTACCGAACGGCAAGACGGAGATGTGGCACATCCTCCGCGCCGATCCCGGCTCCACCATCGCGCTCGGTTTCAAACGAGAAGTGTCGAAGGACGAGATGCGCACGGCGGCACTTTCGGGAGAGATCGAGCATCTGCTCGACTGGATCCCCGTTGAGGCCGGCGATACCGTCTTCGCACCCGCGAATACCGTGCACGCGCTCGGCGCGGGCCTGGCGCTCGTCGAGATCCAGCAGAACTCCGACACGACCTACCGCCTGTGGGATTACGGCCGGGGGCGCGAGTTGCATCTCGACGACGGCATCGAGGTCTCAGACGGCGGACCGGCGAAATTCCGTCCGATGAAAAACGGCGTGCAGGTCGAGTGCGACTCCTTCTCGGTCGACGAGATCCGCGCCGATGCCCCGGCGCTTCTCTCGGCGGGCTCTCGAGAAAAACTGCTCATTTGCGTGGAAGGCTCCGGCACGATTGCCGGCGAACTGTATCGGGCTGGCGAGGTCTGGCTGCTCGACGCAAATACGGAAGAATGCGATCTCCGGCCCACCGCGCCGAGCCGCTTTCTTCGAGCGGTCGTCCCGGAGCGGCGGTGATGATGCCCGAAGCGCGGCAACTCGCGGTTTGTGCCGTGGCGGCGGGCCTGCTGTTCGCGGCCGCCTGCGCCACCGGCCCGGAACGAGCGCCGGTGCTGGCCGAGGCCTTCGCGGGACCCGCGTCGTTGCAGTTGCGTGAGGCGCTGGTGGCGCGCGCGCCGATGGTCGGCCAGGTTTCGCATGGCGCGAAGCTCGAGATTATCGGGCGGCGGCGGCGTTTCGTCAAAGTCCGCACGGACAAGGGCGTCGAGGGCTGGGTGGATTCAAGGCAGTTGCTGGCGACAAAGGACATGGAGGAGCTGCGCGCGCTGGCGAAAGCCGCGGCCGAGGCGCCGTCGCAGGGTTCGGCGACAAGCTTCGAGACGCTGAACGCGCACACGGCGCCGAACCGTCTGTCGCCGAGCTTTTTTCAGGTGACGCCGTCGGTGCGTGTCGAAGTCATCGCGCACCAGCTTGCGCCTCGCGCGCCATACAACGAGCCGTCGTTCATGGATGACCTCGCCGCGCGGACCAAGAGCACGGCCGCCGCGCGTCCGAGGAAGAAGAAGGCCGTTCCGACGATTCCGCCGCCGCCCGCGGGACCTGCGCCCGTGGTGCCGAAAGACTGGGTTTCGATCTCGGGCTACCCCGACGGTCCTCCGCCGCAGCCCGTAAAGCCGCCGCCCCCGCCCCCGCCGATGGACTGGTGGACGCTGGTCCGTACGAAGGACGGGCTGGCCGGATGGGTGCTGGCCCGGATGCTCTACTACTCGATCCCCGACGAAGTGGCGCAGTACGCCGAGCGCGCGCGCATCACGAGCTACTTCCCGCTCGGCGAGGTGGAATCGAAGACCAAGGGCCGCAAACAACTGTGGCTGTGGACGACCATCCGCACGTCGGGCGACGACCGGCAGTTCGACCAGCTTCGCGTCTTCACCTGGAACGCGAAGCGCGAGCGCTACGAGACGGCCTGGATCGAGCGCGACCTCTCCGGATGGCTGCCGTTGACCCTGAAGCGCACCTCGGGCGGCGCGGTCACGGGCTGGACCGTTCTTGTGCAAGAGAAAGACGGCAAGCTGATGCGGCGCGAGTATGCGTGGTCCGGCGGGCGCGCACGAATTGTGAGCCGCGCGCCCGGCGAGAAGCCGAAGCCCTGGTACCTGATCCCCGGCATGCATCCAGACGCGGAGAGCGACGAGGACAGCGGCGACACGGACGAAGCTCAGCCGGAAACCCACACCTGGCGCGACGAGTTGAAGACGCTTTGGCAGCGCATCCACGGTCGCGCTAAGGAGTAGCGCCGCCGTTGGCGGCCTCGATCTCAACCCGATCCATGGCCAGGAATTCCTTGACGTGCGGGTGTTCGCAGCGGTCGAGTTCGGAGACTGAGCCGAAGTAGATGACGTTGCAGTCGTAGAGGAAGACGACGTGGTCGGCGACCTTGCGCATCAGGCCGAGGTCGTGTGTGACGACGACGGAGGTGAGCTGCAACTGGCGCTTGAGACGGAGCATCAGGTTGCCGAGGTCGCCGGACATGATGGGGTCGACCATGGTGGTGGGCTCGTCGTAGAGAATGCACTCGGGCTGCGCGGCAAGGGCTCGGGCGATGGCGACGGAGCGGCGGTAGCCGGTGGAAAGGTCCGCCGGGTAAGAGTCCTCGTACTCGAGGAGGTCGACCATCTCGAGCAGGCCGCGCATGACTTCGAGCTTGTTGAACTCGTCGTAGTCCTCGCGCAGCTCGAGGGAGAACAGAATGTTTTCGCCGACGGTGAGCGAATCGAACAACGCGCCGGACTGGAACACCATCGTGACCTTCTTCCGGATTTCCCGGAGCTGGGCCTCAGTGTAATCGGTGATGTCCTGGTGGGCGACGATGATTCGGCCCTTGTCGGGCTTCAGAAATCCCATGATGTGGGCGAGCGTGACGGACTTGCCGACGCCGGAGCGCCCGATGATGGCCAGCGTCTCTCCCGGAGAAACATGGAAACTGCAGTCGACTAAAACGGGGTGATCGAACGTCTTATACACGTGCCGGAATTCGATGTAGCGATTGGAAGGGGCGGTCATGACGCCTCCGGTGCGGCAAGACCGGCCCAGTCCTCGGGCGTGTTCACGTTGCGCAGCAACTCCACCCAGGGGAGGCTCGCGCGGACGGTGACGATCTGGTCTAACACATTCACTAATTTGAACTTGCCACTTTCCAGCGAGGCCCGCAAGGCGGCATGAGAGCGCACGTGCCACACCGCGCACAGCGGCTGGAGACGTCCGTCCGGAGCCTCGGGGACAATGGCGTCCGCCTCGGGATTTTCGCGGGCGAGCGCCAGCAGATCGAGCAGCCAGACGGCCCTGAGACCGGGGAGATCGCAGGCGGCGATCACATTCAATGGAGCGAAATTCAGGCGAAGACCTGCCTCGATGCCGCTCATGGGACCGCAGCCGGGGAAGTCCTCACCGGCGGCGGGCAGGCAGAGGCCAGCGTAGCGTTCCGCGGCCGATTCGCCGATCAGCGTGACGGAACCCACGGCGGCGCGCACTTGTGCCGCGACGGATTCCACGAGTGTGGCTCCGGCGTACGGCAGCAGGGCCTTATCACGGCCCATGCGGCGGCTGTGGCCGCCCACCAGCACAAAGCCTGCCGCGAGCATGAGTCGATTCTAGCAGGGGGACTGTCGCCGGACGCCGCCGGGACACCCATCGAACAATTCGGGAAAGCCCGAATGATTTCACTGGATTACAGAACTGGGATGAGGGATTATAATCAAAACAAGTTCTTGACGATCTGTTTTTGCATTGGGTATGTGCTGATGCTCGCCATGTCCGCGATTCCGGCTCATGCAGAACCGTCTTCGGGCGTGAGGAGCGTGGTGCGCACTGATGCTAAGACAGGCCGCCTGGTGCGGCGCGTGGTGGCTCCGGCCAAGGCGAAGGCCGCTCCGTCGACGGTCAGCACGATCGTGAAGGAGCAGGCCGAGAAGCACGCGGTAGATCCGCTGCTGGTGCATTCGGTGATTCAAGTGGAGTCAGGCTACAACCCGGTAGCGGTTTCGCCCAAGGGCGCGCAGGGGCTGATGCAACTGATTCCTGCCACGGCGCGGCGCTTCGGCGTGGAGAACGCCTTCGACGCCGAGGAGAACATCGAAGCCGGCGTGAAGTATCTGAAGTACCTGAAGGACCTCTTTCAGGACGACAAGCTGGCCCTGGCCGCGTACAACGCGGGCGAGGGCGCGGTGCTGCGGCACAAGGGCGTGCCGCCATACCGTGAAACGCAGGAGTATGTGAAGCGCGTCGCAGAGAAGTATGGAGAGGCGCGGAAGATCGCCGAGTCTGAGAAGTCCACGGCGGATCCGGCGGCTGCCGAAAAGGAACCGCACGCGCGCGGTCTTGAGGTGGCTGTGGATGCCGACGGGCGCATCTACCTGAAGACGCGCTGAGAGATTGGAGGGCAATGGAAGTTGGGCGCGCAAAATGGGTGCCGGTTCTGCTGCTGTGCGCGAGCATAGCGGCCGGGCAGGAGCGCGTCTCGGTGACCTCCATCCGCACGTGGCCGCTGGACGGCGTCACGCGCATCGCCATTGAGACCTCCGGCCCGCCGCAGTGGCGCGCGGAACTGATCGAGAATCCCTACCGGCTGTTCATCGACGTCAGCAACTCCCGCATCGCTCTGAAGAAAGGCGAGGATCGCACGATCTCGGTCGTCGGGCCGATGGTGGAAAAGGCCAGGATCGCCATGAACCAGCCCACCGTCGCGCGCGTGGTGCTGGACCTGAAGCAGAAGGTGGACTACAACATTTCGGTGCTGGCGAACCCGTACCGGATCATGGTGGAACTGCGGCCGGCCGCGGGGCACATCGCCGCCCCCGAGTCGGCGCCGCCGCTGACTTCCACGGCCCCAACGCCGACGCCGCTGCCGCCTCCCATCGAGACAAGCAAGGCATCCAGACCAGCGCCTGTCCCCCCGGCGCCTTCGCAGACTCAGCCGCCCCGTGCCGAGCCGAAGCCGGCTGACAGTACGGAGACGGCGGCCGCGAATTCGCCGGCCGTCGTCCTGGCCAAGCCGCCCAAGCCCGCCACGGTGAACCATGTGACGGGCGAGAGGTCATTGACTCGCGTGCTGGGGCTGAAACTCGGCCGAGTGGTGCTGGATCCCGGCCACGGCGGCGAGGACTACGGCACGACGGGCATCTCCGGGCTGCACGAAAAGGACCTGGTGCTCGACGTGGCCAAGCGTCTGGGCGCGCTGATCGAGAGCCGGATGGGCGCCGAGGTCATCTACACGCGCTCCGAGGATGTCTTTATCCCGTTGCAGGAACGGACGGCGATCGCGAACCGGGCGCGCGCGGACCTGTTCCTCTCGATTCACGCGAATTCCTCGAGAATCCGCGACATCGCCGGACCGGAGACGTTCTTCCTGAGCTTGAACGCCACGAAGGCCGAACTGGAAGTGGCGTCGCGCGAGAACGCGGCCAACGGGCAGTCGATCTTCGAGTTGGAAGGGATGCTGAAGCAGATCGCACGGCAGGACAAGGTCCAGGAGTCGAACGACTTTGCCGACAGGATCCAGCAGTCGCTCTTTTCCGAAGTGCGGAAGGGAAATAAATCGGCCAGGAACCGAGGGGTGAAGAAAGCACCGTTCGTCGTTCTAGTTGGCGCGAAGATGCCCTCAGTCCTGGCCGAGATTGGCTTCCTGAGCCATCGCCGTGAGGAGGGACTCCTCAAGCGAGGCGATTACCGTCAGCGGATCGCCGAGGCTCTCTATCGGGGCGTGGAGCAATACGCCTCGACGTTGAGCCAGATGGAAGTGGCGCGCACAGGGTCGGAGACCGCGACGCACCCCTGATCCGGCGCTAGCCCGCCCGCGAAATGACCCGGGGACGAGTGAAGCGTTCCGGAAGCTGGCAGACCACACGATTCCGGCCATTCCGCTTTGCAGCGTAGAGCGCGTCATCGGCGGCGTGCAGCAACTGGTCCACTTTGTAACCGGCATTCGGCCCAGCGCATGTCGCGCCGAAAGAGGCGGTGACGGTTACAGCTTCTCCGTTCAGGAACATGGGAGTGTTCTGGATCGCCTCCCGAAGCCGATCGGCGTGCGACAGGACACCTGCCTCGTCGCAGCCCGGGAGAACGATCAGAAACTCCTCGCCTCCATAGCGGCCTAGCGAATCGTAGACCCGGATGGAGGTCTGCAAACGGTAGACGGTTTCGCGTAAGGCGGTGTCGCCCGCCGCGTGGCCAAGGGTGTCGTTTATTTGTTTGAAATGGTCGATGTCAAGCATGATCACGCTGAGATAGCGGGACTCACGCCGCGCCCGGTCCAGTTCCGTGGTTAGCGTTTCCAGGATCGAGCGGCGATTCCAGGCGCCGGTGAGAGCGTCGCGAGTGGCTTGCTCACGAAGCGCCTCCTGGGCCTGCAAGAGTTCGGCCTGCAGGTCGACAATGCGCCGGCCCGCGCGCAACCGAACTTCAAGCTCGTGTTTGTCGAAAGGCTTGACGACATAGTCGTCGGCCCCCGACCCCATCCCCTCGACAATATCCTCCCGCTGGCTCTTCGAAGTCAGCAGGATGAGATACGTATAAGAAGCCCGCTTCTGCCGGCGGACCAGTCGGCAGAGCTCTGGCCCCGTAAAGACTGGCATGATCCAGTCGAGGATAGCGATCGGCGGAGCATCCTCGGCCTTCAGGATTTCCCAAGCCTCGGCTCCGTCCGACGCCACCAGGACGTCGAATCCCCATCCCTCCAGTGTGGCCTGGAGTAGACGGCGCATGACCAAGCTGTCGTCCGCGATCAGGACTTTCATGGACGAGTTAGCCCCCCTCCGTAGGGGCCGGATTTGCCGATTATACTATCTCGCCGCAGTTCACTCTCCTCCCCTGCGACGCCTCGAAATGAGGTACATTAGGCGGCAATGCTTTTCAAGCTCTCCGCCCTCTTTCTATCGGCCTCTTTCTTGCTTCCTTTAGAGGCTCTTTCCCAAGTGACTCTCAAACCCTCTTACCAAAGGTTCAGGACTTTTCTCTCAGAGGGTAGCCCAAGAGTACCACAACTTTTGCCGAAGTACCAAAATCTTTTTTCTAAAATCGACGTGACGGCTGTGGCGACGGGAATAGGAGGCGAAACGTGGGTGGGGACGCCGCGCGGATTGTACCGCCTGGACCCGAAGGCGGAGCCCCGCGACAGGGTCCAATATTTTGCGTCAAAGCGTTATTTACCAGACGATTACGTGGAGTCACTGCTGCCCGACGGCCGGAACATCTGGGTGAAGACGAAGACCGGCGTGGCGCACATCGAGTTCAAGCTGATGACCCTGGAGGAGAAGGCGGACCTGTTCGAAAGACGGGTGTCTGAGCGGCATGACCGGTGGGGGATGGTGGCCGACTCTGTACTAAAAGTACCAGGGGATCTGTCTTCGAACCTGATGGTCTCGAACGACAATGACGGACTTTGGACCGCGATGTATGCGGCGGCCGAGTGTTTCCGGTTCTCCGCGACGAAGTCCCACGACGCGCTGGCAAGGGCCAAAAAAGCAACAGAAGCGGTGTTGTTCTTAACGGAGGTGACCGGCCGCAAGGGCTTCCCCGCGCGGTCTTATATCAAGCAAGGTGAGCCGAAACCGAAGGACGGCTTCTGGTACAAGACAGCCGACGGCAAGATCGAGTGGAAAGCGGACACGAGTTCCGACGAGATTGTCGGCCACTTCCTGATCTTCGCGCTGGCGCACGATCTGCTTCCCGATGAGCCGCTGAAGCAGAAGATCCGCAAGACGGCGCGCGACATCATGGACCACATCCTGGAGAACAAGCTCTATCTGGTGGATGTCACCGGCAAGCCGACGCGCTGGGGCAAATGGTCTCCGGAATACTTTGCGACCGAGATGGGCAAGCCGGATGCGCCGCTCAACGCAGCCGAACTGCTGATGTTCCTGAAGGTGACGCATCACCTGACGGGCGATCCGAAGTACGACGCCGAGTACCGCCGGGTGGCCTGGGATATGAAGTACGCGGAGCTGACGACAAAGTACCTGGTGTTGCAGGAGGAGCTGAACTACTCCGACGAGGAACTGGCACTGCTTTCGTTCTACCCGCTGTTCCTTTATGAAAAGGACGAGAAGCTGTTGAAACTCTACCGCGCGGGGCTGGACCAGTGGTGGAAGAACATCCAGCGCGAGGCGAATCCGCTGTGGACGTTCATCTATGCGGTGGCGAATCCGGCAAAGAAGGTTGACCTGGAGGGATCGGTGTGGACGTTGCACCGCATCCCGAACGACCTGGTGCGGTGGAGCGTGACAAATTCGCACCGCACTGGCGTGACCCCGGCGGATGACAAAGACCGCCACGGCCGCGCCGAGATCCTGGAACTGCTGCCGGCGGACGAGAGGCCGGTGATGAAGTGGAACGGCAACCCGTTCGTGGTGGACAGCCGCACGAACGGGACGTCGGAAGACGACGGCGCGTTCTTCCTGCTGCCCTACTGGATGGGCCGGCATCACGGGCTGCTGATCGGCCGGTAGCCGCGGCCCGGATGGTAAGCTGGTGAGCGGAGGAATGGCCGAGTGGTTTAAGGCGGCGGTCTTGAAAACCGTTGTACCCGGAAGGGTACCGGGGGTTCGAATCCCTCTTCCTCCGCCACCCCAATTCCGGGCAAACGCTCGTCACTCCACTTTCTGAATCCGCAATCCAAAGAGCCCGCCTGCCGTGAGGCCGGGGTGTGCCTGGAAGCGGATGGTGATGGATTCCCTGCCCTCTGTGATCGAGGCCGGCAGATCGTAGGGCACGTCGACGAACGAATCCGGCTTCAGGTTGTTGAGCTCCTGCGTGGCGATCTTCCGTCCGTTGACGAGAATGTCGAAGATGCGCGGGCCGCGGTCGCTGCCCCAGTAGGTGGCCACCAGGCGCGCGGGCTTGCCGGGCGTCACCTTCATATCGAATGAAAACCAGCCGCCTTCTGTGGCGTCGCGCCATTTGCGGCCGTTGAACTCGCCGGCGCCGGTGCGCTCGCCCTGCATATTGTGGTCGCGCTCGGGCTGCATCTCGCCCGGCTGGACGGAGTCGATGGTGATGGCGTCCAGCCGCTTCTGGCGCTCCTGCTCGGCGAGATACTCCTGCTGGCGGGCGGTCCATTGATCCGGGGTGAAGAGATCCCAGTAGACGTTGTAGCGCGAGTGGTGCAGCGAGTTGAACGGCTGGAAGGTGACGTCGCGCGGACGGCCCACGCCGGCGAGCTGGAAGGCCAGGGGCTTGCCTTCGACGGGCTTCAGCCACTCCTTGACCGGCTTGCCGCCGGTGATGAGCACCGGGACGTACCCGGCTGACCTGGCGGCGGGATCGTCGGCGGGGCCTAGCTCGCCGGCGAGGACCAGCGGTCCGTAAAGCACGGCGCTCTTCTGAGGGTTGTCGGGCGTGGGCTCCATGTGAAGCGACATGGGCATGCAGATCTCGACGCGGTCGCCGCGGCGCCAGTCCCGGGTGATCCCGGCGTAGCTGCCGGGCGTTGAGGCGATCTTTTGGGGGCGGCCGTTGACCTTCACCTGGATGCCGTCGAAGGCCCAGGCCGGATGGCGCAAGCGGAGCGTGAAGCGCGTGGGGCCGGCGGAGGTGACGGTGAAGACCGACGTGTCCGTTTCGGGAAAACGAGTCTCCTGGCGCAGGGTGACTTTCTTCGATTTCCAATTCAATTCAGAAGAAATGTAGAGGTTTACCCAGAGTCCGGATACGTCGTGGAAATAAATGGAGTCGGCATACTTGGCGTGATTCTCCATGCCGGAGCCGACACAGCACCAGAAGCTGTTGAAGGGATCGGAATAGTCGCGATGGGCGCCGGGCCGCAGAGTGACGTAATAGCAGAACATGCCGTCCTCGGGACGCTGGGAGGCGACGATGTGATTGAACAGGGCGCGCTCGTAGTAGTCGGCGTAACCCGCGGCGGGCTGCCACTCGAAGAGGTGCCGGGTGAGTTTCAGCATGTTGTAGGTATTGCAGGTCTCGCAGGTGTTCTGGCCCAGACGCGCGCTGAGTTGGTCTGGCGGGCCGAAATGCTCCCGGTCGCTGTTGCCGCCGATGACGTAGGAGTGATGATGCGCGACGCGGTCCCAGAAGAACTCAGCCGGAGCGCGGTCGGCGGGGTCGCCGGTGATCTCGTAGCGGCGTGCGAGCCCGATGAGCTTGGGGATCTGCGTGTTGGCGTGCAGGCCCTGAAGGCGGTCCTCGCGCGCGGCAAGCGGGTCGAGAACAGCGCGGTGGTGGAAGCGCCGGGAGAGGTCGAGGTACTTCTTCTCTCCGGTGCGGGCGTAAAGCTCGGCCAGCGACTCGTTCATGCCGCCGTGCTCGCAGGCGAGCATGAGTTGCCACTGCTTGTCATCGAGCTTTGAGGTGATGGCGACGGCCCAGCCTGCGAGGCCTTGCGCCACGGCGAGCGCTTTGGCGTTCCCGGTGTAGCGATGGGCGTCCAGAAGTCCGGCCAACTGCTTGTGCAGCGTGTACCAGGGCACCCAACTTCCGTTGAGGTCGAAGCCCTTGGAGCGGATGTCGCCCATGGAGACTTCGCGGAAGACGCGCCTGCCGTTGGGGAGTCCCGCGACGTAGCCGTCGCCATTGGCGCGCTGGCAGGCTTCGAGCTCATCCACGATATAGGCGATGCGGTCGCGGAAGCGCGCATCGCCGGTGGATGCGTATGTCAGCGATAAAGCCGACAGGTAGTGGCCGAGTGAATGGCCGGCAATCCCCTGAGTTTCCCAGCCGCCGTAGACTTCGCCTTTGGGCGCCAATCCGGCTTCCTTGCGAAACCAGCTCAACAGGCGGTCCGGTTCGAGACGGAGCAGATAGGCGCTGTTGATCTCCATGGCCCGGCGAAATGGGCCGTCGAGCAGCCGCACATCTTCCAGAGGAAATGCCCTCGCCTTTGAAGTGACAGCATCGTCGATGGCGGGTTTCGGGGGCTGGGCAAAGGCGGGAAGCAGGAGCAGGAGAGGGGCGGCGATTCGGAACATAGGGGAATCTCGGGCAGAGTATATTCCATCGGGATGCCGGATGCGAGCGTTGAGAATGGCGGAAATTGCCAGATATTCCGTGTGCTCTGACGATACATTTGTGTGCATACGCGCTCTGATTTACGTCCGCGGAGAGCGTGCGTCGCGGGGCGCGGGACGGGCATACCCCAATCTGGGTGCTTTTGGTCTGAAAGTGAGTGATGTGACAGGGGATTGGTAGAGGGATCTGTTAGGTAGCTAAAAGATTCAGTTGTGCCGTGCTGTTGTTAGCGTGATATGATCTCAGCCATGGATCCTACAATCAATCAGCTCCTGGTCGAGATGGACAAGGTTGCTCAGACGGTGGCTAAGCTGGAAGCGGATCTGGAGGTTGCGCGAGCCAAGGGGAAAGAGTTGTTCCGCGAGTTTCAAAAGAGACAAGTGGAAATCGCCTCAAAGTTCGGCATGAGCTCCGATTCCGTGGGTTCCGGCTCGGGCCGGCGCGCAAAGAGAGCACCGCGTTCGCTCGAGAGCAGAATCATGACTTCCGTGACTCGCATGTTGAATGCGCTGGAAAGTGAGGGTGTTTCCCCCAAGGAAGCAAAGCCTCGCGTTTTAGACGCCGCTCTGGGCGTGGCTCGGAAGAACGGTGCGAGTGAAGTGCCGTCGGACGTGGTCAAGGTCATCGACGCGCGGCTGAAGGAATTTGGCAAGGGGAAGTAGTCTCCTAAAACAGCCTGTTGGTGAGAGAGAAGAAGATCCGCCTGGTGGATGGGGCAGCGAATCCGCCAGGCGGATTTTCTTTTGCGGGATCAAAGGAATCCGGCGGAAGGCTGTATTTGCTGATAGGAGGATGTGACGTGGCGAAATCACCAGAAGACGCACTTGCGTCGATGGCTGCGAACTTGAAGGAGAAGACGGGCAAGGCGCTCGAGGAGTGGGCGGCGATCGCAAAGCGGTCCGGCCGGACTAAGCACGGTGAGATTGTGGCGCACCTGAAAGACGAACATGGCCTGACGCACGGCTATGCCAACCTGGTGGCGCATACGGCGATGAGCAGTTCGTCGCTCTCGCACGCGGATGACGACCTGATAGAGGGCCAATACTCCGGCCCCAAGGCCCGTCTGCGGCCAATCTACGACACGCTGGCGAAACTGCTCACGGAATTCGGCGGCGATGTGGAGTTATCGCCGAAGAAGGCGTATGTCAGCGTGCGGCGCTCGAAGCAGTTTGCGATTATCCAGCCCTCCACCAAAGACCGTGTGGACGTGGGTATCCAGTTGAAAGGCGTTCCGGCGGCGGGGAGACTGGAAGTATCGGGCAGTTTCAATGCGATGGTCTCCCACCGCGTCAAACTGTCCTCGCTCAAGGAAGTGGACGACGAACTGAAGCGCTGGTTGAAACAGGCCTACGACGCGGCCTGATACCGGTGCCCTGGTTGAATGAAACAGGCTGAACATCCGCCGGCGGAGACATCTGCCGGTTTCATCCAGTGGTGCGCCAGGGCCTACGGGCGCCCTGGAGTGCGGGAGTCCTGTCTGGCCCTGCAAGACCGTCACGGCCTGAACGTCAACTGTTTGCTGGCGGCGGTTTGGGCGGGGGAACAGGGCTGGGCATTGGGCCCAAGGGACTGGACCGAATTGAAGGCGGCGGTTGCAACCATCGACGACGCAGCGGTCCGGCCGGTGCGGGCCTTGCGCCGCGCGATCTCGAAGAACCCCGCGCTCGACCCGGAACTGCGAGCCGGCGTGAAGCGGATGCTGCTGTACGCCGAACTGCGCGCCGAGCAGGCCGTGGAAGCGCTGCTGTACGAGCGGATCTGCGCAGGACCCCATGCGCCGGATGGCACTCCGAAGTCGAACCTGACGGCTTACGCCGGCAGCGAATCTCCGGAACTTCTGCACTTCCTGGCCCTGGTGAGCGAATCTAAATAACGTGGCACAACGTCTGATTGTCGGCATCACGGGCGCTTCGGGCGTGATCTACGGGATCCGCATGCTGGAGGTGCTGAAGGCACGGCCGGAGATTGAGACGCACCTGGTGCTGTCGCCCGCGGGCCGGGCAACCATCACCCAGGAGTCCAGCTATCGCGCGAAGGACGTGGAGGCGCTGGCCGGCGTCGTTCACTCCCCGTCGAACATAGGAGCCGCGATCGCCTCCGGCTCGTTCGACACGATGGGCATGATCATCGCGCCTTGCTCGATCAAGACGCTGTCGGCGGTGGCGAACTGCTACACGGCGGACTTGATGTCCAGAGCCGCCGACGTGCAGTTGAAGGAAGGGCGCCCGGTGGTCCTGATGGTCCGCGAGACGCCGCTGCACGCCGGACATCTCCGGCTGATGCAGCAGGCGGCGGAGAATGGAGCGACGATTCTCCCGCCGGTGCCTGCCTTTTACGGCCTGCCAAAGACACTGGACGACGTGATCAATCACACGGTCGGCCGAGCTCTGGCCAGAGTTGGCCTGAAGACCGACCTATTCAGCGAATGGCAGGGGATGGGGGCGTAAGGCGCCCGGGCGCCTTAGTTCAGCGAACTCGGCGCAACCGTTTCCGCGGGGCGCTTCAGCAGGTCGTCGCCACGGAGGTCAGTTCGCCAGACGCGCGTGTTGGTCTGCGAGTCAACCAGTTCCGCGATCAGCACGCCGGGTGCGGCTTCATAGCGCAGGAGAAGGTCCGGCGCTTCGCCAGGGTTGACGGGCTGGAGACCGACGCCGGCCAGAATGCGGCCAAGGTCGCGGTCGAGCCTGTCCTGCACTCCAGGGTGCAGCAACTCGAGCTCGGGAGCGACCCAGCGCCACAGCGAGAGGCCGTAGTTGCGATAGGTTGTCTCGTTCCGGAGCATCTCATCACCCTCCAACTATTTGGAGTGATGGGAGCGCCGGAAAGTTTCCTCAATCACGACCGAAATAGGCACGAAACTCGGCGATGCGCGGTTCGGCGATCTGCGCCTCCACCACCAGGCTGACGGCATCGGCGTGAACCGGCTCAAAGATATCGATCTTCTTGTTGCCGATGGTGGCGCCACGAGCGACGGTCTTCCACTCATTCCCCTGCCGCACCTCCACACGATAGCGCCGCACGCGCTGGCCTTCGGGCAGGTACTCCTGGATGACGACTCGGTCGATCAGCGTGCCGGGTTTCAGATTGAGGAAGCCCCTCGTGTCCCAAGTTTCGGGGTTGCCGTCGGCGATATTCTGACCTGGGACAAGGCTGTCGCCGTAAGTCTTTTTGAGCCACGCACCGAACTCCTCCAAGCGCTTCACGTCCACCTCCGGCAGCAGCCCCCGATTATCCGGCGCCAGGCCGAGGACGAGCTGAGCACCGCGTCCGACGGTCTTGTGGTACGTGTCCTTCAGCTCGTCGAGAGACTTCAGTCGCGATTCGGCATTCGGATGCCAGAACCAGTGGCCTTTGCGGAGTGGCGTGTCGGCCTCGGCGGGGCGCCAGCGCAGCACGTTGTAGCCGTCGATGACGTTCCAGTTCTCCTCGGCCGCGTGGCCCTCTTCGTTGCCGACCCAGCGGATGTCGGCGTAGGGCAGCAGGTCGAGCGAGGCGAAAAGGAGCACGTTCGGCTGGTAGGTGCGCAGGGTGCGGATGTAGCGCATGAAGTCATAGACGTGGCCTTCGGAGCCGGCGCCGTCGAGCCAGAACGCGGTCAGCGGTCCGTAGCGCGTGGCGAGCTCGACGATCTGGCGGGAGTAGTAGTCGTCGTACTTCTTGTTGTCGGCGTAGGCGGGCTCGTGGCGGTCCCAGGGGGAGAGATAGACGCCGAAGGCGAGGCCGTGCTTGCGGCAGGCGTTGGCGACTTCGCGGACGACATCGCCCTTGCCGCTTTTGTAAGGACTCGCGGCGACGGAGTACTTCGTGTAACGGGACGGCCAGAGGGCGAATCCATCATGGTGTTTGGCGACCATGATCAGGTACTTCGCGCCGCCTGCCTTGGCCGCGGTCACCCACTGTTCGGCGTCGAGCGCGGTGGGGTTGAAGGTTTCGGGCGCGGCGGTACCGTCACCCCATTCCCGATCGAGAAAGGTATTGGTGCCGAAGTGGATGAGGACTCCGATTTCGAGCTGCTGCCAGGCGATCTGCTGCGGGGATGGCCGGACATCGGCGAAGTTGGGCATGGACTGCGCGAAGGCGCATGCCGCAGTCAACAGGAAAGCCAGTAAGCGCATGCAGAGAGCGTATCGAAGTTTAGCCGTGCGCGTGGTTTGCGGCGCTCACGGCGACTTTGCCAGACTGGAAGGACCATGCAGCTAAGGCGCGCTCACGTTTGGGCGCTGATTGTAGCGAGCCTGATCGCGAGCGCGAGCCAGATGGCGCGGGCGCAGAGTGCTCCAGCGACGGAGTACCTCTTCTATGGAGCGGAGTGGCGCTTCGTCCGCGCGGGCGAGGTGGGACTGAAGTGGACGGGCAAGACCCAGATCGACATGACGCTGAAGACCGTCGGTCTGGTGTCGTCCATCATCAAGGTGGATAACGAGTACCGGGCGCTGTTCGGGGAGGGGTTCTGCGCACAGACGACGACGCTCGACGCGCAGGAGGGCAAACGGCGGCGAGAGACCAAGGTCACCTACGACAGCGAGCGGAAGAAGGCGATCTACCTGGAACGCGACGTGGTGAAGAACGCCGTGGTCCTGAACAAGGAGATGGACATTCCGCCCTGTGTGCATGACGTCACGGGCGGCTTGCAGCGGCTGCGTGAACTGATGCCCGAGCGGGGCAAGACGATTGAATTGCCCATCTCCGACGGCAAGAAGGTGGTGGCGGCCAGGGTGGATTCGCTGGGTCCGGAGAAGGTGAAGACACCGCTGGGCGAGTTCCAGGCAATGAAGTATGAGGCGTTTCTGTTCAACGGTGTGCTGTTCCGGCGCAAGGGCCGTCTGTTTATCTGGATCACGAATGACGAACGGCGTTTGCCGGTGCAGATCCGCGTGCAGTTGCCGTTCTACATCGGAACAGTGACGCTGCAACTCGAGAAGATGGAGCGATAGCTAATGGCAGCGAGAGCATTGATGGCGGCACTGCTGGCCGTGCCGGTGCTGATGGCGCAGCAGGCCCCGCCGGCGACGGCGGGCGCGAAGATGCCGACGCAGCAGCAGGCGCGCGAGATGTACTCGCGCACCATTCAGTTGATGGAGTCCGGCGGGTTCGCGATTCCCGACCTGGCCCGCGCCGGGCAGCCACTGATCGAGAACATCAAGCAGACGATCGAGAGCCTGGAATTCCTGGGCTGGCAGAATCCGACGCTGCACTACCGGGCGCTGACGAACCTGAGAGCGTTTCTGCTGATCTCTGACGCGGTGCCGAAGCCGGTGCCGTACCCCGAGTCGTCGCGGAAGCAACTGGCGGAACTGAGGGACAACCTGGCGCAGCTCGAGGTCTATTTCCAGGGCCTGGTGGAGCAGTTGCAGCGCGACCTGCGCTCACCGGACCGCGACAACGTCGGGCGCTACGCCGAACAGAATACGCGTGTTGCGCCACCCGCCGCGAACAAGCCGCGCGTGGTGTTTCTGGGCGATTCGATCACCGATTTCTGGCGCCTGAACGAATACTTCCCGCAGCACGACTTCATCAACCGGGGCATCTCCGGCCAGATCACGTCGCAGATGCTGGCGCGATTTCTACCCGACGTGGCGGCGCTGAAGCCGGAGGCCGTATTAATCCTTGCCGGGACGAACGACATCGCGCGGGGCGTGTCGACGAAGACGATCCAGCTCAACCTGACGGCGATCGCGGACCTGGCCGACAAGCACGGCATCAAGCCCGTCTTCTCGACCATTCTGCCGGTGTCGGACTACCACAAGGGCGTGAACCCTTCCTACGAGAGGACCAAACTGCGCCCGCCGGCCGTGATCAACGAGATGAACGGCTGGCTGAAGACGTTCTGCCAGCAGCGCGGCTACGTGCTGGTGAACTACTTCGACGCGATGAAGAGCGCCGAAGGCCAGTTGCAGGTGGACCTGGGCGAGGACGGGCTACATCCGAACGCGAAGGGCTACCGCGTGATGGCGCCGCTGGCGCTGGGGGGAATCGAGCAGGCGCTCACTCCGGTAAAACCAGAAAAGAAGCGGCGGCGTCTATTCTAGAGATATGAAGCGGATATCCCGCCCTGCAGCTCTTCTCATGCTGTTCGCTGGGCTGCTTTGTGCCCAGACGATGAAGCTGACGGTAGGGCAGTTGAAGGCCTTCCTGCGGTCGTCCATCCAGTTGCAGCACCCCGACAAGCAGATGGCCGACTACGTCAAGAAGGTGACGCTCACCGAGCGGCTGACCGAGCGGGACATCGAAGAGCTGCTCGGCGAAGGACTGGGCCCGAGAACAGCGGAGGCCTTGCGGCCGCTGGTAGCGGCTACCACACAGATGACCAAGCCGGCCTCCGACCCGGTGGTGAAGCCGCAGTCGAGCGAGCCGGCCATGCCGGTGCCGTCAGAGGCGGCACAGAAGAAGATCATCGACGAGGCCCGCGATGTGGCCTTGAACTACACCAAGCGCCTGCCCGACTTCATCTGTCTGCAGGTGACCCGCCGGTATTACGATCCTTCGGGCCTGGAGATGTTTTCACTGGCCGATACCGTGGCCGCGCGGTTGTCCTACTTCGATCAGAAGGAAGACTACAAGGTGGTCTCGGTGAACAACCAGTACGTGGATGTCTCCATGGACCGGTTGGGCGGCGCGACCTCTTCGGGCGAGTTCGGCACGATGATGAAGGAGATCTTCGAGCCCTCCACGGAGACGGATTTCTGGTGGGAACGCTGGGCCAAGCTGCGGGGGCGTGTGGTGCACGTCTTCGGCTACCGGGTGGCAAAGCTGCGTTCGAAGTGGCATGTCTCCTGGCAGAAGCAGCTCGAGTACGTCCCCGGGTACAAGGGCCTGATCTACATCGACCGCGATCTGCCGGTGGTAATGCGGGTGACGCTGGAGGCGGAGAACATGCCGGCGTCGTTCCCGATTCAGGAAGTGAAGTCGATGCTGGACTACGACTACACCGACATCTCCGGCCAGGAGTTCCTGCTGCCGCTGCGCGCCGAAATGAGGATGCGTGAGGGCAAGGTGCTGGTGAAGAACCAGACGGAGTTCCGCAGCTACCGCAAGTTTGGCGCCGAGGCGACGATCACCTTCGACGTGCCGGACGCGATCCCCGAAGAGAAGCTGAAGGAAGAGAAGGTCAAGCAGCAGTAGGTCCACGTCCGCGCGCGGCACAGGGCGATCCCAAAAGCGGACAGGCTCGGGCGGGGCCTGCCCGATAAACCATTCAAAACAGGCAACCTTTCCGATGGCGCGAGGATTGCCAATGTTCGACCGATGAGCATCCGACAGGAATTCATGCGCGCGGCCCGGGTTCTGGGGCGGAACAGGGGATTCACGCTGGTGGCCGTGCTGACACTGGCCCTGGGTATCGGCGCGAACACGGCGATCTTCAGCGTCGTGAACGGGGTGCTGCTGAAGCCGCTGGCGTTCCCGGACGGGGAGAGGATCGTCGCCATTCAGACGCGGGCGACGGACACGAGGAAGTTGGGGCGGCGGGTGACCGGCGGGGACTGGATGGACCTGCGCGGGTCGGTGGATGCCTTCGAGGCGTCGAGCGTTCACTATGGCGGCGAGGTTGGCGTGCAACTCGGCACGAAGGCCGAGTTCACGGGGACGCAGTTCGTGACGCCGGGGTTCTTCCAGGTCTTCGGGCTGCGCACGGCCGCGGGCCGGGTGCTGGCGGAGAGCGACGAGAAGAAGGCGGCAGTCGTCACCGCGGGGTTCGCCGAGCGCAACTTCGGGACTCCAGCGGCGGCGCTGGGCAAGCCAGTGACGGTGGAGAACCGGAGCTACGAGATTGTCGGCGTGCTGGCTCCGGGCGCGGTGTATCCGCCGAAGACGAATGTCTTCCTGGCGGACGACAAGGACCCGAAGAACCAGAACCGGACGGCGTACAACTACTTCGCGGTGGCGAAGCTGCGGGCGGGCTTGGGGCCGGAGGCGGTGGCGGCGCAGCTCGACACGGTGGCGAAGCGGCTGTCGCGGGCGCATCCGGACAGTAACGCGAACAAGGCCTTTGCCGCGGTTCCGCTGGGCGAGGCGATGACAAAGACGGCGCAATCGACGCTGCTGTTGCTGCTGGCGGCGGTGTCGCTGGTCTTCCTGATCTCCTGCGCGAATGTCGCGAACCTGCTGCTGGCGCGAAGCGCGGGCCGGACTCGTGAGATGGCGTTGCGGGCGGCGCTGGGCGCGGGGCGGGGCCAGATTGTCCGGCAACTGATGGCGGAAAGCGTGCTGCTGGCGCTGATCGGCGGCGTGCTGGGCGCGGGGCTGGCGAATCTCGGCGTGGATGCGCTGCTGGCGCTGGCGCCGGAGAACCTGCCGCGGCTCGACGAGGTGCGCGTCGACGGGACCGTGCTGGCGTTCGCGATGGGCGTGTCTCTGCTGGCGAGTCTGCTGTTCGGGCTGGTTCCGGCGTGGCACGCGTCAAAGACGGATCTGAACGAATGCCTGAAGCAGGGCTCGCGCAGCCTGACCGGCGGGCGGACGCGGCTGAAGGACGCGCTGGTGGTGGCGGAGATTGCGCTCTCCGTGGTGCTGGTAGCGGGCGGCGGCCTGCTGTTTCGCAGCTTCCTCGAACTGAACCGCACAGACCTGGGCTTCCGGCCCGAGGGTCTGCTGGTGATGGAGGCGCACCGGCCCGCGGATACACTCGATCAGGCAGTGGCGGCGACGCTTGATTTCGAGCGGCTGTACCCGGCGCTGAAGGCTCTGCCGGGCGTCACCGGCGTGGCCGGGGCGATGGGGCTGCCGATGGGACGATATGGCTCGAATGGCGGGTACATCGTGGAGGGCCGCGAGGTGCAGAAGGATCTGAACCGGCTGCCGCAGGCGGGCTTCCGGCTGGCGAGCCCTGGCTACTTCGAGACGATGGGCATCGCGCTGAAGCGCGGACGGGAGTTCCGCGAGCAGGACAGGTATGAGACGGAGTTCGTCGCTGTGATCAGCGAGTCGATGGCTCGCGAGGCCTTCCCGAACGACGACCCGATCGGCAAGCGCTTGCAGTGCGGGCTGGATTCGCCGAAGTGGATGACGATTGTCGGCATCGTGGGCGACACGCGGCAGGATTCACCGGGGGCGGCGCCGGGGCCGGAGCTCTACATGCCGCTGAAGCAGCATCCGTTTTACGCAAACGAGGTCCAGGTGATTCTCCGGACGGCCGTACCGCCGGAGACGCTGCAAACGCCGGTGGAACGGATCGTCCGCGATGGCTACCCGAACATGGCCACCCGGTTCTCGACGATGCAGCGAATGTACTCGGAGAGCCTGGCGGCCCCGCGCTTCCGGACCGTGCTGGTGCTGGTGTTTGGCGCGGTGGCGCTGCTGCTGGCGATGGCCGGCGTGTATGGCGTGGTGAGCTACCTGGTGTCGCTGCGGGTGCCCGAGTTGGGGCTGCGCATGGCGTTGGGGGCGGCGGGCTCCGACGTGATGAAGATGGTGGTGGGGCACAGCCTGCGATTGGGGCTGATCGGGCTGGTGACGGGCGGCGTGCTGTCGTTGGCGGCGGGGCGGCTGATCGAGTCGATGCTCTTCGGCACATCACCGGCCGACGCGGGGACGTACATCGGAACGACGGCGGTGGTTCTGGCGGTCACTTCGCTGGCGGCGCTGCTGCCGGCGCGGCGGGCGGCGCGGATCGATCCGCTGACGGCGCTGCGGCAGGAGTGATCAGCCCTCGACCAAACGCATCAGCGAGAGGTTGACGGTGAACCAGCGCTCGTCGGGCGGCACCTGATAGCTGGGGGTGGCGCTGACCTCGATGACGTAGGACGGCTCCTCCATGGGCAGGGGCAGTTCGAGGACGAAGAGGCCGGGGCGCGTGAGGGAGTGGGTTCCGAGGGGGAGGCCGTTGGCCTTGATTTCGAGCTTGGGCGTGCGGCCCTGCGCGAGCAGCGTCTCGCCGGCGTGGCCCCGAATGCGCAGCTTCTGCGGGCCGAAGTGAATGCGGTCGAGTCGGAAGACGGCCCGCTTGTTGATCCAACGGAACTTATTGCCGTAGACGCCCTCGACATCGTAGAAACCTTCGAGGAGACGGTCGGCGCAATCGCCCTGGCAGAAGTCGATGACATCGGGCCGGGGACCGGGGTAGAGTTCCTTGCGGTCGTTGGAGCGCAGCAGATTGTAGACGCCGCCTTCATCGGGAGCCTGGTAGCCGCAGGCGGCGCAGCAGAGCGTATCGGCGGCATCGCGAGCGAGGCTGGAGCGGCAGTCCGGGCAACGGAGGAAGGTCTCAAAGTTCGAGACCAGTGGAGCTTCAGAGGCTTCCCTGGGCGGGTCGCCGGCTTTGCGGCAGACGGCGGCGAGTGTCCCGCCGAGCAGCCGTGCAGGCACCCAGGCGGAGCGGTTGCGGTCGAGGAGACGCCCGAGCTTGAATCCGAGATCCTCGCCCCAACCGCGGCGGGGGATGAAGAGGTCGTACTCGCGGTCGACGAAGTGCTTACGGATGAGGTGGTCCCAGTCCCAGAGCGTCATGCGGTGGTTCTGGCGGATGCCGAAGTTCTCTTCCTGGTACGCGCCGATGACATCCTTGGCGATGTAGCCGAGCAGGCCCCACTGGTGGAGTTTGCGCTCCCAGGGCTT
Source organism: Bryobacteraceae bacterium (assembly GCA_050789245.1). Classification (GTDB taxonomy): domain Bacteria; phylum Acidobacteriota; class Terriglobia; order Bryobacterales; family Bryobacteraceae; genus PNKE01. The sequence continues at coordinate 168,175 of JBOZRR010000043.1, read as the reverse complement.
CATCTGCTCCCAGTAGGGCGCGCGGTAGAGGCGCAGGGACAGCATGCGGCGGATGGGCTCCTCCGAGAAGAGGAAGATGCCGCCGGGCTGAAGGACGCGCTTCACTTCGAGGAAGACGGCCTCGATGTCCATGAACTGGCTGAGCATCTGATAGGCCGCGACCATGCGAAGCGAGTTGTCGGCGAAGGGGAGATTGACGGCGTCGCCGGCGACGCGGATAGGGGCGCGCTCCAGGCCCCAGCGGTCCATCAGGACACGGCCATAGCGCAGAGCGTCGGCGGAGATGTCGAGAGCGAAGCCCTCCGCGCCGTACTCATTGCAGAGCATGTAGGACGAATGGCCGGCGTTGGCGCCGATCTCAAGGAACGGGCTCATGGGCCCAATGAACTTCGCGTGGCCCTGGATGATGCCGGAGCGGCGCTTGTTCTCTTCGAGGTAGGTGGCGATGGCGCGTTCGGGTTCACCGAGCGATGCGAAGTTGTGAAACTCCACCTGGGCGCGTTTGACTGAGAACGACTGTGCTTCCATTGCGTGACTGCGACTTACTGCGGGAACTGGCTCCACCGCCCCTCTTCCATGCGGCCGACGCTCTTCGCGGCGAATCCGGGGTCCAACGCCGGATTGACGGGCAGCAGAAGGAAGCCGGCGCGTTCGCCGATGGCGAGGCGGCGTGTTGGATCCAAGGGAAAAATGTAGCGGCCGCGGCCGGGAATGACGGCGGCTCCGGACGGAACGGAGACTTCAGCGGCAGGCCCGGCGGCTATCAGGATGCCTTTGCGGATGACGACGTTCGCGTTGGAAATGGGCGGCTGAACGGAGCCGTCCATGAAGGTGACGCCTTGAATGACGTACGTCTCCGTGGAGGCGGAGCAAGAGGCAAGGACCACTGCGGCGAGGCACAGGGCGAACTTCAGGGGCAAAGAAGAGTCTCCAGGGTGAGCGAGCGAAGGTCCGGGATGAGGATGTCGGGATTGCAGATGGCCAACTCCTCCAATGGTACGACACCGGTCCCGACGGCGACGCTCTTAATGCCGTTGGCACGGGCGGCGGCGACGTCGTTGGGGTGGTCGCCGATGAGGACGACCAGCGCATCGCGGCCGATCCAGTTCTGGCGGCGTGCTTCGCGGACGGCCTGGCGGGCCAGAGCGGTACGAGTTGGGGCGGATTCAGCGAAGGCGCCGAAGCGGAAGTGGCCGCGCAGACCGGCGCGGCGCATCTTGGTCCAGCCGATGCGGCTCAGGTTGCCGGTGACCAAGCCGAGCGGCAGGTTTCGCCGCGTCAGGCGGTTGAGCAGCGAACGGACTCCAGGGCAGACGCGGCCGGTGAGGTCCGGACAGCGGCGGGCATAGAGCGACTGGGCGCGATCCATGATCCCCGGCAGGGCAGAGCGGATCTCGGACGACTTGGCGCCAGCGTCGCGGAGCATCCAGCGCAGAATGTCGCCGTCGAGCATGCCCTGGACGGGGATGTGGTCGGTCGACGAATGGCGGCCGGTGACACGCAGCACGGCGTCGACGAGGGCCTGGCGGTGGTGGGGTCCAGCGCGGCGGAGCAGAGTGCCGTCAATGTCGAAGAGAATCAGCGCCGGAGCGGGCTCGGTCATCAACACTCCCATCATATCGGGTGCGCCGTTTACACTGGAGGAGATGCAGATGCTCCAAGCCGGCGGACATCAGTTGATGCTGCTTGAACTCGAATCGGACTTGCTGAAGCAGGGCGCGAGAGAGACCGGGTACGACTGCGAGGTCACCGAGGGCGACCGGATGGTGACGCTCGACCTGGAATCGACGGGCGAGGAGCCGTTGCTGCTGTTCAACGCGTCGGACCCGGCGAACTCCGGGTGGTTCTCGCGCTGCCAGTTTTATGCTGACGGGTACACGGGTGCGGTGCTCCAGACGCCATTCCTGATAGCGCACAAGCGCAGCGGCGGACGAGTTCAGAAAAGGGCACTGAGGCTGCAGATCCGCAAGGAGCTGCCGCTGCACTTCCGCCTGCCCGGACGCCAGCCGGTGAACGAGAAGGTCCTGTACTCGGTGCTGTTCAACTTCCTAAACGCATTGCGGAATACGGGCGTGGGCGTCTGCGCGGGGCCGCTGTTGTCTGCGTTGGCGGACAAGAATGACGCTCCGCCGTCTCCTCCGTTCACTCGGTCCTAGAAAACTGGACGCTCTTTGCCGGCTGAGAGACGCGGGGACAGTCCCTGTCGGGCGGCGTTGTCGGGTCCGAAGGAGTCGAGGGTGAGGGACAGTCCCTTCCAGGTTCCGGATTGGGTTCGTTTTGTTCGCGGGCGGCCTGGAGGGTCTGCAGGGTCTTAAACGCTTCGTTGTGAGAGCGTTCCAGGTTGCGCTTGTAGCGGTTCAGGCGGTCGAGGGCCTTGCCGAGACTCTCCTGGAGGAACGGGTTCCCTTCCTGGGCGAGGATCTCCGATTCATGCTGGCGGAGGCGCCGGAGGTTCCAGGCGGATTCGACGACCACTTCGAAGTGATACTCCTCGAGGGCTCCGACGGGCTTGAGCTGGGCGCGGAACGAGTGGAGGAACCGGGTGAAGGCGTCCTTGTCTTCGGGGACGCGAATGGGGGCGGCTGCGGTCATGGGTGCATGACCTCCTTTCGAGAGACAGGAGAGCATGGACCAGCGTGCAAGCTGGACGGGGTGACTCATGGAAGTCATTGAAAACGCGGCAGATTGAGTTGCGGAATATTTTGACTAAGGAGTGTTCATGGAGCGCAGACGGGGACAGTCCCTGTCCGCGGTCTTGGAGGGTTTGAAGGAGTCGAGGGAAAGGGACAGTCCCCTTTCGGCGGTGATGGGGACTCCGCGGTCGTGGAGGGACAGTCCCCTGTCGGGTGCGGCTGGTTAGAGGTACTTTTTGAGCCAGCCGAGGACTTCGTCCATGTGGCGCTTGCTGTTGGGGCCTTTCAGGATCCAGTGGCCTTCGTCGGGAAAGAGCACGAAGCGGGTGGGCACCTTCAGACGCTGGAGGAGTTTGAAGGTGGTCATGGATTCGCCGAAGGGGACGCGGTAGTCGAGTTCGCCCTGGGTGATGAGCATGGGGGTCTTCCAGGACTTGGAGTAGCGGATAGGGGACTGGTCGAACCACTGGCCCTTGCCGGTGTCCCAGATGGGCGCGCCCATGCGGAGTTCGCGGCCGAGGCCGCCGTCGTTGACGCCGTACTGCGATTCGTTGTTGACGGCTCCGGCATGGTTCACCATGCATTTGAACTGGCTGGTTGTGCCGTTGAACCAGTTCATGAGGTAGCCGCCGTAGGAGGCGCCGATGGCCGCCTGGCGGGTGAGGTCCATGGCGGGGTACTTCTTGGCGGCCTGCTCGATGGCTTCGAGGACCTCCAGGGCGGGGCCGCGGAGGACGTCGCGCTCGATGTCGTCGGCGAACTTCTCACCGAAGCCGGTGGAGCCGGTGTAGTTCGTTTCGATCAGATAGTAGCCGGGGGCGGTGAGCAAGTGAGAGTTCCAGCGCGTGGAGAAGCTGTCGGCGGACATCGAATTCGGCCCGCCGTGCGGGAAGACGACGATGGGGTACTTCTTGCCCGGCTCGACGACGGGCGGCGGCACAACGATGGAGTGGATCTTCTTGCCGTTCTTGGCGGTGAACCAGAAGTGCTCGGGGTGAGGAAGGTTGAGTTGGGCGAGCCGATCCTGGTTGAAGCCGGTGAGAGTGGTGTAGCTCTTCATGCCGGGATCGAAGCGGACGATCTGGCCCGGGTCGGTTGAAGCTGAATAGAGACCCACGACGGTGCTGCCCGACATCTGGAGTCCGGTGACGGCGCCGACTTGCGGGGTATAGACCAGTTCCGGAAGGCCAGCCGACGCCGCGAAACGGAAGAGCTTGGTGGCGCCGGCGTCCTCGGCCTCGACATAAATATGGCGGCCGTCGGGGGTGATGGTGATGCCGCCGACGGAGCGGTCCCAGCCGGTGGTGATGATGGCGATCTGCTTCCAGTCCGGTCCGGTGAGTTTGGCGAGGCGCGTGACGAAGTAGATCTGCTGCGGCGTGGAGCTACGGCTTTCGAGGGCATAGAGGGCTTTGCCGTCGGGGCTGAATTCGGGCCTGGAATAGCTGACTCCTTCGGGGGTGATGCGCCGAGGCGCGCCTCCCTTGGCGGGGATCAGGTACAGGGCGGTCTCGCCTTCCTCATACATGGCGCGGTCGCGGTTGGCGGTGGCCTGGAAGACGATGGCATTGCCGTCGGGGGTCCAGGCGGGGCTCAGGTTCTCGCCTCCGCCGGTGGGATTGAAGCTACCGCGGAGGGGCGCGACGGTGAGGACGGTGGGTTCCTTCGCGTCGAGTTCCTGGACGCAGAGGGCTGGCTCGCGGCCATCGAGCCAGAAATTCCAGAAGCGGATGGGGAAGGTGTCGTAGGCGCGGGCGGAGTCCTTGCGGGCCTTCTGTTCGTCGGCGAGTTTCTTATTCTCCTCGAGGGTCTTTGCGCCGGATTGCCACATGGTCTGGAAGAGGATGGCCTTGCCGTCGGGCCGGAACCTGGGGGACGACGCGCCGGAGGAGATGTTGGTGACGCGGCGCGCTTCGCCGCCGTCGAGAGGCAGCACGTAGACCTGCGGGGCGGTGTCGCCGTCGCGGGTGGCGGTGAAGGCGAGCGATTTCCCGTCGGGCGAGAAGACAGCGCCGGACTCGCCCTCCTTGCTGTGGGTGAGCTTGCGGGCCGGGGCGGAGGCGTCGGTGGGGACGATCCAGAGGTCTGAGACCTGCTGGGCAGAATCGTAGGAAGGCTCGGTGACGGAGAAGACGGCGTGGCGGCCGTCGGGGCTGAGGGCGGGTGCGCCGACACGGTGCATGAGGAAGACGTCCTCGTGGGTGATGACCCGTTTCTGGGCCACTGCCGGCAGGGCCAGCACGAAAATCGCGAGGGAAGCGAGAAATCGACGCATGTAAGCGATTATAGAAAGTGACCGTGGACCCGCGCCCAGACAATTCGAAACCGCCCGAGCCGCCGCGCGGGATGACCGGCTATGCGAAAGCGGGCGCCTACATGGGGCTGGCCCTGGTGACGCCGATCGCGGGCTATATGGGGTATCTGGCGGGCGGCTGGCTTGGCCAGAAGACGGGCATCCACTGGCTGGACACCGTCGGCCTGCTGCTGGGCTGCGCGGCCGGGATGTATGAGACGGGCCGCTCGGCGATAAGAATTGAAGGCCTTGACCGCAAAAAGTGAGAGTGGCGAGGCCGTGATGGGCCGCATCGCGAAGCTGATGGCCGTGCTGGCGGCAGCCGGGCTGGCCGGATGGCTGATGGCGAAGGGTGTGCGCGGCGGGGTGAGTTTCGCGGCCGGAGCGGGGGTTTCGGCGCTGAGTTTCTGGTGGATCTCGCGCATGGCGGCGGGCATCGAGAAGGCCGCGCTAGGCGGCGAGACGAGCGGGGCGAAGACCGTGCTGAACGCCTTCCGGATCTTCCTGCTGGGCGGGGGTTTATATGTTATCGTGAGAACTTACGAGGTCTTCATACCCGCCCTGGTGACCGGCCTTCTGGTGACCGTAGTGGCGATCATGATCGAAGCCCTGTACGAGTTCCTTTATGCACGAAGCGCATGAGTTGTGGCTGACGGCCCTGTTGAACCACTACGCGGCCGGTCCCGCCAATGCAGTCGTCTCCGCCCTTGGTTATCAAATCGCCGATCCCGCCCATCCGTGGCGCAACTGGCTGGTGATGCTGCTATTGACAATCCTGTTGCTGCTGATTGCCGCGACTGTGATTGGCCGAAGCCTTTCGGTGGACCGCCCCGGCAAGCTGCAGTTGACGGTGGAAGGCATTTACGGATTCCTGCGCACCCAGGCGAGCGACGTCATCGGACACGGCTATGAGAAGTACGTGCCGATGTTCGCGACGATCTTCATCTTTATCCTTTGCTCGAACCTGCTGGGCGTTGTTCCGGGGTTCGAGTCGCCCACCATGTATTACGTGGTGCCAGCCGGCGTGGCGATTATCTCGTTCGCTTATTACAACGTGATGGGCGTGCGGGAGATGGGGCTGGTGGGGCACCTGAAGCACTTCGCGGGTCCGCTGTGGTGGCTCGCGTGGTTCATGTTCCCGCTGGAGCTGATCAGCCATTCGATCCGTCCGGTTTCGCTCACCATCCGTCTTTACGCGAACATGTTCGCGGGCGAGCAGGTGACGCTGGGGTTCCTGGCGCTAGCTCCGTGGGTGGCCCCGGTGGCGTTCATGGGACTGCACGTGTTTGTGAGTTTCGTTCAGGCATTCATTTTTACCCTGTTGAGCATTGTGTACGTCAGCATGGCTGTCGTGCACGAGGAGCACTAGAAAGCTGAGAGCGGTCAGCTATCAGCGGTCGGCTGACGGTTGATAGCTTTCTTCATACCGGCATAATCGCCGATCCAGTGTGAGGCACCGGGCGTCCCAACGCGCGGCGGCAACCACCTCCTGGCGGCACGTTTGATAAGGAGAGACACAATGAACCTGAGAATTCTGCTGGTCGTTGCGGTGCTGCTGGTTTTCGCCGCCCCGATCTTCGCGCAGGAACAGGCCCAGGCGCCGGGCGGCAGCATGCTGGCCATCCCGTTCGCCATGGCGATCGCGTCCGGCCTTTGCGGCCTGGCGCAGGGCAAGGCCATCGCGGCCTCAGTGGAAGGCATGGCGCGGAACCCCGGCGCGGCCGGTGCGATCCGCATCACGATGATTCTCGGCCTGGCCTTCATCGAGTCGCTGGCGCTGTTCACGCTGATCAAGACCTAAGCGTTCCGCCATCGTAGACAAACCAAGCAGGGGCCGGCCTTCGGGCCGGCCTTTCGCGTTTCAGCGCTTCTGTTTCTCCGCCGCCCGCTCCATCGCTTCCTGGACGATCTTCTGGAATTCCGGCGCGGCGGCGAGCATGCGCTGCTGGCTGATCTCGTTCACCTTGTTCATCAGCTCAGGGGACTTCCTCGCCATGGCCTGGCCCGCGGGCGAGCGGTAGAAGGCCACCATGCCGTCGAGTTCCTCGTCGGTGAAGGCCTCGGCGTAGAGCTTCACGAAGGATGGTCCAATGGCATCCCACGCGAAGATCTGGAACATGAGCTTTTCGAGGCGATTCTCGAGGTCGGTCAGCTCCTCCTTCACCTCCGGCATGGGCTTCAGGCCGAAGGTCTGCTGGAGGACTCCGGAGCGCAACTGCGCCATGGATTGCTTCATGGAGTGTTGGATCATCTCATCCAACTTAGAGAGCCGGACGAACTCTTCGGCCTTGGCAAGGCGGCTGGCCTCATCCGCGTAGGCGAAGGGCGCGAGGCCAAGCAGCAGCGCCATTGAAAGCAAGCCGTTGGTGAGTTGCATGGTTCTGCCTGAAGGGTAACAGAGCCTCGCAGCCGGGGTGCGAAAATGGGAGTGAATCCTCCCATGCTGAAGCTACACGGTATTTTCCCTCCGATTGCGACTCCCTTCGACCACAACGGCGACATCTACAAGGCGAAGGTCGAGCACAACGTCACGAAGTGGAACAAGACGGGCCTTGCGGGCTACGTCGTTTGCGGCTCCACGGGCGAGAGCGTCTATCTGACCTTCGAGGAGAAGCTGGAGCTGTTCGAACTGGTCGCCAAGCACGCGGCGAGCGATAAACTGCTGCTGTGCGGCACGGGTGTCGAGAGCGTGCGCGAGACGGTGGACCTGACGAACAAGGCCGCCGCGATGGGCTACAAAGCGGCGATGGTCCGCACCCCGCACTACTACAAGAACATGGTGAACAACGGCGCCGCGCAGGCGCTGTATTACCGTTCCGTGGCCGACCAGTCGAAGATTCCGCTGATGATCTACAACTGGCCGCAGGCGACCGGTGTCGACATTCCCGCCGACACGGTAGCCGCGCTGAGCGAGCATCCGAACATCATCGCGATCAAGGAGAGCTCGGGGAGCATCGAGAAGGTGATGCAGATGATCCGCGAGACGAAGCCGGGGTTCCAGGTGCTGGTGGGTTCCGCGCCGACGCTGGCGCCGTCCTTCGTGGTGGGCGCGGTGGGGGCAGTGCTGGCCTACGCCAATGCCGCGCCGTATTCGACCATCGCGATCTGGGAAGCGCACCGGCAGCGCGAATTCGACGCCGCGATGGACTGGCAGCGGCGAATCGCCAAGGCGGCGGTGCTGGTCACAGTGAAGTACGGCATTCCGGGGCTGAAGTACGCGATGGACTTGAACGGTTATTACGGCGGGCCGGTGCGGCTGCCGCTGTCGCCGGTGACGCCCGCGGCGAAGGCGGAGATTGAGGCGGCGTTCGGGGATTTGAAGGGGTGAGATTGTCCGTTAGCGACACTGAGCCCGCGAGATTCTCTGGCACTGGCACGGTGATAAAGGGTCCATTGTGATCGCTGGCTCACGAATGGAATACACATTCAATGCATGAGTCGGAGCCGTCGGTGGAAACGCCCACGATCATCGCGCAGGTGGAACGCATCGCCTCTCTATTCAGGTTCGCGGCTGAGAATAGCCCCGATGATCTCCCCGACTTCCCGCGTGGCCAGTGTGGAACGGCTTGCCTCATCCTGAACATCATTCTCCTTGAAGAACTCGGGATTTCAGGCGAATACATCTGCGGCCGCTTCCGGCTGAACGGAGAGTACCAATCGCATGCGTGGCTGGTGGTCGCCAGCTACATTGTGGACGTAACAGCCGACCAATTCGCGGCTACCTTCCCAGACCTGAATCAACCGGTGATTGTCACTCGTCAGAGCTCATGGCACCAGAGCCTCACGATCGAACAGAGATCTGATGGACTCTTGTCAAACCCGCGCGAGCGGTCCGAATACGGAGCGAAGGCGAGAAGATTGAAGACGCTGATGGGGAAGATCTGAGTGCTGGTTCTGCCAGACCAACGTCAAGTCGGAGCGATTGTGGATGTGGGTACATATCGAAGCTACCTGCATCTCAAAGGCTGAAGGCGCGTTCGGGATTCGTGACCATCAGCATCACGCGGAGTTCGGGCGCGATGCGGGGGAGGAATTTCTCGTAGACGGTCGTGTAGCCGCGGTAGTTGCCGCCGCCGGGTTCGCCGACGTGGTACCAGCCGGCGTCGTGGGAGACGAGCATGCGCTGCGCGACCGATGTGCCCATCATGAACTTGTAGCGCTCGATGTCGTCGTAGGTGCTGTTTTCGTTGATGCCGTCGAAGGAGATCCAGGCGCCGGCACGGGCGGCGCGCTCGAAGTAGGCGGTCGACTTCTCGCTCTGTGCGTGGACCCAGACGTACTTGTTGAGCGGGAGCTTCTTCGCGAGCAGGATCTCGATGGTCTGCTCGGCCGCGGGGCCTCCGCCTGAGGTGTGGCAGGCGATAGTCAGGCCGGTTTCGAGGCTACACAGGGCTCCGGCTTCCACCACCTTGCGGTCCCACTCGTGGAGCGGCGCGCTGTTCACTCCGATCTTGATGAAGCGCGGCTTCACGCCATCGATGCCGTTCTTCGCTTCGGCGATCCAGCGTTTGGCGAGCTGCGCGGCGGATTCGGTCTTCGCGTAGTCCGGCAGATATTTGTGATTCGCGGCGGCGTAGAGGCCGGTGTTGGTCCAAAGCTCGACGCCGGTGGCGTCCTGGAGGCGCATCAAGAGACGCGGGTCGCGGCCGATGAAGTTCGGCGTGCATTCCAGGATGCGTTTGCAGCCGAGGCGCTTCACCTCGTCGATCTTCGGCTTCGCGATGCGGAACACTTCGTCGGCGTTGTAGCGCGACGGCGAGACCATGCCGGCGCCGATGAAGTCGACGAGCACGTGCTCGTGGGTGAGCACAGAGCCGGGCACGATGGCGGCAGGCAAGGCGGCGGCTGCGGCGGCGGTGGTCAGGAAGTTGCGGCGAGTCATTGGCTCGCCTGCATTTTACTCCGTGTAGCCGATGACGATGGTGTGCGGCGCGGGCGCGAGGTCGTGGGGCTCGGTCCGAACGAAGCCAGCGTCCTTGTGCATCGCGTCGAGCTCGGCGTAGGTGTAGGCGTCACCGGCGCGCGTCGTCGCCAGCATCATCAGCGCGAACGCCGCGGGCATGGGGGGCGAGACGCGGTCCGGATTCGGGACGAACTCCAGCGTGGCGGCGCGGCCGCCGGGCGCGAGCGATGCGCGCACCTTCTTGAGCAGCCCCACGCAGGTCTGGTAGTCGAAGTGGTGCAGGAAGTTGGTGAGCAGGATGACGTCGTACGGGCCTTGGAAGTCCGTGGTGAAGGCGTCTCCGGGCAGGGTGTCCCACCGGCCGCCCAGCCCGGCGGCTTCGGCGTTGGCGCGCGCGACTTCGAGCACGGCGGGCCAGTCCAGGGCGATGATGCGCGCGTCGGGATTCTGTTTGGCGATGTTGATGCCGAAGAGGCCGTGGCCAGCGGCGATGTCGAGCACGCGCATGGGGCCGGCGCCGCCAGCGAGGACGACGGTCCCCAGGGGCGCGGCGATGGGAGCCATCATCGGGGCCATGCTGTGCGCGAACTCGACCCATACGGGGTTCTCCGGGTCGACGGAGCCCTCACCCGGCAGAACGGTGGTGCCGGTGCGAACGACTTCAGTGAGATCGAGCCATGGCGCGATGATCATCTTGTCGTGGAGAAACTTCGCGACGGTTCCGACGTAAGCCGGCGACTTCTTGTCGAGGAAGACGCGGCTGGTCTCAGTGTTCTCGTAGCGATTCCCTTCCTTCGCGAGGAAGCCGATGACGGTGAGATAGTCGCAAAGCATGCGCATGCCGCGTTCGGACGACGAGCAGCGCGCGGCGATCTCCTGAACGGTGTGCTTGCCTTCGGCGACGGCTGTAAAGACTTCAAGGTCGATCCCGGCGCGCAACCCAGCGGAGCGCTGGAACGCGAGGATGTTGTGAAAGAAGAGCTCGGGCGAAGGCCCGGCGTGCTGGTGTCCCTCTGACATGAGGGTGATTGTACCGCCGCCGGACCGCCGCTATTGCTTGATGATGGTTCCGTCGCGGCGGCGGATCTTCGACTAGAGTTCCGTGGTTCCTTCTCGCTCCATCTCAAGCAAGGCCCTCAGCCCATAGTAGAAGCACTCTTTCCGGTAGTAGACCTCCCACTCCTCAAGCAGCACAATGTCGGTAACTCGTCCTTCGCTCAATGCACGCGCCGCCTCCGCTTCCCGCTTCTTCCTGGACTCACGCGCTCTCTCAATCCACTTGGGCGGGATGTTCAGCGAACCTGATTGTTTCAGCATGAGAAATGCGCGAACAACCGAACCGCCTGAATCTTCAAACAGGGTTGCGTCTCTTGCCATAGATCCTCCGTCTCTTTCACTGCTTGATGATGGTGCCGTCGCGGCGGCGAATCTCGCCCCAGCCGCCGTTGAGTTGCTGGCGTTCGCCCTGTTCGCCGGAGCCGAAGGGATACTTCGCGGCGGCCTTCATGTCGATCTCGATGCCCCAGCCCGGCGCTTCGTTCGCCCAGAAATAGCCGTTCTCGAGCTTCGGGCAGCCTTGGAAGACTTCCCTTTCGCGCTCGGTGAAGACGTGGCCTTCCTGGATGCCGAAGTTGTAGCAGGCGACGTCGAGTGCGACGTTCGCGGCGTGGCCGATGGGCGAGACGTCGCCCGGCCCGTGCCAGGCCGTCTTCACGCCGAACATCTCGCCGAAGGCCGCCACCTTGCGGCAGGGCGTGAGCCCGCCGGCCTGCGAGACGTGGATGCGGATGTAGTCGATCAGACGTTCGGCGATCAGCGGGGTCCATTCGTGCGGGCTGTTGAAGAGCTCGCCCATGGCGAGCGGCGTCGCGCACTGCTGGCGGATGAGGCGGAACCAGGCGATGTCTTCAGGCGAGACGGGGTCCTCGACGAAGAAGAGCCGGAACTTCTCGGCGTCCTTACAAAACTTCACAGCCTGGATCGGGGAGACGCGTTCGTGGACGTCGTGCAGCAGTTCGACTTCGTCGCCGAGTTCCTTGCGGCAGGCTTCGAACAATTGCATCGCGCGCTTGATGTAGGCTTCGGGCTCGAAGACCGGCGCGTTGTGCAGCGCCTGGACCTTGGCGGCGCCGCGTCCGGAGCCGTAGCCCGCCATGCCCGGCACGCCCACCTGCACGCGAATGTGGCGGTAGCCCTGCGCCATGTAACGCTTCGCGCTTTCGATGACCTGCGGGATCTCAGAGCCTGATGAATGCGCGTAGCAGTCGGCGGCCTCGCGGCACTTGCCGCCGAGAAGTTGATAGACGGGCATGTTGGCCATGCGGCCTTTGATGTCCCACAGCGCCTGGTCCACGCCGCTGATGCCGTTGTTCAGTACGGGGCCGTTGCGCCAGTAGGAGCTGTTGTACATGGCCTGCCAGAGGTCGTCGATGCGGTCCGCGGGCTTGCCGACGAGGAACGGCTTCAGGTAACGCTCGACGGCGGGGACGACCAGCTCCGCGCGCTGTGTGTAAGTGGCGCAGCCGTAACCGTAAAGGCCGTCCTGATCGGTGACGATCTTCACGACGGCCAGACGCAGGCCGGCGGGGGCGGTGGCGATGACCTGGACGTCCTTGATCTTGGGCGAGGGCAGCCCACGGGTGGCGCGCTCGGCGGTCTGCTGCGCGCTGGCTTCGCGCGCGGCGAGCGGAGCGGCGGCGGCAAGCGAGAGAAGGGTGCGGCGCTTCATGGCGCGCCCATTCTATCGAACGCGCGAGAACTACGCCCAGTTGCCGCGCATGGCCGGATCGATGAACTGATTCGCCTTCTCCGAGTTGGTGACGCGCAGCGACGCGCTGTCCCACAGGTAGCGTTCGTTGGGCAGCCGCTGGGCGAGGCAGCCGAGCAGGAGCGCCTCAGTGGCGGGGCTCTGCGCACCGAAGCTGGCGGCGGGTTCAGGTCCGCCTTTGCAGGCCTTCAACCAGTTGTCGATGGCGCGATCCGCCTCCTGACCGCGCGGCCTCGGAGGCGCCGTGTACGCGGGATTCGCCGGATAGATTTTCGGGTTCTGCCCGTTGAAGCCGCCAAGGATCATGCCCTTCTCGCCGATGTACATGACGCCTTCGTTGTTGCGGCGGAAGAGGCGCTCATCTTCGGGGAGCAGCCCGGCGGGGCGGGGCGGCATGAGTCCGCCGTCGTACCACGAGAGCCGGAGCGGCTTGCGCGAACCGTTTTGCGGGAAATCGAGGTGCACGATGGAGGCCTTGGGGTAGGTCTCCTCGAAGGATTCGCTCGCGGAGGACTCCACGGCCAGCGGGGGCGTGAGATCGAGAATCCGGAACAGCCCGGCGAAGCTGTAGCAGCCCATGTCACCGAACGATCCGCAGCCGAAGTCATGCCAGCCGCGCCACACGAAGGGCAGATAGGCCTTGTTGTACGGGCGCTCCGGCGCCGGACCGACCCACATGTTCCAGTCGAGGCCGTCGGGCACCTGCATGGCATCCTTCGGCCTCGGGACGCCCTGCGGCCAGTAAGGGCGGCTGGACCAGTTGTGCACTTCGCGTACTGCGCCGATGGCGCCGGCGTCGAGCCACGAACGGATCAGAATGGTGGCGTCCGACGTAGGGTTATTCACCGTCACCGACGTCGCCACCTTCGTCTCCTTCGCGACCTGCGCCATGCGCCGGGCTTCGGCCACAGTGTGCGTCATCGGCTTCTGGCAAAGGACGTGTTTACCCTTCTTCATGGCCGCAATCGAGATGGGCGCGTGCCAGTGGTCCGGCGTCGCGACATAGACGGCGTCCAGGTCCTTCTGCTTGTCGAGCAGCTCGCGGAAGTCGCTGTAGGCCGTGCAGCCCTTGTACGCGGCGGAGCCCTTGTGGCCCGCGTAGTAGGCCTCCACCATGGCCTGCGCCGGGTCGCGTCCGCCCATGCCGAGGCTGGTGCGGAACGACGCGGTCAGGCTGACGGAGCCGGGCGACTTCAGGTCTTCCCGCCAGTTCTCATACCCCGGCCCCAGCAACTTGCGGGCGGCGGTGAGCATGGCGTTGGGGCTGTACTCGGCGTAGTCGAGCGAGCCTTTGTTGCAGTCGCAGACGGCGACCACTTGAACATCCGGCCGCGCGAGCAGGTCCATGGTTACAGCCATGCCCTGGCGGCCCATGCCAACGGCCGCCAGAGTGACACGGTCACTCGGCGCGACATGTCCCTGTCCGCCGAGGACACTTCTCGGAACAATCGTGAACGCCGCTGCGGCGGCGGCAAACTCTCTGCGAGTCGGAGCCATACGTCACCCCTTCTTAAGCACCACCCGATCAACAATTTCCTTCGCGCCGAGGACGGTCTTCACTTCGTCGGCGAACTGTTCCGCGGGGGCCGGGCGCGCGGCTCCGCGAGCGCGGCGCGGCGTGACTTCCAGGCCCCAAAAGCCCTGGTAGCCGCCCGCGAGCGCCGTCTTCACGAGCTTTTCGGCGTCGAAGGCGGGATCCACCTCGGCGCCCCAGGTGCCCTTGACCGAAAGGCCCTTGGCGTACGGCAGCGTCTTCTTCACGCAGGCGTAGCGGTCGTCGCCCTGGTTCCAGTTGCCCAGGTCGCACAGCAGCCCAAACTGCGGATGGTTCACCTTTTTGACGAGCGCGACGAGAATGTCGGGATCGGAGGAGGCGCGGCCATGGTTCTCGACGATGATGTTCAGACCGCTGCCCTTGGCGTAGTCGAGCATCATGTGGATGGTCTCCGCGGCGCGGCTGACCAGGTCCTTGTCCTGCTTCCAGTCCTGCATGCCTCCGTAGACGTTGCAGCGCACGCTGATGCAGCCCAGGTAGTGGGCGATGTCGATCCACTTGCGGTGCGAGACGGCGGCGAGTTTGCGCGCGGCGGCATCGGCGGAGGCAGTCTCGCCCTCGCCGTCGACCATCAGGATGGTTGAGCGCACGCCGGCATCGGTGTGGGCCTTCTTGAGTTTCTGGAGGTAATTAAGGGTAGGATTCTCGAAGAATTGATTGACGTGCTCGAGCGCGGAGATGCCGAGCTTGTCGCGCAGGATGCCGGGCATCTCCATCAGTTTCCAGTGACCCTGGAAGAAGCTGCCGGAGAAGGACCACGCGGCCAGGGAGACCGCGTTCGGCTCACCCGCAGCGCTCAAAGTGGCCGCCGCGGCGGAGGAGAGGAAGAAGTCGCGTCGTGAAATGGGCATTTCGCACCTGAGTTCATCACAACGCGGGGGCCGCGTCAATGACCCCGGCGCGGCTTCTTCGGTGGCTAAGAATGCTTAGGACTCGGGCGGCGGAGGCGCTTCCTTTAAGTCCTTCTTCGCCTGCCGTTCGGCTTCTTTCACCTGCCGTTTCACCTCGCCCTTGTCCATTTTGGGCTTCAAGGCGCGAACGGCATCGCCGAGCGAGTCACCAGACGCGACACGGGTCTTGATCTCGTCGAACGGGATGTCGAGGTTCTTCGAGACGTGCGCCGCGGCGACGAACTGGCCGGTATTCTTGAAGCCGTGCGAGGCGGCGGTGATGTCGGTACCGGCGGGGAACAACGGCTGAAGCCGTGTGGTCAGCCGTTCATTCCGTGCGATGTCCTGGGATGCCTTCATCCCGGCGTGCATGTCCGGCGAGTGCATCTCCTTGCCGGGCGCGGCCTGAGCGGGGGTCTGGGCGTGCGGCGCGGCTCGTCTGGAAGGTGAACCGGCGGAGGGCGGACCGGAGGGACCATGGCCCCGTCCCTGCGCGGCGAGCGATGGCGCCATCGCGATCAACGCGAGCACCGGAACGAACATTCGGCTGAACTGCATACATCCCCCTTATGAACAGTGGTTGCGGGCTCACGGACAGCAGTGCCGCGAGGCTCCAGGGAAAAGGCAGCAAGCCGCATGCCAGTCTGGCGGCGCTTTGTTTTCAACAGAATTGGAGAAGGCGCAGATCGAATGGACGGAAGAAAATTCCGGCAATTCCCGGGAGATCGGAACTGCCGTCTATTTGTGCTCGCGGTCTTCCATCATGCGCTGGACGTTTTCGAGCTGCTTCTTCAGGCGCCGCTCGCGGGCGACCAGCGAGAGAACGTAGACCACCAGGATTGTCCAGCAGGCGATCAGGCCGTAGGCGAGGTAGGTGAAATTGCGGGCTTCAGAGTCGCTCATAACCGTCCATTTCAAAAGGAATGCGCCGTGCGGCGAAGCGCGTCGATCTCGCGCTGCTGGTTCTCCTGGCGAAGCCGCAGCACGATGAGCAGCGCCGCGACCATCAGGATCGGCACCCAGTTGCCGTACAACATTGAGCGGTACATGCTGTCCATCTTTCCTTCGCCATAGAGCACCGGCTGCGGATGCTGCGTGCGGAACCACTTGATGGAGAAGAAGACGAACGGCACGACGGCAAAATTGAGGATCGACATCACGGCGCACATCCGGGCGCGCTCGGTGGGCTCTTCAATCGCGCGGCGCAGCACCAGGTAGCCCGCGTAGAGCAGCCAGCAGACCAGCATTGAGGTCAGCCGCCAGTCCCACGTCCACCAGATGCCCCAGATGATGCGGGCCCAGATCATGCCGCTGATCAAGTTGATGGCGCCAAAGGCCAGCCCGACTTCAGTGACCGACACGGCGAAGGCGTCCCACTGCAGGTTCTTCGACTTGAGGTAGGTGATGCCCGCGATCAGCGCAGCCAAGAAGCAGAGGAAGCAGGTGAAGGCCGCGGGCACGTGGAAGAAGATGATGCGGAAGATGGCGCCCTGGAAGGCCTCGTCGGGCAACTGTGTCAGGATCACCCAGATATTGCGGGCCAACAGCCCTGCGGCCACCACGCCTAGCCCCATCAGCAACTTGTCGCGCATCTCACGAATCTCCCAGTCCGTTATCCGATCAGCACCGTTTCGATGAGTACCAAAGCCAGCGAAGTAAAGATGATATCGAAGCCCGCCAGCAGCCGCACCCATGCCAGGTCGTCGCCTGTGATCGGCTGGCCTTCAATCAGGATGGTGCTCAGCCGCATGGCCGCCATCAGGCATGGGATCAGCACCGGGTAGATGAGCATGGGCAGCATGATCTCGCGCAGGCGCAGGTTCACCGTCAACGCGGAAAACACGGTGCCCACCACGGTGATGCCCCACGTCGCCAGCATCATCACGCCGATGAGCTGCCAGATGTGCGTGTACCAGGTGACGTTGTAGAAGACGCCGAAGACCGGCATGCAGACGGCTTCAATCGCCAGCAGCAAAACGTAGTTGGCCAGGGCCTTGCCAAGGAACAGCGCCGGGCCCGGCACCGGCGAGGCGTTCAGCATGTCGAGACAGTCGTTGGGCAGTTCGCGGGCGAAGCTGCGGTTCAGCACGAGCACGCCGGCAAAAGCGAAGGCGAGCCACAGCAGACCGCCGGCGACCTCGCGCGTGGTCTCCGACGTCGGATCGAAGGCGAAGCTGAACATCAGCAGGATCACGAACGCAAACGAGAGCGACGCATTGATCGCCTCTTTGGTGCGCATCTCGCTGCGCAGGTCCTTGACCGCCACGGTCAGCGTTTGACGCAGGAATTGCATCAGGCCTCCCCGTACTCCCTGTATAGATAGCCGGGGTCGGCCAGCATCTCGGCCGTGCGCTCGCCGGTGTGCGCCATCTTGCCGCGATTGATCAGCACGACGTGCGTCGCGAGTTCCAGCGCTTCGCGCAACTGGTGCGTGGACATCAACACGGTGCGGCCGTCCTTCAGGGCAGCGCGAAGGAGGCCCTGGAGCAGCGCGATGGCGCGGTCGTCGAGCGCCGTGAACGGCTCGTCGAGCAGCAGCATTCGCGGATCATGCAGAAACGCACGCGCGACGGCCAGACGCTGGCGCATGCCTCGCGAGAATTCGCGCACCAGCCCGTCCTTCACGCGGTCCAGACCCGTGCGCTCCAGCCACTCCGAGGCGACGCGGTCGGGATGCGGCAGCGCGTACAGTCCCGCGAAGAGCTTCAAATTCTCGTAGGCGGAGAGCTCATCGTAGATGCCGATGCCGTGTCCGAGGATACCGACCTTCGAGCGCGAGGATCGTTCCGCCGCATCCTGGTCAAAGAGCCGGACCTGGCCCTTGGTCGGTCGCGAAAGTCCGGCGAGGATGCGAATGAGCGTGGTCTTCCCCGCCCCGTTGCGGCCAAGCAGCGCGACGCACTGGCCGGGCTCGATGCTGAAGCCGATGTCGCGGAGTGCGGGGTAGTCGCCGTAGTACTTCCAGACGCCTTCGACGGCGAGCGCGCTCATGCCTTGCGCTTGCCCCCCGCCGGTGCACCCTGCGGCTGCTTGATGTACTGCACCCAGAAACCGATGGCCAGGAATGCCAGGGCCAAACCCAGCGCCCATTTCCATGCCCGCTCGTAGCCCGGCGGAAGGATGGTGGAGATCCGCTGGCCCTCGTCTGGCGCGGGCTGCTCCTCGGCCGCGCGAAGCTCGCCGCTGCCGGTCAGGGTCACCTTGAAGCTCTGTCCCTTGATGTCGTAAACGGTGGCCTGCGAGGTGGGTTCCGTGCCGAGAGAGGTAATGCCTTCGCCTTCGGCCGTGATGCCCTGCGGGATGATCAGCCGCACCGGCGCGGTATCGTGCAGGATCTTGGAGGAGAACGTCGCGGGAGTTCCGGCGGGCATGCGGTAGCTGAAGTCGAACCGCGTCTCGCCCGGCTTGACAGGGTAATCGACGACGGCCATGCCCTTCACCGCCTGGCTGACGGGACGCTCAATCGGGAGCCCGCCCGGCGCGATGACGCGCGCGCGAATATTCTCGCCCACGCCGTCGGGGACGCTGATGCGGGCCGTGCCGGACTTCGGGTCGTTCCACGTGGTCAGCGAATCGTTCTGGAAGATGATGGTCTCGTTCACGACGAGTTCCTGCCCGTTGGTCTCGAGCAGGATCATGTGCTGCGTCACTTCCACGGCGCTCAGCTTTGGCAGCGCGTCGTAGACGGGCAGCTCGACGTTCGTTGTCGGCGCGCCGGGCTGGAGCGAAAGGTTGTACGTCACGCCCTGCCACACAGCTTGCAGAAGATGCGCCGAAGCGGCGTCGGAATCGATGTGGAATTTGCCTGAGGCGTCCGTCACCGCGCTGCCGCCGGGCTGCATGCCGCCCTGGCCGAGCTTGGTCATGGTGACTTTCACGCCGGACTGCGGCTTGCCGCTGGTTTTATTGACGACAGTGCCGTCGATGGCGCCGAACATCATCGCCGCGGCGGCAAGGAATGTAGCGAAGAGTCTCATGCGCCGGCCTCCATCGACTTCCCGCACTCGCCGCAGAACTTCATCGGCTTGTCGAACTTCGCGCCGCAGTGCGGGCAGGCGAGCGGCTCGGGCTTCGGCTGTGCCGCGGGCGCGGCAGCCGCAACCGTCGCAGCCACAGGGGCCAGCTGCAGGATGCGGTCGATCTCGGCCATCACTTTTGCCAGTTCGGTCTGAAGGCCAACCTTCGTCTTGGTGTAGTCGGCTTCGGAGAGCTTGCCGAGCCGGAACTCGAAGTTCAGGTCGCGCAGGTTCTCGTAGATCGCGGCCTTTCTTTCTTCGAGGTGCTGCACGGGAGAAGCGGGCGGTTCGGCCGGCAGGTCGGAGGAACGGACGAATAGCACCAGCGCCAGAACGCCGGCTATGAGGAGGACGGAAACTGCGACGATCATGAGTCGAGGTCGGCCAGATCCTTTTCGATCCGGTCCTTGTACTGCGCCAGTTCAGGAGTCTCGGGCGCGGCACCGGTGGGTCCGGCGTCCGAGGCGGCGACCGGCGCGGGCCGCCTGTTGAGATAGAACTTGATGATCAGCAGAACGATGCCCAGGCCCACGGCGGCGCCGGCAAACGGCATCACCCAGCCCAGCATGTAGAAGCCTTCGGCAGGAGGCTTGCGGAGAATCTGCTTGCCGTATTCGCCCTCGAACTGCGAGAAGATCTCGCTGTCGCTCTTGCCGGCGTCCACCATGGTGAGCAGCTTGTGCCGCACCGGGTCGGAGAAGTGGCAATTGATCATGTTGCAGCTTGTGACGCTGGCGTTGCAGCCGCACATGCAGTGCAGCATCTCGCCCAACTGCCGGACGCGCGCGTTGGTCAGCGGAGTGGAACCGTGCGCCATGGCGAAGGCCAGCAACACGAGTCCCAGCAGCTTACTTCGCAGCCGTTGTTTGCCGGGCATAGACGCCGACCACCTCCGTCCGCGCATACGAGAGCTTCACCTTGCTCGGGATCAGACACACCAGAGTACCGAACATTAACACCATGAATCCGACCCAAATCCACGTTACCAGCGGGAAGATGTAGGCCTGGACAATGGCACGCTCGGGATCGGTCTGCGACATGCCCGCGAAGTTCAGGTAAACGTCCTCGTTCAACCGCCGGCGGATGGAGACCTCCGACGTCGGCTGCTCGCTCGCCAGGTAGATCCTGCGTTCGGGCTTCAGGTCGCCCAGGAACTGGCCGTCCTTCGACACGCCGATCACCGCGTGCTGCCAGGTGTAGTTCGGGTTGTCGCCGTCCGACACTTCCTTCACATGGAACTGGTAGTTGCCCAGGGTGAAATCGTCGCCGAGCTTCACTTCGCGCGTCGTGTCCTGGTTGAAGGCCGCGCCCGTGAAGCCGATGAACATCAACACGATGCCCATGTGCACCATGTATCCGCCGTAGCGGCGCGTGTTGCGGTGCGTCAGCTCGATGGTCGCCATCAGCAGGTTGATCTGGTTCTTGATCGCGATGGCTCTAGCGCCCTTGAAGAACTCCATGACGATGGTGCACGTCACGAACGCGCACAGCCCGAAGCTGATGAGCGCGTAGAAGTGGCGCACGCCGGTAGCCAGCAGAACGACGATGGTGGCCGCGAACAGTACCGCCGGCCAGAGGAACGCGCGCTTCAGGCTCTCCCAGGAGCTCCGCCGCCATGCGATCAACGGGCCCACGCCCGTCAGCAGCAGCAGGAACAGCCCGATGGGAATATTCACCTTGTTGAAGAACGGCGCGCCCACCGTGATCTTCTCGCCCATCACGGCTTCGGTGATCACCGGGAACAGCGTGCCCCACAGCACCGCGAAGCAGCTCGCGAGAAGGATCAGGTTATTGAACAGGAAGCTCGACTCGCGCGACAGCACGCTCTCGAGTTGCGCCTCGCTCTTCAGGTAATCCAGCCGCCGCAGGATCATGTACGTGGTGATGGTGATACCGATCGCCATGAAGCCCACGAACCAGTTGCCCAGCGATGATTGCGCGAAGGCGTGCACGCTGGAGACGATCCCCGACCGCGTCAGGAACGTCCCGAAGATGCACAGGAAGAAGGTGCCGGCGATCAGCACCATGTTCCACACCTTCATCATGCCCTTCTTCTCCTGCATCATGACTGAGTGCAGGAACGCGGTGGCGGTAATCCATGGCAGCAGCGAAGCGTTCTCCACCGGGTCCCATCCCCAGTAGCCGCCCCAGCCGAGAACGGCGTAAGCCCAGCCCGCGCCAAGCAAAATGCCGATACTCTGGAAGCCCCAGGTGATCAGCGACCAGCGGCGCGTCGTGTGAATCCACGCATCGCCCGGCTGCCGAGTGATCAGCGAGCCCATCGCGAACGCGAACGGCACGATGAATCCGACATAGCCCAGGTAGAGCGTCGGCGGATGAATCGCCATCGTCCAGTACTGCAAGAGAGGATTCAAGCCCTGCCCGTCCTGAACGGCCGTCACGCCCTTGCCGACGGCCAAAACCTGGAACGGAGGCTCCACAAAGGCGTTCAGCACCAGGAAGAAGATCTGCGTGAACATCAGCGTGGCGTACACCCACGGCATCATGTCGCGCAGCTTGCGGCGGTTGGTGAAGACCACGATCGCCGAGTACAAACTCAGCAGCCAGCTCCACAGCAGCAGCGAGCCTTCCTGGCCGCCCCACCACGCCGCGAACTTATAGACCGCCGGCATCGCGCGATTGCTGCGCGCCGCCACGTAGGCCAGCCGGAAATCGCTGATCAGCAGCGAGTAGACGAGAATTCCCGACGCGACCGTCAACAGAATGAAGACGCCGTAGATCGCGCGCTCCGCGCTGACCGTAAGGAAGGGTTTCTTCCGGACAACCCCGACTATCGATCCGGTGAATGCGTAAATCGCCAGACAGAAGGCGATGAGAATGGAGAATGCGCCGAGGGTTTCCATCAATCAGCTCCGGAAGGATTCTCGCCCTGCTGCGAGGCTAGATAGACGCCGGCTTCTGGTTCAACGGCTTCTCGCCGCCGCCCTGCTTGTTCGGGTCCGCTTCGTACTTCGACGGGCACTTCGCAGCGATCGCGCTCGCATGGAAGGTGCCATCCTGCGTCAACTTGCCGTCCGCCATCGCCTGAGCGTTATCGCGGAACGTATCCGGCAGAGGATCCTTGCCGGTGTAAAGCACGTTCAGAAACTCGTCTTTGTCTTTTTCGTGGATCCGGAAATGCACTACTGCCCCGTCGCGCTTGATCGAACCCGGCACCACGTCGCCCGTCACTCGAACCCGCTTGCCGGCCTCGCCGCCGGCCATCTGCTTCAACTCCGAGATGGTCTTGTAGTACGTCTTGGACTCATTAATGCCGCTCGCCGCCAGCCATGCCAGCGTGCCGAGAATCGCAACGACCAGGACTGCAAACTTGGCGTAGGTCTTCATGCATCACCTGGTCATAGTATATCCCTAATCCGTACATCAACGTCCCTAATGCGAAGTCACTACGGGTCGTTCGCCTGACCGTCCGACGGGCGAATATTCGACAGCTCTTGACATTCGAGAATTATTATCGTTTAATAGGAACTGTCGATGCTTCGACGCGACACCATCCCGACTCCCTCTCAGGTGACCGACCTTCGGAAGCTGTTCCGCGACTCCGGCCTGTCCCTCACGCATCAGCGCGTGGTGATCTACCGGGCCATCTGCGAAATGCGGAATCATCCGAGTCCGGAACTCATCTATGAGAGAGTACGGCAGCAGATTCCATCCATCTCGCTCGGCACGGTTTACAAGAACATCCGGGCCTTCGTCGAGTCTGGATTATTGCGGGAAGTCAGTCCGCATCACGGAACGCTGCGCCTGGAAACCAAGGTCGATGAGCACCACCACCTTGTCTGTACGCGATGCAAGGCCATCATCGACATCGACGACAAGGACCTGGAGCCGGTCCGGCTGAAGCGAAAGCTCCCCGAAGGCTTTCAGGTCAAGCGGTTTAGCGTCGAAATCCACGGGCTCTGCGCCTCGTGCTCGAAGCAGTAAATACAGTACTATTATCCGAATTGAGGAGAACCCACAGAACCATGCTTGGTGTTGGACAGAAATTCCCTGACTTCAACCTGACGGCCACCGTCAGCCTCGACCGCAAGAACGCATTCCAGCAGCTTTCGCTCGATTCATACAGGGGCAAGTGGAAGGTCGTCTTCTTCTGGCCCAAGGACTTCACCTTCGTCTGCCCCACTGAGATCGCCGCCTTCGGCAAGCTCAACAAGGACTTCGCCGACCGCGACGCCGTCGTTCTCGGCGCCAGCGTCGACAGCGAGTTCGTTCACCTCGCCTGGCGCGAGAATCACGCCGATCTGAAGGACCTGCCGTTCCCGATGCTCGCCGACATCAAGCGCGAACTCAGCGCCGCACTCGGCATCCTCGACCCCGCCGCGGGCGTCTCCCAGCGCGCCGTCTTCGTCGTCGACCCGGACAACATTATCCGCTTCGTCATGGTCACCGACCTCTCCGTCGGCCGCAACACGCAGGAAGTGCTCCGCGTGCTGGACGCTCTCCAGACCGACGAGCTGTGCCCCTGCAACTGGAGCAAGGGCGAAGAAACCATCCACGTCTAACCGGACTGAAGAAAGGGGGCGTCCATCCGGCGCCCCCTTCGTGTGTATGCACTGATTTCGATTGAGGACTGAAATGACTCTGACCCAGATCGCCGATTCCCTTCCCGATTACGCCCGCGACCTGAAGCTGAACCTGCAGAACGTCGTGGCCCAGGCCGAGCTGACCGAGCAACAGACCTGGACCGTGGCCGCCGCTTGCGCCCTGGCCGCCCGCAACCCGAATCTCAGCCAGGCCGTCCTCGCCGAAGCCGCCGCCAAGCTCTCACCCGAGCAGCTCAACTCCGCCAAGGCCGCCTTCGCCGTGATGGGCATGAACAACATCTTTTACCGCTTCAAGCACTTCGTGCAGGGCGCCGACTACGACCAGATTCCGGCACGCCTCCGCATGCAGGCCATCCGCACCCACGGCGGAGACCCGGTCGACTTCGAACTCGCCTGCCTGGCCGTCTCCTCCATCAACGGCTGCGAAGCCTGCGTCAAGTCCCACGCGCACGTCGTCCGCGAAAAGGGTCTGACCGCCGAAGCCATCGTCGCCAGCGTCCGCATCGCCGCCACCCTCCACGCCGTCGCCGGCATTCTCGAAGCCGAAGCGTAGTCACTCCAATCACGCAGCGCCTCCTGCTCAATGGGGCCGGAGGCGCGCCTTCTTACTCCTGGCGCAACGCCGTCACCGGCTCAATCCGCATCGCCCTCCTTGCCGGGAAGTAGCAGGCGGCGGCAGCGACTGCGGCCAACAGCAGGGAGACTGTCGCGAACGTAAACGGATCTGTGGCGCTCACGCCGAACAGGAGACTGGAAACGGCCCGGCCTAGCCACAAGGCGCCCACCAGCCCAAGGAGCAGACCGGTCAGGCTTAGCTTCAGGCCTTCCCGGATGATCATCCGGAAGACATCTCCGGTCCGTGCGCCGATGGCCATTCGGATGCCGATTTCGTGCGTCCGTGTCGAGACAGAGTACTGGATCAGACCGTAGATCCCAACGGCGGCCATCAACAGCGCAACGACAGCGAACCCAATCAGGAGCGAGGTCTGAAAGCGGCGCTCGGCGAGGAGTGCGCCGATCTCGCCGTCCAGCGTCTTCACGCCGGAAACCGGCGCGTACTTCTCCACGCGGCGCACGGCAGCCCGAACCGCTCCCGCCAACTTCAGCGGGTCCTCCGTGGATGTTCGAACGAGAAGGATCGGCCCCCCAGGAGGATTCTGTGCCAGAGGCTGGAACATCTGGGGGATTGGTTCCTTCTCCAACCCCAGGCGGCGCATGTCGCCTACTACGCCCACGACTGTGAACCACACGTTACCGGAGTCCCCTGAGCCGAACCTGAATCTCTGACCCACCGGATCGCGCCCTGGCCATAGGATGCGGGCCATTGCCTCATTGACGATGACGACTTTCGGAGAATCGGGGCCGTCCTGGAACGAGAAGAAGCGGCCCTTCAACAAAGGCACGCCGAGGACCCTGAATACTCCTTCGCTGAGTTCGTCACTCCGGAGTTGCACGCGTTCGGAGATCCTCCGGTCATCCCTTTCTGCTGTGACGACTGGTCCCGAACTGCTGCTGACAAAGAGTTCGCTTGTGATTCCCGCGCTCACCACGCCAGGAATCGATTGGACCAGTTCGAGCACGCGGTTGTAGAAACCGGCCCGTTGTCCTGTCGCCATTAAAGTTGGCGCTGCGATGTGGACCGTCAGCACGCGCTCGGTCCTGAATCCCAGATCGACTCTCTGCACGGACCAGAGACTGCGGACCAGAAGGCCGGCGCCAACCAACAAGACCACTGCCAGCGCAAATTCGGTCACCACAAGAGCACGGCGAGTCCGAAGCGCGGCCGCTCCTCCGGCGACACTTCTCCCCCCTTCCTGGCTGGACGGCCGGAGGTCCCATCGCGCCATGGTGATCGCCGGCATCAACCCAACCAGGATTCCCGTAAGAAGGCACATCGCCAAGGCGCAGCCGAGAACATAAGGATCGAGGCTGACGTCGTTCAACCTGGCCAGATTCACAGGCTTGAGAACGAGGATGAGTCGAATGCCTGCCACGGCAAGCAGTAACCCCAGCAGGCCCGCGATGACGGCCAAGGTCAGGCTCTCGACAAGCAATTGACGGACAATCCGAGAACGGCTCGCCCCCAGGGCAGCACGGATGGCAATCTCCCGTTCGCGGCTGGCGCTGCGAGCCAACAAGAGGCTCGCGACATTGGTCGCGGCTATGAGAAGAACAAAGAAGACCGCGCCCGTTAGCATCCATAGGGCCAACCTCGCCTTCGTCCCAACCCCCTGATCGCTCAACGGTGTGATGCGGACACCCCAGTTCCCATTCCCCGCGGCGGACTGCTCGTTGAGGCGCCGTGCGATTGCGCCCATTTCCGCTTGGGCCTGCTCGAGAGTCACATCCGGCCGGAGTCTTCCAATGACGGTCCAAAAACCGGAGCCGCGCAAGGTGCGAAGGTCTTCCCAGTTGGGATACAACGTGTGCGGTTCCCATACATCCGCGTCGTCGTCAAACTTAAACTCCGCAGGGAGGATCCCGACGACCTGGGACGCTGCGCCATTGAGGTTAATATCGGCGCCGAGCGCATCGAGCGATCCACCGAACCGCGCCTGCCAGAAGCGGTGACTGATCAGCGCCACGCGCTGCCGTTGGCCGGCCTCCTCGGGCGTAAACACGCGTCCATGCAGCGGTTGAACGCCAAGCAATCGGAACAGATTCGGCGTGGTCCGGACGGCGCTGATCCGTTCCTCCACATCCGAGCTCCTTAAAGTCGCAGTGACGCCGTCAAGGAAAGCCATCTCCGCGAAGCTCCCGCTCTGGCTCCGCCACTGCTCGATGTTCCAGTAGGCGGATCTTTCGCGTGCGCCCTGGCCGGGGATTTCGCTCCACAACATCACCAACTCGTTCGGCGATGGATACGGGAGCGGCCGGAGCAGTACCGCGTTCAGCACGCTGAACATGGCCGTGTTGGCGCCGATCGCCAGCGCCAGCACCGTGACGGCCGTCAACGTGAATCCGGGACTCTTACGGAGTGCCCGCACCGCATACCGGAGGTCCTGCGCCGTCGCTTCGACCCACGCGAATGTCCTGCGCTCGCGGTACGTCTCCTTCATCGGCTCAATCGCGCCGAAGCTCCGCAGCGCGGCATACCGCGCCTCCTGCGGGTCCATCCCCGCCCGGAGGTTGTCCTCGATCTGCATCTCCAGGTGGAAGCGGAGCTCTTCGTCGAGCTCGCGCTCCTGCCGTGCCCGCCCCAGCAGGGACCGGAACCGAGCCGCGATGGTACGGGGCCAACTCATTCGGGCCTCCTCAACGTGCCGCCGATTTGAACTCCAGGAAGCGTTCAATCGTCATCGACATCCGCCGCCACTCCTCGGTCTCTTTCGCGAGCTGCTTCCTCCCCGCCGCGGTTATCGAGTAGTACTTCGCCTTGCGATTCTTCTCCGACGCGCCCCACTTCGAGGAGATCCAACCCTCCTGCTCCATTCGCAGCAGCGCCGGATACAGTGTTCCCTGATTCAGTTGCAGCACATCGCCGCTAATCTGCTCGATCCGCCGCGCGATCCCATACCCGTGCATCGACCCAAGCGCGGCCAGTGTCCGCAGCACCAGTAGGATCAGCGTCCCCTGAAGGACCTCCGACTTCTCGTTCCGTTCGCTCTCCATTTGGAAACCTACATGAAGAACTTAAGCGATTTTCCTATAGGTGGTCAACAGGAAACTGTACCGCTTGGCTGTGCAAGAGATCACAAAATGCCGCAGCCGGGCCAATGATGCCGGGAACTTTCGCCCTGTCGAAATTGTCGAATCGACTTGGACCAGGCTCGGGAACTCCGGTACCTCCTCACGCTCGAAGCGGCGTTGTGCTTCTCCGTCCCGACTTGGGTTCTGGCAGTTGAGCCGGCGTGGCCCGCCAACAACCCAATCGGCTTTGCCTTCGCGGTCCTCACTGGAGCCACACTCGCGCTGGTTCTGTGTCACATCGTGCCCGCTGTGTGCGTCGGCACCCTGGACCAGTTCCTTAACTTTCGCCTCGGCCGGATCTTCCTCTGGATATTAGCGGCCTGGTTCTCTCTCGGCGCCTCCATGTTCTTCTTCTCTCTTGCCCACACAAGTGGAAGCCTGTTCGCAGTTTGGCAAAATGTCTACGTCAGCGAGCAACCGCTGTGGCGGTTCGCCACCGGCACGGCTTCCCTTATCTGGGCCTCATTTACGGGCCTTTTTGCCTTCCGGCGGACTGCGCATCATTCGTGGATCGCCGCCTTCTTCCTGTTGATGGGCGTCTGTATGTCTCTGGCTTCTCTACTGGCACAAACGAGTGGGCTACACACGCTGCATCCAAACATGAGTTCGGAGGACGGACTCGGTGATCCATTACGCATCGTGGAAGGCATGCTGCTCGCTGCCACCCCGGTCTCTATCCTTGCAGTGAAAACCGGCCGCATGGGCCTATCCCCCGGACGGATCTGGCGAACCGGAGTGTATGGACTCTGGCTGCCACTCGTTGTGTCGGTTGTGCTTGTGTCCATCGCGAGAATGGCTGGTGTCAGGCTCTACTGGAAACCATCCCTTCCAGTTCAGTTCCAGTTCGCGTTCGGCTGGATCGCGTTCCAGACGGAGAGCGTCCTTCTGTGCTTCTGGCCGATTGCTGCGACCTTCTTCAGTCCGTGCGTAATCTGCGCGACTTGGGCTGCCGACGTCACCAACGCAATTCGCGGCACGATCCTCAAGGCGCTGACTCTCACTGTCATTCTCGCCAGCGGCTACGTGCTCTCCAACAGACTCGAATTCGATCTTCGCTCCCACCCGTGGCTCTGGTCGATCCTTGCCGCAAACCTCTGCCTCCTCGTTATCCACGTCGCTCTGTCAATCCAAAAGCGCTCACGTCCCAAATCTCCCATGCTCTAATGGCCCCATGCGGATTGCGTGCGTCCTCCTGCTCTGCCTGCTGCCCTGCTTCGCCCAGACCGAAACCGAACTCTTCGCCAAGGCGCGCGGCAATGGCGAGCAGTTCCACACGGCCGTCTCCGCGGCGGAGCGTCTGATGCGCGCCTGGCTCCGCCACGCCGATCCGAAGACGCTGTTGCTGCCCGACCGCATCAACACCGCCCAGCGCGTTTATACGCCGCACAACTCCGGCGCTGACCTCTATCCCTACCTGATCCTCACCGCGCACCTCACCGATCGCGGCCTCTATGAGGGCCGCATGATGGAGATGCTGCGCAACGAGATCCGCTACACCACGCACCCCTCAGGCATCCCGGGCAACTTCAATCTCGTCAACGGGCAACTCGACAAGGAGAGCCTTTTCGGCGCGGGCGAATACGCGAAGGACGGCCTGCTGACCGTCGCCGAATACCTCGGCCGCACGCCCTGGTTCTACCGCATGGCCGACATGACCACCGCCGCGATCGCCACAGGCCAGTTGCCCGTGAAGGACGCCGAACTCGACGGCGATTTCCTGCAAACGCTCGTGCGGCTGGCGTCAATGACGGGCGACCGCCGCTACCTCGACGCCGCGCGCCGCATCGGCGACGCCTACCTGCGTGATCTGCTGCCCAAGACCGAACGCCTCAAACTGCGCGACCACGGCAACGAGATCGTCGTCGGCCTCACGCTGCTCTACTGCCTCGAGCGCGACCTCGAAGGGGAGCGATTCGTCCAACAGCGCGAGGCAATCGCGGAGATGCTCGACCGCATCCTGCGCTCCGCCAATCCCGACGGCATGCTGTACAACGTCATCGACTGGAAGACGCTGAAACCCATCGACGAGCGCCTGTCCGACAACTGGGGTTACGTTTACGGCGCCGTCTACGCGTTCTACCAGGCGACGGGTGAAGCGAAGTACCGCGAAGCCGTCCGCCGCGTGCTGCGCAATCTGCCCAAGTACCGCAACTACGCGTGGGAGCCCTCGTCGAACGCACGCGACAAATCGCTTGGCTCCTTCGACGGCTACGCCGATTCCATCGAGAGCGCGCTCTACCTGGTGAATCGCGAACCCGTCCCGGAAGCGCTCGACTGGATCGACAGCGAGATGAAGGTGATGCTCGGCATGCAGCGCTCAGACGGCCACGTCGAGGACTGGTACGGCGAGGGCAACTTCAACCGCACCGCGCTGCTTTACGCGCTGATGAAGTC
Organism: Bryobacteraceae bacterium; assembly: GCA_050789245.1. Taxonomy (GTDB): domain Bacteria; phylum Acidobacteriota; class Terriglobia; order Bryobacterales; family Bryobacteraceae; genus PNKE01. The sequence continues at coordinate 138,469 of JBOZRR010000043.1, read as the reverse complement.
GCAGGGCGTCCGGCCCGCCGAGTGGCGCCCCGGCATGAAGACCGGCGCCGTCCGCGACGGAAAACGCCTGCTGCTCTCGATTGAGTCGCCGCAGCCGGTCCGTGTAGCGTTCGATTTCGACCGGCACCGGCGCGTGGTGAATCTGCGGCAGAACTACGTGCGGCTGAACGAATTTCCCGAGTGGTTCGTCGTGGATCTCTCGAGAGTGTATCGAGTGAAACGCCGAGACAGCGTCGAGAGTCTCACGAGAATCGGCTCGGAGCTTGTCGACGGAATCACGCTCGACGCGGGACAATGGATCATCGAACCGGAATGAACGAAATCGCCGGCAAAGTGAGGGAAATCTACTCGGCCGCCGCCGTGCATCCTGAGGCGAAGTACCCCTTCCCCATCGGCGCAAGTTTCGCGGAATCATTGGGTTACGCACGCCCGCTGCTCGACGCGCACCCCTGCGCGGCCGAAGTATTCTCGGGCGTCGCTTGCATCCCCGCGTTCGCGGAGCTCGACGAAGCGTCGACGGTTCTCGACGCCGGCTGCGGCGCGGGCCTCGATTCAATCGCGGTGAAACCTCGAGTCCGGCGTGTGTTCGGCGTCGATTTCAGCCCGGAAATGCTCGATCGCGCGTCGAAAAGCGCGCCAGTTGTGCGTGCCAACGCCGAGGAGCTTCCGTTCGCGCCTGGCACGTTCGATGCAGTTTTGGCCAATGGAATCTTCAACTTGAACCCGGGCCGAGCGTCGATCATGGCAGAACTCGCGCGCGTGTTGAAGCCGGGCGGAAAGCTGTGGGGGGCGGAGCTGATCCTGACGGGCCCACAGCCCGAGGCGATGCTCGACAACTGGTTCGCCTGAATCGCGGGAGCGAAGGAGGGCGGCGCCTTCCTCGATGAGCTGAAACGAGCGGGTTTCCGCGACGCGCGCATCCTCCGGGCAGAGCGCAATGCGCGCACGAAGCATCCGGCAGTTCTGGCGGCGGAGTTTGTGGCGGCGCGATGAGGCAGATGCTCGACGAGTTCCTGGCGCCCTACGATCCGGAGATCCGTAAGCTCGCGCACGCAGTGCGGAAGTACGTGCTGGGCCTGATGACGCCCTGCTGCGAGTATGTGTATGACGCGTACAACGCGGTGGCGCTCGGCTACGGGCCTGACGACCGCTACCAGGATGGCGCGGTCCACGTGGCAGTGTATTCGAAGCACGTTAACATCGGCTTCAACCGCGGCGCGGAGATGGACGACACCGCGAAGATTCTGAAGGGCACCGGGAAGCAGATCCGCCACGTGACGATCCGCCGCATTGAGGACCTGGAGTCCGAAACGCTACGCGAGTACCTTCAGCGCGCGCGCCGCGATGCCGACGTGCGCATGCGGTTTCCCACAAGATACGTCGGGCTGATCGTCAAGAGCATCTCGCCGATAAAGCGGCGGCCGGGTGGGGATTAGTCCGGCGCCTAGCCCACAACTGCGTCTTCGCGCTTCATGTAGCGGCGTTCGACGTAGTCGTTAAGCATGGTGGTGAACTCTTCGGCGATGTGGTCGCCGCGGAGGGTTTTGACGAGCTTGCCGTCGACGTAGACGGGGGCGACGGGGTCTTCGAATGTGCCGGGGAGGGAGATGCCGATGTTGGCGTGTTTGGATTCGCCGGGGCCGTTGACGACGCAGCCCATGACCGCCACCTTCATCTCTTCTACGCCGGGGTGGGATTCCTTCCAGATGGGCATCTGCTCGCGGAGGTAGGTCTGGATCTTGTCGGCAAGCTCCTGAAAGTAGGTGCTGGTGGTGCGGCCACAGCCGGGACAAGCGGTGACCTGCGGGGTGAAGCTGCGGATGCCGAGGGCCTGGAGGATTTGCTGGCAGACGAGCACTTCCTCTGTGCGGTCGCCGTTGGGAAGCGGCGTGAGCGAAGCGCGGATGGTGTCGCCGATGCCTTCCTGGAGGAGGACGGAGAGTGCGGCCGTAGTCGCGACGATGCCCTTGGAACCCATGCCGGCTTCGGTGAGGCCGACGTGGAGCGGGTAGTCGCACTCGGCGGCGAGCATGCGGTAGACGTCGATCAGGTCCTGGACGGCGGAGACCTTGGCGCTAAGGATGATGTGGTCGTGCGGGAGGCCGTAGCTTTCGGCCATGCGGGCCGATTCGAGGGCGCTGACGACGATGGCGCGCTTCGTGACGTCGACGGCGTCGAGCGGATCGGCACTTTTGGCGTTCTCGTCCATCAAGCGAGTGAGCAGGGCGCCGTCGAGCGAACCCCAGTTCACGCCGATGCGGACGGGCTTGCCGTACTCGATGGCGGTCTCGATCATTGTGCGGTAATTGTCGTCGGTTTTCCGGCCAATATTGACGTTTCCCGGATTAATTCGGTACTTGGCGAGGGCCCGCGCGCACTCGGGGTACTTCTTGAGTAGGATGTGGCCGTTGTAGTGGAAGTCGCCGACGATGGGAACGGTGGCGCCGAACATGCGGAGCGTGTCGACGATCTTCGGAACGGCCTTGGCGGCATCCTCGGTGTTGACGGTGACGCGAACGACTTCTGAGCCGGCCTGGGCGAGGGCCATCACCTGGTTGACGGTGCCGGTGACATCGACGGTGTCGGTGTTCGTCATCGACTGGATCATGATGGGGTTCGTGCCGCCCACCTTCACTCCGCCGACGTCAACCACCACGCTCTTGCGGCGCACAATTACAGCCATTCAACCTCCGGGAGAACCTTCAGTTTACCAAGCTGAGGTGTAACGTTTGCGCGGTGTATCCGGAGGATCAATTTTTTTGATTGGAGCTAGAGCGCAATTGGCCGTAGGATGAATGAAGAGAGCGGCGCAGCGGGTGGCTGCGATGCACGTATCTCCAAAGCTGAGTTCGAGTCCCCCCCGATCGGAGAAGAAAGGGATGGAGGGAATGATGACCCACTCGAACAAGAAACTGCCCAGGGCCTTCCTCCTTGGGCTGGATGAGAAACTCCGAAACGAACTGGCTCCCGTCCTGACCTCGTCGTCTTGCCAGCTCACCGAAGACGAAGCAAAGGCCGACATCGTTTTCTGCTCATGGCAGCAGAAGATCTTTGAGGAGGCGGCGGTGCGTTTCAAGAACGTGCCGGTCGTGGTTGTCAGCCGATTGCCCGAGGTCAACAACTGGCTGGATGCGTTGGAAGCGGGCGCCGCGGACTATTGCGCGGCTCCGTTCGAATCGGTCCAGATGCGTTGGCTGCTAGAGACTCACCTGAGGCGTGGCCGCCGTAGTTTGGCCGCCGCCTGACCCCGTCGTTCGCCTGATTCCGTTTGAATTCCGCCCCGTCCGCCAGCCTGAAATTACGGCAAATGCCGTAGCCCTGTCCGCCTGAATTCCCAAAAATATCGAAACGCATTTCAAGGAGGATTTGTGCGACTCGCACGAGGACTACTTCTTCTGGCGGTAGCAGTGTCTCTGGCCGCGCAAGGGCGCAAGACAGCGACGGTGACGGGGCACGTGGTGAGCGAAAGCGGCCTGAATCTGGACGGATACCAGGTGGTGGCGAGGGTGCCGGGCTCGCTCGACTCGAATCGCAGCGCATATACGGGCGCCAACGGGCGGTTCGACATCGCGGACATCCCAGAGGGCTACGTTGAATTCGAGGTGCGGACGCTGAGGGGCGAGAAGGTAGCGAGCCGGATTTCGCAGGTCCCTTCGCACGGAACGCTGGAGATCCCGCTGCCGGAGGGGAAGCGCGGCCCCGGCGGAGTGGTGAGCATGTACCGCCTGAGCCACAAGGTGCCTCGCAAGGCGCAGAAACTATGGGACAAAGCGGCGAAGCTCCACAAGAGCGGCAAGGCGGCCGAGGCGGAGGCGAAGCTGCGGGAGGCGTTGAGCTTGGATCCGGAGTTCGCCAGCGCGCTGGAGCAGGTGGGCCTGTACACCTTTCACCGTGGGGACGTGGCGGAAGCTCGGAAATTGCTGACGCGAGCGGCGGAACTCGACGACGCGGAGCCGCGCTATCAGAGCCACGCAGCCGTGGCTTCCTTCATGTCGAACCAGTCTGAGGACGCCGAGCGGTTCGCCCGGCGCGCGCTGAGGCTGGACCCGGAAGACCGGAGGGCGAAGTACGTGCTGGGACTGGCGCTGCTTCAGCAGAACCGGAACCGGTCGGAAGTGATTGAAAACCTTGAGTCGGCGAGGGCGGCGTTTCCGCGCGCGGCGGAGGTGTTGAAGCAACTCGGGGAGTGATGCGCGCATCTGTATAGAGGCAGGGGCTTTCGGGGCCCCTGCGCTATAATCGACACTAGAGAGGCGCGTACCCACCTTGAACTGGAAGAGCTTCATCCGCCTGGCGGCGCACACCCAGATGATGCCTGTGCTGGAAAGCGGGGAAGAAACGCTGGTTGGCGGACAAGCCGTGATGGAAGGCGTGATGATGCGCACGCCGCACAGCTACTGTGTCGCCGTTCGCCGGGCCGACGGTTCGATGGTGACCGAGGAAAGTCCACTGGCGCGCCTGTCGGAGAAGAACAAGATCTGGTCCTGGCCGTTGCTGCGCGGAGTGGGGACGCTGGGGCAGGCGATGTGGTTGGGCGTAAAGGCTTTGCGCTTTTCAGCCAACGTCGCGAATGCCGACTTGGCGGCTGAAGAGGCTCGCAAGAAGGGCGAGACGGTGGAGGAAAAGAAGAGTTCTAGCGACGTTCCCGGATGGGCGATGGCGTTGAACCTGATTATTTCCTTCGGCTTCTTCATCTTCATGTACAAGTTCGTGCCGCTGCTGCTGACCACCCAGTTGCAGAAGCAGTTCCCTTCCATTGAGAACCGCATCGCGTTCAACCTGGTGGACGGCATCATCCGGCTGGCGATCTTCCTGGGATTCCTGTGGATGATCTCGCGCTGGGCCGACATTCGCCGCGTGTTTGAATACCACGGCGCGGAACACAAGGTGGTGTTCAACTTCGAGTCCGGAAAGCCGCTGAGCGTCGAGAACGCGCAGAAGTTCGTGACGTGGCATCCGCGCTGCGGCACCAGTTTCCTGCTGGTGGTGATGATGGTTTCCATCGCCGTGTACGCCATCATTCCGGCGGATGGGTTTGTCGAGAAGATGCTGGTGCGCGTGCTGGCGCTGCCGCTGATCACCGGCCTGAGTTACGAGATGATCCGATTTGCCGCGAAGCGCCGGGCCAGCCTGATGGCCACCCTGGTGGCGCCCGGCCTGTGGCTGCAGCGCATTACCACTCAACCCCCATCCGACGACCAGACGGCCGTGGCCATCCATGCGCTGGAAGGCTCGATGGCTCTGGAAAAGCAGCAGGGCGGCGAACTCGTCATCGCCTGACCGCCCGCACCCGACTCAAATGGAATTTACCCGCCAGCTCGACGAAGTCGAACGCAAATTTGAAGGATTGACGGCACAGCTTGCCGATCCGGATGTCGTGAACGATCCGGAGAAGTACCGCAAAACGGCCAAGGCGCAGCGCGACCTGGAAGAGATTGTCGGCGCGTACCGCGAGTACAAGAAAGCCGCCTCAGACCTGGAAGAGGCGCGGCTGATGGTGGACGAGAAGGACCCTGAGATCCGCGCAATGGCCAGCGAGGAGATCGCGAGGCTGGAGCCTTTCCTGGAGGAGCAGACCGAGCGGTTGCGCATTCTGCTTCTGCCGAAAGACCCGAACGACGAGCGCGACGTGCTGCTCGAAATCAGGGCCGGCGCGGGCGGCGACGAGGCGAGCCTGTTCGCGGCCGAAATCTTCCGGATGTATTCGCGCTACGCGGAAGCAAAGCGCTGGAAGGTGGAAGTGACGTCGATCAGCGAATCCGGCGCGGGCGGCGCGAAGGAAGTGCTGGCGCTGGTGAGCGGCGACAAGGTCTACTCGCGGCTGAAGTACGAGAGCGGCGTCCACCGCGTGCAGCGCGTTCCGGTGACGGAGCAACAGGGGCGCATCCACACATCGACGATCACGGTGGCGGTGCTGCCGGAAGCCGATGACGTGGAAGTGAAGCTGGAGGCGAAGGACATTCGCATCGATACCTTCTGCTCGTCGGGACCGGGCGGCCAGAGCGTGAACACGACGTATTCAGCCGTGCGAATCACACACCTGCCGACGGGGCTGGTAGTGAGCTGCCAGGACGAAAAATCGCAGATCAAGAATCGCGCGAAGGCCGAGCGCGTGCTGCGATCCCGGCTGTACGAACTGGAACTCGAGAAGCAGATGCAGGCGATTGGCGCAGACCGCCGGAGCCAGGTGGGCACGGGCGACCGCAGCGAGAAGATCCGAACCTACAACTTCAAAGAAAACCGCGTGACCGACCACCGGATCGGCCTGACACTGCACCAGTTGGATCGCATCATGGAAGGCGAACTGGAAGAGTTGATCAACGCCTGCACCACGTTCTACAACACGAAGATGCTGAAGGAGCAGGCACAGGCGCAGGAGAATGACGCTCGAAACCGCGCTCCGGCAAGGGTCTGAACTGCTTGAGAGCAACGGTGTCGCCTCTTCGCGGCTGACGGCGGAAGTCCTGTTGTGCCACGCGCTGAAGCGCGAGCGCATCTATCTCTACTCCCACCCCGAACACGAGCTGACCACTGTTGAGTGGATCCACTACGGCCGTTATCTGCATGAACGGCTGCAGGGCAAGCCTTCGCAGTACATCACCAAGCGCCAGGAGTTCTGGGGACGCGAGTTCCGCGTGACTCCGGACGTGCTGATTCCCCGCCCCGAGACGGAGCACGTTGTGGAGCGAGCGCTGGAAGTAGCGCGAGGGGCGCGGCGGGTGATGGATATTGGGACGGGTTCAGGCGCATTGGCGGTGACGCTGGCGTTGGAGCTCAAGCCGGGGTTCGCGTTAGCGACGGACCTGTCGCCGGACGCGCTACGGGTGGCACGCCAGAATGCGCGAAGCCTGGGGGCGCGGGTCGAGTTCGTTTGCTGCGACTTGAGCGGCGCGGTGGGCGGGCGGTTCGATCTGATCGTGTCGAATCCACCGTACATTCCCGATCACGAGATTGCGCACTTGCAGCGTGAGGTGCGGGACTGGGAGCCGCGAATGGCGCTGGCGGGCGGGTCGCTGGGCGTGGACCCGTACTTGAGGATTGTGCCCGATGCGGAGCGCCTGCTCGCGCCGGGCGGATGGCTGATCTTCGAGATCGGCTATCAGGGCGAGGCTGCGGTGCGGGCGGCGTTCGGGGACGCGTGGAAAGACGTGACGACGGGGCACGACCTGGCGGGGCTGCCGCGGGTGATCTCGGCGCGTTACGATCCGTGAGGGAGGCCCGATGCGGACGATCTTTCACGTCGACATGGATGCGTTCTTCGTGTCGGTGGAGGAGCTGTACGATCCGTCGCTGAAAGGCAAGGCGGTGGTGGTGGGCGGGCCGCGCGACGCGCGGGGCGTGGTGTCGGCGGCGAGTTACGAGGCCCGGAAGTTCGGCGTGCATTCGGCGCTACCTTTGCGGACGGCGGCGAAGCTCTGCCCGCAGGCAATCTTCGTCGAGGGGCATCCGCAGCGGTATCGGGAGTATTCGCACAAGGTGCATGGGGTGCTGGAAAAGTTCTCACCGAAAGTCGAAATGGCGTCGGTGGACGAAGCGTACATGGACCTGACGGGCAGCGAGCGGCTGTTGGGTCCGCCGCTGAAGGCCGCTCATGCGCTGCACGAAGCGATGAAGCGCGAGACGGGATTGAACTGCTCGATTGGGGCGTCGAGGTCGCGGCTGGTGTCAAAGGTCGCCAGCGACCAGGCGAAGCCGAACGGCGTGCTGTGGATCCAGCCGGGGCTGGAGGCTGAATTCCTGGCGCCGCTGGATGTGCGGAAAATTCCGGGCGTGGGCAAGGTGACGGAGCGGAAGCTGAACGAAATCGGCATTCACCGGGTGGGCGACCTGGCGCGGCTGGAGACGGAGTTTCTGTCGAAGCGGTTCGGGCAGTGGGGACTGGCGCTGGCGGGCAAGTCTCGGGGGATGGATGCTGGATCTTGGTTCGACGGGGAGATCGGCGAGGGCGACGATCCGAAGTCGATCAGCCACGAGTTCACGTTCGATGTGGACACGGAAGACGCCACCCAGATTGAAGCGACGCTGACACGGTTAACGGAGAAAGTGGCGCGGCGGCTGCGCGAGCAGGGGCTGCACGCGCGGACGGTGCACCTGAAGCTGCGGTACTCGGACTTCACGACGCTGACACGCGCGCACACGCTGGACCATGCGACGCAGCTTGACCATGAGCTGGTGGCGGAGTCCCGCGGGCTGTTCCGCAAGACGTGGAAGCGCGGTGAGAAGGTCCGGCTGATCGGCATAGGGACGTCGGGGATGGAGGAGACGGAGGGGCAGCTCAACCTGCTGAATATCGAGCGGAACGAACGGGCGCGGCGGGCGCTGACGGCGGTGGACCGCATCCGGGACAAGTTCGGCGAGAAGAGCGTGACACTGGCGGCGGGTCTGACGGGAGACACGCCGGAGCGCGTGCATGAGAATCCAGTGGGGCTGCCGGGGAAGAGTCCGAAGAAGGACTAACTCGAGGGCGCGGGGCAGCGCTGGGGCTCGGCTTCGAAGGGGGCGGCTTCGGCGGCGCTGATGGGCGTGGCGGAGAGGGTGTCTTCGACTTCCAGTCGCAGGGCAGCGAGGCCGAGAGGACCGTAGCCGGTGCCGCGGGTAATGATGTCGCCAGTACAACGCGGGGTGTAGGAGTCCCGGACGCGCAGCCAGCCGGCGGCGACGACGCGCTGGCGGGGCTTGGCGGAGAGGGCTTCGGCGGCAGGTCCGGCGTCGAAGGAGCGCTCGAGTCCGCGGACGATGTAGCTGGGGTGGGCGGGCTGGACGATGGACGGGTGTCCGGTGGGCGCGCCGCAAGTGCCGGTGAGCCAGACGCCGTTCAGAGAGTCGGTGACGGCGACGGCATCGAGGGCGATGCGCTGGTCGCGGTATTTGGCGGGGTCCTTCAGGACATCGCAGATGGGGACGGGTGTGAGGCTGCGAGCGGCGGGGAGTTCCTCGACGTGAACATCAGAGAGCCGGCGGAGTTCCATCGAGGCGCGGAACATGGCGGAGGCGTTCTGCTCCACCACGAAGTAACCCTTGGCCTGCGCCGTGATGAGAGGGTATGCGCCCTTCGCGCGAATGGCTTCGGCCTTGGCGCGAAGCTCGTCGATCTGCTTGAGGGTCTTGTTGGAATCGGCGTCAAGGCGGAGGGCGCTGGCGGGGGCCGGAGTGCGGCGGTCGGGGCAACTGTCGCCGATCATGGCGAGGTTGGCCGCGAAGAAGAGCCGGCCCTCGACGGTGACCTCGCTGTGGTGGGCGGCTCCGGCGCGGCTCAACAGGGCGCAGAGATTCTCGGCGCGGGCGGCGAATGGTGCGGAAAGCAAAAGGGCGGCTGCGCCCATCAGGAGAGGGAGCAGCCGCCGCGAGAGTTGTGCCTTAGGGGCGGCGATCAAAAGTTCACCACGCCGGCGAAGTCCTCGGCCTTAAGGCTCGCGCCGCCGACGAGAGCGCCGTCGATGTCGGGCTGTGCCATGAGGCCTTTCACGTTGTCGGGCTTGACGGAGCCGCCGTAGAGGATGCGGATGGAGGCGGCAGCGTCCTTGCCGAATTTGGCTTCGACGAGGCCGCGGATGAGCTTGTGGGCGTCCTCGGCGATCTCGGGAGTGGCGACCTTGCCGGTGCCGATGGCCCAAACGGGCTCGTAGGCGATGACGATCTGCGCGAACTCCTCCGGGGTCAGGCCGGCGATGCCGCCGTTGAACTGCTCGGTGAGGACGTCGGCGGTCTTGCCGGCTTCGCGCTCGGCGAGGAGCTCGCCAACGCAGACGATGGGCTTCACGCCGGCCTCGATGGCGGCCTTGGTGCGCTGGAGGACGGTGACGTCGGTTTCGCCGAAGTACTGGCGGCGCTCGCTATGGCCGATGATGACCCAGGTGCAGCCCGCGGCCTTCAGCATGGGAGCATTCACTTCGCCGGTGAAAGCGCCTTCCTTGTTCACCCAGTAGCAGTTCTGGCCGCCGACGGTGACGCGGCTGCCGGCCGTGGCTTCCACCGCCGCCGCGATGTTCACGAAGGGCGGGCAGATGGCGACGTCGGCATGGGTGGACTGGGCCACCAGCGGGAGGAACTTCTCGAAGAAGGCTTTGGTATCCGCCGGCGTCTTGTACATTTTCCAGTTGCCGGCCATCAAAGGAGTGCGCATGAACCGATTTTATCGCATTCAGGACTGGGGAGTCCGTTTCGGACTCCCCGTTCAGACGCGGTATTCGTCGGCGCGCCAGGACTGGACGGCCTTCTTGATGGTGTCCGGATCGAGCGAATCCGCGGCGGCGCGTGCGGCGAGCGCAGGGAACTCGGCGTCGGAGGCAAAGCGGAGCGCGACGATCTGCTTCAAGCCGAGGCGCGGGTCGAGCGGTTTGCCGGTGAGGACGAAGTGGCGCAAGTTCTCTTCGGCGCGGATGGCACGGTCTTGGGCCTTCAGCGCGAAGATGCGCGCATAGATGGCCACGGCGATAACGGCGACCGTCAGCACGAACAACAGCGAGGCGCTGTAGATCCGCGAGTGGTCTCCGAGGGATTGCCAGAGGTTTACGCCGGAACCGATCCAGGTGAGCAGCAGGACCGGGAACAGGATCTTGTGGAATCCAGTGTCGGTCCTGGCGTGGTTTGAGTAGTTTTGCTGGGACATCAGGCGCTCTGTGTGGCGCAGAATTCGTCAAAGGCTTTCACGAGGTCCACGGCGATCTCGGGCGCCTGACGCGATTCGATTTGGAAGCGGTGCATGGCCCATACTGCCACACCATCCCGGAAGAGCGCATAGGAAGGCGACGACGGCGGCACCTTTCCGGCCAGGTACTGGCTGCGGAGGTGCTCGGTGGCTTCGACATCGCCGCCGGCAAAGACGGTGACCACGGCGTCGGGCTTCGTGGCGTGCTGGAGCGCCAGGCCGACGGCGGGCCGGGCCTTGCCTGCAGCGCAGCCGCACACGGAATTCGTCACAACCAGGACGGTGCCGTTCTGTTTGATGGCGCTGTCGAGATCGGCGGGCGTGCGCGTCTCCTGGACGCCGTACTGGGTCAGGTCGCTGCGCATGGGGATCAAAAGCTGTTCAGGGTAAGCCATAGGGATTCAAGGTGATTGATGCAGGACGGCGGCGTTAAGATTCAACTACCGGTGAGTCAGCGGTAGTAGCCGCGAAGGTGGTTCAGGCGGACCTGGAGGGGGTCGGCGAAGGCGGCGACACCGTTCCACAAACTGACCTTGGTGCCTTCGACGTTGTTCCAGTGGACCGGGACTTCGAGGATCCGGAAGCCGTGCTTCCGCGCGATGAAGAGGATCTCGACGTCAAAGCCGAATCCTTCGATGCGCTGGAGAGCCGTGGTGACCTTCGCCGTGCGAGCGCTGAAGAGTTTGAAGCCGCATTGCGTGTCGTGGAAGGGCAGGCCGGTGACGATGCGCATGGCGAGGTTGAAGACGCGGCCGCTGAATTCCCGAAAGGCCGACTGGTGCACGCCGATCAGCGAGCGGTCGATGGCGCGCGAGCCGATGGCGCCATCGGCCGATTCGCGTTCGACGGCGGCGGCCAGGGCGTCGAACTCGTCGATCGGCGCGGAGAGATCGGCGTCCGTGAAGAGGATCCACTCGCCGCGCGCCACCTGCATGCCGTGGCGGACCGCGTAGCCTTTGCCGCGATTGCCGGGGTTCTTCACAAGGCGGAAGAGCGGGTCGCGCGCGCCCGCTTCTTCGACGATGCGTGCGGTCGCGTCGCGGGAACCATCATCCACCACCACGACCTCGACAAAGTCGAACGATCTGGTTCTGACGAAGCCGGCGATGGTCTCGAGCGTCGCCGGAAGCCTGCTTTCCTCGTTGTATGCCGGAATGATGATGGAGAGCGATCGCAAACACCCAATTATAATGGTGTTTTCTAAGGAGTTCTCTATTGTCCCTGGAACAGGAACTGTTCGAGCAGCGCTTTGCGCGGATTCGCGAGATTGAGGCGCTGGGCAGCCGGCCGTACGGCCAGCGTTTCGAGTTCACGCACACCATCGCGGAGATCCTCGCTGCCTACACCGAGAAGACGGCGGAGGAGTTGGAAGCCGGGAAGCCCCAGGTCCGCATCGCCGGGCGCATCCAGACGGTGCGCCGCATGGGCAAAGCGGGCTTCATGCACTTGCAGCAGAATGGCGAGCGCCTGCAAGTGTATGTCCGGAAGGACGCCGTCTCCGAGGGCGACTATCAGCTCTACCAATTGCTGGACCTGGGCGACATCATTGGCGTCGAGGGCTATCTGTTCCGGACGCGTACCGGCGAGCTGTCGGTCCACGTCGAGAGGCTCGAGTTCCTGTCGAAGAACCTGCTGGGCATGCCGGAGAAGTATCACGGGTTGGAAGACATCGAGATCCGCTACCGGCAGCGGTACCTGGATCTGATCGCCAATCCCGAAGTGCACCGCGTGTTCGAGACGCGGGCGAAGGTGGTGCGCTCGTTCCGCCGGCAACTCGAGGAGCGCGGATTCGTTGAAGTGGAAACGCCGATGATGCAGTCGCTGTACGGCGGCGCCGCGGCGAGGCCGTTCATCACGCACCACAACACGCTGGACATCGACCTCTACCTGCGTATCGCGCCCGAGTTGTACCTGAAGCGCCTGGTGGCCGGCGGCATGGAGCGCGTATTCGAGATCAACCGGAACTTCCGCAATGAAGGCGTCTCGACGCGGCACAACCCCGAGTTCACGATGTTGGAGTTCTACCAGGCCTATGCCGACTACCGCGACCTGATGGACCTGTCGGCGGCCCTGCTAAAGCAGGTGGCGATGGACGCCACGGGCAATACGGTCGTCACGTTCCAGGGCCAGGAGCTCGACTTCGGCAACGTGCGGCGCTACACGATCCGCGAGGCTGTGTGCGAGTTCTGGAAGGGGCCCAACAAGCCCTCGATGGACGACGTGAAGGACCCGCACTGGCTGAGCAGCCATTCGTCGAAGGCGACGCCGGGCGAGGCACTGGTGGACATCTTCGAACGCCATTGCGAGGAGGCACTGATTCAGCCGACGATCATCCACGAGTACCCGGTGGAGGTTTCGCCGCTGGCGAAGCAGAACCCCGACGATCCCACGATGACCGACCGCTTCGAGATCTACGCGGCGGGCATGGAGATCGGCAACGCCTTCACCGAGCTGAACGACCCCGACGAGCAGCGCAAGCGCTTCGAAATGCAGCTCGCCATGCGCGAGCGCGGCGACGAAGAGGCGCATCAGATGGACGAGGACTACCTGCGCGCGCTGTGCTACGGCCTGCCGCCGACGGCGGGCGAGGGCATCGGCATCGACCGGATCGTCATGCTGATGACGGATTCGAAGTCGATCCGCGACGTGATCCTGTTCCCGCTGCTGCGGCCCGAAGGGCCCATCGGGATCGCCGAGTGGCTCCGTGACGCGGCCGCCAAGCGAAGCGAGTAGGAGCCGACCTGTGCTGCCGCGCGCCTTCGAATGGTTCGTCGCCGCGCGCTATCTGAAGCCGCGCAGGCGACACGGCGTGATCTCACTGATCACCGTCATCAGCGTGCTGGGCGTGGCCGCCGGCGTGATGGCGTTGGTGATCGCGCTGGCCATCAACAACGGATTCCGGCTGAGCCTGGAGACGAACCTGCTGGGCGCGACGCCGCACGTGGTGCTGCTCGAGAAGGAGCCGTCCTCGGGCATCGGCGGCTGGCGGGAGATCACGGCGCGGCTGGCGCGACTGGAGGGGGTGACACAGGCGTCGCCTGCGCTGTACGGCAAGGTGCTGCTGGCCGGAACGCAGTCGGCTGAATCGACGTTGAAAGGCGTCCCACTGAACAGCCTGGACATTCGCTCTCACCTGATCAAGGGCTCACTCGACGGGCTGAAGGAGCCGCGCACGATTATCCTTGGCTCGCAGCTCGCGAAGCGCACCGGCATGATGCTGAACAGTTGGGTGAACGTGATCAGCCCGCAAGGTGAGATCACGCCGCTGGGTCCGCGAGCATTGCAGGTCCGGTACCGGATTGTCGGCATCTTCGAGTCGGGCTTCTTCGACATGGACAACCAGTTCGCGTTCGTGTCCTTAGAGAACGCTCAGGCGCTGTTCCAGACGGGCGACGTGGTGAATTCCATTGAATTGCGCGTGCGCGACATCGAGCGTGCGCCGGAGATCGCCGCGGCGGCGGAGAAGGCCGCAGGCGCGGGCCTGGGGGCGACGCATTGGATGGAGCAGAACCGTCAACTGCTGGGCGCGCTGCGGATGGAGAAGGTGGTGTCGGTGATCACCATCAGCCTGATCCAGCTTGTGGCCGCGCTGAATATTCTGACGGCACTGGTGATGTCGGTCATGGAGAAGCGCCGGGAGATCGCCGTGCTGATGTCGATGGGAGCCCGCCGGATGCAGGTGGCGCGCATCTTCGTGCTCCAGGGAATGATGATCGGGCTCGCGGGCGTGGCGATCGGCCTGACACTGGGCTACGGACTGAGCCATTTCGCCGACACATACGAATGGATTGCGCTGGACGAGGCGATCTACTCGATCTCGCACGTCCCGTTCAAGACAGACTGGCTGGATGCATTCTGGATCTCAGGGGCCGCGCTGGCCGTCTGCCTGCTGGCGACGATTTATCCGGCGCGGTCAGCGACACGCATCATGCCGGTGGAGACTTTGCGGTACGAGTAAACGGCATTCGCTATCCTGAAGAATTGTGTGTGGAATCGCAGGGTTCACCAAGCTGGACCATCCCGTGGAGCCCGGCCGGATTGCCGGAGCCATCCAATCCATCAGGCATCGAGGACCTGACCAGCAGGGCTGGCATGAGTCCGATCTGATCGCATTGGGCACGGCGCGTCTGGCGATTATCGACGTCGGCCACGGCGAGCAACCAATGTTCGCGGCGGGCGGCGATGTGGTTATCGCATTCAACGGCGAGATCTATAACCACGCCGAACTGCGTGCCGAGCTCGAGTCGCGCGGACACCGGTTCGAGACGCGCTGCGACACGGAAGTCGTTCTCAAAGCCTTTATCGAATGGGACACGCAGTGCTTCGCCAAGCTTCGGGGCATGTTCGGGATGGCGCTCTGGCAGGAGTCGCTGCGGCGGCTGGTGCTGGCGCGCGACCGCATGGGCATCAAGCCGCTGTATATTTACCATCGCGGCCGCGACCTCTACTTCGGCAGCGAGCTGAAGACGATCCTGCACCACCCGGAGATCCCGCGGCGCCTCGACCTCAATGGACTCGGCTACTACCTGGCGCTGAATTGGGTACCCGCGCCGTACACGCTTGTGGAGGGCCTGGAGAAGGTCTCGCCCGGCGAGTATGTCGAGTGGCGGAATGGGGAGATCTCGCGGGCGCCGTATTGGTCGCTGCGTTTCGAGCCGAACGCGAATGTCTCGGTTGAAGGCGCGAAGGAGCAGCTTGATGCGCTGCTGCGCTCCTCGGTTCGGGAGCATCTGATCAGCGACGTGCCGCTGGGCGTCTGGTCGAGCGGCGGACTGGATTCGTCGACGGTGCTCCACTACGCCGCTCAGGAGGCCCCGGGCATCAAGACCTTCTCGGTATCGTTCCGAGGCCATTCGCACGACGAGAGCCCCTACTTCCGTGAAGTGGCGCGGCACTACGGCACGGAGCACCACGAGTTCGATCTGAACCCCGAGGAGGATCTGGCGGCGACGATCGAGCAACTCACTGAGTACTGCGACGAGCCGTCGGCCGACGCGGGCGCGCTGCCGGTCTGGTATCTGTCGCGCATGACGCGGCAGCAGGTGACAGTCGCATTGAGCGGCGAAGGGGCCGATGAACTGTTCGGCGGATATCTGACCTACCGCGCGGATGCGTTGGCCTCCGGGATGCGGCGCGTTCCGGCGTGGATGCGCCGGACAGGACTCGGCCTGCTGCGGCTGTGGCCGGTATCGGATGACAAGATCAGCCTGGAGTACAAGGCAAAGCGGTTTCTGGAGGGCTCGCTGCTGCCGCCGGCGGAGGCGCACCTGTTCTGGAACGGGACCTTTAACTCGAAGCAGCGGCAGGCGCTGTATCGCGCGGCGCGCTATTCGAACCCCGGCGACCTGATGAACACGCTTCCGACGGAGGCCTTCCAGTGCGGAGAGGTGAACCGTTATCTGTGGCTCGACCAGCGCTTCTACCTGGCCGACGACATTCTGACAAAGTGCGACCGCATGAGCATGGCGCATTCGCTCGAGATCCGGCCCCCGTTTCTAGACCATCGCATCGTGGAGTTCGCCGCGACCTTGCCGGAAGATTTCAAGGTTCGTGGCGATTCGCTGAAGTGGATTCTGCGCGAACTGATGCGCGACAAGTTGCCGCGCGTCGTATTGGAGCGCCCGAAAGAGGGCTTCGACATTCCGACGCACCGCTGGTTCCGCGGCGTGCTGCGGCCCATGATGGAGGATGTCCTCGCCGATGAGACGGTGCGGCGAACGTGTCTGTTCGACGCCGCCTTTGTCCGGCGCATCAAGGACGATCACGTCGCGCGGCGCGCGAACTACGGCTACCCGCTGTGGGGCCTGCTGAACCTTTTCTTGTGGATGAAGAGATGGAAGATCGAAACCGCAACCGCGCGCTGATCGTGGTGGCCGTCGCGGCCCTGATCTACGGCATCACGCTGCTCGCGCCGCCGCACCTGATGGACGACGTGGACGCCGTGCAGGCGCAGATCGCGCGCAACATGTTGGACTCGGGCGACTGGGTGACGGCACGGCTGGACGGCGTGGCATACCTCGAGAAATCGCCGCTGAAGTACTGGATGATTGCCGTGTCCTACATGATCTTCGGCGTCTCGGATACAGCCGCGCGACTGCCGGTGGTGCTGTCGATCCTGGCGCTGTGCTGGCTGGTAGCGAAGATGGGCGAATGGGCCTTCGAGGGGAAGGCCGGCTTCTATGCGGGACTCGCACTCTCGACATCCATCGGTCTGTTCCTCTTCACGCGCATCCTGATCCCCGACGTGATTCTGACAGGCACCATTGCGCTGGCGCTGTGGGCAATGATGCGCGCACTGGATGAGGACGAAAGCCGTCCGCGCTTGTGGGCAGCGGTGATGGCCGTCAGCATGGGCACGGGCCTGTTATTGAAGGGGCTGATCGCGCTCGTGTTCCCGCTGGCCGCGGGCGGATTGTGGCTGTTGCTCACCGGACAGTTGCTCGTGCGGCGCACGTGGCAGAGGCTGCGCCCGTTCAGCGGAACTGCCCTGATTCTGCTGGTGGCGGCGCCGTGGCACATTATCGCCACGCTGAGGAACCCGCCTTACTTCGACTTCTCGATGGAAGCCGGCCCAGGGCAGTACCGGGGCTTCTTCTGGTTCTACTTCTTCAACGAGCACATCTTGCGGTTTCTGAACCGCCGCTGGCCGCGCGACTACAACACTGTCCCGAGGCACCTCTTCTGGCTGTTCCACCTGCTTTGGTTCTTCCCGTGGAGCGCCTACTTTCCGCGACTCGCGAAGCTGAGCTATCGCGGCACGGACCGCGCCTCGCGCCTGCGGCTGTTGTGCCTGTGCTGGGCCGGCTTCATTCTGGTGTTCTTCTCGTTTTCGACAACACAGGAATACTATTCGCTGCCCGCATATCCCGCATTTGCGCTGCTGCTGGGCTCGGCGATGGCCGACGATTCGCGCTGGATCCGGATCGGAGCGCGCGTGGTGGGCGTAATTGCTTCGCTCGCGCTGGCGGCCATCCTCTTCATCCTGGTGAACGTCTGGGGCGTGCCCGCGCCGGGCGACATTTCGAACGCGCTCACGCAGAACCCCGAGTTATACACGCTCTCGCTCGGCCACATGGGCGACCTGACGCTGAAGTCCTTCGCGTATCTGCGGCTGCCGCTGATCCTGGCGGGCATCGCGTTCGCGATCGGCGCGATTGCCGCGTTCCTGCTGCGCGGCCGTTGGACGTACTTCGGGCTTGCGGCCATGATGGTGCTGTTCCTGAACGCCGCGCGCATCGCAATGATTACCTTCGATCCGTACCTCAGTTCGCAGCCTCTGGCACAGGCACTCAAGACCGCGCCGCCGGGCCGGGTGATCTTCGACAACCAGTACTACGCCTTCTCCAGCGTGTACTTCTACGCCGACTTGAAGCAGGTGCTGCTGTTGAACGGCCGTGTGAACAACCTCGAGTACGGCTCGTACGCGCCCAGCGCGCCGGACGTCTTCATCGACGACAATCGCTTCGCCGAACTGTGGCGCGAATCTGAAAGATCGTATCTACTGGTTGAGAAGCCTGCCGTGCCCAGAATTGAGAGTCTGGCGGGCAAGGAGTCGCTGCATCTCGTCAAGGAGAGCGGCGGCAAGTTCTTGTACACGAATCACGTTCCATGAGGATCACCGTCGATGCCAGCCCGCTGTTGATGCGAAGTGCGGGCGTGAAATCGTACCTCTACCACTGGATCCGCGCCCTCATGGAACATGCGGGACTGGATACGATCTCGACGTTCCCAGGTTTTGCGTCAGCCGATTCGCTGCACCACGAACAGGGCCCAGGCTCCGCGCTGAAGACGCACGCATGGCTGGGCCTCCTGGCCGCTTCGCAGCGCCTGGGGTTCCCGATTGTCCCGCCGGGCGGCATCGACCTGTTCCATTGCTCCAACCAGGTGCGCCGCGCTCCACGAGGCTGTCTGCTCACGACGACGCTTCACGACCTGACCTGCTGGCTGATGCCGGAGGTCCACACCCGCGCCAACATTCGCGCCGACTTCGATTTCGCCGAGAAGGTCCTGTGCCGCGCCGACATGGTGATCGCCGTCAGCGACAGCACGCGCCGCGACGCCATCCGCTCCCTCGGCATTCAGCCTCGCAAGATCGTGACCATCCACTCCGGCGTGCCGGAGCAATACTTCGACGTTCCGGAGACCGAGGCCGCGCGCGTGTCGGCAGCGTGGCGCCTCGCCAAGCCCTTCGTTCTGAGCGTCGGGACCATCGAGCCGCGCAAGAATATCGCCCGGCTCCTCGACGCATGGACCCTGCTGCCGCGCGAAATCCGGGAATCCCACGAGCTGATTCTGGCGGGCCCGGTGGGCTGGGGCTCCAAGCCCATCCTCGATCAGGCCGCCGCCACGCCGGGCGTCCGGCATCTCGGTTACGTGCCGGAAGCCGACATTCCCGGCCTGACGAAGGCCGCCCGCGTGCTCGCGTACCCTTCGCTCTATGAGGGCTTCGGGTTTCCCGTCGCGCAGGCGATGGCGGCAGGCACCGCGGTGCTGACGTCGAACGTCTCTTCCCTGCCCGAGGTCACCGGAGGCGCCGCAGAACTCATTGATCCGTACAGTCCTACCGGCATCGCTGGGGCACTACGCCGGCTGCTGGAATCCTACGAGCTTCGAGAGTCGCTCGCGCAGCAGGCCCGCGCGGTAGCCGGCAGGTACCACTGGCGACGATGTGCTGAAGAAAGCCTCGCGCTATTTCATCGACTGGGCTGAACTGAGCATTCGATATACTCGAATTTTCCGCATATTTCACGTAATGCCCGCACTTGTTTTCGAAGACGTTACAAAAACATTCTGCCTTCACCAGGGCCGTGCGCTGCTCGCCGTGCATCTGCGCGAAGCCTTCGGCGGCCGACCTCGTGAGAAGGACACACTGCGCGCGCTGAGCAACATCTCGATCTCCATCGACCACTCGGAATGCGTCGCGCTCATCGGTGCGAACGGAGCGGGCAAGAGCACGCTGCTCAGCCTGGTTGCGGGCCTGTCCCAGCCCGATGCCGGCACCGTCAAAGTGGAAGGGCGCATCGCGGCGCTGCTCGAACTCGGCAGCGGCTTCCATCCCGACCTGACCGGCAGGGAGAACGCCCTGGTGAACGCCGCGCTGCTCGGCCTGTCGCGCGCCGAGGCCCAAAGCGCCCTGCCCCGCATTTTGGAGTTTTCCGGACTGGGCGATTTCATCGATGAGCCTACGCGTACCTACTCCTCCGGGATGGTCATGCGGCTCGCCTTTTCCGTGGCCGTCCACGTGGATCCCGATATCCTTCTGATCGACGAAGTCCTCGCCGTCGGCGACCAGGAGTTCCAGAAGAAGTGCTTCGAACGGATCAACATGTTCCGCCAGCAGGGCAAGACGCTGCTTTTCGTCTCGCATGCGGCGGAGATGCTGAAGTCCATCTGCCACCGCGGCATATGGCTGGAACACGGGCGCGTCAGGATGGACGGGCCGTTAGCCGACGTGCTGGCGGCCTACCAGCACCAGCTTAACGGCCCGAGCTGACAATCCGGAAGTCGCGGGCCTGGATCTCGCCTTTCCCTTCGACAAACTCGATGAACGCGTAGTCGCCGGGCTCCAATGGCTTCACCGGCCAAACCTTGTAGAGCCCGTCGCGGAACTGCTGCCGGAAAATCTCACGCTCGTCCCGCTCAGCCACAATCTCGTTGGTCACCGGGATAATCTGCCAGGTTTCTACCACCCGTGTGCCCTTCTTGGGCTTCGTGCGGACAATGGCGAACCGCTCGAATTGGCCGAGCCGAAAGTAGAAGAACGGGCGCGGATCGCGAATCTCCCGCGTGGAATGCTCGCCCTCCATCTCCACCGTCGACTTGCCGGCGACAATCGGGATCGGTGACATCGCCTTCAGGATGTTGCGGCCCTTGTTGTTCACTACCTTCAGGTCGGAGATCTTCAACTCCTCGGCGCGGCCCTCGATGATGGCGTAGAGTCCCGGGTTCATCGGGATGCGCGCCACCTCCGCCGCCTCCTCCCGCTCGAATTTCTCTTCAGCGTCGGCAATCTCGGCATCCTTGCGTTCGCGTGCAGCCGCGGAGTTCCGCTCGTCCTCCGTCTTCTTCAGATCGACCAGCGCGAGCGGGATCTCCTCCCAGTCGCCGCGCTCGGAGGAGTAGTAGCGGACTCGATCCTCCCTTACGGTGTACTCGCGCACCATGTGGAAGCCGCCGTCCTTCAAGTAGAGCTTGATTTGCTCCGCGCTCAGGCCCAGCGTCAGGAACAGGAGCAGCGCAACGAGCCTCATGCCTTCATGATGCCTGAACCGGACGCCGCGTTACGTAGGGTCTTCCGTTCCGCCCCGCCGGTTTCCTAAGATGGGGAGCGATGAGAACTCGCACTCTTGGCAGAACAGGCTGGCAGATTTCCGAGATCGGCTATGGAGCATGGGGCATCGGCGGCAACCAGTGGCGCGGCCACTCCGACGATGAATCGATTACCGCTCTGAAGCGCGCGCTCGAGCTCGGCCTGAACTTTATCGATACGGCCCTGGCGTACAACGAGGGCCACAGCGAACGGCTGATTTCGAAAGTGTTGAAGGAAACAGGCTCGAAGGCCTGGGTCGCCACCAAGGCGCCCCCGAAGAACCGCATTTGGCCCGCCCAGCCCGGCATAGGGCTCGATGACGTCTTCCCATACGACTACATCGTCGAGTGCACGGAGACCAGCCTGAAGAATCTGGGCGTCGAGACGCTGGACCTCCAGCAATTTCACGTCTGGAACCCGGAGTGGACCGCCCGCGACGAATGGCGCCGGGCCATCGAGGACCTGAAGAAGGCTGGCAAGGTTCGCTGCTTCGGCATCTCGATCAATGACCACCAGCCGGATTCGGCGCTCGACGCCTGCCGTACAGGCCTAATCGACACCGTCCAGGTGATCTACAACATCTACGACCAGACTCCCGAGCGCAGCCTGTTCCCCCTCGTTCAGGAGCTGAACATCGGCGTACTTGCGCGCGTGCCGCTGGATGAAGGCGCCCTCACGGGCTCCATCACGCCCGCAACTGAGTTCGATCCCAGCGAATTTCGCGCCTTCTACTTCCGCGGCGACCGCAAGCAGCAGGTGCAAGAGCGTTTCGAAGCGCTGAAAGCTGCCTTGGAGTCAGCCGGGAGCACTGAGCCGGTCGCCGAGACCGCTCTGCGCTTCTGTCTGTCCGCCGCGGCGGTTTCCACCGTGATTCCCGGCATGCGGCGCATCCGGAATGTCGAGAACAACATGGCCGTCTCCGACCGGGGCCCGCTGCCCGCGGCGATCATGGAGCTTCTCCGCAAACACGCCTGGGACAAGAACTTTTACTCCTAACAACGGCTGAAAATGAGAAGGCCCGGCTCTCCTTGATGGAGAACCGGGCCTATCTGTTTGGGCAGCCTGGAAGGTTTACTTCGGGCAGCCGATCTTCTTCATGTCCTTCTCGGGCAGAACTTCAGCGCCCTTGAAGGAAGCCGGCATCTGGGTGCCCTTCGGAACCAGCCAAACCTCGACGCGGCGGTTCTGGTCGGCCGTGGACACCGCGGAGCCGCGACGCTCTTCGGTGGCCGGACGGGCGGACGTACCGCAAACGCCGGGCTGGAAGCTGGAGGTCTGCTCCGTGCCGACCCAATCCGCCTTGATGCGGCTGGTGTCCACACGGGCGCAGGTGCCGGTGCCGGCGGTCAGCACGGCCACGGCGTTCAGAGTACGCTGCTGGTCGAGCTTCGACGGACGGCGGGCGTTTCCGGCTTCATCCTGATCGAAGTGGCCCACCAGGACGATCTCGTAGTCGGGATCGGCGGCCTTGGCGGCGACTTCCTCCAGCAGGATGCGCTTCGCGCAGTTGTTGACGCGAGCGCTGCCCTTGCTGAAGATCAGGTCGGAGAAGCGGATGGCTTCGGGGATGTAATCCACCTTCACGGCGGTGTTGCAGGTGGCGGAGGCGCCGCGATCGTCAGTCACCGTGCCGGTGATGTTGACGGTCTTGGACTGGATCTTGCCGCCCTGCTCGAACCGCACGGACTTCGAATCGAAGCTGGCGGCCGTGTTTGTGCCGTTGTTGATGGTGCCCTCGGAAGAGGTCCAACGGAACTGGGTCGTGCTGCACGGGGAACCCGTGGTCTGCGCATTCAGCTTCGCTGTCTCGCCGTACTTCAGAGCGGCGGGGGCGGCGGTGCAGGCGGTGACCGTCGGGGCCTTGTACTCCTGAACATTCAGCGACAAGGTGTTGGCCTTGGCCGTACGGATCGGGAGGCCGTCTTCGTTCGGGGCTTCCACGTCCAGTTCGACCATGTAGTTGCCGGCGCGGTCCGGAGTGATCTGCAACTCGGGGCTGTTGCCGCCCGCGGGCTGGCCGTTCACCTTCCACTTGTAGGTGAGCTGACGTCCGGCCGGATCGGAGACGCCCGTCGCGCGGACCGTGATCGGACGGCCCTGGCACAACGTGCCGCTACCCGCATCGAGAGCTCCGCCGTTCAGCGGGGCCAGCGTCTTCGGAGCCGGCGGCGGCGGCGGCGGCGGCGGAACATACTTGCTGCCGAGGTAGAAGTTGATGCCGGCAGTTGCCTGCACACCGTGCTGCTTGTACCAGCGCGGAATGTACACTCCAGGAGCGTTGGCATCGTTCGGCAGCCCGTAGGTCGGGTTGCGCGAGAAGATGCCGCGGACGTCGAAGCGCAGGCCGAACCGGTCAGTCAGGTGATACTTCACACCGCCGCCGTAGTTCAGGCCGGGCTGGAGATTGCTGTCCAGATTCTGCGCGCCGTAAATGGCGTTTTCCGGCAGCTTCGCCAGCGCCTTCGCCGTATCGGTCGGCGCGAAGTTCAGCGCGGAGACGCCAGCCGTCAGGAATGGACGGAACTTGGAGCCACGAGGCGTGAAGTGAAACACCGGGTTCAGCGAGTACTGATAGAGCCGGCTGCCGAACCCATAGCGCGGCTGGCCGGACGAGAGCGGAGACTGGAACATCAGGTTATTGGTGCTGTATGTGAAGGCCTGTTCCAGGCCGACGTAGCGCCAGAAGTTCTCCGTCACACGAATACCGACGGCCACGCCATTGGCGTGCTTCGTGCCTAGACCCTCGCTGACGTCGTGAAAAAAGCTCCCACCTCCGAAGAGGTTGATTTCAACCTTGTCGGGCCTCTCGTCGCCTGGCTTGTCCTGCGCCGGCGCAAGGGTCGCCAAAGAAGCGACCATGCCGGCAACGGCCAAAACCCGAGACCCTCTTCGAATGCGAGCGCAAAGTGTGGAGTAAGTGTGCATTCTCATAGTTCAGGGCGTACCTGCCTTGTCTAAATTATGCAACCGGAAGTCCTTTGTATTCAAATAAAACAATCCCAAATCCGGTGTGACTGCGAACAGGCGGTCCGGTTGCGTCTGATCCGCCCACAACGACCGGATGGTCGATTCTGGAATTTCGCCACCCTCTACAGCTTCCCAGGTGCGGCCGTAATCCGAGGACCGGTAGAGGTTGCCAAACTGTACGGCCCAGGTCAGCCCATGGCTGCCCGACTGGTAGCGCACGGAGCTGACAGTTCCTTCCTGAAGGCCCCGGTCCCGCTGAAACCACGTCTTGCCGCCGTCTTCGGATCGCATCAGCCCCTTGGCCGTTGCCAGTAAAATTGGCGCCGATTTCTCGTCCGAAATGGCCATGTCATAGACGAGCGAAGTCGGAATCAACAGGCTCAACGGCCGCCAGTTGGCTCCGGCGTCCTCAGAAAGATAGAGCGCGCTTTCCGTTCGCGCCAGAATCCTGGTCCCCGAAACATCCAGCGACTTCACCTTCGGCGCGACCTTCACTTTCATGATGGGAACCGGCGACCAGGTCGCCCCCAGATCGGCGCTCTTGAACAACCCCTGGTCCGTGCCCAACAGCACGACGAAAGGTTTCAGCCGCAGCGTGGCCAGCGCCCCAATCCGGGTTTCTCCCGGCTTGCCGGGCATCGGCAGGTTCTTCCAGTTCTTGCCGCCATCGGTGCTGCGCAGTAACTTGCGTTCGTTGGCCGCGAAGAGCACTTTGCCGTCCGCGGGATTGCCTGCCACGTGGTGAATGTGATTGTCGCCGAGAGCGCTGGTGCCGGCGCCCAGAGTCCACGACGAACCGCCATCCTCGCTGACGTACACGCCGCCGCCCTGGCCGTCCTGAATCGAGTTGGAGATCAGCCGTTCGCCGGCAACGGCGATGTCGAGCATTTTCCGGTTCACGAAGCCCTCGTTCAGCGCCGTCAGCGTCTGGCCGCCGTCGTCGCTCCTCCATAGACCCGTTCCCTCCGTCGCAAGGTAGATCCGGTCCGAATTGCGCGGATCGAAGGCCATGCTCAGGATGTGCAGGTTGTTTATCTGCCGGAAATTCGCACCGCCGTCAACGGACTTCAGAAGCCCCAGCGTGGTCCCCGCGTAAATCACGTTCTTCTTCTCGGGATGCAGCCGGATGACATGTGTGCGGCGGTGCGAGGCCGGGATGCCCTGGAACTTACTCCAGCGCTCGCCTTTCGATTCGCTCCGATAGATGCCGCTGCACGCGCTGGCAAGGACGCTTTCCGGTTTTGCCGGATCGATGAAGATGCTGAACACGTCGGAGTCGTCCAACATGCCATCGTGAATCGACTTCCAGTTCGCCCCGCCGTCCTCGGTCTTCCAGGGCAGGTGCGGCGTACCGGCGTAGATGATCTCGTCGTCCACCGGATCGATCGCCACAGCCGTAATCACGCGCATTTCGTGATTCCAGGGCCGGGAAATCTGTATCCATTTGCCGCCGCCGTCGCGGGTCAGCCAGACGCCCTTGCGGGTTCCAGCAACTACCACATTGGGATTCTTCGGGGAAATCGCAAGCGCCTCAGCCGAAATCCCGGCCAAGTCCTTCGCAAGTTCCCAGTGTTCACCGCCGTCGGCGCTCTTCCAGACGCCGCCATACGCCGACTGTTCGGCCGAGAGCGCGGCATACACGAGGTGCGGATTTCGGGGATGGATAGCGACGGCGCTCACCGTTCCCAGGAAATGGCGCGGAAACGGCAGGCGTCTCCAGGACTGGCCTTCATCGTCGCTGCGGTAGATCAGGGAGTTTCGAGCACCCGCATAGAGAGTAGCCGGCTTGGACGGACTAATCGCAATGGCAGTCGCGCTACCCCCGTAGGGACCCGCCGACTGCCAACCGGTTGCGCCCGCAATGCCGTGCAGGAAAAGCAACCCTGTGACCCATGCAGTTTTCTTCATCTCCCCCAATTCAGAATATCAGGGTACGTAACCCTTGGCTACACTTGTGAACTCAATCACTTGCGCCTCCCTCCAGGCTTGGCCGCGGCCCAATTCCCTCGCCAGCAACTGCGCGGTCCGCTGCGCCATGCGCATGGAGGCGGCCGCGTTCAGCAGCAATGCCCGGGTTCGGCGCGCCAGGACGTCCTCCACCGTGCGGGCCATCTCCTGCCGGACCGCCCAAACCACCTGCGCCTCCGAGTAAGGAAGCTCCGGATCCAACTGATTCTCCAGGACTTGCTCGCTCCGCACCAGATCCTGAATGGCAAGCGCATCACTGCCGTACACCGACAACGAACCGAACTTGCCGGCGTGATGATGATAACCGTGGATTCTCAGCCGCTTCGTCACGCACTCCCGGTCATCCAGCCCGGCGATTAGCGCGGCCTGGTCCACGCAGTCCTCGGCCATTTTTCGCGAAGTCGTCCATTTCCCGCCGGCGATGGTCATCAGGCCGTTCGGATCGACGTGAATCGAATGGTCCCTCGACAGAGCCGCCGTCGAAGCCGCTCCCGGCGCCTTCACCAGCGGCCGGATGCCGGCCCAGACGCTGAGAACGTCGGCCCGTGACGGCGCATGGTCCAGATATTGACCCGCCGTCTCGAGAATGAATTCGATCTCTTCTTCCTGCGCTCGCGGCTCCAAATCGACCTTTTCGAGTGGGGTATCCGTCGTCCCGACCAGCGTATGGCCGTGCCACGGAATGCCGAACATCACGCGCCCGTCTTTCGTGTGCGGCACCATGATGGCCGTGTCGCCCGCCAGGTACGAGCCGTCGAAGACCAGGTGCACGCCCTGGCTGGGCGCCACCATCGGCGGCGCGGCCGGGTCGGCGAGCTTTCGAACACCGTCGCTGAACGCGCCTGTCGCGTTGATTACTGCCTTGGCGCGCAGTTCGAACTCCTCGCCGGATTCTTCGTCACGCACGCGTGCGCCATCGACAAGCCCCGTGTCGTTCGTGAGCAGCGCGATTACGGGGCAGTAATTCACGAGGACGGCGCCCTGCTCTACGGCCGTCATGGCCATGCGAATCAGCAGGCGCGTGTCGTCGAACTGGCCGTCGTAGTAAACGACGCCGCCGCGCAGCCCCTCGGTCCGGATCGTCGGCAGCCGTTCGAGCGTCTCCTCGCGCGACAGGTTCCGCGACGCGCCAAAGCCGTACTTGCCGGCTAGCAGGTCGTAAAGCCGAAGGCCGATGCCGTAAAACGGCGCTTCCCACCATTCGTAGTTCGGCACGACGAAGGCCAGTTCGCTGACCAGGTGCGGCGCGTTTTCCTTCAGCAGACCGCGCTCCTTCAGCGCCTCCATCACGAGAGGGACATTGCCCTGCTCCAGATACCGGACGCCGCCATGCACCAGCTTCGTGCTGCGGCTCGACGTGCCTTTGCCGAAGTCGTGCGCTTCGACGAGCGCGACTCGATATCCGCGCGAGGCCGCGTCGAGCGCCACCGCGACGCCCGTCGCTCCGCCGCCGATCACGAGCAAGTCCCAGACAGCGTTGCGCTCGCTGAGCCGGTCGATCAGTTCCGCCCGGTTCATGCCGTTTCCCAGTCGCGCGAGCGCTCGACCGCCCTCGACCACTGGCTCCGGCGCGACGCCGCTTCGTCTGCGCCAATTTTCGGCTCGAAGCGCCGGTCCGCCCGCCAATTCGCCGTGATTTCCGACGTGTCCTTGAAGACGCCCGCCGCCAACCCGGCCAGGTAGGCCGCGCCGAGCGCCGTGGTCTCCTGCTGCGCCGCGCGAACGACGGGAATTTGCAGCAGATCGGCCTGCGTTTGCAGCAGCAGATTATTGCTCGACGCGCCTCCGTCGACGCGCAGCTCTTCGAGCGGCAGGCCCGAATCGGCCCGCATCGCTCCGAGCAGATCGGCCACCTGATATGCGATGGAGTCGAGCGCGGCGCGTGCAATGTGCGCCGCGGTGACGCCGCGCGTGATACCGATCATCGCGCCTCGGGCGCGCGCATCCCAATGCGGCGCGCCGAGACCGACGAACGCCGGCACCAGGAAAACGCCGTGCGAATCCGCGACCGACGCGGCCAACGCCTCCACTTCGCCCGACGACCGGATGATCCCCAGCCCGTCCCGAAGCCACTGCACCACCGCGCCGCCGATGAAGACGCTGCCCTCAAGCGCATAATGCAATCCGGCGCCGTTCTGCCAGGCCACCGTGGTCAACAGCCGGTTCTTCGATTCCACGGCCTCGCGGCCCGTCTGCTGCAACAGGAAGCAGCCGGTGCCGTACGTGTTCTTCGACAGTCCCGGTTCGAAGCACGCCTGCCCGAATAGCGCCGCCTGCTGGTCGCCCGCGACTCCAGCCACCGGCACGCCGTGCAAGTCCAGCCGCCCCGTGACTTCGCCGAAGACGCCGCTCGACGGGCGCACTTCGGGCAGAAGCTCGCGCGGGACGCCGATCAGCTTCAGCAGCTCCTCGTCCCAATCGCCAGTGTGGATGTTGTAGAGCAGCGTCCGTGACGCGTTGCTCGCGTCCGTCGCGTGGACCTTGCCGCCAGTTAGGTTCCAGATCAGCCAGGAATCCACCGTGCCGAAGGCGAGTTCGCCCGCCTCGGCGCGTTTCCGGGCACCTGCCACGTTGTCGAGAATCCAGCGAATCTTCGTGCCGGAGAAGTAGGGGTCCACCACGAGGCCGGTCTTTTTTCGTACCAAATCCTCCACGCCATCGGCCTTCAGACGCTCGCAGAACGGCGCGGTGCGGCGGTCCTGCCAGACGATGGCGTTCGAAACGGGCTCACCTGTGCGGCGATCCCACAGAATGGTGGTTTCGCGCTGATTGGTGATGCCGATGGCGGCGATCTCTTTCTCAGAACCTCGTGCATCGGCGAGGGCCTCCGCCGCCACGCTGATCTGCGTGGACCAGATCTCCATCGCGTCGTGCTCCACCCAGCCCGCCTGAGGGTAGATCTGGGCAAACTCCTTCTGCGCCACCGACACGGCTTTGCCGGAGGGGTCGAACAGGATCGCCCGCGAGCTTGTCGTGCCCTGGTCCAGGGCCAGCAGATATGCCATGTCTTACATTTTCTCCTTCAACCAGTGCGGCACTTCGCGGCGCATTTCGCCGGTCTCCTTGGATACGATTTTGCGCGTCGGCCGCACACGCTCTTCTTAACTGCCCATTTGCTCAACGTAGTTTGTACTTACGGTATCGCGCTTCGGCAGCCTTCAATGCGACCTTTCCGAAGAAGACCCTGCCAGAGTATTTGGCAGCATAGGCCGATTCCAGCTCAGCGGGCGACCGCTCAACGAAACCACCTGGAAGGCTGAAGAGGCTGACATCTGGCTCGCCGGTGGAGACCGATAAAGTCACGGTCTCATTCCTCGATCCGCTTGAGAACCGGATGATCTTGCTAAGCACAAGACAGTCGAGGGCTGGCGCCATGATCATTTCGGTGCGCATCCCCGGCCGCCATGCCTCCACCTTGTGAACACGGAATCCGAGCATTTCGCCAGCGTCCCTTGCATTCCGAGCGGCTTCCGAGTCCGCTTGCGGACAAGCTGGATAATTCGCCTCTAGCGCCGCCAGCCATGAATCCTCTGTCAGCCTTGTGGTGATCCTCGACTGTGTGAACGGCTCAAGCACAATCTCCTGATTGCTCCGGCGATCCCAAATCTGGATGGTTGTTGCTATCTCCCCGTCTGGAGCGGCGGAGGAGAAGCTTACTATCAAGGAACCATCGGACCTCACCGCGAAGGTCCGTTCCCTGGCCACGGGCGTGGTTTTCGAATCCGGAGGGAAGTACGTGGTTTGTTGGCGCACCACAAATGGGCTGAACCTCCTGACCGTGGTACCCTCATGCGCCTGTGGCTCGTTGCTGAGGCCCTGCGCAGCACCGAAGCCCACGACAAGTACGGCAATCTGAGCTGCGCGCCAGATATCGGCTATCGAGACACCTGGAAGTGGTTCCCGCAGGATCATCGACAACTCCTTCTGCTTGAGGGCACGGTTCGTGAGGCAGTTCTGGCCCTACCCTGCCGTGTCTTACAGTTTCTCCTTCAACCAGTGCAGCACTTCGCGGCGCATTTCGCCGGTCTCCTCGTGGGCGACGTCGTAACGCAGCAGCTTCCAATTCTCCGGCTTGCCGGCCTTCGCGTACACCTGCTTCAACTCCGCGTCGATTCTGTCCAGGCCGCGTACTGGCGTCAGTTCGTCGCGCAGCCCGGCGAGCGACAGGTGCGGCCTTGGCGCGATCAGACTGTTGATCTCGGCGGAAGTGAAGTGCTTCAGCAGGCCCGGCACGTAGTAGTAAATCCCGTGGCCCTTCAGGCCGTGCGCTTCGATCAGCGCCTGAAAGTCCGTGAGACAGCAGATGTCGACGCAGACCTTAATCCGCTCGTCGAGCGCGGCCTGCCACCAGGACATCGTGCTGCCCATCGACATACCCATGGCGGCGATGCGCGTCGCATCGACATCTGAGCGCGTTGCGAGGTAGTCCACGGCCTTGAGCGAGTCGTAGACCATCATGCCCCACAGCACCTGACCCTTCCAGAGCATCTCCTTGAACAGGTCCATCTCGGTGCGGGTGGAACGCTCGCCGAACATCCATGTGTCGGCGCACAACACCGTGTAGCCCAGCGCGGTCAGGTCCTCGGCGTAGGAGGTCAGAGCGTGGTCGGGCTTCGGCGTGATGACTTCTTCCTTGCCGAGCTTGTATTTGCCGCCGTGATAGTGGTGGTAGAGCACGCACGGCGCACGGCCCTTCAGCCCGCGCGGCTTCAGGAAATACGCGGGCACCTTCTCGACGCCGTTCAAGTCCAGTTCGAGCTTCTCCTGAGTGTAGTGCTCGCGGTCCTTCGACCAAAGGACTTTGGCGCTCACGGGCCGGTCCCGCGGCGGCAGATCTCCAAGCAGTCCATAGAGTTCCGCACGGCGTCCGCTCATCGGCGGCACGGCGGCCAGGGCGGCAGTCTGGAGGAAATTCCGGCGCATCATCGCACAGTCGCCTCTCTTCGGGCATGAGAATATCAGAGTTCATGCTCGAATCCCGACAGATCTGGCTCGCGCGCCACGGCGAAACCGAGTGGTCGCGCTCCGGCCAGCACACTGGACGCACCGACCTGCCCCTCACCGCCCGCGGCCTCGATGAGGCCCGCTTCGCCGCCGGGTTCCTGAACGGACGCCCGTTTCAGGCTGTTCTGACCAGTCCTCTGCGCCGGGCCCGGGAAACCTGCGAGGCCTGCGGGTACGCCGCTCACGCCCGCGTCGAGCCGCTCTGCATGGAGTGGGACTACGGCGACCTGAACGGCTTGACGCGCGAGCAGATCCGCGAAACGCACGGCGCGAACTGGAACATCTGGGACGGACCCGTTCCCGGCGGCGAAACGCTCGACCAAGTCGCCGCGCGCGCCAGGCGCGTCATCGACGCGCTGCCGGCGTCGGGCGAGAGCCTGATCTTCGCGCACGGCCATTTCCTGCGCATCTTCACGGCCGTCTATCTCGAGCTGCCGCCGGCGACCGCTCGCAACTTCGCGCTGGCCACGGCGCGCGTCTCGATCCTAGGCTCGGACAACGGCTTCCCGGCGATTGTCCGCTGGAACATCGGGTCCGATTCTGCATAATGGGGCCATGTGGTCCCGCAGAGCCTTCCTTTCCTCGCCCCTGGCCGCCGCCGCGATTCCCGATCTCAAACGCCTGCTGGCCATCACCATGTGGGACTTCTCCTGGCTCGAACGCCGCTGGCCCGGCGCGGGCTACGAAGATTGGGACGCCGCTCTCGATCAGTTGAAGGAGCGCGGCTATGACGCCGTCCGCATCGACGCCTATCCCCACCTGATCCACTGGGGCCCCACGCGCAACTGGGAACTACTGCCCGAGTGGAACACCCAGGACTGGGGCGCCCCTGCCCGGATCCGCGTCCGCGTGCAGCCGGCGCTGAACGAGTTCATCGGGAAATGCCGGGACCGCGGCCTGCTGGTCGGCCTTTCCACATGGTTTCGCCAGGACATCCACGAGCACCGGATGCGCATCACGACTCCGGCACAGCTCGGCGCTGTCTGGAAGTCCTGCCTGGATTCGATCGATGCCTCGCTGCGCGGCTCGATCCTCTACGTCGATCTCTGCAACGAGTTCCCGCTCGACGTCTGGGCGCCATTCACACCGAAGCGCCTGTCGCGCGCCACGCCGGAAGGAGTCCAGTGGATGGCCGAGCCCATCGCCTTGCTCAAGCAAAGCTATCCGCAATACGATTACACCTTCTCCTTCACCTCCGAGTACCAGAACTGGAAGCAGCAGGACGTCTCGATGCTGGACTTCCTGGAACTGCACCTCTGGATGACGCATTTCTCGGACTTCTACAAGAAAGTCGGCTACAACTACGAGCGCTTC
The DNA here is from genome assembly GCA_050789245.1 of Bryobacteraceae bacterium. Lineage (GTDB taxonomy): Bacteria > Acidobacteriota > Terriglobia > Bryobacterales > Bryobacteraceae > PNKE01. The sequence goes on along the minus strand of JBOZRR010000043.1, from coordinate 106,259 downwards.
GACCCCAAGGGCTACGACAACCTCGCCATCAACGCCGAGCGCATCTACAACGAAGGCAAAGATCACTGGCAGGCCCGGCTGAAGTACGGCATTGACGTGCTCACCGAGTGGTCGATCGCCGCGAAGAAGCCGCTGATCACCACTGAATGCTGGTCTCTCGTCGACTACAAGGACTACCCGATGCTCAACTGGGGCTGGATCAAGGAACTCTGCGAGCTGGGCGTCACTTACGCCGCGTCGAAAGGCCGCTGGGCCGCCATGGCGACTTCGAACTTCTGCGGTCCCCAGTTCCACGGCATGTGGCGCGACGTGGCCTGGCATCGCCGCCTGACCGATGCGATTCACGGCGCTGCCCTGCCGCCACGCTAAACTGGCGGTTTGCGCATCGGAATCCATACTTCGTCGTCACCGCGCCTCGAGAACGCCGCAATCAAGGCTCACGAGCTCGGCGCGAACTGCTTTCAGATCTTCTCGGCCAGCCCGCGCATGTGGCGCGCGACGCCGCCGCCAGAAGCCGAAGTCCGCGCGATGCGCGACCTGCGCCAGCGCCACGACCTGGCCCCGCTCGTCATCCACGACTCCTACCTGATCAACATGGCTTCGGTCGACCCGGGCATCCGGCAGAAGTCGATTTCGGCGTTCCGTGGAGAGCTTGAAAGGGCCTTCACCATCGGCGCAGAGTACTTGGTGATGCACCCCGGCAGCCACAAGGACCACACGCTCGAACAGGGCATCGAAACGCTGGCCGCGTCGCTTGCAGCCGCGGGCAAGGGCCTGAACCCGGCGGCGGATTTCGTCCTACTGCTCGAGAACACGGCTGGCGGAGGCTCCACCATCGGCCGGACGCTCGAAGAATTGAAGTCAATCCGCGACCTGGCCCAGCCGAACCTGCCGTTCCCGGTCGGCTACTGCCTCGACACGTGCCACCTGTTCGCCTCGGGTTTCGACGTTTCGGCCGAGGCCGGATTGAACGAGACGTTGAAACGCGCCGAGGCCGTGCTGGGTCTCGAGAACATCCCCGTGATCCATACCAACGATTCGAAAGGCGCGCTTGGCTCCAAACTCGACCGGCATGCGAATATTGGAGAAGGACAGATCGGCCTGGAAGGTTTCCGCCGCATCCTGAATCATCCGAAGCTGCGGACCAAGGCCTTTGTCCTCGAGACGCCCATCGACCAACCGGGCGACGACCTGCGAAATGTGGACGCGTTGAAGTCTCTATGCCGGAAAAGCCGTACAACCACGAAGAAATCGAGCTGAAGTGGAGCGCGCTGTGGGCCTCCGAAGGCACTCTTTACAAAGCCGCCGACGATAGCGCGAAGCCGCGCTATTACGTGCTCGAAATGCTCCCCTACCCCTCGGGGCGCTTGCACATGGGGCACGTGCGCAACTACTCCATCGGCGACACACTGGCCCGCTACATGTGGATGAAGGGCTACGACGTCCTTCACCCGATGGGTTGGGACGCCTTCGGCCTTCCGGCGGAAAACGCCGCCATCAAGAACAAGATGCACCCGCGCGATTGGACGCACACCAACATTGCGCACATGAAGAAGCAGCTCCTGCGGCTCGGCTTCGCCTACGATTGGGACCGCGAAATCTCCACGTGCGAGCCCGAGTACTACCACTGGAACCAGTGGCTGTTCCTGCGCATGCTGGAGCGCGGACTGGCCTACCGGAAGTCGTCGCTTGTGAACTGGTGCCCGGAGTGCTGCACGGTCCTGGCCAACGAGCAGGTGGTGAACGGCTGCTGCTGGCGTCACGAGACCACGCCCGTCGAGCAGCGCGAGCTCGATCAGTGGTTTTTCCGCATCACGCAGTACGCCGAGGAACTGCTGAAGGACATGGAGCAGCTCGAAGGCCACTGGCCTTCGCAGGTGCTCACCATGCAGCGCAACTGGATCGGCCGCAGCGAGGGCGCGGAGATCGACTTCACGCTCGCCGGAACCGCGACGAAGATTCGCGTCTTCACGACGCGCGTCGACACGATTTACGGCGCCACCTGCGTGATTCTCGCGCCCGAGCATCCGCTGTCGAAGGAGCTTTGCACTGGCGATCTCGCCGCCCGTTTGAAGGCGATGATCGACGATCCTTCACGGAAGGATCCCGAGCATCTCGAAAAGGAAGGCTTCTTCACCGGCCGCACCGCCGTCAATCCGTACAGCGGCCAGGAAGTGCCGGTCTGGATCGGCAATTTCGTGTTGTGGGGCTACGGCACAGGCGCCATCATGGCCGTGCCCGCGCACGACGAACGCGACTTCGAGTTCTGCACGAAGTACAGCATTCCCATCGTGCCCGTCATTCGCCCCGTGGACGGCGCGTTGGCCGTGAATCCCACCGAAGCGTTTTCCGATTACGGCGTGATGGAGAACTCTGGCGAATGGTCCGGCCTGACCAGCGAGGAAGGCCGCCGCAAAATGGCTGAGAAAGCCGAGCGCGAAGGCTTCGGCAAGGCATCTATCACCTATCGTTTAAAGGACTGGGGCGTGTCGCGCCAGCGCTACTGGGGCACGCCGATCCCCGTCGTCCACTGCGCGAAGTGCGGCACGGTACCGGTGCCCGACGACCAGTTGCCAGTTGTGCTGCCCACGGAGGTCGAATTCACCGGGCGCGGCAAATCCCCGCTCGCGCAGCTCCAATCGTTCCTGAAGACCACTTGCCCCAAGTGCGGCGGCTCGGCCGAGCGCGAAACCGACACCATGGACACCTTCGTCGATTCGTCCTGGTACTTCTTCCGCTACGTCGATCCTCACAACGGCAAAATGCCGTTCGAGCCCGCCACGGTGAAGCCCTGGTTCCCGGTGGACCAGTACATCGGCGGCGTGACGCATGCCATTCTGCACCTGCTCTATTCCCGCTTCTGGTGCAAGGTGATGCGCGACATCGGGCTGGTAAGCGTCGACGAGCCGTTCCGTAACCTGTTCACGCAGGGCATGGTGCAGTTGCACGGCCAGACGATGTCGAAGTCGAAGGGCAATATTGTCGATCCCGATGACATGGTTGTGAAGTACGGTGCCGACACGTGCCGTTTGTTCACCCTGTTCGCGGCGCCGCCCGAGAAAAACATGGACTGGAACGAGTCCAGTGTCGAGGGTCAATACCGGTTCGTTTCCCGCATTTTCCGGTTCCTCACGCGCAACTTCGACTTGAACGAAGGCTCTGGCGAGACCGACGCCCGCGCGCTGCGCAAACTCCACCAGACCATCCGCAAGGTAACTGCGGACTTCGACAACCGCTGGCACTTCAACACGTCGATCGCCGCGCTGATGGAGCTGATGAACGAGCTTCAGGCGTGCGAAGCCGCGTTGAGCCCTGCGGCCCGCCGTGAGATCTGCGAGAAGTTCGTCCTGCTGATCGCGCCGTTCGCGCCCTTCGCGGCCGAAGAACTGTGGACGCTGATGGGCCACACGGGGCCGGTCTTCAAACAGTCCTGGCCGAAGTTCGACGAGGCCCTGGCGCGCGAGGAGTCGCTCGAGATCCCTGTCCAGGTGAACGGCAAATTGCGCGGCAAGGTGACCGTGGCGCTCGACGCCAGCCTGGAGGACATCAAGGCGGCCGCCTTGGCCGACCCCAACGTCCAGGCCCACACGGCGGGCAAAGACGTGGTGAAGGTGATCTACGTTCCCGCTAAGTTATTGAATCTGGTAGTGAAATAATCCTGATCGATTTGCTCCTCATTCCGCGCATATCGGAGTGAGGAGCAAACGGCAATGTCACACCTGGTTCGAGTCACCGACGAAAAGCGAGTTTCGCTCGAAACGATCTACGTTCCCCCGAAGACCCCCTTCAAGCTCGGGGTCTGGGGCATGACCAACGACCTGAAGCTGGTCGCGTGCAAGGACGGCGACTTCGACAAGGCAAAGATCCAGGCAGGAGCCTCGTTGCAGGAAGCCGCTCGGACCGAGATCGTCGAGGGCACGGCATGCCAGACGGCAGTGCTTCCTCCGCCCCCGAATAAGCAGCTCTTCGTGAAGCAATTCACTTTCACGAAGGAGGACTACTTCCGCATCGAGCTGCGCAACGGCATCCATGTGTGGGACTGGATCCGCGTGCAGTGCGCCGCGAAGAAGCCGGAGAGCGCGAAGGCGTCCGCGGTGAAAGGCTCCGGAACGCTGAATGTTCACGTCGTTTGGGCGACTCGAGAGAAGCCGGCGCTCGCCTTCCTTCCGCACTACGTGACCGTCGCCAGCCTGTTGCTGGAGAAACACGGCTACAAGTTGAACGTGACTGGCACCTCGTGGTCGTTCGAGAAGGAGCTCGCCGATTTCGCCGACAACGGCGTGGTCTGCCAGGACGGTTCCGGGAACCTGGAGGGCCTGGCCAAAACGATGAACAAAGTGCCTTCGTACGCAGCGGGCGACAAACTGCTGGTGGTGATGGCGCGGGCCCGTCAGACCCTGCAAGACCAGGGCCCCGACAAGACTCTGGCCGGCCAGACCGTCACAGGCAAACACGGCGCCGTGAGGAACTTCATCGTGCTGAACGTCGATAACGCGTCGCTCGACGGCGCGACCCTGGCCCACGAAATGGGTCACGCCGCCGGATTCTGCGACCACAACTTCGGCGACCACAAGTCCGTGATGAGCTACGGTGCGCGCCGCAACACCTTCGAACAAGGCCGCGTCGAGGACTTCAACAAGGCGTACTTCAGGAAGGCGTAGAAGCTACAGCGCCGCCATCACTTCCTTCAGCAGGTAACGCGCGCCTTCGACGCCGTCCCATGGGCCGTCTTCGTATTCAAGCGCGAAGATGCCCTTGAACTTGGCGTTGGTCATGATGCGCACGCAGCGCTGGACGTCCACTTCCTTCCAGCGGTTCCAGTACTTGGCGTGGACCGTGGTGTGGGCGTACGGGGCCAGGGCCTCCAGGCCGTGGTACAGCATATACTCGTGCTCCCAGTTGCAGAAGTCCGGAGTGGCTTCGCAGAAGGGATGGTTCACTTCGTCGAGGATGATGCGGACGTTCATGGGGTTCGCGCTCAGCCCCCAGTGGTTCTCGATCGTGATCTTCACGCCGGCCTTTGCGCCATAGTCGGCTAGTTCCTTGAACGACGCAATGGCGTTATCGAGCAACTTCACGATCTCGTCGTTGCGCGGGTAATCGCGGGTCGCCTGCGCCTCGGGCACGATGCGAGGGCCTCCGGTGTTCACGCGCATCGTCTTCGCGCCGAGTATCGCGCTGCCGTCGAGCCACTTCTTCGCGACTTCGATTCCCTCGCGGCGCTTCGTTTCGTCAAGGTCGCACAGGTTGCGCGGGGCGTTGTTCGACACGTGGTGGCACTTCACGCCTTCCTTGGCGTTGGTGTTGGCCAGCTTCTCGAGCCACTTCGTGCCGGATGCCGTAGACGGGTCGAACTCATACATCGTTCGCGTCTGGTTGTTGAACGTCATCTCCTGCTTGGCGTACATGGTGTCGTCGGAGAAATCGCCGAACAGCGACGACCACAGGTCCATGTGCGTCAGGCCGGGGAAGGTGTCCTTCGTGAATTTGGCGAAATCCAGCATCGTGATCTCGCCGTACTTCTTCTTCAACTCGTCGGTGCGGGGATTCGCGCGGCCCGACGACCTCGTCTTGAAAAGCATGCGCACAGGCCACGTGTTGGATGCGATGCGCGCCAACTTCTCCTTCTCGGTCAATGCCCGCTCCACACCATTGCCCGGCGCAGCCAGCGAAACGGAAGTCGCCGCCAGGCTTGCGCCAGCGGCCCTGAAGAAATCTCTACGTTCCATGGAAAAAAGACGTAAGCTCGATTCCCGAGGTTATCCCTTCACGTACACAGAGTAGTACACTCGCCTCCGGATGTCCGAAATTCCAAGATCGCGGGCTGAAGCCCAGCGTGAAGCCGACCGGCTGCGGATCTTCCGCGAGGAGCTTGTTCGTCTGGAACAGCAGGGCGTCTTATCGCTCGACACGGCTCAGCGCGAGGCCGTCCAGACGCATGCCGACCGGACCCTCCATGCGTTGGCCGCGGCATTCGACATCGACGCCACGGAATCGCAGAAACGTCTCTCCTGGGGCCTGCGCATCACCTCCACGCTCGGCGGCCTGGCCCTCTGCGCCGCGCTGGTGCTCGCCTTTGCCCGCGTCTGGGGCCTGCTCGACACGCCGTCGCAACTGGCCATCGGCATGCTTGCGCCGCTCCTGGCGCTGGCCGCGACCGAGTTTGCGGCGCGCCGCGAGCGCACCCTGTACTTCGCCGGTCTCCTGGCGCTTGTCTCGCTGGCTGCATTCGTCCTGAACCTGAGCCTGATCGGGACCGTCTTCAACATCCACTCCACCGAGAACGCGCTTGCGGCGTGGGGCATCTTTGCCCTGCTGCTGGCCTACCGGTACGCTCTGCGCCTGTTGCTGCTCGCCGCTCTCGGGCTGCTCTCGACCTGGACCTCGGCCTTCTTCGTCGCTCGCATCGGCCACCCATGGGACATGTTCTTCGAACGGCCCGAGAACTTTTTGCTCGCGGGCGCGGTGTCGTTCTGCGTGCCCCTGGCGTTGCGCCACATTCGCCACGCGGATTTCCCGGCCGTCTACCGCACAACCGGCGCATTCGTGTTCTTCCTCGCGGCCCTCTTTCTCTCGGAAGGCGGCCGCAGCTACTTGTTCGTCGAACGCGATGTTCAGAAGGTGGTCTACGGAATCGGAGGACTTCTCGCCTCCGGCGGACTGGTGGCCTGGGGCATCCGCCGCGCATGGAACGGAGTGGTCTACGTCTCCACGGGATTCTTCGTCGTCTTCCTCTATCTTCGTCTCCACCATCTTCTGTGGGATTGGATGCCGAAGTACCTGTTCTTTGCGTTGATCGGCGGCATCGCGCTCGTTCTGGTCAGCGTGTTCAAACACATTCGCGGACGCCTGGAGGCGGCACAATGAATCGCTACGCTACTCTGATCGCCGCCGCGGCTCTCGTGCTGATTGCGGACGCATTTGCTCTCATCCATGCCGCGCGCAACCGCTCCGGCCCGGCGGATGCCGACATCGTCCTCACGGAAAAGGAACTGGCATGGTTCCCCAGTTCCGACGACAGCGGCGTCCTGCTCTCACTCCAGACCTACCAGGACTTCAACGCCACCCCGGCGATCGGCCGCGACGGCCTCGCCCGCCTGGGCTTTGACGTCTCGATGGACCCCGCCGCGCCGAAGGCGTACGAGTTCTACAACCGCCAGGGCCAGCGCCTCATTTGGGCCGTGCTCGAATTGCGCGAGGCCACGCCCGTCGACTCTCAGGGCAAGCCGATTGAGTATGCGTCGCACCTCACTCCCATCGACGGCGGCCCCGACCCAGCCTCGCTGCGCGGCCGCTACCCTGACCGCGCCCGCTACCTGATCCTGCCGGCGCGTGTCCGCTGCGAGGTCCGGCCCGAGTACAAACAGCCGACGTACCGGCCCGCGCAACTCTATGGCTACCTCTGGGGCTTTCCCGCCAGCGTGCACGTGCCGCGGCCATTGTCGGACGTGTTCCGCGCCCACCTCAACGACAGCCGCCGGGCGTACCGCGTCCTCCTGCGGACCGGCGGCCTCTACGAACCAGCAGTTGCCGGCGTCGAATTCGGGTCCAACAGGTAGGAGACGGAGAATGAACCGAGTATGCTTGACAGTTGAGCGCGGGCAGATGAGGCGCCATCGCGGGTAGCGCTGGTCGTGATATGGGGTGTAATTCTCTTTGGCTGGTTTCCATCGGACTCCTGACACTGAGTTCTCTTCCGGCTGGAGCACAGGAAAGAACCTCCATCGTGGGCCACATCCAGCGGGCCTTCCAACAGAAGAACAGCAATATCCAGGACACCACACTGCTCCAGGTTCAACCGGTGTACGGCAAGACGAAGAAGTACCTTGTACTGGCGCACGGTATCACCGCGGACAAGAGATTCGCAGGCTCGTTCGAGGACGAGCTCTTCGGGCTCTTCGTAGTTGATGACAGTTTCTCGAGAATCGAGCGCCTGATCGATGTGTTCCCGTCTCGCAGGTGGAACGACTATGCCGTCAAATTCAAGCTACAGGACGCCGGCACCGTCATCGTCACCGGCCAGGGCGCAACGTACGGCGACCAGAAGGTGACCAAGTGGTACTCGATAAGGTCCATTCACGGTTTGCCGGCTCCCCGGAAGTAGCGGGTACGGCGGCGTCCGCTCAGAACCGCTCCTGCTTCGCCAGGATCTCCTTCATGATCTCCGAAGTCCCCGCGCCGACGGTGTACAGCCTCATGTCGCGCCAGATGCGGCCGATGGGGTACTCCGTCGTGTAGCCGAATCCGCCGAAGATCTGCATGCAGTCGTAGGTGACCCTCTGCGCCAGTTCAGTGGTGAACAGCTTGGCCATCGAAATCTCGCGGTCCGCCTTGTCGCCGCGGTTCAGAAGGTCCAGTGCGCGATACGTCAACCAGCGGGAGGCCTCCACGTTGGCACGATGCTCGGCGAAGCGATGGCGCCAGACCTGGTTCGAAATCAATGGCTGGCCGAAGGCCTTGCGGGTGCGGCCGTAGTCGATGGCGAGTTCCATCGCGCGGTCCATGAACGACAGCACAAGCAATGAAGTCGCCAGCCGCTCACCCTGGAAGTGGCTCATGATGTAGTAAAAGCCATAGTTGGGGCGGCCCAGTACGTAGCGCGCGGGAATGCGGCACTCGTCGAAGAACAGATGCCCCGTGTCCGATGCGACGTGCCCCACCTTGCTGATTCGCTTGCCGACGCTGTAGCCCTTCACATCCGTTGGAAACAGAACGAGCGAAATTCCCCGGTGCGGATGGTCTCCGGTTCGCACTGCCAGCAGGAGGAAATCGGCGATCGCGCCATTCGTGATCCAGAGCTTCTGGCCGCTGATCACCAATTCTCCGGCGTTCTCACGCGCCGTGGTACGCATGGCAGCGACATCCGATCCGCAGCCCGGTTCGCTGATGGCCAGCGCGGCAATCCGGTCTCCGAGCACGGCCGGCCGCATGAACTCCTGCTTCAATTCCTCGCTGCCGAGCATTCCGATCAGCGGTACCGTCAGGTCCATCTGGACCATGAATCCGATGTTGACGCTCGGCATGTCCGTGAAGCGGAGCGCATCATAGGCGGCGGCGCTCGCCCACCAGTCCATTCCGGCCCCGCCGTAGTCGGGGCTGGTCCTGATACCGAACAACCCCAGATTCGCGGCCTTCTTGAACAGCTCGCGCGGATACGCGTGCGCCTCCTCCCACTCCCAGGCATATCGGGCGATTTCGCGCTGGCAGAACTGCTTCACCTCTGCGCGAAACAGCTCATGTTCCTCAGTAAAGTACGGATATGCCGGCCTTTGTTTCTCAACCATCAGCCTTCCTCCCCGCTTCCCCGCCGGTGTGACGGCCAGACCGGCGCCCGCTTTTCGAGAAAAGCCCGTGCCCCTTCGAGGAAATCCGGAGAACTCTGCGCCCTGACGCGAAACTCCGCCGCCCGGCCGAGCGACCTCTCGCCGTGCACGTACTCAAGTCCAAAGGTCTGCGCCTGCGTGCTCCCTTCGCTCAATCGCACCGCAATCTCGCGGGCGCGCCTGGCCAGATCATCCGGCGCTATCACGACGTCCACCAGCCCCAGAGATTTCGCCTCTCGCGCCGTCATCACCTCCCCTGTGAGCGAGAGCGCCGTCGCGCGGCGAGCGCCGACCGCCGCCTCCACCGCCTGGAAGATCATGAAGGGCCACAGCCCCAGCCGGATCTCCGTGAGTCCGATCTTCGCTTCTTCCGAGGCGACAATCATGTGGGCGTTCAGCGCCAAGCCCAGCCCACCCCCCAGCGCCGCGCCGTGCACCGCCGCCACCATCGGCTTCGTCAGAGTACCGTTGATGCCAAATAGCGCCTGATGCGGACCGATGGAATCCGGACCGCCGCGAAGCACTTCCGCCACATCCATGCCGGCACAGAAGACCGGGCCCTCCGCGTCCAGCAGAATGGCCCCAACACCCGAATCCTGGTTCGCCGCACCGATGGCGCCGATCAGCGCCCGGGTCATCTCCACGTCAATCGCATTGCGCTTCTCCGGGCGAGCCAGCGTCAATCGGACGAGCCGGCCCTCACGACTCTGTCTCAATCTCGTTCTCATCGCACTCCACCTCCAGACGCAACAACGCCGCGCCAAACGTCTTCCCCTGCGCATCTAAACGAAGCGAGACGGTCCCCCCACCTCCCAACGCACGTTCCAGCACAAAGTTCAGCGCGCCCAGATTCGGAAGTTCGTAGCGCCGGGCCGGCCCAGCCGCGCGATCCGCGAAGAACTCGAGCACTCGCTCCGGGGTCAACTCCCGGAGCAGAACCTCGTATGCGCCCGGGCTCCACGCCACGACACCGATGTTGACTGTGTCGCCTTTGTCGCCACTACGCGTATGGGCCAGTCGTGAGAGCGGGACCTTCATTCGACCACCTCTACACGGGCCACGATTTCGTCGCCTGGAATCAACGCCGGCCAGTAAGCGACTACCTCCTTCACCTGTGGCCGCCCGTCGCCGTAACCCGTCGCGCCCGGCGGGCCGCTCAACACAAGCGGGATCATCTCGCGCGTGAAACGGTCGACGTCTTCGCGAACTCGTCCCCGAACGCCGATGCGCAGCATCACCTCGGGCACGACATCCGCCACCGGCGCGGCCTCGCCGTGGCATGCGTTGACGCCGAAATACTCCGTGTGAACCTCGTAGAAGGTCAGACCAAGCCGCGCCAGCCGGTCACGCACGATCCGGTCGGCCGCCCGAGCCTTCCGCGCCGCGTCCGGCCAACTGTAGACCAGCGACCCCGTGGCCTTCCATCCCGCCGTGTAATTGATGGACAGCTTCAACATCCCGCTGCGAGGCCCACCCCGCCCCCCGGTGACACGCACCCGGTTCTGACCTGCATCTTCCACGCTCAAGCCGGTGAAGTCCACGCTGCAATCCGGCGTGAGATAGCAGCGGGGATCGCCAATCTCGTACACCAGTTGCTCCTTCACCGTGTGCGCATTCACGCGCCCGCCGGACGCTTCGTGCTTCGTGACTACGAACGAGCCATCGGCCTGCATCTCGACGATCGGATACCCGATTTCGTCGAGTCGCTCGATACTCTCCCAATTCACCTGCGAATTGCCACCAGTGCACTGCGGGCCGCACTCCACAATGTGCCCGGCTGTCATTCCCGCGGCGAGCAGATCCACTTCGCTCCCTACCCAGCCGAACTCATGAATGCACGGCGCCAACACCAGAGCCGCGTCGGCGCAGCGGCCCGAGATCACGACATCAGCCCCCGTCTTCAGCGCCTCCGCCAAAGGAAACGCGCCCAAGTAGGCGCTGGCGCTGAGTATGCGGTCCTGAATCGTCGAGAGCGGCTCCTCCGTATCGAGGTTCCGCATTTCGTGGCCCTTGGCGATGAACTCTGAGATGCGGTCCGTCACGTCGTCCCCGAGGACGACCGCGACGCGCAGTTCTGGCGCCAGCCGCTTCACCTCCCTCGCGCACGCCACCGGATTCAGCCCTCCGGCGTTGGCCAGCACACGGATCCGTTTGCTTCGGAGTTGCGAAGCCAGCCGCCCGATAAACGGCGGAAAGTCCCGGGCGTAACCAAGCGAGGCGTCGCGGCGGCGCTGTTTCTGGAGGATCGACATCGTGACTTCGGCCAGATAGTCGAGCGTCAGGTAGTCGATTGGGCCCTGCTCCACCAGGCGCACCGGCGCTTCCTGCCAGTCTCCCCAAAAGCCTTGGCCGTTCGCGATCCGAATCATGACAGCACATCCAGCGCCAGAGGCCGTCTCACGTCATTCGCGCAGCAGACTTCCAACAGGAACGACAGCGTTGGACGCGTCTCCGCCGGGTCGATGAGCGCATCGACATGGCCTCGAGAAGCCGCGTGAAACGCATCCAGCCAGTTCTCGTAGTCGTTGCGCGTCCGTTCGATGGCGTTGCTCAGCTCCTCCGGCATCGCGCCGCCCGCCGCTCGGTGCCGCTCCATCTCCGGCCCATGCACCGCCTGAATCGCCGCGTCGCCCTCCATGACGCCGATCCGTGCCGTCGGCCAGCCGACGGTGAAGTGCGGGTCGAAGCCCTGCCCGGCCATGGCGTAGTACGCCGCGCCGCTGGCGTGATTGATGGTCAGCGTGAGCTTAGGTACGGTCGCACAGGCCATCGTTTCCACCATCTCCGCACCGGCGCGGATGATGCCTTCACGCTCCGCCTGCGTGCCCACCATGAATCCTGTCGCGTCTTGAAGGTAGATCAGAGGGAGCCCTTGCCGTTCGGCGTTCTCGACGAAGTACGCCACCTTCCGCGCCGATTCCTCGTAAATTACGCCCCCTACGCGCGGCACGCCGCCTGACTTCAATAACCCCCTGCGATTGGCGATCACCGCCACGGCGCGGCCATTGAGCTTCGCGTTCGCGCAAAGCATTTCGGCCGCGTATCCGGATTGGAATTCGATCAGGCTCCCGGCATCCACGATTGCCTCGAAGAGCACGGCGGCGTCATACGGCAACCGGTGATCGCCCGGGATGACGGCGCGGAGTTCTTCGCCGGAACGCACTGGCGCCTGGCCGTCCGGCACGGGACGCGGCGGCGGCATCAGGCCGAACTGTGCCCGGATCATCGCAAGGCACTCCGAATCGTCGTGCGCCATGTAGTGAGCCACCCCGCTGATGCCGGTATGCATCGCCGCGCCGCCCAGAGACTCCGCGTCCACCAGCTCGCCCGTCGCGCCCCTCACAAGGTTCGGTCCTCCCAGCCCCATGAAGCTGGTGCCCTCCACCATGATGATGATGTCGCTCAACGCCGGAAGGTAAGCGCCGCCGGCGATGCACGGCCCCATCACCGCCGAAAGCTGCGGGACCCTTAGCTTCCGCCGCATCAGTGAGTTGTAGTAGAAGATGCGCGCCGCGCCGTATTGGCCCGGGAAGATGCCGTCCTGCAATGGCAGGTTCACGCCCGCCGAATCCACCAGGTACACGATGGGAATGCGGTTGCGCATGGAGATCTCCTGCGCCCGCAGGATCTTCGCAATCGTCTCCGGCCACCACGCCCCGGCCTTCACCGTGGCGTCGTTGGCCACCACCACCGCCGGCCGCCCCAGGATGCGCCCCACGCCGGTCACCACGCCCGCCGCGGGTGCGCGGCCCTCATACCGGTCGTGCGCCAGCAGCAGGCCGATTTCGAAGAACGGCGACTGCTCGTCCAACAGTTTCGCGATCCGTTCGCGAGCCGTCAACTTTCCGGACTTGTGCTGCTTTTCGACCTTCTCGGGGCCGCCGCCGGCGCGGGCGCGCTCCTCCAGGGCCTTAAGACGCTCGAGCCTCTCGCGCACGCATTCGGCATTGGGCGAAGGGTCTGCCATGGCGCCCCGGTGATTCTATTGACTTTACCCCGAAAATTTGTCGAAGGGGATCGAGAGCCTCCCGTGAGATAAAATGCCTTCGCAATGTCTGATCGCCGTGAATTCTTCAAGACCGCCGCAGCCGCCGCGGGTCTGACGACGAATATCTTCCCTTCCCTCGCCCGAGGCGCAAACGACAAAGTCCAGGCCGCCTTCATCGGCATGGGCCGCATGGGCATGGGCAACCTCGAGGCCGCCATGCGCCAGGAGAACCTGGTCCCCGTGGCCGTCTGCGACATCTACCAGCCCAATCTCGAAAAGGGCTTCGAATCCGCTTCGAAGAACAAGCACGGCGCGGCCGTGCGAAAAGTGAAGGATTTCCGGGAGATTCTCGCCGACAAGTCGATCGATGTCGTCAATATCTCTACGCCCGACCACTGGCACGCGTATATGACCGTCGAAGCCTGCAAGGCGGGCAAGGACGTGTACGTCGAGAAGCCCATCTCGGTCACCATCGAAGAGGGCCAGCTCATGGTGAAGGCGGCCCGCAAGTACAACCGCGTTGTGCAATGCGGCACACAGCAGCGCTCCCAGCCGCACTATCAGCAGTTGGCGAAGTTCCTTCGCGAAGGCGGCATCGGCGACGTCACCTTTGTCCGAACCGGCAATTACGGCTACACTCCGGCCATCGGCATCGGCGCTCCAGCCGACGAGGCCCCGCCCGCGGATCTCGATTGGGATATGTGGCTCGGCCCTGCTCCGAAGCGCCCCTTCAACCGCAACCGGTTCGGCGTCGATCCCAAGGCCTTCTCGCACTTCCGCTGGTTCTGGGACTACGCCGGCGGCATGATGACCGACTGGGGCGTGCACCTGCTCGATATCGTCCAGCTCGCGTTCAACGAGGCGATGCCGCAGTCCATCGTCGCTCTCGGCAAGAAGCAGTACATCCAGGACAGCCGCGACACGCCGGATACGCTCGAAGCGGTCTACGAGTACCCGAACTTTATCGCGACCTACGAAAACCGCCTCGCCAACGGCGCCTCGCCGTTCCTTTACGGCAACACCGCCTTCCACGGCACCAAGGGCACGCTCTACTGCGACCGCGGCGGCTACCGCGTCGTGCCCGCCAAAGACAGCGGAATCCCCGAGATGGAAGTAAAGAACACCGCCGGCGGCGGAAACCGCGAGCATTGGGCCAACTTCCTCGATTGCGTGAAGACGCGGCAACGGCCCGTCTCCGACATCGAGGTGTGCCACAAGTCCACGACGACTTGCCATCTGGCGAACATCTCACTGCGATCGAAGCTGCGGCTCGACTTCGACGCCGCCACCGAGCGCATCGCACAGGCCGAGGGGCAGAAGTACGCCTCCCGCGAAGCCCGCGCGCCGTGGAAGATCAGTCTCTAAACGGTTCTCTTAACCTAAGCCCAGCCGCTGCGCCAGTTGCGCGTAGCGGCTGTCTTTTCTGACGGACGCCATTCGGGGATCGACGGAGACGTACGGCAGGCTCAGATCGCGCTTCTCGAGGGCCCAGTTCAGCTTCTCGAAACAGGTGTCCATCTCGCCCAGCCCGGCGAGGATCAGCGCATGAACGTAGTGTTCGCCGCGAGCCTCCAGCCGCTGCTCCTCGGCAATCGCCCGCGCCTCTTTCACCCGTCCTGTCGTTGCGTACAGGTAAGCCATCGCGGCGTTCGTCCTCAGGTCGCCGCTTGATTCGCGCAGAATGGCGCCAAACTCCGCCTCCGCTTCGCGATGCCGCCCCTGCTGTTCGAGCGCTAGCCCAAGCTGCCAGTGCGCCGTGGCGAGCTTCGGGTTGTGCCAGAGCGTGCCTCGCGCCAGAGCTTCCATCTCCCGGTAGCGGCCCTCATGGTAGTTCAGCGCACAACCCGCGGAGCGGATACCCACTGATCGCGGCGCGACGCTGATCAGCCGGTCGAAGAGCCGCTGGGGCTCCTCCGTCTCATGGATGAACGCCGAGCTGTCAAAGTAATGCCGGGTGCCTTGGACACGGAGCGGCGAGCGGGCCAGCGAATCCTTGAAGGAGCGCGCCGCGGATCGGAAATCCCAGTCGTTGAACCAGGAGACGTATCCGGCGGCGAAGTGCGCATCCGAATCCCCGGCGTCCAGCGCGAGCGCCCTTTCCGCGCACTCCTTGCCCTTCTTGAAGAGCGCCGCGTCGTAATGCGCGGCCGCCACGTACACCCACGCGAGCCGCGAAAGCGCTTCGCCAAACTTGGGATCAGCCTCGATGGCCTGTTCCAGAAAGTGCGCCGCCGGCAGCAATTCGTCCAGCGGCAGCACGTAGGAGTCTCTCCGGCCGACCAGCAGCGCGTGGTCCTCGGCTCGCCGGAGGATCCGTTCCGCCTGGCGGTACTGCACGATTGCTTCCTGCCGCCCCCTGGAGTTTCCCCCAGCCCGCTTCAGTCCTGCTTCGATCCCCTCCCGCAAGCTGAGTACCCAGCGGTTCCGATCCTGGTGCTCGAACCAGCCAGACCAGTACGACGCATTGCCCGCCGACTCCCGAACTTCCACAACCATCCGCGGCTCACCCGCACGGCTCGCCCCGAGGACCGCGAGAGCGTAAACCGAGGCGCCCAGGCTTTGGATGAGCGCCTCCAATCCGTTCATATCCGGCAGGCCCGCCACCTCGAACTGGCCAAGGCGCCCAAGCTGGTTCGCCAATTCGACGGCTGTCGTATGCACCGTGACCTGCGTCGGGTCCGATTGCGTCAAAATTACCGGAACAGGCGGTGAAGCCCGGAACAGCCTCCACGCCGCCCCACCCATTCCCGCCAGTCCGGCGGCGCCCGCCACACCCCAGATCCAGCGTCGGCGACTCGTCTGGATCGCCGCTTGGATCGGTGTGGCTGGCAGCGCCTCCGGGACGCGAGCTTCGAACCTCGGCGCGTAGCTCCCTTTCGGGATCACGATTCGGAGCGTCTCTTCCGGACCCGCGCCATCGTCGTACGCCTTCAGCCGGGCTCGGAGTCGGCCGGCCTCGACGCGCACGATGGAGTCGATCCGCGGATCGTAGGTGCGGGCCCTCCCGTACACCTCCGATGCGATCAGATACTCCTTGATCTCTCCCTCCCGCCCCTCGAGGGCCATCTCCACAACGAGACGCAGAAATGCACTCAGACGGGGTGCGCTTGAGAAATGGGAGCTGGCGAGAATCCTCTCCAATGAGGCCTTCACGTCTTGCGGCGGGACTGTAACTTCTTGATCCATCAGCGTGAGCCGCCGTTACGTAACGACAGGAACCACACGGGTAACTTCACGGCGCCGGCTCAGTATGGAAAGATTAAGAAAACTACCGGATCGCCCAATCAGTTCATTTGTATCACGTTCTCCAGGCCATCGGAGACGGAGATTTGGCGATGATGGTGTTTTACCGGCTCGAAAGTCAAAGGCTGGTATCGGTTCGGCGGAGGCGCATGAGGACGGAGGAGGGCCTCATGCGTCTCCGCCGATTTTGTTTTCCGGCTTACTTGGATTCGAGGATGAAGGTGGGCGCAACGCCTGAGACGTTGCTGTACCCGCCACCGAAGGCCGAGATCCGCGCGCTACAACCGTGGACCCGCCCCAGAAACGTGTGGGGGTGCACCTCGACGTTCAGGTCCCGGTACACCACATCGCCGTCCACTTCCACGGGGAAGTTGACCGGATACGCCTGGATGCGGGACTGGACCACGTACGGATGACGTAGCGCCGTGCGAATGGCGCGATCCCACATCGCATCGTCCAGACGCGAGCCGTCCCAAACCGCCAGATCCTCGTTGGTGTCGTCGTTCGGCAACAGCACCAGCGATGCCCGGTTGGCCGAAATGTAGGCCGGGATGTCGATGGCCTCGGCGTCGGGCCCTGTCGTGCGGCCCTGAGTCACAACCCGTGTCCATGGAATGGACTCGCGGATCGCCTTGCGCTCAATTGCGGGGAACGAACCCGTCACCGAGTCGTCCGTCAGCAGCGCCAGCAGCGCCCGCTTCCGGGTCAGTTCAGTCCGGAAACTGTTGACCACACACACACGGCGCTCGCGGTAGGCGCGCACCAAGGGATGCGTCAGGTCGAAGCGCATCAGGAATTCGTGCGCCCGCAGGTTGCGGTACACCAGGTCGATCTCGAAGTCACCGCTGCGCAGAACGCCGTTCCTGTACTCCACCTGGTCCGGGGAGACGATCAGCGTCTCATACCCCTGACCACGCAGAAGTTCAGCGAGCAGGTGGCTCTCCTGCGTCTCCAAAGTCTCGAAGATCTGACGGAACTCGACGATCGCGATTCGCGGCTGCCGCTTCCCGCCGAACTCTTTCCACGCGCGGAGCATCGCTGCGACCAGCGGCTTCGAGCCGCTCGTCTTCGTCAGCTTGTACTTCTTGCGGAAATCCTTCACCGGCGCCGAATCGTAGAACAGCGTCGACAGCATCTCACCGTACACCACGCCGGAGGGCAGGTCCGTCTGGCTCCCGGTCATTTGCAGGCTGCCGTTGTTCACCTGGGTATCCAGCAGTGAAGCCACCATCGCGACTGAATAGCCCGGATCCACGGCGGCCAGCATCTTCTCGGCAGGCAGCATCTCGAGCCGCGACATCACCGCCGGGTTCGCCAGCGCCAGCGCACGCACGCGGTCAATCGCGGCGTTCAGCGATTCGGAGGTCTTCACCAGGTTCGTGTACTGCCGGCGGCTGAGGAAGTGCGGCCGCAGAACCGGCGAGACCGGACGCCCGTTGACGACCAGCCGGCTGGAGGCCATCTTCTCGCGCAATACGCTCAGCCATCCGGAGTTCCGGATGCCTTCGCCTTCGAGAATCTTGTGGTAGCGGGCTACCGCCTCACCAAGCTGCGTCATGGTTCAAAATGTGCTGTTGAGACTCCAGTATCGCACACGGAGCTCCAATTTGGGAATAGCACTACACGGATAGGAGTTTACAAGTAGCTTATTTTCAATAGCTTATGACGCAGAGTCAACCGTTTGAGCGGCCCGGCTACGCATTGACCGTAGTACGAATTTTCGCCTTCTCCCCAGTCTCAACGGCCAATTTTGGGAACGCGGGGGAGGAGCCGCGCACGGCCGCCGCGCCTGAAACCTGCAAGGCGGTTCCTACATCACATGAGCAGTGGCGAGGGAACTCCTCCTCCGATCCCTCGTCCGGCGTACGATTGTACGCCGCAGGCCGCGAGACACGGTCCGCCCCGCGTCTCGCGGCTTTAAGTTTCTTCAATCTTCAAACGATGTGGAGCCCTTCTCGCTGCTCCGCCACCATGGCCGACGCGCGCAAGCACAGCAGCCAGCCGAGCGGAGCCAGCACCAACGACGCAACCAGCAAGTTGCGCGTAAAGACATCCCAATCCAGCAAGCCGTAAAGGGGCGCGGACATCTCCGGTGGCAGCACCCTTGGCCCCACCACGGCCAGCAGCAGCACGAAGAAGAAGCCCAGCCGCATCATCTGGCGCGCCATCACGGCGCTTGGCGAGTTGGCCGAGATCAACGCTCCTCCGGCCGATGCGGCCCAACTCAACGATGCGACAAAGACGCACAGCGTGGCCAGCATGGGTTTCGGCGGCGTCTGCTTCACCATCGCAAGCGACGCGCCGAAGATCAGCGCCCAGCAGAGCCAACCCCAGGCCGCCGAAGCCAGCACTTTGCCGAGGACTAACGGAAAATCGCCCACGGCCTCCGGTCCACGGTTCACCACGAACTGGTGCTCCTTCTCGCCCGCGAAGCTCTGCGCCACGAAAGTGCTGGAGAACAACAGCGAGAAGCAGCAGTATGCGAGGAAATACACGGGGTCGATGAAGCCCGAGCCGGCGCGCATCGGGATCACCGTCCCGAGCATCGTCAGCGCCGCCAGCACGGCCGCGCCGCGAGCGCCGCCCACGCGCTTGCCCAGTTGCCGGAATTCATCAAGGAAGATGTCGCGCGCTGTCACGCAGACATTATTGCTCTGCGCACGGCCGGGCGCACGTCGCGGATGGTCGCCGACCACCCGGAATAGCCTCGGCGCAGCGAATAGTTGTCTGCGTCGATGGAAAGCGCCACATCCACGCTCTTCCCTGGCGCTACTTCCGAGGCGCGCTCGCCAAATCGCCAGGCCTTCGCGAAGATCGGGCGGCCGTTGCCCGCCGGCAGAGGCACCAGCAGATGCGTGCCGTCCTTGCCGAGTTGGCGCGGCGATTCCGAGATCTCCACGCCGCGGACCAGGAACGACGGCGCGCGGTTGCCCAGCCCGAACGGCGCAAGCTGCAATACCTGCGCGGCAGCCGCGTCGGTGAGTTCGTTCAGTCGAATTTCGGCGTCGAAGTCGCGAAGCGCCACCAGGTCATCGGCACTCAACGCCTGCATCGCGTAAGCGTTGAAGCGCTCCGTCAACTCGGCGACACGGCTTTCCTCCAGCGTCACGCCAACCGCGCTTCTGTGGCCGCCGAACCGGACGAACAAGTCGCCCATCGATTCCAGCGCATCGAGCAGATGGAACTCCGGAATCGACCGGCCCGAACCCTGCACCAGCCCTGTCGCCTCATCGCGGCCAAGCACCAGCACCGGGCGGTTGTAGCGCTCGACGACGCGGCTGGCGACAATCCCTACGACGCCCCGATGCCACTCCGGGTTGTAAAGCACCAGTGCCGCGCGGCCGGCTCCGATCGCCTGGTCGCCAAGGCCATTGTTGATCTCGTCGGCAATCGTGTCGCACGTCCGCTGCCGCTCGGCGTTTAGGGCGCTCAGCCATTCGGCGATCACTCTGGCGCGCTGCTCGTCCTGCGTCAAAAACAGCTCAATCACGTCGCGGGCGTTTTCCATGCGTCCGGCGGCGTTGATGCGCGGCGCCAGCCGGAAGCCCACGTCCGTCGCCGAGATCGGTTCGCCTTGCTCGATGCGGCTCTCTTTCAGCAGCGCGCGCAGCCCGGGATTCTTCGTGCGCATCAGCCCTTCCAGGCCACGCTTCACGATCACCCGGTTCTCGCCGACCAGCGGCACAACATCCGCCACGGTCGCAATCGCCACCAGCACGAGGAACGAATCCGAGAAGCGCACGATCTTGTCCGGCGGCCAGCCCTCGCGCTCCATCAGTGCATGGATCAGCTTGAAGGTGACGCCCGCTCCGCACAGGTTCTTGTTCGGATAGGCGCAGCCGGGCTGGTTTGGATTCAGGATCGCCACGGCCGGAGGCAGCTCGGCTTCGGGCAAGTGGTGGTCCGTCACGATGACGTCGATGCCCAGGTCCCGCGCCGCCTTCAGGGCCTCCACGGCGCGAATACCCGTATCGACGCTGATCATCAACCGGAAGCCGTCCGCCGCGGCACGCTCCAGGACCTGAGGCTGGATGCCGTAGCCTTCCTTCAGCCGGTCCGGGACATGGAAGTCGACCTTCGCGCCCAGCATCTCGAGCATCTTCTTGAGGATCACGATCGACGACGTGCCGTCGACGTCGTAATCGCCGTAGATCAGGATCGGCTCGCCGGCGCGAACGGCCGCCTGGATCCGCTCCACGGCCTGCTCCACGCCACAAAGCAGGAAGGGATCGTCGAGATCTGAGAGTCGCGGATGCAGGAACTGTTCGACCGACCGGGCGTCGCGGAACCCGCGCCGCCACAACACGCGCGCCGCGGGCATCTCCAGTCCGCACTGGCGCGCCAGCGCCGCTGCGTCGTTCTCGTCTATCTCGGGGACTGACCAGCGGGCTTCGACAGCCATCATGCTCAGTTGTTGGAGTAGTAGCCGCCGCTCAGGCCCGAAGCGTCCTCTTCGGGGAATGATTCTTCGATCTCATCGAGGATGTCGTGCCATTCCTCGTACCATTCGGTCTCGATTTCGAAGACGTAGACGCGGCCTTCATAATCGAACGTCAGCTCGATCGCGCAGGTGAACCCTTCGTAGATGGCCAGTTCTTCGATGCGGCGCTTCAGGTCGCGCTTTTCCTCGCGCGTAAGGTCGGCCTGTTCAAGCTGGTCGATGGCCTCTTCGCGGTGGGCCAGCGTGAACTCCCGGGTGTGGAAGTGGATCAGGCGGGTGCCGAGCTTCAGGGCGCAGTCGAGAAATGCCCGAAAATCGGCGTACCGCTCCGTGTCCCAGTACACGAAGTTTTGACTTTCCATCGCGCGGCTGAGGCCGCGAAACACGACGAAATGTTCGGCTTCCAGGTACTGAGTAATCTCTTCCGTCAATGAGTCCAGATTGGGTCGCATGACTCGCGCCTCCTTGGAAGGCAGATCCGCCTTAACGCTGGGCGAGGACAATCACTTCATCGCGGCCCGCGAGTTCGCGTGCCGACGGAGTAACGATGGTCTTCGGCCCGATGTAGATCTTTTTGTTCTTGTTGATGGCCTCGCGCACGTCGCTCTCGCAGACGAAATCGACGATTGTGATTTCGGGTGCGGGCACGCTGGCGGGCTTCGCCGGCTCGGCTGCGGGCGCCGGAATTGAGGGCGCGGCTGCCGCCGCGGGCGGTGCCGCCTTGGGGCTGTCGGAACAGCTACAGGGAGGGGCCGCCGCGACTGCGCCCGTCTTCCGAGTCGCGAGGAATCGGTCCACCACGCCCTCAATCGTGGGACGCACGGATATTGAGGGGGGTTTCAGAGGGGCCGGTGCGGGTGGCGTCATCACCTTCGAGACGGCTTCCGCCACGCTGGCGCCGCTCACGGCCACGCCGCGCGCCGCCAGGTACTTCTCGACGGCCGCCACCAGCGCGGCTTTGTCGAGCATCGCGCCTGTGCCGTCCGGCGCGCCGGACGGCGGAATCGAGAGTGCCTCCTCCGGCTTCCGGATGGCCCACGCGATCCGCTTGATGTTGATCAGATGTTGCGGGCCCACATTGTCCGACGTGATGTTGCCGGCAATCGCGCCGCAGCCCAGCGTCATCGACGGCTGCACGCCGGTCGTGATGCCGGTCGAGCCCTGCGGCGCCGCCGTGTTCACCAGCACGCGGAACGCCGGCATGCGCAGCCCGAACTGCCGGACGCGCGCCTCGTTGTTCGAGAAGATGACGCAGGTGTGGCCCAATCCGCCGAAGTGGAGGATCTGCTCGCAGGCGTCCATGCCCGCTTCGAAGCTGTCGACGAACATCACGGCCAGCACTGGCGAGAGCTTCTCCGCCGAGAGCGGGTGCTGCTTGCCCACGCCCTGGATCTCGGCCACCAGAATGCTGGTGTCGGCGGGCACGGAGAAGCCGGCGATCTGCGCAATCTTCTGCGGGGACTGGCCCACGCAATCGGCACTCACCGTGGTCCCGTACTTGAACAGCGCCTTCACGACGCCGGCCGTTTCCTTCTCGTTCATCAGGTACGCTTTGCGCGCCTTCAGTTCGGCCAGGACCTTTTCTTTCAACGGTTTCTCGGCGATCAGCGCCTGTTCGCTCGAGCAGACCGTGCCGTAATCGAACGACTTGCCGGCAACCACCAGTTTCACGGCCTCGGCGACGTCGTACGAGCTGTCGAGCAGCACCGGCACATTGCCCGGCCCGACGCCGAACGCCGGTTTGCCCGACGAGTATGCCGCGCGCACGATGCCCGCGCCGCCGGTGGAGAGAATCACGCCGGTCTTCGGGTGCTTCATCAGGGCGTTGGTGCCCTCGATGCTCGGCGTGTTGATGCACTGGATGACGCCTTCGGGGGCGCCCGCTTCGCGCGCGGCCTCGATCAGCAGCGCGGCGGTGGCGCATGTCGACGCCCGCGCCCGGGGATGCGGGCTGAGAACAACTGAGTTGCCGGCCTTCAGGCTGATGACGGACTTGTAGATCGCCGTGGACGTCGGGTTGGTTGTCGGCAGAATCGCTCCCACCACGCCGACTGGCACGCCGATTTCCGTGATCTTCTGCTCGGGGATCTCGCGCAGCACGCCGACCGTCTTCATCCCGCGAATCGAGCGGACCAGCAGATCCGCGTTCAGCAGGTTCTTGGCGACCTTGTCGTCGACGTTGCCCATGCCCGTCTCTTCGACGGCCATCTCGGCAAGACGGCGCGCATGCGCACGGGCCCGCGCGCCCATCGCCTCGACGATAGAGTCCACACGTTCCTGCGTGAAGTTCCTGTAGGTTTGCCAGGCGGTGTGAGCCGCCTCTACCTTCGCACGGACTTCCTGGACAGATACCAGGTCTTCGTCGTGCAGCATTGCTTATCCCCCCAGACGAGAAGAAACGGAAGCGAGATGAAGCCCGCGCTAGCCCAACGAGCTCTTGTCGTTCTTCTTGTTTCCGGGCAGGACCTTTTCGGTCTCGTCGTGCGGATTGGGAATAACGTGCACCGCGATCAGTTCGCCCACGCGCCGGGCGGCCGCCGCTCCGGCGTCCGTCGCGGCCTTCACCGCGCCGACATCGCCACGAACGGTCACCACCACGTATGCCGCGCCGACATATTCCTTGCCGGTCAGCGTGACGTTTGCGGTCTTCACCATGGCGTCCGCAGCCTCAATCGCACCGATCAGCCCCTTCGTCTCAATCATCCCGAGCGCTTCCATCAGACCTCCTCAGCCGTCTCGCGGCCAGATCACTTTCGGAACTTATCACGGTATCACATGCGGCGTGCCATGAATCTGCGGTGCGGAGTCGCAAAATCCGGCCCTGCCTCCCGGCCCTCCGGATTGTTTCAATATTGTGACGAATCGGCTAGAAGATAGTTACACTCGATGGCTTCCCCGGTATATGCTGATGCCGCTTTGGCTTGGGAGGTTCATGTATGAAATTTCGTCTTCTCGCCACCCTCTTCCTGGTGGCTGGACTCGTCTCAACCCTCAACGCGCAAACCATCACAGGCTCCATCACCGGGACCGTGACGGATGCCAGCGGCGCAGTCGTTCCCAACGCAGCCGTAATCGTCATCAATACGCAAACCGGAATCAGGACCAGCGTCACCTCAGATCCCAGCGGCAGTTACACTGCGACTCTGCTGCCGCGCGGCCAGTATGAACTCGAAGTGAGCGCCACCGGTTTCAAGCGCTTCCGCCGCGAGGGCATCACGCTCCAGGTGGCCCAGCAAGCCCGTGTCGACGTGCAACTCGCGCTCGGCGACGTCGCGGAATCCATCCTTGTCACGGCCGACGTGGCCCGCCTGGAGACCGAGACCGCCACACTCGCAAAAGTCGTTGATAATAAAGCGATTGTCAACCTTCCGCTGAACACCCGCAACGTTTACTCGCTCGTCTTCCTGACTCCCGGGGTCACCGGCACCATCGGCAACAGTTACGGCGAGATGCGCTACTCGGTGAACGGCGCCCGGCAGCGGACCATGGACACATTGATCGACGGCGTCACGGCGGCCCACCCCACCGTGAACGGCTTTGCCGGCATTTCCGTGTTCCCCTCCGTGGACGCCATCGAAGAGTTCAAGCTGATGGGCGCGGACTTCCCCGCGGAGTTCGGCCGCAGCCTGGGCAGTGTGCTCAACATCGTGTTCAAATCCGGCACCAACCAGTTCCACGGCAGCGCGTACGAGTTCTTGCGCAATTCGAAGTTGGACGCCAACAACTTCTTCGACAATTCCCGTGGCCGCGAACTGGCCAGCTTCAAGCGTTCGCAGTTCGGCGGCGTCTTCAACGGCCCCATCATTCGCGACAAGACGTTCTTCCTGGTTTCCTATGAAGGCCTGCGGGAGCGCAGCGCCGCGAATACCGTCTTCAGCGTGCCGACGGCCCTCGAACGCAACGGCGACTTCTCCGCGACCCGGACCGCCAGCGGCCAGTTGATCACCATCTACGACCCACTTACCACGCGGCCCAACCCCAGCGGCTCCGGCTACGTCCGCACGGCCTTCCCGCTGAACCGGATCGAGGCTTCGCGCTTCGACCCCGTCGCCGTGAACACGGCCAAATACTACCCCATCGCCAACACCGCCCCCTCCGGCGCTTCGAACCAGAACAACTTCTCGAACAGCGCTTCACGCCCGCTCGACATGGATATGTCCGACTACCGCGTGGACCAGGTCCTCACGCCGACGCAGCGCATCTTCGGGCGCTACTCTACCCGGTTGAACAACAACGCCTCGGCTACGTTCTTCCCCTCCGAAATTCAGCTTGCCGAGGGCCGGATCAACGAAGAAGACCACGTCCACGGCGCGGTTGTGGATTACACCAACACGCTGAACCCGACCACCATCCTGAACGCCCGCCTGGGCTTCTCGCGCACGCTGTACCTCTACGCCAATCAGGGCCTCGGGTTCGTCCCCTCCAGCCTCGGCCTGCCGCAGTATGTCGACACGGCCGTCGACTTCGTCATGTTCCCCGGTTTCAGCGTCTCCGACTACCGGGGCCTCGGCGGCGGCGACAACCGGCGCAACGCCTTCATGAGCTACACGAGCGTCGTCAGCCTGTCGAAGATCGTCGGCCGGCACAATATGAAATTCGGCGCGGACATGCGCATGATGCGCGTCAACACGAACGAGGCGCGTTCGGCCGGCAGCTTCAACTTCACGCGCGCCATGACGCAGGGCCCGAACCCGAACACGGCCAGTTCGACGGCCGGAAATGGCTTTGCTTCGATGCTTCTGGGCACAGGCAGCAGCGGCAGCCTGATTCAGAACTACAAGAACGTCGCCACGCAGAGCTTCTACTACGCCTTCTACTACCAGGACGACTGGCGCATCACCAACAAGCTGACCCTGAACCTCGGTCTGCGTTGGGACATCGACACGCCGCGTACGGAACGCTACAACCGTACGAACTACTTCGACCAGTTCGTTGACACGCCCGCCGCGCAAGCGATTCCCGGCATCACCGGCGGGCTGGTGTACGTCGGTGTGGACGGCGTTCCGAGAACACAGTTCGACGCCGACACCAACAACTGGGCTCCGCGCATCGGCCTGAGCTGGCAGTTCGCTCCAAAGACCGTCCTGCGCGCCGGATACGCGGTGCTCTATGGCCCCTCTCAGCAGGCGGCGGCGGGCACCATCGGCACACTGGGCTTCAGGACAGATAACACCTGGGTGGCCACAATCGACGGCATCACCCCGAACCACTACCTGAAGGACCCCTTCCCGAACGGCTTCGCGCCGACGTTGGGCGCCGGTCTCGGCGTCATGACGCAGTTCGGCAACAGCATTGAGGCCACGACGCGAGACATCGTCTCCCCGAGCACTCAGCAGTTGAACGTCAACATCCAGCGCGACCTGCCCTTCGACACGGTGCTCGAAGTGGCGTACGTCCGGACTCGCGGCTTCTACCTCCACCGCAACGACGAAGGCGGCCTGAGCCTGAATCAGCTCGATCCGAAGCACATGGCACTCGGCTCGAAGCTGAACGACCAGGTGGACAATCCCTTCTACGGGAAGTTCTCCGGCGGCAGCCTCTCCGGCCAGAAGACGACACGCGGCCAGTTGCTCCGGCCCTATCCCCAGTTTCTGAACGTGATCCCCATCTACTCGGTGGGCGCCAACAACTGGTACGACTCGTTGCAGATCACAGCCACCAAGCGGTTCTCAAGGGGCCTCCAGTTCCAGGGCGCCTATACCTGGGCCAAAAACCTCGACCACGGCATGGCCCACCAGAACAGCTACGACATCCGCGCCGGCAAGGCGCTGGCCGACATCGACGTCGCACACCGCTTCACTCTTGGCTACGTGTACGAGTTGCCCTTTGGCCGCGGCCGTTCATTCGGAAGCGGCTGGTCCAAGGCCCTTGATCTGGCTCTGGGCCAGTGGCAGGTGAACGGGATTACCACCTTCCAGACCGGCACTCCACTTCAGATTACGGCCAGCAATAGCGCAGGAATCTTCAACATGGTGACCCGGCCGAACAACAACGGGAAGAGCGCCAAACTCGAAGGCCCCGTCCAGGAAAGGCTGACAAAGTACTACGACACAAGCGTCTTCTCTCAACCCGCCGCCTTCACGTTTGGTAATGTCGGTCCGCGGCTGCCTGACGTGCGCAACGACGGCGTCTTCAACTGGGATATCTCGTTGTTCAAAGATTTCCTGCTCACGGAACGGATGAGACTCCAGTTCCGTGGTGAAGCGCTGAATGCCTTCAACACTCCGCGTTTCTCAGGGCCGAACACCAGCGTGACGTCCAGTTCAGTCGGCTTCGTCACAAGCCAGGCCAACGCCCCGCGGCAGATACAACTTGGCTTGAAATTGTTGTTTTAGACCCGCAACTCTGGGAGGCGAAGCACCGCTTCGCCTCCTCCACTCTAGTGCCTTTTCCGGTCCCGGAATACAGGCTTCCCCCGACGAGTCACAAAGATTAAACCGAGCAAGTGCTTTTGAATCAACGAGTTAGTGGCATGGACTCGAAAGCCGCTTATGGTATAATAAAACCCATGCGCAGAACGCATTAGCTCCGCCATCCGGCCCCATGTATTGGTCGGGCCGGCAATGACGGCAATCGGCGCTCTGAAGCCCCGCTTGCCCGGCTCGAATCGAGCAGTCATCGCCACTGTCCGGCGAAAACCAGAAACAGCTTAAAACTGAGACTGGCTCACGCAACAGAGAGGTGTTCGTATTTTGATGACGAAAGCGATTTCGAGAGGCTTGGTCCTGGTTGCAGGGCTGTTGGCCGCGCAGGGAACGGCTGATCCCGACTCCCGCCTGGCTGAAGTAGCAGTCCCAACGGATCCGAGGCTTATTCGAATCAAACAGTACTTCCTGGAACGGGACTGTCCCGCCCATGTCTATGCAGAGGATTTTGTGGTGGCCGCCGACCAGAACAATCTGGATTGGCGCCTTTTGCCCAGCCTCTCCATGGTCGAATCAACGGGCGGAAAGCTCACCCGCAATAACAACATGTTCGGCTGGGATAACTGCGACACCGCCTTCCGGTCTACCCGCGAAGGCATCTACAAAGTCGCCGCCCGGCTGGCGAATTCGCACCTGTACCGAGGCAAGGACGTGGATCGGATGCTGAAAACTTACAATCCACGCATCGAGTACGGGGCGGCAGTAAAAGTGGTGATGGCCCAACTAGGGCCCGCCGACCTGGCCCCAGAGGGCATTTTCTAGCAATCGAGAAGAAACGAACCCACCTTCCCGGCGGATCACCGTCTCCCTGCCCGTTCTGCGCTGGTCGGCGGGAGGCGATAGAGACCCGGGAAGCGCTCCTCGAGAAGAAGAGCGGGAGCCGCGCATGGCCCGGAAACAATTCGGGCCGGACAGTCGCGGCTCCCGGGATCGAATTCCCGCAAACCATGCCTCCCCGGCCCGAAGGAGTACCGGTTGCTGTCAGACCCGCCCGAAGGGCCAGACGGATCGTTGCCTACCCCTAAGCTCTGGTCTGTCCGATGTGGATGCTCCCTACTCGAGGAGCCGCACCCCCATGTACAGGCCACCAAAGACCACAATCGCCACGACGCTGGCCAACACCCACTTCAGGTACCGCTCGCGGGGGGTGGTCACTTCGGCATCATCCTGCTTCATTCGGTCGTCGAGGGTTTCAAACATTGAATCGACCTCCCGTCGTCGGTGGTATGAGAGCCGTATGATGATGAGCAGCCTTATTCTACATCCGGATCAAAGAATGTGAACCACTTTGTTTTGTCACTTTGAGAGACGACAGACGTTACGGGTGCGGTTACCCACTTCGGACTGGAGAGTCTGAAAGAATTGCGGACCTGGCCCGCTAGTTCGCACCAGCGACTTCGCCCATGCGTTCGAGCTTTCGATACAACGTCTTACGCTCGATTCCGAGGATCCGAGCCGCGCGGCTCTTGTTCCCACCCGTGGCCGCCAGCACGCGCCTGATCTGATCGGCTTCCGTGTCGGCCAGGGTTTCGCTGGATGTTTCCTTGGGAGCCGACGCCCTGATGGAATCCTCTACAGCATCCTCGGTGATGCGGCCCCCCGGCGCCAGAATCACCAGCCGTTCGAGCATGTGCTGCAACTGGCGCACGTTGCCCGGCCAGGTGTAGTCGCTGAGCGCCTTCATACCGCTCTCGGTGAGTCGCGCCTCCAGGTTGTAGCGCCCGTTGTAACGCCTCAGGAATGCCCCGGCGAGCAACGGCACGTCACCGTGGCGTTCCCGCAGCGGTGGAACCCCAATCCGGACCACGTCGAGTCGGTACCACAGATCCTCGCGGAACTTGCCTTCGTCCACCATCTTGCGCAGGTTCCGGTTTGTCGCCGCAATGATGCGAACGTCCACCTTACGCGGCTTGGCCGAGCCGAGCGGACGGATCTCTTTTTCCTGTAAAAAACGCAGCAGTTTGAGCTGAAAATTCAGGTCAATTTCGCCAATTTCGTCGAGAAACACCGTGCCGCCGTCGGCCGCTTCGAAGACGCCCGTGCGATCGCGGTCCGCGCCCGTGTAGGCGCCCTTCATCGCGCCGAACAGCTCGCTTTCGACGAGCGACGGCGCCAACGACGCGCAGTCCACCGGCACGAACGGGCGCGCCGAGCGCCGGCTGTTCACGTGAATCATGTGCGCGATCAGCTCTTTGCCGGTACCGGTTTCGCCCTCGACCAGCACGAGCGCATCGGTCGGGGCCACGCGAGAGATCGTCTTGTAGATCTCAACCAGCTTCGACGAACTGCCGATCATCTCCGTCGCCAGCGGCTCTTCGGGCTCGACGTCTTCGTCGTCCTCGTCGCCTTCCATCGTGTTCTCGGCCCGGCGGATCACCTCGAGCAGCGTGTCGAGTTCGAACGGTTTGGCGATGTAGTCGAACGCGCCGCCTCGCGTGGCGGCCATCACGGTCTCCATGCTGCCGCGGGCCGACATCAGGATGACGGCGCAGCCGGCGTTTCCGGCCTTGGCGGCGTTCAGGACGTCAATTCCAGTGCGGTCGTCGATGTAGATGTCGCTGACCACGATCGGGTAGCTGTGCCCGTCCAGGCGCTCGATCGCTTCGCGCGTCGAGCTGACGGCCTCCACCTGGTAACCTTCCAGTTCCAGGAACATGGTGATGGTGGAGCGGACAGCGGGGTCGTCTTCCACCAGCAGCAACCGTTTCATGCAACTCCAAGTCTAGCGTGAAGCGCGCCGTGGGGAACGCACCGTCTATACCTCCAGGGTGAAGGTGGAGCCCTTGCCGGCTTCGCTTTCCACCGTCACGTGGCCGCTGTGCAGTTCGGCGATCTGCTTGACGATCGACAGCCCGATGCCCGTCCCCTGAATGCCTGATTTTTCCGCCGTGCGCGTGCGGTAGAACTTCTGGAACAGACCCTTCTGCTCCTCGCGCGACATGCCCATGCCCTGATCGTGCACCGCGATCAGGATACGCCCGTTCTTCGCCGTCCAGCGGACATCGACGCGCGATCCTTCGGGCGAATATTTCACGGCATTGGTCACCAGGTTGTAGAGCGCGAACTCCAGCAATTCGCGGTCGGCCTTCAGGTCCAGCCCGGCGTCGCCCGCGGCCTCCACCTCGATCCGCTTGCGCTCCCACAGAGGCCGGGCTCGCTCAATGCAGGCGTGCGCCAGTTCGGCGACGGGAAACGCGAGGAGCCGCAGGTCCATCTGCCCGGCCCCGACGCGTTCGACGTCGAGAAACGTTGTGATCATCCCGGCCAAGCGCTTTGACTCGGCGTTGATCATCAGCCCCAACTGTTTCCGTTTGTCCTCCGGCAGGTTATAGCGCGAGATCATCTCCGACGATCCCTGAATGGCCGTCAGCGGCGTGCGCATCTCGTGCGCCACGAAACGGAATGCCTGCTGATAGCGGTCAGTCTGGGCTTCGGCCAATGTAAGCTGCCGCCGCACGATGAAGAACCGGAAGGCCGCCCCGCCGATGAACGCCGCCCAGGCCGCGGCCACCGGACCGAATGACGGTAGAACGACACTCGTCCGGAAGAACCACCAGGGCAGGAGATGGACCGCCAGAAGAATCACGATCGCCGCCGCATACGCCCAGCGCGAGCGCGGCAGCATGAACGACAGCGCCACGGCCAGTGCGGCGCCGAAGACCAGCAGCAGCACGGCGGATGTGCTCGCCGGGGAAAACAGGTCCCCTGAGGCCAGCGTCTCGAAGGCCTGTGCGTGGATCTCGACGCCCGGCGACGGCCGGTTCTGGTTCAGCGGCGAAACCGGCGTAAAGAGCCGGTCATCCGCACCCGAAAGCGACGTGACGCCGATGAAGATCACTCGCCCCTTGAGGGCTTGCGCCCTCGCCGGGTCGTTCAGGACATCGCGCACAGCGACGCGCTCCACATCGGCTGGGGGACGATAGCGGACCAGCAGCGGACGCCCCTCATCCTGCCGCGACTCGATGCGCAGATCGCCAATCCGCACGTCGCCGGGGGACTCCTCCACCAGCGGCACTCCCCGATACGCGCGGTAAGCCTCCACGGACAGGGCCCAGCGCCTCTCGCGGCCCACGGCGCGTTCGAGCGCAATCGCGCGGTTTACGTCGTCGAGCGGCCCCGGCAGCGTGTGGACGTGGCCCAGCAGCGAATTGCCACGCACCACGGGAGCCGGGTCCTGCCATGCGCTGCCGTCGCCCATCATCTCGCAGGCCACTACGACCTTTGGCAGCCGCGCCGCCGCCTGGCCCAAAGCCGCATCCTCTTCAGGCAACCCCGTGGCGGCGAGCGTCAGATCGATCGCCACGACGGCCGGCGGCGCCGAGGCCAGCGTGTCGAGCGTCCGGGCCAAGGTGCGGCGGATGTTGCGCATGTCGCCCGTCTCCACCAAGGTGCGGTCGTCGAAGGCCAGCACGACGGCCTGCACCTGGCGCGCCCCAGCGGGCCGCAGCCGGTGCATGAAGTCGTAGATGTTGTTGTCGAACTGCGTGGCTAACGACGTCCAAGACAGGAGCAGCGCCACGACGGCCGCGCCGCAGCCCACCGCCGCGTACCCCCATCGGACTTGCGGCCTGCTCATTGCGCTGCCTCGCCCGAGCCCTCACGCAGCGTCACCAACCGATCCACGCCGGGGATCCTGAACCGCTCGCGCTTCCCCGACGGCCACAGCACTTGCGCCGACGCGGCGGTTGCGGAGCCGAGCCCATAGTGCAGCTCCAGCGAGTTCGCGGAATAGAAGCTCGACTGCGACAGCACCGCCTGCGCCTGCTTCTTGCCGCCGTATGCGACCGTCACCTGCGCGCCGATCGCCGAACGGTTCGACGCTGTCCCTTCGAGCTTCACCTTCAGCCAGTGTCGCGGCTCCGGTGGCTTCAGATCGTTCCTGAGCAGCGACGGCGGCTCATTGCGGTTCCAGATGACGATGTCCAGGTCGCCGTCGTTGTCGAGATCCGCGAACGCCGCGCCGCGCGATGGGTGCTTTTCGAGAATCGCTGGGCCCGCCTCCTCGATCAACTGCTCGAAACGTTCGCCGTCCAGGTTGCGGAACAGTAGTGGAATTGTCTTGTAGGGATATGCCGGCAGATGCGCCTCGGCTTCCGGGTAAACGCTGCCTGTCGCGATGAAGATGTCGGGGAAACCGTCGTTGTCGAGGTCGGTCATCGCCACGCCCCAGCCGATGAGCCGCGTCTCGACGCCGATGCCCGCCTTCAGCGTGATATCGCTGAACTGGCCGCCGCCGTCGTTGCGGTAGAGGATGTGCGTGTCGTCGGCAAAGTGCGTCTTCACGATATCGAGACGGCCATCCAGATTGTAGTCCCCGACACCGAGGCCCATGCCCGCCTGCTCCATGCCGTCGTCGTTCAACGCGATGCCGCGCTCGATGCCTTCCTCACTGAATGTCCCGTCGCCTTTGTTGCGGAAGAACAGAGACGGCGTCGAATCGCAGGCCACGTAAATGTCGGTCCAGCCGTCGCCGTCCAAGTCGGTCGCGATCGCCGTCATGCCGAACGTGCCCTTCACCGCCGCCACACCTGCTTTCGCGCTGATGTCTGCAAACGTGCCGTCGCCATTATTGCGAAACAGCCAGTGCCGCGCCGTCTTCAGCCCTCGCGGCCCGCAAGCCACCGGAATCCCCTTCCAGTTGCAGTTCGGATTCTCGCCGGGCTTCGGCGTGTTCTTGGGGTCGAAATCGATGTAGTTCGCGATGAAGAGATCGAGCTTCCCGTCGCGGTCGATGTCGATGAACGTCGCACCGGACGACCACACAGGTTTGCCCTCCGGCGCCGGCAGCACCAGGCCGGCCTTACGCGCGATGTCGGTGAAAGTCCCGTCGCCGTTGTTGCGGTAAAGCGCGTTGTCGCCGTAGTAGGTGACGAACAGATCCGTGTGGCCGTCGTTGTCGAAGTCGCCAACGGAGACGCCATTCGCCCAGCCCACGCGCCGCAGACCCGCCTTGTCGGTCACATCCTCGAACTTCAGCCCGCCTAAGTTGCGGTACAGTCGGTTCGTCGCGCCTTCCGGGGCACCGCCGAGCCGCGTGCCGGACACCACGAAGATGTCAACGAGCCCGTCCTTGTCGTAGTCGAACAGCGCCACGCCGCCGGCCGAGTTCTCGGTGACGTAAGTTACCTTCTCGAGTTCGCCGTAGATCAGCGTGTGCGTCAGCCCCGCCTGCTTCGCGACGTTCGTGAACTTCGCGTAAAACGGCTTGCCTGACGGCTTGCCGCGCGGCTGGGGCTTCACGCCGCGCGAGGCAATGCCCTGCCCCCACAGCGCGCACGCCACTACCGCCGCCAGCACGGCCGCCCGCAGGATCATCGGCGCATTTCCTTCAAACGCTTTGCCGTGGCCTCGTCGATCCGTACCACTGTGCCGTGCCTGTGCCCGGCCGGAAACGTCATCTTTTTCGACACGTCTTCCCACGTCTTCAGGTCGCGCGAGCGGATCGCTCCGTAGTAGTGCGGCTTCGAGTAGTGGTCAAAGTAGACGTACCACCAGTCGCCGATCTTCATGACGGAGGGCCCTTCCACCCAATCGCCGGGGATGGGCTCGGACGGCGCGGACCACGGCCCCATGGGCGAATCTGCGAAAGAGAGGCGCAGATTCTTCATCACGGGCTTCTGGCGTTCATCCTTGACCACCATGGCCCAGCGGCCGCCGTCACGGAACAGCGTCGCGTCGATCACATTGAACCCCGGATCGAACCAGACCGAGGGCTTCGAGAAGCTTTTGAAATCGGCCGTGGTCATAGCGTACATGCGGTGGTCGTAAGGCGCGTCTGCCGGACCCATGGTCGTGGCCCAGAAGATCACCCACTGCTTCCTCGCGCCGTCCCAGACCATCTCCGGAGCCCAGACGTTACGCGCCTCGGGCCGGTCCTCGAACATCGGGATCCATTCCTGTTTCGACCACGTCACCAGGTCCTTCGACGTCGCATGGCCCATGCGCAGTTGCCCGCCGGCCTCCTTGCGTGTCCAGCCCCAGGTCCACAGCAGGTGCCATGTGCCGTCCGGGCCTTGGGTCAGATAAGGGTCGCGCATCAATTGCCCCGGATGCTCGCACGGCAACCACGGCTTGCCTTCGTTCAGCTCTTCCCACTTGTGGCCGTCGGCCGACAGCGCCAGGTACAGGCCGCTCTCGCCATTGCCCCGGAACGAAGTGAACAGAAAGAACTCCGCGGCCAGCAGCAGCGGCAGGATATACAGAGCCATAGCGGCTATTCTATGGCTCCTCGGGCTTCATCAGCGAATCCGAGTCCAGCCGCAGACGGTCGCGCTCCACCACTTTCTGCTTGATACGGCGGACCTCGGCGAACTCCGCCTGAGCCTCCTTCGCGCGGCCCATCGACTGGTACACGCGGCCCAGCAAGAGCCGGACGGCCTCCTGGTCCGGCAGGATGCGCCGCGCCGTCTCCAGTTCCCGCAGCGCCTGCTGGTAGTTCTTCTCACGAAAATGGATCCGCCCCAACTGGTAGTGCGGGTCGGCGTAATTGCCGCGCAGCGTCAGCGCCTTTTCGAGGTACGTCCGGCCCTTCGCCGCATCGCCGTTGCGGTCGTACAGAACCCCGAGCTGATACGTCGATTCGGCGTCGCGCGGATTCAGCTCGACGGCCCGCGTCAACAGTTCGATCGCCTTCGCGTCGTCGCGCTCCAGCAGATGCAGCCGTCCGAGCGCGGCCACCGCCGGCGCGGCCTTCGGGTCTTCCTTCAGCACCTGCTCGAACTTCACGCGCGCTTCGGCGAAGCGGCCGCGGTCGTATTCGATCAGCCCTTCAATCAGCGGCCCCAACCCAGGGCGCTTCTCCGTCAGGCTCAAGAAGTGCCGCGAGCGATCCTCATTGCCAGCCCGCGCGTGAGCATAGGCCAGCGAGAACAGAATACTGCGGTCCTCCGGATTCGCCTTGTACGCCGCCTCCAACGCTTCGATGGCCGGCCGGTAGTCGCCCGTCTCGGCCAGGCACAAGCCCAGCAGTTGGCGCGCCCTGGCTTCGTCCGGATAGGACTTGAGAAACGTCTGAAAATGCCCGGCGGCATCGGCGTGGCGCCCGGCCTGCATCAGTGAAACCGCCAGATTGAAGTGAACCGGAACCAGCTTCGGATTCGCCTTCAACGCCTTTTCGTACAACGGCACGGCCTCGGCAAACTCCGACCGCCGCGCATGGACCGCGGCGAGGTTCGACAGCGCTTCGGCCGAATCCGGATGCAGCTTCAGATGCTCGCGGAAGGCCGCTTCCGCCGTCGAGTAATCGCCGGCGTGAAACGCGCGCTGGCCGCGCCCCAGGTGGTCAACCTGGGGCGCGGCCAGCAGAAGCGCCAGTGTTGCGACAATCCCGAGCACGCTACCGCTCAGGATACCCGCCTAGAAGTACCACTTCACGGCGAGCTGGATGATACGCGGGTCGCGGGTGCCGTTCAGGGCGCCGAACCCGAACCGCCCGCCGTTGCCGCCCAGGGCGGTCGGCAGGTTGATGATGCTCGAGCCGTCGCGGCTGAAGGTCATCGTGCGGCTGAAGTCGTTGAACCGCACCTGATTGAAGGCGTTGAACATCTCGAGACGGAGCTGGATGTACTTCGCGGCATCGTCCTTCCAGTACGGGATGTTCTTGAACACCGAGATGTCCCAGACATGAT
The DNA here is from genome assembly GCA_050789245.1 of Bryobacteraceae bacterium. Lineage (GTDB taxonomy): Bacteria > Acidobacteriota > Terriglobia > Bryobacterales > Bryobacteraceae > PNKE01. The sequence goes on along the minus strand of JBOZRR010000043.1, from coordinate 70,212 downwards.
CGCCGGGACGGTACACGTTGCGCGGACCGGAATCGAAGCCCTGGCTGCCCTTATAGGCAGGGGTCCTGAAGCCCGCGCCGCCGACATCGATCCACGAGTATTCACCCTTCGGGTAGTTGAAATCCCCGGTGACCACCGGACGCGCGCCGACATTGACCGAGCCCGTGAAGCGCTCGTTCAGGTTGCCCAGGCCGTCGATGTTGAAGCTCAGGTTGTCGGGCTGGCCGGTCTGCATCGTGGTGATGCCGGAGATCTGCCAGTCGTTCACGAACGCCTTGGCCACCTTCGCCCCGCCGGAGTCGCCCTTCACGAACTTGGGCAGGTTGTAGACGTAGTTGAACACCAAGTTGTGGGTGCGGTGGAAGAACAGCGGACCGTAGTCGGCCGCCCTCGTGTTGAACGGGTTGTTGAACGTGCCGTCATCGGTCGCCGTGCCCAGCGCGCGCGACCATGTGTAAGCCACGCCGAAGGTGATGTCCTTGCCAAACCGGCGGTTGGCGCTCACCTGGAGCGAATGGTAGTTCGAGTTCGCGCCGAAGCCGATGACGTTCGTATCGGCATATCCCTGATACGGCCGGTACAGGTTCACCGCCTTCGTGGTGGAACCGTCGTAAGCCGGACTGTTGTTCAGGGGGTTCTGATTCTCCGGCAGCCAGGCTGAGCCTAGCGGCGCGGAGTTCGTGTTGTACCGGTAGATGATGTGGTTCGCCACCGAAGCAACGTAGCCGACGTCCAGCAGCACGTTGAACGGCAACTCCCGTTGAAGCGAAACGTTCCAGTTGTAGGTGGTCGGCACCTCGCCGCCCTTATCGAAGCCGATGACGGTCGCCGGGAAGTAGATGCCCTGCGACGCCGGCGGGATGTTGGACAGTTGGCCGTACCAGAACTGAGGACGGTTCGTTGATGGCGGGTTCGGCAGGGTGTCGAACACCGGGTTGCCCTGGAAGCGGTCGTAGAAGATGCCGCCGCCCATGCGCAGTACGGTCTTCTTCGACAACTGGTAGGCGATGCCGAGGCGCGGCGCGTAGTGGAGGCCCCGGTCGTCCAGCAGGCCGAGAGGATAGCCCGCCTCCAAACGCCTCGACGCCATGCCGTTCGTGTACAGGCCCTCGGTGAACCCGTTGCCCGTATTCACGATGGAGCCGGTCAGTGCCGCCGGTCCCACCTGGCCGTTGATCGGGTTGATTGAACCCACCACGCCCGTGACCGGGTCCCGGTAGGGCTGGCGCAGAACGGCCTTGTCCGCCTGATCGTAGCGCGACGGATTCCAGGCCGACGTCTGCAGCGCCTTGTCGTACTGCGGCTGGATCCAGTAGAACCGGACGCCGTAGTCGATGGTCAGCCGCGGAGTGACGCGCCAACTATCCTGCACGTACCACTCCACGTTCCAGTAGCGGTACTGGCCGTTGAGAATCACGTTGGACTGCTCGAGGTTCCTGAACGTGCCGGTCAGTGCGTTCGCGTACGCCCAGTTGGTGTCGAGAGGATTCGACGCGTCGCGGTCGAAGTTGATGTTGCCGTTCGCCGACGTGAACGCCGTCTGATCCTTCAAGCTCTTGTGCAGGTAAATCCCGAACTTGAAGGTGTGTGCGCCGGCGACCTTCGAAATGTTGTCTGAGAAATCGTACGTGTGGTTGAAGTTCCGGAACGGCGTCCCGTTAAAGCCGGTGAACGGCCCATTGGTGATGCCATAGCGCCAGTTCTGGACCAGCCCTAGCGGATCGGCGCTCGGGAACGGCATCTGGTAGCTCAGCCCCAGCTTTGACCGGCTGAACGTGTCGTCCACGGGGTCGATGTTCAGCACGTTCTTCGAGGAACCGAAGACGAACTCGTTGGTCAGGGTCGGGTTGATGATCGTCGTGGCATTCGCAATGAAGCTCCAGCCCGGATCGCCGAAGTTCATCGGCGCAAACGGGATGTTGTAGTCCGCGTTCCACTGGCCGTAGTTCTTGTTCGTCTGCGAGAAAGTCTTGATGTAGCGGCCATAGACGCGCCACTTGTCGTTCACCTGGTAGTCGCCGCGGTAGATGTACTCGCGCCGCGGGTAGGTGTCGGAGTACTGCGTCTGGTAGTTGAAGCTGGGATCCGTGCCCGATGCGTTCGGCATCGGGTAGAAGTTCAGGATCTTCACGCCGTCCGGGTTCTGGCGGTTGGCGGGGATGATCTGGCCTGGAAACGGGTTGTTGTTGTTCAGCGGGTCCCTCACGTTCACCGCGCTTCCGCCGGTCTCGCGCGCTTGCGAGAAGTCGCCTTTGCGCTCGCCTTCTGTCGGAACGCGAACGTTGCGCAATCCCTGTGGAACGAGCTGGTTCTGCCACTCCATGCCGACGAAGAAGAACAGCTTGTTCTTATCCGAGTTGAACTTGCCTGGAATGAAAACAGGTCCGCCGACGTTGAATCCGGCGTAGTTGTACCGGTAGAACTGCCTCGGCCGGCCCTCCAGGTTGTTGCGCCACGTGTTCGCGTTCAGCCCTTCATGCCGGTGGAACAGGTAGCCCGTGCCGTGGAAGTCCTGTGTACCGGACTTCGTCACCACCTGAATCTGCGCGCCAGAACTGCGGCCGAATTCCGCCGGCTGCGAATTCGTCGTCACCTTGAACTCGGCGATCATGTCGATGTTCGTCGTCGCCAACGAGCCGCCATTCGAGCCGGTATCGACGTTCGTCACACCGTCCAGCAGAAGGTTGTTCTGATTGCCGCGGTTACCGTTCGCCTGAATGCCGCCCAGCCCGCCCGTGTACACGACACCGGGAATGGCGCGCGCCAGATCCAGGAAGTTGCGGCCCGTCATTGCCAGGTCCAGCACCTGCCGTCCAGTCAGGACGCCCGCGCGCTCGGCACCCTGCGTCTGAATCTCAGTCGCAGTCGATTCCACGGTGACCGTTTCGTTCAATGAACCGATCTCGAGTACCAGGTCCGACAGCGCGACGCGGTCGCTGGCGAATACGCGTACGTCCTTCTGCTCGTATTTCTTGAACCCGGCCGCCTCGACGACAACCCTGTATGCACCCGGTTGAACCGGCGTGAAAACGAACACGCCGTCCGAACCCGTCCGGACCTGGCGCGACGCGCCCTGCCCCTGGTCGATGAGTGTCACGACACCGCCGGCGATGGCCGCTTGCTGCGCGTCCTTCACCGTGCCCGTGATTGATCCTGAGATCTGCTGCGCCGGCAACACGCCGCAACAGAGCGTCACGAGAATGGAGACATTGCGCGCTATGGCGCCTGCACTCCTTGCGCTGTACATTCGTAGAACCCCCAAGTCTTTGTTGAATGCAAAACCCAGCCTGCTAGTTCCTGGGCGCGGTTCACCCGCGTCCCTGTAACAGTGGCGAAATCATATATCAATACTAGTAAACTGTCAATGCATTTTTCGATGCCGGACATCGCTGCCATACCCTTCAGAGGCAAGGACTTACGCGCACGAGAAATGAATCGATTTCATTTTTTTGACCGCCTCGGTGCGCCCACCCCGCCGCCCGGTGTATGATGGCCCGCGATGCATCTTTGGGAGCAACTTTCGCTGGCATCGTTTGATCAAAACTATGCGGTCCGTCACCGTCTCCACTCAGTCATCGACTACTGGGCCGCCATCCAACCCGGCACTCCAGCCATCGTGAACGCCAGCAGGAACACAACGCTGACCTGGCGCGACTTGGCGGAGGGTTCCCGCGCGCTGGCCTCCACGTTGCTCGCGCTGGGTCTTCGCAAAGGCGACTTCCTGGCCACCTGCCTGCCCCTGTTGAACGAACACATCCTGTTGGAGTACGCCTGCTTTCGCGCCGGGATCATCCATGTTCCACTCGATTTGCGTCTTTCCACTGAGGAAGTCCGGCGCTGCCTCGCACTCGTCAACGCCCGCGCCTTCGTCCACTTCACGCCCCCTCCCGAGAACCTCCAAAATGTTGATTTCGTTCTGGATATCCCCGCCCTCGCCGGGCTGATCGCGAACCCGCGCCCGGCTCCCCTGCCCGATGTCGATGAACACGAAGGCGCCCAGGTGATCTTCACTACGGGCTCCACCGGGACACCCAAGCCCGCCCTGCTCTCCCATCGCGGCATCACGGCGCAGAACCTGTGCATCGGCACGGCCTTCAACTTCGCTCGCGACCAGCGTGTCCTCGTGAATCTGCCGCCGAGCCACGTCGGCTGCCAGGCCGAACTGTTGATGACCACGCTATTCCACGGCGGCACGGCCGTCACGCACGAGATCTTCGATGCCGTGAAGTCGCTCGACGCCATCGAGCATGAGCGTGTCACGCTGCTCGGCCAGATCCCCGCCATGTTCAGCCTGATGTGGCGCTCCGCCGGTTACGAAAATCGCGACTTCAGTTCACTGCAATTGGCCGTCTACGGCGGCCAGGCTGTGCCGCGCGCGTTTCTCGAGAAGATGCGCACCATGGCTCCGAAGCTCGCCACCGGCCTGGGATTGACCGAGACCAGCGGGTTCTGTACTTACACGCCGCGCACGGGCGACGTCGACGAAGTCGCCGCCTCCATCGGGCTTGCCGCGCCGATTTACCCCATGACTATTCGCGGCGCGATGGAATCCAGCGGCGCCGCCGGTCCCGAGTTAAAGCCGGGCGAAGTCGGCCATGTGTGCTTCAAAGGGCCCCAGACGTTTCTCGGATACGTCGGCGATCCCGAAGCCACGGCGCGCGCCATCTCATCCGACGGCTGGCTCTACACAGGCGATCTCGGGCTAGTCGACTCCACCGGGCTCCACTTCTCCGGCCGCGCCAAGTGGGTCATCAAACCCGCCGGCAACCAGGTCTTCCCCGGCGATGTCGAAGAGTACCTATGCCGCCTCTCCGATAAAGTCGCCTCCGCCGGCGTCGTCGGCGTCGATCACAAGATCTGGTCGGAGGCCATCGTCGCCTTCGTCGAGAAACGCCCCGGCGCCGAACTCACCGAAACCGACCTCCGCCGCCACGCCCGCGGCCTGACCTCCTACATGCGCCCCCGCCACTACGTCATCGTCGAACCCGGCGGCCTCCCGCTGAACCGCGTCGCCAAAATCGACGCCCTCAAGCTCAGCGATTGGGCCCGCGACGAAGTCCGCAAACTCCGCGAACGCGGCCGCTGGGATGGAGTGGAGGAAGACTAGCCCGCCGGAGCAGTGTCCCGCCCAACAAAAAAGGCGGCGCGAGCCGGAGCCCGCGCCGCCAGATAATCGACCTCAGACTAGAAAATGAACTTGACCATGATTCGCCCCTGGAACCCAGGGTTGAACAGGTCGGCCATCCCGAAGCGCGGGTCGTAAGCGCTCACGCCGCCCGCCTGAATGGCGTCCAGCATGGCGCGATAGTCGTAGCCGTTGAACAGGTTCGTGGTGCCCAGGTTGATCGCCGCCGCGCGGTAGCCGCTGCCGGCGCCGCGATTCAACTGGTTGAACGTGTGCCGCACCGTCTTCTGGTTGAAGACGTTCTGGGCGTTGAACTCGAAGCGGACCCGCTTCGTCTCGCCCATCTTCACTTCGTGGCCCACCAGCAGGTCCGTCTGGCTCAGCACGGGAGTCCGGCCCAGATCGCCGCGTCCATTCACAAACAGCGGAATGCGATTGACCTGGTTCACCACCGTGGACATCGGCGTGCCGCTGCCGACGTAGAAGAAGCCGCCGATATCGGTGCCCCACTTGGTGGTATAGGAGCCGTAGGTCTTGAAGACATGCGGGCGGTCCGTCGCCAGGCGGCCCATCACGAAGTTGCCCTTCGAGTCGAACAGGTACTGGTCGATGTCCCACGCGCGCGAACCCGTGGAGCCCGGACGCGCGATTGACCCGCCGCTCTGCTGCGTCGTGCCGGAGGACACGCCGGTGGTCGGCGTGCTGATCTCGTCCGAGTTCCCCAGTCCGGCGTAATTGCCGTACAGCCGCGACCAGGTGTAGTTGGTCGAGAAGAAGAACTGCTTCGAGAAGCGCTTGGTCAGCGTCAGCTCCAGCGCGTCATACTCGCGCTTCGGCTTCGGCGTATCGAAGACCGGCGTGGCCGACGACGGCGAGAACTGCTTCGCAATGCCCTCGCCCGGGTTGGCGAAGACGTACACCTCGTTGCCGTTCACCAGCGCGCCCATGTCTTCGATGGTCCGCACCAGGCTGTTCTTCACGTAGCCCGCGCGCAGCACCATCGTCGGGTTGATCTGGTACTCCACGCCCGCGTTGTAGAGGTCCGTGGACATGGGCTTCAGCCCCGGAGCCACGGCGTCGAACGACGGTGTGCGGCGGTCTTCGAACTCGCCTTCATTCCAGATGTTCCGGCCCGGCATGTTCGTGCCGCTCAGCGAGAAGACATCCGTCGTTTCGAGCGAGCGGTAACGGACGCGCCAGAAGTCGCCGCCGAAGGTTCCGCGCGAGGTCTCGTACTTCACCCAGTCGTAGTAGCGGCCGTAGGAGCCGTACACCTTCATGCGATTCTTGCCGAAGACATCCCAACTCACGCCAACGCGCGGGCTCATCTTCTGCTCGAAGCCGAACGAGAAGGCGTTGTCGCGGATCGACCGGTCAAACGACGGGACGCTCTCCTTCTCCGTGCGCAGCCCAAGGCTGACAGTCAGGTCCGGACGGATGCGCCACTGGTCCTGGATGTACAGGTTGTGGATCATCGCGCCCGTCGTGCCGCGCGTGCCGTAGTCGTGCACTTCGTAGTAGCCGTACTTGCCGCGGTCGCTGGTGCCGTCGTTGCGTTGTAGCGCCGTGTTCCAGAAGACGTACACGTAGCCGAGACCCGGATAGGTGTCGTCCACCTTGTTCACGTTCTTCTGCGAGCCGCCGCCGATCTTGATGTCGTGGCTGCCCCAGTAGCCCGAGAGGAACTTCGAGAAGTCCACCTGGTAGTAAGTTCGCGCCGCGATGTCGAAGAACGTGTTCTTCAGCCTCTGCGTGTTGAAGAAGCCCGCCGGCTGGCGCATGTTTTCGGGAAGGTCCGTAATGTCCGTGGCCGGCGTCTGGTACGTCACGCTCGACACCGGTGAAATGCCCCACGTGCGGAAGTTGTCCCAGAACCGCCCGCCGCGAACGCTGATCAGTGAGGTCGGCGAGATCATGTAATCGATCTGCCCCGAATAGTTCGACTGCGGCTGCGTCCAGCCCTGCGTCTTCAGATTCTGGATCGACGCGCGCGACGACGTATGCGAGTTGCCGTAGCCGTTGTACGCCGGCGGCAGACCCTCAGTCCGCGTCGGCGTCCACAACCACGACGCCGTCATGCGCAGCTTCTGCGTCGCATTCCAGCTCAGCTTGTTGAACAACTGCTGTGTCGTGGTGTTCGAATCGATCGTGTCCGCTTCCAGCCCGTTCGAGAACAGAAAGTCGTTGCTCCTGCGCTGGAACTGAGGGGAGTACGACGAGAAGAACCAGAGCTTGTCCTTGATGAAGTACCCGCCGACCGATCCGCCAATCTCGTGCTGGTCGTTCTTCGGCTTGTAGTCCTGCTGGTAGGACGGCGTCGTGCCGAGGTTCGAATACGGATTCAGCAGCAGCAGCCGCTCCACCGGACCCGCGCTCAGCGAGTTGCCGCCGAAATAGTAGTGGGCCTCGCCGTGGAACGCGTTGCCGCCGGACTTCGTGATGGCGCTCACCACGCCGCCCAGCGCGCCGCCGTATTCGGCGCTGATGCCGCCCGTCTTTACCTGCACTTCCTGCAGGAACTCGAACGCGCCGTTCTGCCGGCTGCGCCCGTCGATCAGCGAGTTCGTCGACACGCCATCGACGAAATACTGGTTCTCCGAACCGCTCGCGCCGTTCACCTGGAACCCACCTTCCACCTGGCCGGAGTTCACCGACGGGGAAAGCAGCACCATCGACTGGAAGCTGCGCGTCTTGGGCAGCAATCCGAACTCTTCGCTGGTGACGTTCGCCGCCACCGTCACGCCGCGCGTATCGATCAGCGGCGTCGCTTCGGTCACCTGGACCGTCTGCTGCGTGCTCCCAATCTCGAGCACCGCGTCAACCCTGGCCTCTTTGCTCAGCACCAGGAGCACATCGGCCGCTTCGAACTTCGTGAAACCATCCCGCTCGATCCGCACCCGGTACCGGCCGGGCTCGAGCGAGCGCGCGACGTAGTTCCCGGCTTCATCGGTGGTCGTCGTGCTCGTCCGGGTGGTCTCCTTGTTCGTCACAATCACATTCGCGCCGGGAATCGATCCGCCTGTCGCATCCTTCACCGTGCCGGCGATGGAGCTGAACCGCTCCTGTGCCGCAAGTGTGGATGCCAGGACGAGGACCCCGGCAAGCGCCACCGCGAACTTGCGGTAGCGTGCATAGGCTTTCTTCATCGCCTGAACCTCTTTCGTCATGCACTGATTTATGCAGGTGTGCCGTCCGGCCAGACGTCAGGCCGCGAGGCTCCGGCCGCGGCTGTTGAAGCAGCGCACAACGGACCCCTGACGGACTACCTAATTAGACGGATACGCGTGACTTTTCATCAACTTCCGCGCAAAAGTTGTTGAAGGTAAATTCCCGAGAAATAGCTGTAAATCCAGCGCGTTTAACTGGACAATGGGCCCCGAAATGCGCTGTTGGGACGGCGCGGTTCCGCGCGGCCCTGATTTTGTCCCACTCTACGCGCGGGTTTCGGCTTCGGAGAGCCTCGGAAACCTAGCCGATGGCTTCGACGATGTCCCGTAGCCGTTGCTCGTCACGCGGCATAGAGAAGTTGGGCCTCGGACAGAATTCGCGGGCGGGAATGCTGCTTCAGCGTGCGTTTCGAAACAAGGTCCACCTCGCGCCTGAGGGCCTTTGCGAACTCCGCTTGCAGGCCGCAGAAGTCGAACAGGCTGATCCGGGCCTCCGGCTCAAACTCGACTAGAAAGTCAACATCCGACTCCGGCCTGAAGTCGCCACGCGCCGCCGAGCCGAACACACTCAGTTCCTTCACGTGGTACTCACGGCAGAGTTCTACGATCCGATCCATTGGCAGTTCGAGTCCGGAGGGCAATCTCATGGCAGCCTCTCCCACAGTATAGGCCCCGGCCCCGCGTCGCCTGCATCGCTTTGCGTGGGATAATCTTGACCATGCAGGCCAGAGCCGAGTACGTCGCCAAACGGAGCAAAGACGCCGTCCGCACTCAGATGCACTACGCGCGTCAGGGCATTCTCACCGAAGAGATGCAGTATGTCGCCCGGCGTGAACAACTGACGCCGGAGACCGTCCGCGACGAAGTGGCTCGCGGGCGGATGATCATCCCCGCCAACCTGAACCACACCAGCCTGGAGCCAATGGCCATTGGCGTCGCGTCAAAGTGCAAGATCAACGCCAACATCGGCAACTCGGCCACCACGTCGAATGTCGAAGGTGAGCTCGAGAAGCTGCACTATTCCGTCAAATACGGCGCCGACACTGTGATGGACCTCTCCACCGGCGGCGATATCCCCTTGATCCGCAAGGCGATCATCGCCGAGAGCCCGGTTCCCATTGGCACCGTCCCGATTTACGAAGCCCTCAGCCGCGTCCGCCGCGTCGAGGACCTCACGCCGCAGGTCATGCTCGAAGTCATCGAGGAGCAGGCCGAGCAGGGCGTCGACTACATGACCATCCACGCCGGCGTCCTGGTCCAGCACATCCCGCTGACCACCAAGCGCGTCTGCGGCATTGTGAGCCGCGGCGGCTCGATCCTGGCCGAGTGGATGGTGAAGAACCACAAGCAGAACTTCCTCTACGAGCACTTCGAGGACATCTGCAAGATCTTCCAGAAGCACGACGTCAGCTTCTCGCTCGGCGACGGCCTGCGCCCCGGCGCCCTGGCCGACGCCAGCGACGACGCCCAGTTCGCGGAGCTCGCCACGCTAGGCGAGTTGACGCAGATCGCCTGGAAGTACGACGTGCAGGTGATGATTGAAGGCCCCGGCCACGTCCCCATGGACCAGATCCAGCTCCAGGTGGAGAAAGAGAAGGAGGTCTGCTTCGAAGCGCCCTTCTACACCTTGGGCCCGCTGGTCACCGACTTCGCCCCCGGCTACGACCACATCACCAGCGCCATCGGCGCGGCCATGATCGGCTGGTACGGTGCGTCCATGCTCTGTTACGTCACGCCCAAGGAGCACTTAGGGCTCCCGAACAAGGAGGACGTGAAGCAGGGCATCATCGCCTACAAGATCGCCGCCCACGCCGCCGACATCGCCCGCCACCGCCCCGGCGCCCGCGACCGCGACGACGAACTCAGCCGCGCCCGCTACCGCTTCGACTGGAAACGCCAGTTCGAGCTCTCCCTCGACCCCGAAACCGCCCGCGCCTACCACGACGAAACCCTCCCCGAAGAAGGCTTCAAGGACGCCCACTTCTGCTCCATGTGCGGCCCGAAATTCTGCGCCTACAACATCTCCCAAAAGGTGGAGGAGTTCACCGCCGAGGAGGCCAAAGCCGTCCTCGAAGGGCGTGGCAAGAATGAGCTGGTGAATCTGGCTGGGGATTAGTTTCCGATAAACTGCTCTTGTGCCGGCGATATATCGGGCGTCAGTCCGAGAGTTCTTAGACCATACAGAGGATGCAATTGTCGGTCGTTTGACCGGAGTGGCTGCGCATGGGATCTCCGAACTCAGCGCCGAGCAACTTGATGCGTGGCGGCTGCAAATCCCCGTTCTACGGGAACACCTGTTGCCATTTGCCGAACGAGACTGGCACTTGCTGCTGGAGTACACCCTCCCCCGTCGCGGAAAGCGAATCGATGCCGTCCTGTTGGCGCACGATCTCGTGATTGCGCTGGAATTCAAATCCGGCGAAGCGAGAGGCCTCGATGGCGTTCGACAAATCGAGGACTACTGCCTCGATCTCCGCGATTTTCACAGCGAGAGTCGAAACCGCACGATCGTGCCTATGCTCGTCGGAGTGGCTGCCGGCTCTCACCCCACGCCTCAGAACGGGTACTGCGATGCTGTTGCTCCAGTCTGGCGCGCAAGCGCGTCGGATCTTGGGCAAAAACTCGAGTCGATCATTCAGCGACATTCCTCTTTGCTGAATCGCGGGATTGACCCGAAAGCCTGGGATGGCAGTCCGTACATTCCAACTCCTACCATTCTTGAGTGCGCCCAGACCCTATACGCTGGCAACAATGTCCGCGAGATTACTCGTTGTCACGCGGGAGTCACCAACCTCACCCGGACATCGGATACGGTGATTCAGGCAATTCACTCCGCCCAGCAGGAAAACCAAAAGCTCATCTGCTTCGTCACAGGAGTTCCCGGCGCTGGCAAAACACTAGCTGGATTGAATGTAGTTCACAATAAGGCCCTCCACGAGGGAGACCTCGGAGTGTTCCTCTCTGGCAATGGCCCACTGGTGAAGGTACTGACGGAAGCCCTTGCTCGGGACCATTCCAAACGCGATCGCATCCCGCTGCAAGAGAGTCGTCGCCGCGTCTCGACCTTCATCACGAACGTGCATCGCTTCATCGGCGAGTACGGTGAGCATCCGCACCAATGCCCTGTCGACCGAGTCGTTGTCTTCGATGAAGCCCAACGCGCGTGGAACGCCGAACAATCGCTGCGAAAGTTCGGCCGTAACCGCTCAGAGCCGGAGACGATGCTGGAGGTTATGAACCGTCACCAGGGCTGGGCGGTGATCGTCGCTCTCATCGGGAATGGGCAGGAGATTAACACAGGAGAAGCCGGCCTTGGCGAATGGGGCCGTGCTATCTCACAGAAGTTCAACCATTGGAGAGTCATGATCGCTCCTGAGATGAGACAGCACATGGGAGGCGAGAGTGGCTATGGCCTGTTGGACACCCTGACTACTGACGTCCGCCTCATCGAGCGTGAGGAGCTTCACTTGAAGGTCTCACTTCGTTCCTACCGGGCCGAAGCTGTGTCGCACTTCGTCTCGCAGCTTCTGGCAAGAAGCGTCGAGACCGCAAAGACGATCAGCAATAACCTCGATGGGTTTCCCATCCATCTCACACGGGAGCTATCCGTTGCTCGCAACTGGCTGAGTCAACGGCAGCGCGGTTATCGTCGAACCGGGCTGGTCGCTAGCAGTGGCGGACGCCGACTACGTGCACATGGACTCGATGTGACAGCCGAACTCGACGTTGAGAACTGGTTCCTCAATCCTCCAGAGGACGTTCGATCCTCGTACTCGCTCGAAACGCCCGCTACCGAGTTTGGCATCCAGGGACTTGAACTCGATTGGACGGCACTCTGTTGGGATCTTGATCTGAGTTGCAGCTCAGCCGGTTGGCGCTTCCGCGCGTTTCGCGGCACTGATTGGCAAGAGGTTCGGGACACCACCCGTCAGCAGTACATCCTGAACAAGTACCGCGTGCTAATGACGCGTGCCCGCGAAGGAATGGTGATTTGGGTTCCTCGCGGTGACGTGAAAGACCGCACACGCCCAGCGCAAGAGTACGATCAGATCGCCGAATACCTCCAAGCATGCGGTCTACGACAGATAAGGGAGTAGCCGCCTCCTCACCCCGTCGTCTTCAACCCGCTGGCGATCGCATTCACTGACACCAGCAGTGCATTCAGAGCCCGGTCGCCGAGCAGCGTGTTCCCCGCGGCGGCGGCCTCGCGCCATTCGCGCAGCAGGCGGATCTGCTCCGCGTGCAGCACCTTCAGCGCGCCTTCGCGCAGCGCGACGGTCTTCATCAGCCGGGGCCTGCGTTGCTCGAGCGGCCCGCCGAACAGCTCGTCGAGCAGGGCCATCGTGCGCCGGTACTCGTCCGTGATCGCGCCGAAGACGCGCTCGCGCACCGTGTCGTCCTCACACAGCGCGGCGTAGTCGGCCATCACGCGCGGGTCGGCCGTGACGATGCTCGCCTCGACGTTGTGCAGCAGGTAGGTCAGGAACGGCCAGCCCCGCACGGCCGGCCGCAGCACATCCCAGATCTCCGGGCGCGACGCGCGAATCGCCTCGAACCCCGACCCCACGCCGAACCACCCCGGCAGGTTGAACCGAGCCTGGCTCCATGAGAAGACCCACGGAATCGCGCGCAGATCGCGCAGCGACTTCTGCCCGCTTCGCCGCGCCGGCCTCGATCCGATGTGCGACGACTCGATCACGTCGATCGGCGTCGCCGTCCGGAAGAAGTCCAGAAATCCTTCGGTATCGATCAGCTCGCCATACGCCTTCCGCGAGGCCACGGCCACTTCCTCAAACACCGCCTCGGCGGGATGCGGCTCCTGATGATTGCGCTGGTCGGCCGCCGTCCACGCCGACACGCCGGCCAGCAGCCGCTCCATGTGATGCGCGGCTGTCACGCGGTTGGCGTACTTCTGCGAGATCACCTCGCCCTGCTCGGTCACGCGAAGCTCGCCCATCAACGCCCCGGGCGCCAGGCTTTCCAGCCACACCTGCGTGGGACCGGCGCCGCGGCCAATGGTTCCGCCACGCCCGTGGAAGAATCGCAGCTCCACACCGTGCCGGCGCGCCACGTCGGCCATGCGGATCTGCGCCTTGCGCAGCCACCAATGGCTGGCCACGATGCCCGCGTCCTTGTTCGAATCGGAATAGCCGATCATCACGTCCTGCAACGGCGCGTGCCGCCGCTCGCGCGACTGCAAATGATCGAGCGTCCGCCTCGCCACGGGGTGCGCGAGAAAACGGTCGAGAATCGCCGGCGCGTTCTCGAGATCGTCGATTGTTTCGAACAGCGGCGTCACCGGCAGGTCGCACACCAGCCCGTCCGCGGTCGTCCGCACCAGCCCCGCCTCGCGCGCTAGCAGAAAGACGTGCAGTAGATCGGCCAGCCCGCGCGTCATCGACACGATGAACGTGCCAACGCCGCGCGCACCATGCCGGTTGATGTGCTTCCGGATGAGGCGCAGCAAGGAGACCATCGAATCGGCCTCCTGCGGAAGATCGGCCGTGGCCACCGCGAACGGCCTCGGCGATTCCAGCTCCTGCTCCAGCAGCCCAAGTCTGCGCTCCTCGGTCCAGTCCTCGTAGCCGGCCGCTTCGATGCCCGCCGCGGCCAGCAACTGCGCAATCGCGCGGTCGTTGTACGTGCTGTTCTGGCGGAGATCCAGCGACGCCAGATGAAAACCCAGCGTCCGCACCAGGCGCGCCAGGGGCGCCACGACGTCCGACGCCACGCGCTGTGCGCCCACCTCTTCGAGCGACGACGACAACAGCAACAGGTCCGCTTCGAGATCCTCCGCGCGCCGGTAGTGCCACGGCTGCGGCGCCGTCTCGTATCCAGGCGGCAGCCGAAGCACTGACAGATTCAGCAATTGGCGCCAGGGCTCGCCCGAATTGCGCATTACCGCATGACGGCCGGCCTCGCCCATTTCGACTTCCGATTCGGCGATGCGCCGCAGCAGCGAGACTGGCGGCGGTTGCAGCAGTTGCGACAGCGACAGCCGCGCGCCCATCCGCGTCAGTTCCTCTCGCCACACCTGAATCGCCGAATCGTGCAGCCGGCCCAGCGCGATACGCGTCACGGCCGGCGTCACGAACGGGTGGCCGTCGCGGTCGCCGCCGACCCACGACGCGAACGTCAGCCGGGGCTCGGGCGGTTCACTCTCGCCCGGGAACGCGGTGGCCCACGCGTCGCGGAAGCGCTCGTGCAGCAGCCGGACCGCGTCGGGGAAGACGGTCATCAGGTAGTGCAGGACGTTGCGGACTTCCGATTCAACGTCGGGCCGTTCCAGGAAGATCTCGCCCGTGCGCCACAGCCGTTCCAGCACCGACTCGACGTGCCGCCGCAGCGCCTCGCGCTCGAGCGGCGAAAGCTGCAAGCGTTCGCGTTCCAGCAGCATCAGGTAGAGCTCGCGATGGTGCTCCAGCACTGTTGCGCGCTTGGCTTCCGTCGGGTGCGCCGTCAGCACGGGCTGAACATGGACCCGTGGAAATACGCGCTTCAGTTCGCGCGCCGTAAACCCGCGCTTCACAAGCCAGTCGAGGTACGCCGGCCAGGAACCGTCGGTCGACGCGGGGCCCTCCTCGTTCTCCTGGTGACGCCGCATCTGGTTGGCCGTGTTCTCCTCGGCCATGTTCAGGAGTTGGAACGCAACGGAAAAGGCCTGCGGCGCTCGTGCCGGAAGCGGACCGCGCTCGGGCGCGCCTTCTTTCGCGAAGGACTGGTCAATCAGGTTCGCGATCCGGGCCTCGCCGATGGAGACCAGCACGTCCCGGAAGGCGTCCAACAGATAACGGAAGTCCTTGTCCCACTTCTCGAAGCCGTACTGGCGGATCTGCTCGCGTGTCATGGGCGGGTACCGAAGTTCCAGCATGGCATAGGAAAATGGCGGTATGAATCAGGAGAGAATCGCCGTGCTCGGACTGTCGGATACGAGTGGACTCCGTGAAGCCGCCGCGCGGGCGTTCCTCGTGGTGGGCATTGGAGACGAGGACCAAGTCCGCGCCGCGCGCCGCGCCTTCGCCGACCTCGACAACGTCATGTTCACAGAGGGCAGCCGGGATGAGATCCCCTGGCAGAACGGGAATTTTACCCGGATTGTCGATCAAGAAGGGGGAGAAGCAACTCTGGAGATGCACCGAGTCCTCGCTCCGGGGGGACGCATTACCGGGTCGCTGTCAGACCTGGAATCGTGATTCCCGGCCCGCCAAGGCCCCTCTGTCGCGATGATGCGCCCAGACCCGTGGGCGGACACGGGAACGCCGCGTCAATCAATCCTGAGCCGTCCTGGCGCAATTGCGGGCTATGCGCCCTCGGCGGAGCTAATCGTCCTGCGGCCACGCGGTATCCCGTGAACCGTGGCGGACGTGGATGATCGAAACGAACTCCTTCGTGACCGTAAAGAGAATGCGATAGGTGCCTCGGTTCCCACTGCCGTAAAAGAGCTGCCGGATCGGCATCTCGAACGTGTCGCTTTCTGGTGCGACAGCGCACCGTTCGGGATTCCTCGACAACGACTTGATGGACGCCTTGATCTCTTCCAGCCACCGGTCCGCGGCGAGCGGCGCGGACTGTCTGATCCACCGGTGAATCCGTCGCAGGTCTTCCTTCGCCGGACGCGAGACAACGACTTCGCGCTTCATCCCTTCGCAATCTCGTCGAAAGCTTCGTCCACGCTCTGGAACTCGCCACGCTGCATCGCCGACAATCCCCGGCTAATCCCCTCGATCGCCGACATGCGTTCAGCCATGGCCTGGTAGGACTTGGCGTCCATCACCACGGCTTCGGCCTTGCCCTTGACCGTCAGCACCACGGGACGGCCGGTCTTCTTCATCTGCTTGATGAGCCCGGTGGACTGGCGTTTGAAATCGGTCAGCGTCCGGATATCGCGAGTCACGTCGATCATGATGCGTCCCTCCCCGCATCATTGTCGCACGATTCACGCATCACGAACGATGCGATTCCTGCTTCTCAACGAATAGCGCGCCCAACACGGTGTTCACGATGGAGAGCAGGATGCTGCCGACAAATGCGGGAACGAACCCGCCGACCAGAAAGCCCGGCACGATCGCCGAGGCCAGCATGAGCATCAGGGCATTGATGACGAACCAGAAAAGGCCCAGGGTGAGAACGGTCAGGGGAAACGTGACCACTTTCAGCACC
This sequence comes from Bryobacteraceae bacterium, assembly GCA_050789245.1. GTDB lineage: Bacteria > Acidobacteriota > Terriglobia > Bryobacterales > Bryobacteraceae > PNKE01. The sequence goes on along the minus strand of JBOZRR010000043.1, from coordinate 53,760 downwards.
AGACCGACGGTCGCGTTCACCACTCCGATGACGACGGCGGCGATGACGGCGGACACGATGCCCGTCACATGGATGCCTGGCACCACGTAGGCCACAATCAACAGCGCGACAGTGCTCAGAACGAGCCGTAGCAGCATTAGCGCCTCCTACCGCGCCGGCGCCGCGGGCAGCATGTTCCGAATTGCCGCGATCCGCCAACCGGCCGGCGTGCGCCTGGCGATGATCGTGGTCCACATGCGTCGCGAGGCCCCGCCCTCCAGGCCCGCGAGCTCATAGCGCCCGTCGATCAGCGCCACATCCGCGCCGAGCATGCGGATGGATTCCACGGTGATGGTGCGTTTGCCGCCCGTCGCGCGCGAGCTCGCCTGCGTGCCCTTCACCACCGCGTCGAGACCCTTCCGCCATTCGCCTGAACTGACAAGCTGGTCGGCGTCGGGCGTGAAGAGCGCCTCGACCGCCTTCGGATCGATGCGCTCCCGCGCGTCCATGTAATCCGCCACCAGCTTCCGAAGTGCCGAGTCGTCAGCCTGAGACGGCTGCATGGATGCGCCCACCGACACGGCTGCCAGCGCAAGCACACCGGCGCAGGCCAGCACTCTCGTCACGGAATTGCCTCAGCCGCGCACGCTGGCGGCGGGAATCTTAGTGGTGAGCTGTTTGAATTCGTCGATGCTCTCGCTGCCAATGGTGAAGCAGTCCACCACTTCCTGCGCGAGCGCGAATTGCAGGCACTCGTCGGTGCGGTTGCGAAGGCGGCCGGCGCCGAAGATCTTCATGCCGATGATGCCCTTCCCCGCGGCCTTCATCTCCTTCAGTACGCCGAGCACGGTGCCAGGATCGGCGTCCATCGCGACACCGGCCGGGTTGATGCGGGCCAGGTCGACTTCCACCCACGGGGTCTTCGCGGCCACCTTCAACGATCCGAGCGTGTGGCAGGAGACGCCCTTCGTCTTCACAATGCCCTTCTCCTGCAATTCGCTGATGTACTCCATCGCGCCCTGCTTCCGCTCCGGCCAGTTGTCGTCCATCATGCAGTGCAGCAGCAGGATGTCGATGTAGTCCGTGCCGAGCTCGCGGCGGAAGCGGTCGATATCGGACTTCATCTCGGCCACGGTGGAGGCGTGCGTCTTCGAAAGAATGGTGACCTTCTCGCGCGGAACGCGCTTCAGGCCTTCCTTGACGTGCGGATGCGTGCCGTACTGGTCGGCCGAGTCGAAGAAGAAAACACCGTTGTCATAGGCGGTTTTGAAGAGGTCGCCCATGCCGCTAAGGCCCATCTTCTTGGTCTGGTTGGAGCTGCCGCCCCCGCCGTTCGTGCCGGTGCCCATGGCCAGCCGGCTGACCTTCACCTTCTTCGGTCCCAGTTCGATCACATCGCTGACCAGCTTCTTCGCAGGGGCTGCGAACAGGTGATGGGGAAAAGCCGAAAGAGAAACCGTGCCTGCCTTGAGGAATGCGCGTCGCTGCATGGAACCTCCCAGAACTCTCGGACCAGACTTTCCAATGAAGTTAGCACAGTCCGGCGCGGAAGGCGGGATTAGTCTTCGCCCGTCTCGGCGAGGACCTGTCCAAGCCGGTCCAAGCGGCGTTCCCATGTCGTGCGGCGTTCGGTCACCCAGCGCGCCACGGCACTGAGTCCGGCGGTTTCGATGCGGCAGGTGCGGACGCGGCCGGCCTTCTCGGTGCGGACCAGTCCGCTGGTCTCAAGCACCTGCAAGTGTTGCACGACGGCCGCGAGCGTAATGCCCAGAGGCTCAGCCAGGCGCGACACCGAGGCGGGCCCCCGGCTGAGCTTCTCGACAATTGCCCGGCGCGTGGGGTCGCCGAGGGCGTGAAAGACGCGGTCGATGTCCGGTGCGGCGAACTGCATGTGGTCCTAAGAGGCCAGGCTCGCGACAATTCCGTCCAGCAGCTTTCCCCAACCCTCCTCGCGCATCCGGGGCCCGTCGGAGCCTTCGAAATACGCGCCCTGCTCGGTGAACGAGAGCCGTGTGCCCTGACCGTCCGGCATGATTTCGATGGTCGCCAGCGAGGCCGACATGCGGTAGTCGCCGAGGCTCATCGTGTACGCGAACACGATGCGCTTGTCGGGAACGATGTCGAGATACGTCGTGTGATTCTCGAGCGAGGTGCCGGGAAACGGCGTGTTTTCGCCCATGATCGTCCGTGTTCTTTCGACGCCGCCGGCGCGGAAATCGAGTTCGTGGAAAGCGGCTTTGCGGCCGTCGCCCTCGGCGAACCAGCGGCGCTTGATTTCGGGTTTTGCGAACGCGGCAAAGACGCGCTCGGGCTTGAAGGGATACGTGCGCTCGATCACAAAGGTCGCGTGCGCGATGGATCGCGTTTGGGTCGTCATACTGCCTCCCAGACTTCAGTTAAGCTGTGGCTTAAGTATTCGGCGGGCGCGCAGAATTGTCAAGCGAATACTTAACTATCTACGAGATGACGGCCGGGTAGACCTTGCGTATGGCCGCGACGATGTCGGCGGTGTCCTTCTCGGTGAACTTTGGGTCGAGCGCGACGCCGCCGAAGCGGTCGAGCACGGCCAGCGTCTTCGGGCAGGACTCCGGCCCGTAGGTGACCTTCTGGCCTTCCGGCGAGTTCCACGTCGGCCATTTCGGATGCGGCCCGCGCTTGGCGATGATGTGCTCCTGGAGCGGCAGGATCACCGATCCGGAGGGCGGCGTTCCCGGCACGTTCTCGGCGCGCATGGCGGCGAGAAAGCGGTCGCGCTGCGGCTTGTCCTTGAAGCCGATGAAGACGCCGGAGCCGAGCTCGCCGGCGGGGTCCGGCCGTCGGCGCAGTTCAATGCCGGGCAGATCGGCGATGCCGTCGTAGACACGTTTCGCCGCGCCGCGAATGTCGCTGACCACGGTGGGCAGTTTGCGGATCTGGGCGAGCAACGCCGCGCCGGTGAACTCATTCATGCGGTAGTTGACGCCGATGAAGGGCTTGCCTTTGGGACCGCCCATCCACTTGTCGTGCGGCGAGCGGATGCCGCCGACATCGTGAAAGCGCACGGCGCGCTCAAACAGCGCGGGGTCGCTGGTGTAGACTGCGCCGCCTTCGCCGGCGGAGATCGTCTTGTTCACCTGGAGGCTGGCAATGGCGATGTCGCCCATTGAGCCGAGCGGCTTGCCTTTGTAGCTGGCGCCAACGGACTGGGAAACATCCTCCAGCACCTTCAGATTGCGGCGCTTCGCGAGCGCCAGGATCTCGTCCATCGCGGCCGGATTGCCTTGCAGATGCACGGCCATGATGACCTTCGTGCGCGGCGTGATGTGGCGCTCGATGTCCTTCGGGTCGAGGTTGAAACTCGAGTCGATTTCGGCGCAGACCGGCAGTCCGCCCGCCATCACCACGGCGTTGAAGCACGAGTGCCAAGTCCAGGCGGGGATGATCACCTCGTCGCCCGGGCCAATTTCGAGCGCCGCCATGGCCACCTGCAATGCCGCCGTCCCGGAGGTGACGGCCAGCGCGTACTTCGTGTTCATGTACGAGGCGAAGTCGCGCTCGAAGTTGGCGACTTTGTCGGGCGGCTTGGACGGATCCATGCCCCAGAAGCGGAAGGGGCTGCGCGTCTCCCAGACCTCTTTCAGGAAGCCCCACTCGGACTGGTCGTAGTAGAGCGGCCCGAAGTGGCGCGTGCGCAATGGCGTGCTCCGCACGGGCGTCCCGCCGTCCAGCGCCAGCTTGGCCGGAGCCGCCGCGGCAGCCGCCGCCGTTGATGCCAGGAACAATCGCCGGGTCCACATGGCTTGTGTCCACCTGCCTTTCGTCCAAGCGATCCTATCACCGCGTGAAGGCGCATTGAAGCGCCGTATGAGAATAGGAGGATGTCCGAGACTCCGCTGCTGGAGGGGCGCGCGGTGCGCCTGGAGCCGTTGACGATCGCTCATCTCGATGAGCTGTGGGACGTGGCGCGCGATCCGGCCCTGTGGACGCTCTCGATGGATCGCATGGAATCCATCGGCGACCTGCGCGCCTATCTCGATCGCGCTTTCGCGATGCAGGCCGCCGGAACGGCGCTGCCCTACGCCGTGCGGCACAAGGCCAGTGGGCGCCTAGCGGGCTCGACGCGGCTGGCGAACCTCGACCGCGCGAACAAGCGGGTGGAGATCGGCTGGACCTGGTACGGCGCGGAGTTCCAGCGCACAGGGGTGAACACCGAGTGCAAGCTTCTTCTGCTGACGCACGCCTTCGAGCGGATGGGCATGAACCGGGTGGAGTGGAAGACGGACGCGCTGAACACACGATCGCGGCAGGCGATTCTCCGGCTGGGCGCGAAGGAAGAGGGGACATTCCGGCGCCACATGGTGGCCTGGAACGGCCGCCTGCGCGACACGGTCTACTTCAGCATGCTGCGCGAGGAGTGGCCCGAGGCCAAATCGCGGCTCGAAAACCGGCTCGGCGCTTAACACTTTTGGCAGGCACTAGCCGCCTGTCCTGAGCTAAAAGATAGTCCGGTTGTTCTAGTACTTTATTGCTATACTCGCTGTCACCCTAACCAAGGGTGGATGCAGTTCAGTCGGGCGGCCTCGCCCCACTTTCGCCTGGCACACTGCGTGCCGATGGCATCAATTACCTCGTTGAAACCAGACAATCGGAGCTGCTGAAGATGCGTTGTTCCCGTGTAGCTACAAGTGTGTGCGGACTTGCCGCCGTAACGATTCTGACCCTGACATCGCCTCTCTTCGCTGGCATCAGCGAAGGGAAGGCCACCTATAACGACAGTTGCGTCCACTGCCATGGCGCCGAGGGCGTTGGCAGCGCGGTGATGGACGGCTTCTGGAAGATGCGCATCCCCCGTCTGAACTCCGACTACGTTCAGAAGAAGCCGGATGCCGAATTGAGTAACATCATCCTGAACGGCAAGCGCAAGATGCCGCCGGCGTTCGTTGGCAGTCCTGAGACTCAGCACAGGAGCAAGGTGACGGCCGACCAGGTCCCCGACCTGATCGCCTACATCCGGACACTCAAGAGCAAATAGAAACCGCTACCGGCGCGGTTCGCTGGAGGGCGGAACAATGCCCTTCATGCGCAGGTAGGTGACCATGTTGCCATAGTGCTCCCAGGTGTGGGAGTTGTTGAAGAACACGATGGCGAGCCTGGTGCGCTCGCTGTTGAAGAACTTTATCTTGTCGGCGGCCTTGGCATCGGTGAGCGCATCGACGGAGGCGTCGCAATACGCGGTCGCTTCCTTCAGCGCGGCGACGAGGTCGGCTTTCGTGGTCTTGCCCTTCTCGATGCCCATCTGCTTGCGCTCGCCTTTTTCGGCGGAGCAGAACAGGTAGTAGCCGTCGGCAACATGGCCGACAAGCGCGCCGAAGGTGCGCACGTCGTCGCTGGGCTTGAAGGCGTAGTTCTCTTCCGGCATCTTCTCCGCCGCGCGGACGATCAGGCCCTTGATCTGGGCCCACATCGCCTTGGCGTCGGAGCTGAGCGGGTTGGCGTCTTGCGCGAGCGCGGCGGGCGCCATCAACAAAACGAGGGCGAACAGGGACCGCATGGTGACCCTCCCTATCAGGAAGTTCTACCACGACGGCGGCCGGTCCGCGTGTAAAAGCTCCAGTTACTCGGGCTTCTTGAAGACCGCGATGGCTTCGATTTCCACCAGCAGATCCGAACGGCAGAGAATCGCCTGGATGCCCGTCGACGCGGGCAGCGGATCGAGCCCCTGCTCGGCGAAGAACTTCGTGCGCTCTTCGTTGAACGCCGCGTAGTCGCGCTCGATGTCACGCAGGTAGCAGGTGGTGCGGACGATGTCCTTCCAGGTGGCGCCTTCGCTGGTGAGCAGCCCGGTGATGTTGTGGTAGGTGCGCCGGAGCTGGGCGCGGAAGTCCCCCACATGCACGGTGTTGCCGTGCTCATCGATGCTGGCCGTGCCGGAGATCAGCAGCACCACGAAGTTCCCGAAGTCCAGGCGAAGCCCGCGCGAGAACGAGCTCGGCTTCGCGTAGTCATAGGCTTCGTTGAGGACGTCGTGGTTGGTGATCTTCTTCTTCTCGATCGACACCGCGGAACTCATCTCCTGGATGATCTCGTCAAAAGTCATGATTAGACCTCCTGCGCGTGCGCAGTTGTATGACACCCTGTCTTTGTCTCATCATCGCCTATCCGGCCTCGTCCCGTTGGGGCGAATCGGGCGGCGAGCCAGTCGCGCACCAGGGCGCGATTGAGTCCGGCCCCGCGAAGGGCCTCCATCAGCAGGCTGGCGCCGGTGTAACCGAGTTCGGATTGCCAGTCGCCTGCGATGCCGAATTTCGTTTGTAGGCGGGCCGCGAACGCCGTGCGGAGCGGCGGTAGCAGCGGGATCTCGACGTTCTCGCACGGCTCCGACGCGAGGGTCCGGAACCGGCGTGTTCCAGCCGATGGGCCACACAGCAGGCGTACTCCGGCCGGTGCGCTCCGGGCCGCCGCGGCCGCCTGCTCCGGTGGGGCGAGCAGCACCCACTGCGTTGCGCCCTCGAACGTCACTTCCTGAGGCGCGCCGATCTCGATGCGTCGTTCCGGCGGACGATTCACGGTCTTCAGGAAGCGCTGCGCGAGCGTGCGCGAGTCGTGATCGATGCCCGCGATCAGTCCGTATGGACCGGGGGCGAGCTTCGAGGCCAGCGCACGGGCGATCTCCATGTCGCCGGGCGCCAGCGAGAAGACCCACGGCACGCCCGCATTGTTCACGGTCTCTCCGGTGCTGATTGGATCGACTACCGGCAGCAGCGCCTTCGCGGCGATCTGAAGCGCGAGATGCGTCGATGCGCCGTCGATACCGCCGAGAATCCCCCACACCTGGTCCGTGTAGGCCAGCTTCACGCAGGCCGCGGCGCCGCCGCGCCAGGGATCGTCAGACCAACGCGACGCGAGCGCGAACGGGACGCCCCGCAGGCCGCCCCGCGCGTTCGCATCTTCGACGGCCAGCCGGACACCCATGTACAGCGGGCCGCCGAGCGGATGGCGCGGATCGTCCGGGCCGAAAAAGCCCAGCCGCACCTTCGATAAACCCTCGGGCGTCGCTCCGGCGCGGCCCGGTGGATCATAGGGCACGGCGGCGCCCTGTTTGTAGGGCTGCTGGGCGCGAAGCCACGGCGCCAGGGCCGCGCCCAGCAGTATTCTGCGCGAGATGCCGCGCGGGAGGCTCACTCCGTGCCAGCCCTTTCCAGGCCCCGGCTGACGCGGTCGCGCACCGGGATGGTGCCGCGCGGGATGCCCAGGCTTTCACGCGAAAGATACTCCCATCGGCCGTTTTTGAAGCGGGCCAGAAAGACCTCGCCCGCGTCGTCGAGCACGGCGCTGAACGGGATTTCGCCCGTCACACCAGGCCACGGCGTCGAGCGTGTGGCCAGGATGTCGCGGATCTTGGCCCGGTTCAGCCCGGCCACCTGCACGGCCCAGATCAGCATGTTCATGCCATCGTAGGCGTGGGCGGCGTAGGTCTCCGGCTCGGAGTTGAAGCGCGCGCGGTAGGCCTTGCGGAACGCGTCGAGCTTCGGGTCCTGCCGGTCCGGGTTCCATGGGTAGCCGCCGATGACGCCCTCGGCGTTCTTGCCGGCAAGTTCGGTGAATTCCGGCGAGACGCAACGGTCGCTGCAAAGAAATGGCTGCGTCATGCCCATCTCGCGGATCTTGTTCAGCACCAGCGCACCCTCGCGTGCGTTGCCCCAGTGGACTATGGCGTCGACGTTGGCTTCCTTCAGGCGCTCCACCTGGAGCGAGAAGTCGTCCGAGCCGACTTTGTACGCCATTTCGATGCCGACGGGCTTGCCGAGGCGCCGGGCGCTGTCGCGAATTTCGCGCACGCCGAAGCGGCCGTAACGATTGCTCGATCGAATGATGCCGATGCGCTTGATGCCCTGTTGGCGCAACAGGTAGTCGATCATCAGGTAGCTCATCTGGCGGTCGTCGCCGATTGAGCGCATGGTCCAGGGAATGTTGGTCTCGATGAAGGTGGGGTCGGTGTCGCCGGTATTCATCATGGCGATTTCGGCCTTCAGCGCGACGCGAATGGCGATGTGCGAATTGGCGCTGTCGATGGTGCCGAGGATCGCCCACATCGGGTCCTTGTACGCCATCGTCACCACTTCATTTCCTGTGGAGCCCCACAGGCCGTTGTCATTGGCCACCACCATCTCGAAGGGGATGGCGCGCCGCAGGTAGCCGCCCTTGGCGTTGGCGTGCTCGATGGCCAGTTGCGCGCCTTCGAGCATCTTCTTGCCGAGAGCCTCCTCGTGGCTCTTGCCGCCGGTGGCGATGGAGACGGTCGGCTGGATGGGGCCGATGAAACCGATGCGGACGGTCTTCACGTCCTCAGGCTCGGGAATCGCGCGGCCGGGGCCGGTGTACTCCATCTGGAGCAGGAAGTGCTCCTTGTACGGCTTCACCGCGCCAAAGGGCTCGACGTCGGTCGAAGTCTTCGCATAGTTCTGCTCGCGCCGGAGAGAAAGGTCGGGGACTTCGTACGCCGAGACTGCGTTGATGCGCTTCAGCACTTCGCGCGTGTGCTCATCGGCCTCGATGCCGGGCGGGATTTCGTTTGGCGGAATCGTCTTCTTCGGCGCCTGTGCGATGGCCAGCAGCGGCAGGCAGAGAACGAGTGCAAGGATGCGTCTCATTTCGCTGCCCCCCGGTTTTCGGTGATCTGCTTATTCGGCTCGCGCAAACCGCCGTAGTAACCTTCGCCGATACCCCAGGCCAGGCCCTTCGCCGTGCCGACGAAAAGATCGCTGCCGTCCACATCGATGGCGATGATGTAGTTGTGCGGGATGCTCAGGCCAGTATTGATGGTCGCGAGCACGGTCTTGTCCCGCGTCACGACGGCCTTGCCCGACTTTTCTTTCGGATCGCGCGTGTAGGCGACCCAGGTGTTGGTCTCCGAGTCCATCACCGCGCCCAGGCCCTTGTCGGTGGCGAACCAGGCCTCGATGGCGCTGCGGGCGCGCATGTTGTTGTTGAAGTCGCTCGGCAGGCCGGAATCCATGTTGTAGAAGGCACGCCACTTGCGGCCGTCGTAGCGGCAAACGCCGAAGTAGCTGGAGACCCACAGCGTCTTGTCGACATAGTTCGCGCCGGTGGTGATGACGTGCACAATGCCGTCGTCGCGATAGAGGTCGATCTCCATCTCGCCGTCGGGGTCGAGATAGTCCTTCCAGCGGCCGGTGGCGACGTCGTATTCCAGCACGCCGCTGCCCCACACGGCGAGATGCACTTTGCCGTCGGCGTAGTGCACGTTGTAGTTCCAGATCTCCTCCATCGGCGCGTTCTTTTCGGTGAAGATCGACCATTCGCCGGTGACGGTATTCAGCCGGGATGCGCCGGCCGTCGTCGCCACCCAGACGTTGTCGTTCTCGACCGCCACGCCGTACACGACGTCGTTCACCACGCCGCTGTTGAGCTGGTTCCAGTGGTCGAAGCGTCCGCCGCTGAAGCGCGCCAGGCCGCCGCCGAACAGGCCGAGCCAGACGTCGCCCGTCTTTTTGTTGATGTCGATCGACGTGACGACGCGCCATGGCAGGCCGTCCTTCTCCGTCCAACTCTTGATCTTGCCGGTGGTCTTGTCGATCATCGCCAGTCCGTTCTCCGTGCCGACCCAGATACGGGGGCCGTCGGACTTCACGGCGAAGATGTGGTCGTTCGGCAGGCCGTCGGCGACGGTGAACTGCTTCCACTTCGTGTAGACGTAGGGCAGCCCCGGCGGCGCCTGCGCCATCAGGCTGCATGTCATCGAGAACAGAACTGCAAAGCCCGTCAGTTTCATAGGGTTTTCAGGAACTCGATCAGGTCGTTCAACTGGTCCTTGGTGAGATCGTTGGTCATCCCGTGAGTGTCGCGTGGGTTGAACACGGTCCAGATTTCCTCGAGCGTGGCGGCCATCCCGTTGTGCAGGTACGGCGCCGAATCGTAGATGTTGTTCAGGTGCGGCACGTCGAACTTCGCCTGCCGGTCGAGCGTCTGCCGCGTGCCGACGTCGAACGTCTGACGGTTCGTGTAATACGGCGGCATGTGGCACGTCGAGCAGCGGTTCTCGACGGGAATATCGCGGCCGTCGACGGCCGCCGTGCGGTAGAAGAGGCGCCGGCCCCGGCGTTGCGCGGCGGTAAGCGGCTCTCCTGGCTTCCGGTGGCGGTTCACCGGCCGCCGGATGGTGGTGATGTAGTAGTCCACCGCCGACAGCTCTTCGGGCGTAAATGGTTGAATCCGCGTGAAAAAGATGGACAGCCGGGCGCCGCACTGCCGCGAGAGCGAGGGGTTCGTTCCCTCCCATTTGAACGGCGCCGTGTCGTTGATGCCGCGTAAAGTCCGGTTGTCGACGGGGCTGACGCCGATGCCGTCCGACTCGATGTCGTACGCGATTCCGTCGACGTGGCCGTCGGGATGGCAACTGCTGCACGAGAACTGCCGCCGGAACGTGATGTTCGCGCTGTGAAATAGACGCTCGCCGGCACGAGCCTTCGTCAGCGTCTTCTCGACGCCGAGGTCCACGCTGCCCGACACCTTCATCGAGCGGAGATCGAGAACTGTGAGCGAATCGTCGAGGCCCGTCGCGACGAACGCGGACGTTCCGTCGGGCGAAACCGCGACGCCGCGCGGCCGCGCGCCGACGCGAATCCAGTGCGCGACGAAGTCGTCGGCGGGGCCGAGTTGCAGCGGAATCCGGTTGCGGCGCTCCTCGGGCGTGGCCGAGAGCAGGAACTTCTTCAACCGCGCGACATCGACCACGGCGACGGTATCGGTGCCGGCGCTGGTGACGAGCGCATAGCGGCCGTCGGGGGTGAACGCGACATCGGAGGCATCGGCGAAGCCCTGGCCGGGGAGGTCGAGCAGCACCTCGTTAACGGTGCCGTCCTTCCACAGGACGGCAAGGCCGTTGGTGATCACCCAGCCTTGCAGCAGGCGCGTCATCGGGACGAGGTTGCGCGTGCGGTTCATCGTCGCGAGCGCGAACTCGCCCGTGGGATGCCAGGCGATGCCCATCATCAGGTTCGTGTCGGACGCCATCCAGCGGTCGCCGATTGCACCGCTGGCGGCTTCGATCACCGTCACCTCTGATTTCAGCGGCTTGCGGTAGCCGGTGAGGTGCGAATACATGCTGGAGACGAGAATCCGGGCGCCGCCGGGCTCGAGCGCGGCGGACCAGGGGCCGCGGCCGGCGGAGAGCTTCTTTTCCCAGTCCAGCGTTTGCGCGTTGTAGACGAAGATGTCGTTCGAGGACGTGTTCAGGATGTAGACGCGGCGGCCCTCGGCGTCGGTGATGACGCCGTGGGGTTCGTCGCCGGCGGGCAGGATTTTGACGACTTTTCTCGACGCGGCGTCGATGACGCTGACGTTGTCGTCCTCGCGATTCGTGACGAAAGCCCGCGAGCCGTCAGGCGTAAATGCGACAGCGAAGGGCGCGTCGCCGACGGGGATCTCTGCGATCTTCCGGCGAGTGCTCGCATCGACGATCGTGACGGCGTTGCCGGCCTCGCACGTCGCCCAGAGCTCACTCGTGCCGGGACGGAAAGCGAGATTGATGGGCGTCATGTAGCGCGGCTCTGTGGGGCGGGGCGGCTCCGGCGGAAGGGTGAGGCCGGCGCGGCGCGGGCCGGGGACCCGGATGCCCTTGGGATGGGCGATCTCGGCGCGAGCCTTCAATGGATCGAACTTCGCGACGGTGATCACGCTGGTGTGCGAGTTTTTCTCGACGTGGCAGCCCATGCAGACTTCGGGGCCGGGCATGCGGAGGCCGGCGGCCTTGGAGGCCTTGCGGTCGCGCATGACGGACTCTTCGGCGTACTCGCTGCCGGGGCCGTGGCAGGCTTCGCACTGCATGCCCTCCTTGGCCTGGAAGTCGTCGTCCTTCTCCCAGTCCTCGGCGTCGAAGGCAGTGGCATGGCAGCCGAGGCAGATGGGCTCCTCCCAGGGCTTGCCTCGCAGGCCGCTGCGTTTGGCAATCTCCCAGGATTCGGGCTTCAGCAGCGCCGGGTAGGCGATGGCATGTTTCGTGGTGAGCCATTTGCCGTACTGGTCGCCCACCTTGCCGCCGTCGTGGCACTGCGCGCAGGCCTTCGCGCCGATGTAGATGGGCGCCTTCGGCGCGGCCAACAGGACGCCAAGCGCGGCGAGAGCAGCGGCACACAGCCACCTCATCGCTTTACCGCCTTGAATTCGTGCTCGAGCCGGAGGACCTGGTTGGCTTTTACTCCGGTGCGCTTTTCGACGGCGCCGTCGGGCCAGCGGATCTCGATATCGGCCGAAGTGGCTTCCCCGATGCCGAAGTGCAGGCGCGGGTCGCCCTGGCCGAGGTAGCCGCGCACGGGGTTCACATCGTCGATCTGCTTCATTCCATTGGCGGAGACCATGATTCGCGCGCCGATGGCCGTGCGGCTGCCCTTCGCAAACTTCAGGCGCGCGTCGACCATCAGCCAGTTGCCGCGATTGCCTCCGTCGTTGCGAAGGAGCTTGGGCCGGTCGTTGAGATTGACGACGAGCAGGTCGATGTCGCCGTCGTTATCGATGTCGGCCCAGGAGGCGCCGCGTCCGACGTACTTCTCGTTGAAGTACTTGCCGGACTGGCGGGAGACATCCACAAAGACGCCGCCGCCCTTGTTGCGGACCAGCGTGTCTTCCTGGACGTACTCATGGTGTGCGTTGCCGTGGACGGTGAAGATGTCGGGCCAGCCGTCGTGGTCGTAATCGAAGATCACCGAGCCCCATCCGGCGTACTGGCCCATGACCTCCGCGACGCCGGCCTTGTCGGTGGAGTTCTCGTACATCTTCTCCTTCGGGTTGTAAACGAGCAGGCTGCAGTAGTTGAGATCAGGGATGAAGATGTCGAGCCAGCCGTCGCGATTGATGTCGGCGATGAAGGGACCCATGGAGGCGACGCCCTGGCCATGCTCGCTGAAGGCGAGGTTCAACTCGACGGCCTTCTCGACAAACGTGCCTTTGCCGGTGTTCTCGAAGTAGTAATTGGCCATGGCGTCGTTGGCGACGTAAATGTCCATGAGGCCGTCGTTGTTGAGGTCGGCCGCGCCGGCGCTCATGGCCCGGCCATTGGGCTGATAGATGCCCGTCTCCTTCGAGACATCGGTGAACGTGCCGTCGCCGTTGTTGCGGTAGAGGGCGTCGGGCTCGCCGCTGTAGCTCAAGGGGCCGGGGTAGCCCTGGGCGGGGTAGAAGTCGCGGAACTTGCCGTCGTCGTAGAGCAGGTAGTTGGCGACGTAGACGTCGAGCCAGCCGTCGTTGTTGTAGTCGAGCCAGACCGCGTGGACGCTCCAGCGGGGGTTGTCGAGCCCGGAGGCCTTCGAGACGTCGGTGAAGGTGCCGTCGCCATTGTTGCGGTAGAGGATGTTCGGCCCGTAGTTGAGCAGGTAGAGATCGACGTCGCCGTCGTTGTCGTAGTCGGCCGCAGTGCAGCCGCTGCCGAAGACGGTGCTGCCTACGCCGGCCTTGGCCGTGACGTCCTCGAAGACGCCGCCGCGTTTGTTCCGGTAGAGCTTCGCGGAGAGTTTGCCGCGGAGGTCGCGGCCCTCGTTGTCGCTGACGCCCTTGGTCCAGACGCCGGTGACGAAGTAGAGATCCTGGAGACCGTCGTTGTCGTAGTCGAAGAAGCAAGCGCCGGAGCCGGTGCCCTCGACGATGTTGTCCAGGTGGTGGTCGCCGTAACTTTGGCGGAAAGTGATGCCGGCCTGGTCGGTGATCTCGGTGAAGACGGGCAGATCAGGAGGCGCGGCGGCGAGGACGAACGTGGTGAGCCAGAGGATGCGCTTCATTGGGTGCCTCCGCGGTGGGTGAGATCGGCGGCCGGCTTGATGATGGCCTGGGCCTCGCGATTTTCCGGGGTCAGTTCAGGGTTTTCGTGACAACCGATGCAGCCCCGGTCTTCTTTCGACCGCGCGTAGAAGGAACCGCTTTTGCGAAGCGGCTGGCCGGATTCGGCGATCAGTTCGACGAACAGCGGCGTGTTGGAGGGGACTTTGACGTGAAACGAGCCGTCGTCTTCCACCGGCGCCTCGCCGAGGGGCAGGGCCGGATTTCCCGCGTAGATACGCACGGCGCGAACGGAGCCGCGTTTCGGGGCCTGGGCATCGCCCGTGTAGACGCTGAGGCAGTAGAGGGCGGCGGTGTGGATGGTGTCGTCGACGACGGAGCCCCGGCCGTCGGGCAGGGCGCGCGGAGCGATGCGCTTGGCCTGGAGCGCGTCGTGGCCGGGCTCTTGGTGGATGCGGATCTTCCGGCCGGTGACGGGGTCGAGATCCCACAGGCCATACGTGGCAGTGGATTTGTGGGAGACAAGCAGATGGCCTTCGCCGAAGTCGGAGGGTGTCGCGAAACCTCCGCCGGGCGCGAGGGACTGGGGCGCTTTCATCGGGCGAAGACGGCTGAGCGAGGCCAGCGCGCCGTGCGAGTCGACGAAGACGACGCGGTTTCCGGCGATGGCGGGGGCGCGCTGTCCGGCGGGGCCGCCGGGGGCGTAGAGGGCGTAGTCCGTGCCGTCGTGATTGATGCCGAAGAGACGCGCGGGGCGCTGATCGACTTTGGCGCTGAACAGGAGGCGGCCGTCGGGGGCCATTGTGGTTTCGAGGACCTCGCCGGGAAGGAAGGTGACTTGGCGGGCGTCCGAACCATCGAGTTTCACTGTCCAGATCTGGCCGCCGGAAACATAGGCGACCTGGTCCCAGGGGGAGGGGGCGTCGATGGTGAAGAAGCGCGACTGGTAGACCGGGCGACGGCAATCTGCAGCGGAGCGTGTGATCTGGCGGACGCCGGCGCCGTCTGCGTTCATCTCGAAGATCTGCCAGCGATCGGAGGGGGTGCGCTGGGCGGCGAAGAGGATGCGTTTGCCGTCGTGGCTGACTTCCGGGTCGGCGGTCTGATGGAACTTGCCGCCCACTTGGCGGATCTGACCGTGCCGGTCAAGAATGACGATCCGTTCCCGCGCGGCGGCGGCGGATGTCTTCTGAGTGAAGACGATTTCGACGGGAAGGGAGGACTTGGGCGGCTCCGCGGACAAGAAACCCGCGAGCACACTACCCCCAAGCAGTCCAATCCGGCTGCGAGCCCCAAGCCTCATAAACCAGACACCTGGACCTGAAAGTCTTGTTAACTGGGGCGAGTATAGCATTGGCAGATCAGGCCACCAATACGCGCGATCTACTAGTGTCCTCGTGGCCGGCGACGCGATGACCACTCACGGAGGACCGGAGTCAGGCGGAATTTTCTTCCCGAATCCAACCAATCGGCGTAAGATTTGACCCATGTTTTTGAGGGTGATGTTGCTCGTTATCATCGCCCCAATTGGGGGACATTCTGGGGGGATATTGAGTGTTCCGTCAGGCTCGAGCAACTATGTTCGGCTGGTTGAGATCCGAACGGCGTCGCGCGGGGGGGACGGGGCAGAAGGCGCGGATGCCCGGGCGGAGGTCCCACTGTGGCAAGAGCGCCGGAGAAGATTGACCGCGGAGGCGGAGAAGTCGAACGACCCGGAACTGCTGAGACGGTGGGCGGAGTCGGAAGACGCCTTTGGTTCGGGCGCGGCGGCCTGGCAGCGGTTTTCGGAATCGGCGCCGGCGGCGGAACGGCAGGCGGCGTTGCGGCGGGGATTCATCGCATCACTCCGCGACGGCGACCCGAAGATAGCTGCCTGGTTCGTTGAGCGGATGGATAAGCGGCCCGTGGCGGCGCCGGTGGCGGGGGCGGCCACAGGGTCGTTGAGTATTGTGCCTGGAGGTGTGCGGGCGCTTGCGTTCGTCGCGCATGGCAAGCCGGGGGTGCCGGCGGAGTTCCTGCTGAATTACAGCCGGACGATTGCGGAACAGGAGTCGTCCCCGAATGCCAGTCAGGTGGCTGCGTATAGAGACTCGCTGGACGACTACTTCCGCAAGCTGGCCGAGTTCAGGAGATTCGGACAGTCGAAGTCGGGCGAGACCGTGATCCGGCTGGCGGTGGCGGGCAAAGAAGAAAGGCGGCACGCCAGCCAGGTATTGCAGTACATGGGCTACCGGTTCCGCACATCGAAGAAGGGCATCACAGTGGAGGCGGGGACGAAAGGGGATCAGGGGCGGAGGCAGGGGATCCTGGCCGCTCTGGGTGTGGACGAAGTGGAGATGGTGAGGGCATTGGAAGCAGGTGAGCCGTTTGAGATCACGATCCGCGACCAGGAAGTTCCAATGCTATTCGATGAAGCTACCTGGGCTCGGGAGTATTCGACCGAGCGCGTGAGCATAGTCCAGTTGCTTTCGCGGACTCCGAGGCTCGCAAAGGTCTACGCGGGGCTGGCGGCGGCGGGACCCAGGTCTGCTCACTTCCTGGTGAGCGCGTTCGGAATCAGGCAACTGGCCGACCGCTACGCCGCGCGCCTGTTCCTGTACGGATCAGCTTTGGGCGTGGCGGAGGCCGGAAGCGGGAAGCCGGAGCGGATGTTGGTGCCGGGTGGCGATGGCGCACTGAACGTTTGGCGGACCCTGGCGGGAGTCTCGCCCGAAGACCCGCTTCCCTTCATCAAGACCCTGATGACCCGCGACGAAGGGAGGCTGCTCGCCTGGTATCAATTTGTCGGGCAGTTGACGCGGCCGCGGCAGCAGTTCTTTACCGGCAGCCCTGAGCGCGCGCAGGCCTTCTATGCGCTGTTCAAAGATGCCCCGGAGCTGGCGATGGGCGTGGACCGGCGGCTGCGGGAGACGCCGGTGTTGGATTTCCTGAGGCAGATCCCGCTGAATAACGACGGGTCCGTAGCCTTCCCCGGAGGACCGCAGGTGTGGCAGGTGGCGAAAGGGACTTCCGACACGGCGCAGTTGCAGCGGTTGACTCGCCGGATGGAGCGGGCCAAACCGGCGGACGAGGATGAGATCCTGACTCGGCTGATGCGGCAAAAGTACGAGATCCACCGCCAGCAGCGGTCACAGGCATCGAACTTCGTGGCGGTGGCGCGTATCGAAGCCGCCCGACGACAACCGTTGACCGCGATGGAGGCGCTTCTGCTGACGCAGCAGTTCTCGCGGGCTGAAGGGACGTACCCGTACTTCATGACTCTGACGACCCTGGGTGAGCCGGAATTCAGGTCGTTCTTCGCGTTTGCTGACGCGATGGCCGGACAGTCCGATCGAGACCGGCACCTGGCCGCGGGGTTGTTCCACTCCACGACGAAGCTGCTCTGCCTGTTGGTGGAGGCGGGCCATCTGGATGCGACGGCGGCGGGCAAGCTGTTCGGGCGGCTGTGCGACGCTCTGACGCGGACGGGTTCTCGAGGAGCATGGGCGTCCGAAGTGGCAGCGCTGGTGGAGGAGGCACTGGGCAAACCGGGCAGCGCAGGCGAAAACCTGCGAACCGCTCTGTACGGACCGGAGACGGAGGGCGCTCCGCTGGGCGGGCGGATGATTCTGATTTCGGCCATCCGCAGGAGGGAGATGAAACGGAACCTCGAGTTCCAGAAGATCCCGGATCTCGACCAGATGCTGCTGCTGATACAACAAGCTTCCGCGTTGGAGTCGGCCTCCGGGGCGGATGCGGCGAAACTGGCGGCAGCGATCGGAGAGGGATGGAGCCGGATTCCCGCGCCGGAACGGCCGAAGCACACGACGCTGGAAGGCGATGCGAAGGACGTGCTGGCGGAGTATGCGCCGAAAGAGATTGCGCAGATCTGCCGGGAGACACAGCGCAAGGCTTCTGCGAAGAAGCCAAATCCGCAGGATATGGGGAGGGCGTCGCGGGCTTTGCTGGAGCACCTGGCAGCACCCCTGCAGCTTGCGCTGACGGGTATCGTCTATGCGCACTATCTTCGCCCGTTGGACCTGACGGCCTCGGAGGATCCGTGGCTGGTGAGGAAGCACCAATTCACTTCCTGGATCGGCTCACCGGAGAGATTTGGACCGTTCGATGCCGCCGAGTTCCATGTGGAGAGTTCAGGGCTTGGCAGCTATGGGACGGGATCGCTGGCGGGCATGTCGTCCATGATCGCCCGGGTCGCGGTGGCGGGACATGAGGCTGGCGGCGACTTCGGAGAGCACGTGTTTGGCAGCCAAGTGGCGTCAATCCGGTCGAGCCAGTTGAGACGGCTGACGGAGTCCGATCTGCGGCTTCTGCACTTGAGAGTGCTTCTGGGGCGGGAGTGGGTTCTCGAGTGCTTGCTGGACAGGAGGTTGCGGCCGCCGATAGAGACGGCACTGACAGGCAGAGTGGCAGCGGCCCGGACTGCGGCATTGTTCGGGGGACTGGCCGCGCACGATTGGGCCAGCATCGACGACAACTTGAGCTTGAGCGACCTGCACTGGCTGGGAGAGAGCGCGATGCGGCTGCCGGAGGCGCTGCGATGGCCGTCGCCAGTCTGGAAGGCGATTGCGGAAGTGAGCCGATTCGCTTCCGTGGAGAGGCTGGACTTACTGGGTCCGGTGGTTCCGGATGAGACGGGCAGCTACGCGCCCATGCTTGTCCCACTGCCACCCTACGAAGATTTCGAGAAGAAGCTGTTCCCAGCACGCGTTGGGGACAGGCTGGGGGAGTTCAAACTGAACGTGGCGCTGCTGGCCGACAAGGAGGGGCTGGCGCCGGCGCTCCTGGAAGTCTTGACGGAACCTCTTCTGGAGCGCATTATGACTGGGCTGGAGATGTCCGACTCGCACGACTGGGCGTCGGTGCTGCGAGCGTATCGGTCGGTGAGCGCGGAAATGGTGGAGGGGCTTCGTCTCAACGAGAGGGGTTCACAATGAGACGCTATTTGGGGATTGCGTTCGTGGTCATCGCCGCCACGCTGCCGGCGCAACAGAGGCTTACAACACCCGATGAAGGTCCTGTTCTGAGAGTGGAAACGCGGCTTGTCGAAGTCCATGCCACCGTGCTGGACAAACGGGGCAGGCCGGTGCAGGGGTTGTCCCGGGAGAGCTTCGCGGTGCTGGACAGCGGGCTCGCGCAGGAGGTGGAGATCTTTGAAGCGGAAGACTCGCCTTTGTCCCTGGCGATTCTGTTGGACATCACTGGAAGCATGTATGAGGCGCTGCCCTCGATCAAGAGCGCGGCGGTCGGCCTCATTCAACAGCTCCGGCCGGGCGATTCGGTGGCGGTGTTCGGGTTCAACCAACGTGTCGAGACACTGCAGGACTTCACCACCGATCACAAAGCCGCGATGCTGGCCGTGAGGCGCATCCGTGTGATTGGCAGAACAGCGCTGTTCGATGCCGTGGCCAGGGTTGGCTCAATCACGGCGCGTCAGAATGGCAAGAAGGTGATCGTGGCGTTGACGGATGGCGACGACAACGCCAGTTCCTTGACGCGCCAGAGAGCGGTGGATTGCGTGAAGCGTCACGGAATCCCGCTGTATCTGATCGCCCAGGGTGAGGCGGCCCGAAACGCCAAACTGATGGAATCGCTGGATGAGATGGGAGCGCAAACGGGCGGGCACTCATTCAAAGCGGGCAGTCAGAGAGACCTGGCCGAAGTCTTCGACGCCATTGCCGGCGACCTGAAGTACAGCTATATGCTGGCGTTCCGCTCAAGGAGCGGCAACACCGCATGGAGGCCGCTCAAGGTGACCATCGCGAACCGTCGCGACCTTGCCGTCCGGTGCCGTGAAGGCTACTACGTCGATTAGCGGCGCTCCGCCGGACGCCGATCATTGGCCGCCGTCATCTTTGCGCAGGTTGAACTTCTCCATGCGGTAGATGAGCATTTTACGGCTGATGTCGAGGAACTCGGCGGCCTTGGTCTGGTTCCAGTGGAAGCGCTGGAGCGCGCGGAGGACAAGTTCGCGCTCGACGGCTTCAATGCTGATGCCCTGGGGCGGAAGTTCCAGTTGGATTGCCTCCATGGCGGGGCGCTCGCGGACGAGGAACTCGGGAAGGTCGGAGACGGCGATCTCGTCGGAGGGTGAGAGGACGACCAGGCGCTCGATGGCGTTCTCCAGTTCGCGCACGTTGCCGGGCCAGCGGTAGGCGGAGAAGTACGGCAGCAAGGCCGGCGGCAGCTTGAGATCCTTGCGGTTGAAGCGCTCCTTGAACTTGTCGAAGAAGATAGCGACGAGCTCGGCAATGTCGTCGGGCCGTTCGCGCAGCGGCGGCAGAGTGAGCGGGATGACGTTCAGGCGGTAGTAGAGGTCTTCGCGGAAGGTCCCGTCTTCGACCATCGCCTGGAGATTCCGGTGCGTGGCGGCGATGATGCGGACGTTGACTTTGGTCGGCGTGGCGGCGCCGATGCGCTCGATCTCGCGTTCCTGGATGAGGCGAAGAAGTTTCACTTGCAGGTCGAGCGGCATCTCGCCGATCTCGTCGAGGAAGAGCGAGCCCTGATCGGCCATCTCGATCTTGCCCTGCTTGTTGGCGAGCGCGCCGGTGAACGACCCCTTGGTGTGGCCGAACAACTCCGATTCGAGAAGCTCCTTGGGAATCGCGCCGCAGTTGATGATGACGAAGGGCTTGTCGCGCCTGGGGCTGTTGAAGTGGATGGCCTTGGCAAGCAGTTCCTTGCCTGTCCCGGTCTCGCCACGAATGAGAACGGTGGAATCGGCCTGCGCGGCGCGGGCGGCGTTGTCGAGCGTGGCCAGCAGGTTCTTCGAGTTGCCGATGATGTTCTCGAAGCCGAACTTGCGGTCGATGGCGGTGCGAAGCTGGCGGACCTCCTTCTGGAGACGGTGGTGTTCGAGCGCACGGGAGACGGCGAGGTTCAGGGCGTCGGCGTTGACGGGCTTGATGATGTAGTCGTAAGCGCCGAGGCGCATCGCTTCAACGGCGGACTCGATGGTCCCATAGGCGGTGACCATGACGACGACGATTTCGGGGTAGTCCTGCTTGATCTTCTCGAGCAGCTCGATGCCGGACATGCCGGGCATCTTGAGGTCGGTGAGGACGAGATCCTGTGGGTGTTTGGCGAGGACTTCGAGCGCCTGCGGGCCGTCGCTGGCGGTCATGGCCTCGTAGCCGGCCTGTTGGAGCTTGAGCTGCGTGACGCGGCGGAGATTTTCCTCGTCGTCGACAACCAGGATCCGTTTGCCGATCATTGCTTGCCGCCTTGTGGCGCGGGGAAGTAGAGGCTGAACGTCGTGCCCCGCCCTGGTTTGGACATGACGGAGACGACGCCTCCGTGCTGGGTGACGATCTGGTGGACAACGGAGAGTCCAAGGCCGGTGCCCGCATCCTTCGTGGTGAAGAAGGGATCGAAGATCTTCTCGAGGTCCCCGGCGGGAATGCCGGGGCCTTCGTCGCGGATCTCGATGATGGTTCCGTCTTTCTCCGGACGGCTGGTGAGCCAGACGTTCCCACCGCCGGGCATAGCCTGAGCCGCGTTCAGCGTGAGATTCAGAATGACCTGCGTGAGCTGTTCCTCATCGCCGAGGAGCCGTGGGACATCGGGGCGGATCTCGGTATGGAAGTGAATGCCTTTGCCGGCGGAGTGGCTGACGAGATCGAGAACCGTGCCGAGGACGTGCGAGAGATCGACGTCGCGCCATTCGGGGCGGCGGGGACGGGCGAAGTCGAGCAGGCTGGTGAGGAGACGATTCAGGCGAGCGCACTCCTTGCGGATGATGGCGACGGTTTCGGTGCGCAGGTCGGGCCTGTCGCCGGCGGCATCGAGGACCTCGGCGGCGCCGTCGATGCTGGCGAGCGGGTTCCGGATCTCGTGCGCGAGGCCGGCGGCGAGCTGGCCGATAGCGGAGAGGCGGTCGGCGCGCTTCACCTGCTCGAAGCTGTCCTGCAGCTCGCGATAGACCTGCTGGAGCTTGCGGGCGGTGACCTGAAGCTCCGCGCGGCGCTTGCGTTCGCGGTCCGAAAGGATTCCGGTGATGACGCCGACGGCGAGGAACATGAAGATCTCGGCGTATTGCTCCAGCGAGTATTGGTGCTCGTGGCCCCACATGGTGAGGATGTGGGGCACGTAGAGCAGGGCGGCGAGCAGCCCGGCGCCAAGCCCTCCAACCCAGCCAAAGGCGATGGCGGCATAGACGACAGGCAGGTAGTACATGCGCTGGAAGATGCCGTGCCACAGGCGCATGTCCGCCGGCGTCAGGTAATGGCCGGCGCTGGTGATGGCGATGCCGGCAAGGACGAGCGCGATGGCCTTGCCGTTCCACTTCGGCCGGTCCGGGGCGATGTTCAGAGCGGAGTCGTCGGAGGGGGCCATATCAGGGCGCGAGCGAGAAAGGGGCGACGGCAACTTTTCCGGCGCGTGTGGTTCGATCGTTTTCAAAGCTCCGTCCGTCCTCGAGGACTCGTCCCTCTCCGAGATACTGGGCCGCCAGCACGGCCGGCACGTAGGCCTGTGTCTCCCGGGGCAACAGATCCCGTTCGGCCAGGCGCCAGAAATCGCGTTCGCCACCGCGGTCGATGGCGTCCTGCACGCGTCCCGGCCCGGCGTTGTAGGCGGCCAGGGTCAATGCCCAGTCCCCAAACCTAGCATAGAGGGACTTGAGGAAGCGGGCGGCGGCGCGGGTGGACTTCTCGGGGTCGGTGCGCTCGTCGCGGTGAGCGACGTTGAGACCGAAGGCGGCGGCGGTTTCGGGGATCAACTGCCAGATGCCGAGGGCGTTCTTCGGCGATCGCGCCGACGGATTGTAGCCGCTCTCGACAAGGCCGATCCAGAGGAGTTCCGAGGGGAGTCCTTCCTGCTGGAAGACGCGGTCGAACATAGGCCGGTAGTCCTGGAGGCGGGCGACGGAGGTGTTGTAGTGGCCGCGGCCGTTGCCCTGGAAGTAGCGGACGAAGTCTGCCACGCGGGGGTGGAGGGCGGGCGTTGATGGCGCAGGTTCGGGCAAGGGTGCCGGTTCGGGCTGGATCTCGGCGCGGGCCAGGATTTCGTCGAGGACTTGCTCCCAGCGCGGGACTCCCTCGGCAGCCTGGACGAGCGGCGCGAGGAGAAAGGCCGCGACGAACAGACGGATCATGGCGTTGGGATAGCACTCCGGTCGCCAATTGGCGGCGAGGCGAGTTTTCATGAGTTTACAGGCGCCAACCGGGGAGGAGAGTGCCGAAAATTGGACAACGGGAGTGCAGGATTGTCCATTCGCACCGCCCCGGCGGACTAGGTCTCGGCTGCTAACACCTTTGGAGATCAGCAGTTAGCGGGTACTGACCACGTTGGCACAGTGCGTGCCTTAATGGATGCCGTGAAGCTGAGATTCCTCCTGCTGTTGGCGCTGTTCGTTGCGTCAACGGCTTTTGCGCAAACGGACCTGAAGGACCTGCTGACGGAGGCCCTGAATAACAACCCGGAGATCGTCGCCGCACAGAAGCGCTACGAAGCCTCACGCCAGCGGCCGACGCAGGTGAGCAGTCTGCCTGACCCGATGTTCTCGCCCGAATACAACAGCTCGGGCCGCCCGTGGCCGGGCGCGGGGCTGGGGACGTCGATGACCAGCAACATCGGCTTCATGGTCTCCCAGGAAGTCCCCTTCCCAGGCAAGCGCAAGCTGGCGGGCGACATGGCTGTGAAGGAGAGCGAGGCCGAATGGCAGCAGTATCAGCAGGTGCAACTCAGCGTGGTTTCGCGGCTGAAGCAGGCCTATTACAAGCGGGCGTATGCGTTCGCGACGGTGGATGTGCTCGACCGGAACATCGAGCTCCTTCGGAAGTTCCTGCGAATCACCGAGGCGCGCTACTCCGTGGGCAAAGCAGCGCAGCAGGACGTGTTCAAGGCGCAGACGCAGATCTCGATTCTGGAGACCAAGCGCGTGCAATTGGAACGGGAGAAGAAGGCGCGCGAGGCGGAGATCAACAGCCTGGTGAACCGGCGGCCTGGATCGGTGCTGCCGAATCCCGCCGAACTGAAGCCGCTGGAGATGCCCGCGAAACTCGAGGAACTGTACGCGGCGGCGCGTGAGAACTCGCCGATGCTGCGGCGCGACCAGAAGATGATCCAGCGCGCCGAATTGGCCGTGAACATGGCCCGCAAGGAGTATTACCCGGACGTCACGCTGAACGGCGGCTACTACAACATGGGCAGCATGTCACCCATGTACATGTTCCGGGCGGACTTCAAGGTGCCGCTGTTCTTCTTCCGCAAGCAGCGCGCGGCGGTGACGGAGCAGGCACAGACGCTGGTGGAGTCGAGGAAGAACTATGAAGCGACGAACCAGGGGCTGCACTTCCGCATCCAGGACGACTACCTGATGACCCAGACGTCCGAACAACTGGTTCGACTCTACGGGCAGACGGTGATCCCGCAGGCGAGCCTGGCGCTGGAGTCGTCGCTCTCCTCGTATGAGACCGGAGCAGTGGACTTCCTGACGGTGCTGATGAACTACATCACGGTCGTCGAATACCAGATGAACTACTACGAGGAGTTGCAGAACTACTACCTGGCGCTGGCGCGCCTGGAGGAGATGACCGCGAAGCCGCTGCTTCCGTAACGGACCCAACATGAACGTCAAACGTGCATTTCTGTTTATCGCGCTGATCGCAGTTGGAGTCGCGATCGGCTTCGGCTATGGCCGCTGGTATGGTCCGCGAGGCGGCGCGGCTGTTGTGGAAGAAGCGAAGAAGCCGAAGGGCTACCACTGTCCTATGCATCCGACGTACCGGTCGGACCGGCCGGGGGATTGCCCGATCTGCGGAATGAAGCTGGTGCCGGATAGCGAAGAGGACCATGCGGCGCACGAGCCGGCGGCTCCGAGCGGCGAGCGCAAGATCCTTTATTACCAAGACCCAAAGGCTCCGGCGTTCCACTCAGATAAACCGGGCATCAATCCGGAGACCGGCAACGACCTAGAGCCAGTGTATGCGGACGAGCCCGCGGCGATGCCGGCAGGGACGATCCGCGTGAGCCCCGAAAAGCAGCAGTTGATCGGTGTGAAGTACGGTGAGGCGACGGCCGCCGCAGGGATGCACACGTTCCGCGCGGTGGGCAAGGTTTCGCTGGACGAGACGCGCGTGGCCAAGGTCCAGACGAAGATCGACGGCTGGGTGGACAAAGTCTTCGTGGATTTCATCGGGAAGCTGGTGGAGAAGGGCCAGCCGCTGTTGACGCTGTACAGTCCGGAGATGCTGGCCAGCCAGCAGGAGTATCTGTTGGCACTGCGCAGCCGCGAGGTGATGAGGAACAGCTCGCTGGCCGGAACGCAGCAGCAAAGCGAGTCGCTGATCGAGGCCGCGCGGCGGCGCCTGGAGTTGTGGGACTTGAGCGACGGGCAGATCGAGGAGATCGCGAAGTCGGGCAAGCCTCTCAAGAACATCACGCTCTATGCGCCGATCGGCGGCTACGTGATGGCGCGCAACGCGTTCCCAAAGCAACGGATCACCTCGGACACGGAGTTGTACACGGTGGCCGACCTGAGCCGCGTGTGGATCATGGCCGACATCTTCGAGAGCGAAGCGCCGATGGTGCGCCTGGGCATGACGGTGAAGGTGTCGCTGTCGTATGGCGGCGGACGCGTGCTGCGGGGCCGCGTTGACTACATCCAGCCGCAGGTGGACGCGGCCACACGGACGTTGAAGGTCCGCATCGATGCAGAGAACCCCGGCATGATGCTGAAGCCCGAGATGTTCGCGGATGTCGAGTTCCAGGTGGCGGTGCCGTCTCGGGTGACGGTGCCGTCCGAAGCTGTATTAAATACCGGCCTGAAGCAGACGGTCTTCGTGGATCGCGGCAACGGCTACCTGGAGCCCCGGCAGGTGGTGACCGGCGACCGCATCGGCGACCGCGTCGAGATCAAGCAGGGCCTGAAGGCAGGCGAGCGCGTGGTGACGTCGGGCAACTTCCTGATCGATTCCGAGGCGCAATTGAAGGCCGCGGCATCCGGAATGACCAGCGCGCCGGCAGGGGAACACAAGCATGATTGACCGCATCATCGAGTTCTCCGGCCGCAACAAGTTCCTGATCTTCATCCTGGTAGGATTTGCCGTCGTGGCCGGGCTGTGGTCGATGCGGACCATTCCGCTGGATGCGATCCCGGACCTGAGCGACACGCAGGTGATCGTTTATTCGAAGTGGGACCGCAGTCCGGACATCATGGAGGACCAGGTCACCTACCCGATCGTCACCAGCATGCTGGGGGCGCCGAAGGTGAAGGATGTTCGTGGATTCTCCGACTTCGGCTATTCGTTCGTCTACATCATCTTCGAGGAAGGCACTGATATTTACTGGGCGCGGTCGCGCACCATGGAGTACCTATCAGGCGTGCTGCCCCGGTTGCCGAAGGGCGTCTCGACGGAACTGGGCCCGGATGCCAGCGGCGTGGGCTGGGTATTTCAGTACGCGCTGATCGACGAAAGCGGCAAGCGCGACCTGGCCGAGTTGCGCTCTTTGCAGGACTGGTTCCTGCGCTACCAGTTGAAGACCGTGCCCGGGGTAGCGGAGGTCGCACCTCTCGGCGGCTTCGTCCGGCAGTACCAGGTGAATGTCGATCCGAACCGGCTCCAGGCGTACAACATCCCGATCATGAAGGTGGTGGAGGCGGTCAGGAACGGCAACAACGACGTTGGCGGCCGCGTGCTGGAGTTCAGCGGAACGGAGTACATGGTGCGAGGGCGGGGCTATGCGAAGAGCAAGGAAGACATCGGCAACATCGTCCTGTTGAGCACCGAATCCGGCGTGCCGGTGCGTGTGAAGGATGTGGGCGACGTGGTGCTGGGGCCGGACATCCGCCGCGGAATCGCCGATTGGAACGGACAGGGCGATGTGGTGTCGGGCATCGTCGTGATGCGGCAGGGCGAGAACGCGCTGCGCTTGATCGACGACGTGAAGGCCAAGATCAAGGAGATCGAGCCGGGCCTGCCGGAAGGCGTAAAGATCGTTTCGGCGTACGACCGTTCGGACTTAATCTTGCGGTCGATGGACAACCTGAAGACGACGCTGACGGAGGAGATGATCGTCGTCGCCATCGTCATCTTCGTCTTCCTGTGGCACATTCCGAGCTCGATCATTCCGGTGATTACGATTCCGGTCTCGATCATCATCGCGTTCATCCCGATGAAGCTGATGGGCGTGAGCGCGAATATCATGTCGCTGGGCGGCATTGCGATTGCTATCGGCGCGATGGTGGACGCGGCGATCGTCGTGGTTGAGCAGACGCACAAGCACCTGGAGGAGTGGGACCGCACCGGGAGGCAGAAGGACTACCACCGCGTGGTGATCGACGCGGTGAAAGAGGTCGGCGGTCCGAGCTTCTTCGCGCTACTGGTGATTGCCGTCTCGTTCCTGCCCGTACTCACGCTGGAAGCGCAGGAAGGCCGGCTGTTCAAGCCGCTGGCGTACACGAAGAATTTGTCGATGATCATCGCCGCGTTCCTGGCGATTACGCTGGATCCGGCCATGCGGCTGCTGTTCACGCACATGGACAACTTCAAGTTCCGGCCGCGGTGGCTGGCGCGGGTCGTGAACGCGGTGTTGGTAGGCAAGATCCACTCCGAGGAGCACCACCCGATCAGCAAGATCCTGATCCGGATCTATGACCCAATCTGCCGTTGGTCCCTGCGTTGGAAGTACGCGGTGATCGCCGGCGCCATCGCCTTGGTGGTGGCGACCATCCCGGTATACGAAAAGATCGGCTCGGAGTTCATGCCGCCGCTCGACGAGGGCACGATTCTCTACATGCCATCGACGCTGCCGGGCATTTCGGTGACAGAGGCCGAACGGCTGATGCAGGTGCAGGACCGGATTATCAAGAGCTTCCCGGAGGTCCTGAGCGTGCTGGGCAAGAGTGGCCGAGCGGAGACTTCGACCGACCCCGCGCCGCTCTCGATGATGGAGACCACCGTCGTGCTGAAACCGCACGAGCAGTGGCGCAAGGTGAAGACCTGGTATACGGGCTGGACGTGGGCGCCGAGGTGGCTGGTGGCGGCGTTCCGGCATATTACTCCCGACCATATCTCCACCGAGCAGCTTGTCAGCGAGATGAACGAGAAGCTGTCGCTGCCGGGTGTGTCGAACGCGTGGACCATGCCCATCAAGGCCCGCACGGACATGCTGACGACGGGCATCCGGACGCCGGTGGGGATCAAGATCTACGGCTCGGACTTGAAGGTGATCGAGCAACTCGGCACGGAGATCGAAGGGATTTTGCCCAAGGTTCAGGGCACTCGTAATGTCTTTGCGGAGCGCACGGGAGGCGGCTATTTTCTGGACTTCGATTGGAAGCGCGAAGAGATGGCGCGTTACGGGCTGACGATCGAGGACGTGCAGGGCGTACTGATGAGCGCCGTGGGTGGCGAGAACGTCACGACGACCGTCGAGGGCCGCGAGCGCTACCCGGTGAACGTCCGCTATCTGCGCGACTTTCGCAGCGATCTGAATGCGCTGGGGCGTGTTCTTGTTCCCGCGATGGACGGCAAAATGCAAATCCCGGTCTCGCAGCTCGCGGACATCCGAATGGCGACGGGCCCCGGCATGTTGCGCGATGAGAACGGCCTCTTGAACGGCTATGTGTACGTCGATGTCGCCGGGCGAGACGTCGGCAGCTACGTCGAGGAGGCGAAGGAGATTGTCCGGGAAAAGGTGAAGCTGCCGCCGGGCTACACCATCAACTGGAGCGGCCAGTACGAGGCCATGGAACGCGTCAAAGAGCGGCTGATCGTGATCGTGCCGCTGACACTGTTCCTGATCATGATGCTGCTCTACATGAATACGAAGTCGATGACGGAGACGATGATCATCGTACTGGCTGTTCCTTTCTCCGCGATCGGTGCGATCTGGCTGATCTACCTGCTGGGCTACAACATGAGCATCGGTGTGTGGGTGGGGCTGATCGCGCTGCTGGGCGTGGATGCGGAGACCGCTGTCTTCATGCTGCTCTATCTGAATCTCTCTTATGAAAAGGCGAAGAAGGAGGGCAGGATGAAGACGCTGGCGGACCTGCAAGAGGCGATCCACGACGGCGCGGTAAAGCGCATCCGCCCGAAGTTCATGACGGTGGCGACGATGTTCGTGGGCCTTGTGCCGATCATGTGGTCGACGGGAACCGGCGCGGATGTGATGAAGCGCATCGCGGCGCCGATGATTGGCGGCATTTTTACGTCGTTCATTCTCGAGCTGGTGGTCTATCCGGCAATTTACGAGGTTTGGAAATGGAATACAGAAGTCAAAAAGCAGCAGCTCGCGTCGTAGGGTTGCTGTTCGCGCTCATCGCGCCCATGGCGGTCTGGGGCCAGGCGCTCCAGTTCGACGTGCGCCACGAGCGCGCGCTGAAGGACCACGTTGGCCGTGTGACGTTCGACGAGCAAGGCGTCGAGTACCGGCAGACCGGCAAGAAGGCGAAGCCGGAAAGCGCGCGCTGGGAGTACGGAGAGATCCAGCAACTCTGGCTGTCGCCGGACAAGCTGGTGATCGTGACGTACAAGGACCGTCCGTGGCTGCTCGGCATCGACAAGGAGTTTGAGTTCTACCTGACGGAGAAAGAGCAGTCGTTCACAACGGCCTACGAGTTCCTGAAGGGACGGCTGGATCAGCGTTTCGTCGCGGCGCTGGCAGACCCTAAGACGGAAGCGGTGTGGCAGATGCCGGCGAAGCTGCAAGGCACTCTGAACGGTTCCGAGGGAGTCCTGCTCGTCGGCGTGGACCGCGTGATCTACAAAACGGACAAGCCTCGGGACTCGCGCACGTGGCGGATCGAGGATATCGAAAACATCAGCACGTCGGGCCCTTTCCAGTTGACCCTGACGACATACGAACGCGCGAAGACGCACTACGGCAGCCTGAAAGGCTTCAATTTTCAACTCAAGCGAAAGCTGGACCAGAAGCAGTTCGACGCGCTCTGGAAGCGACTGAACCGCGACAAGGGGCTTGAGTTCTTGACATCCATCCAGGAGAGGAAGCACACAGAACAATGAAGAAGACAATTCTTGGCATCATCCTAATGGCCGCGGCTGCGATGGCGGCTGACAAGGTCCAGACGTACACCGGAGTCATCACGGAGACAATGTGCGGCGCCAAGCACACGATGGGCATCTCGCCCGACGCCAAGTGCGTACGCGACTGCGTGAAGATGGACCCGAAGAAGTGGAAGTATGCGCTGCTGGTGGGCAACGAACTGTATGTGTTGAGCGACCAGCAGACGCCGGAGAAGTTCGCCGCGCAGAAGGTGAAGGTCACCGGGACGCTCTTCGAGAAGACGAAGATCCTGAAGTCGGACAAGATCGAAGCGGCGAAGTAGTGCGCGATTAGCGTTCGTACTCGGAGGCGAAGTCGGCGAAGCTGACGACTTGGCCTCCATGCTCCCGCGCGAAGTTCGCCGCGGACGCACGGTCGTGGAAAGCGAGGACGCTTGGCGAACAGCGGTCGAAGCGAGCCTGAAGCGGCTGGCTGTTCTCGCCGACGGGGGTTCCGTGCATGGAGCAGGGGTTCACGTCGCTGTTGCGCACCAGAACGGTGGTGGCGGGCTTTAGTGGGACGCCGGTTTGGAAGTCAGTCAGTTCGACGACCTCCACCTTCCTCCCGGACTGCTGGTGCTCAGAGAGCGCGCAGGCCGGGCAGCAATAGGACGTGCGCTTGCCGTCCAGAACGGCCACGGTCCGCATGTTGGGGTGGATGTGCCGGGCGCAGGCCCCGCAGACCTGTTCGCTTCGCTCGACGACGAGATGCCAGGCGGCGTACGCCAGTCCAGCGACGACGAGGACGCCGATCAGACCGGTAAAGACGCTTTTGCTTCGCATCGCGAACCCTCTTTGGCTCTATCCTACACCCCCTGCCCATCGAAACATGGGTTGGCGGAGAGTAGACTACTAGGGCTGGGACCGCCAACTGGGAGCAATTGTGATGACTCGATTCCTGACGGTGATTCTGCTTGCAGGCGCACTGTGCCGCCTCTCCGCCGCCGAACCCATCCCCCTCTTCAACGGTAAGGACCTGACCGGCTGGAAGCACTACCTGTGGGACTCGAAGGCGAAGGCCGAAGACACGACGACGCCCATGTCCGCCGTGTGGAGCGTGAAGGACGGAATCCTGATCTGCCAGGGCCGACCCACGGGCTACATCCGCACGGAGAAGGAATATGAAAACTACCGGCTGGAAGTGGAGTGGCGCTGGCCCGCCGGCACCACCGGCGGCAACAATGGAGTGCTGGTCCACACCACAACGCCGAACGCGCTAGGCCAGTGGCCCAAGTCGATTGAGGTGCAACTGGCGAAGGACAATGCCGGCGACTTCTGGGTGATCGGCACGACACTCGAGGTGACCGACGTCGAGAAGCGCCGCCAGGGCCGCCGCCATCTGAACCTGACGGACGGCAGCGAGAAGCCCGTCGGCGAATGGAACAAGATGGTAATCGAGGCGGTGGGCGACGAAATCAAGGTGTGGGTGAACGACGATTTCGTCAATCACGCCACCAACGTGAGCCAGACGCGCGGAGCAATCTCGCTCCAATCTGAAGGCGCTGCCGCAGAGTTCAAGAGCGTGGTGCTGACACCGCTCAAATAGCGTGTGAAGTTTTGCGTCGCGGGCTGAACAAGCCGCATCCATCTGGCGACGAGTTCCTGAGCGATAGGAGCGACTATGCGTCTATGCACTGTACTGGGGCCTGCGCTGGCAGTCACCGCCCTATTCGCGGTATCCCCAACCATCACTGCTCAGCCCTTGCCGAAGGCCGCCGTGGCGGAGAAGATCCGGCAGGTCGAGAACGGCGTCGACGAGTTTCGGAACTATCTCGAACGACGGGGCGACAACGCGAGAGACACTGCCTCGAATGCGCAACAGAGCGGCAAAACCGGGCGGCGGCGGTCCTCGGCCAACCCGGAAGCCCGGAAGGCGGCGGCGCAGCAGGGCAAGGATGAACTCGACGACGCGCTCGGCGATCTGAATCGCTCGACCAACCGGCTCCGCCGGAAATTCGACGCGACCGAAAAGTGGATCGAGACGAAGGTCCAGGTCGAACAGGTGGTGGATGACGGCCGGAAGATCAATCAGGTGGTGGCGCGCGGAAAGTACGGGAGCGAGGTGGCGCGCCTCTGGGCGGCGTTGAGAAATCAGATCAACGATCTGGCCCGTGCCTACGGGGTTACGCCGCTGGGCGCGTGAAGAAAAAGCCCATAGGGTCGAAGTTACACGCACCTGACCCACACAAGTGCCAGCGCAATCGTCCCCATGGCGCCACTTACGAACTCAGTTTCGCTTTGCAGACCAGGTCGATGTTCCCAAGGCAGGCGCATCAACACTCCGGTTCAGCGGCGGCGTGGAGCGCCGTCCGCTGCAACCGGTTGATATTGGATTGCTTCTGTTTCCCCGTGGAGCCCTCGCAGACGATGTCACGACCTGGCGAGCTCGAAGCGGTCCAGGTTCATTACCTTGTCCCAGGCCGCCACGAAGTCCTTCACGAACTTCTCCTTCGCGTCTGCGCAGGCGTAGACCTCGGCAATCGCTCGCAACTGCGAGTTGGAGCCAAACACGAGATCCACTCGAGTACCGGTCCACCTCAGTTTGCCTGTCTTGCGGTCGTGGCCCTCGTACATGCCCTCGGCCGCCGGCTTCCATTCCGTGCGCATGTCGAGCAGGTTCACGAAGAAGTCATTGGACAGCGTCTCGGTCCTGGTGGTGAAGACTCCGTGCTTCGCGCCGTTCACGTTGGTCCCCAGCATGCGCATGCCGCCGACGAGGACCGTCATCTCCGGCGCCGTGAGCGTCAGGAGCTGTGCCCGGTCGACTAGAAGGTGCTCGGCGCAAACTGCGAAGTCGCCTTTCAGGTAGTTGCGGAAGCCGTCGGCGACCGGCTCGAGGACCGCGAAGGACTCCACATCCGTCTGGTCCTGCCTTGCGTCCATGCGTCCGGGCGTGAAAGGCACCTTCACGTTGACACCGGCCTTCTTCGCGGCCAGTTCGACGCCCGCGCACCCTCCCAGCACGATCAGGTCGGCGAGCGAAACCTGCTTGCGGCCCTTGGCCTTCTTGTTGAAGTCGGCGCGAATGCCATCCAGCGTCTTCAGCACTTTCTGGAGCTTCGCCGGCTGGTTCACCGCCCAGTCCTTCTGCGGGGCGAGCCGGATGCGCGCGCCGTTGGCGCCGCCGCGCTTGTCGGAGCCGCGGAAGGTCGAGGCCGAGGCCCATGCCGTGGACACAAGCTGCGACACGGACAGCTTCGAGGCCAGGATCTTTTCCTTCAGCTCAGCGATGTCCTTCGCGCCAATCAGTTTGTGGTCGACCGCGGGGATCGGGTCCTGCCAGATCAGATCCTCCTTCGGGACCTCCGGACCCAGATAGCGCGCGCGCGGCCCCATGTCGCGGTGCGTCAGCTTGAACCAGGCTCGCGCGAAGGCCTCCGCGAAGGCCTGCGGGTCGTCAAGGAACCGCCGCGAGATCTTTTCAAACTCTGGGTCGAAGCGCAGCGTCAGATCGGTCGTCAGCATGGTCGGCTTACGGAACTTGCCGGGAACGTGCGCGTCGGGAATGATCTCCGGCGCGTCCTTGGCCACCCATTGCTTGGCGCCGGCCGGCGACTGGGTCATCTCCCATTCATACTTGAACAGGTTCTCGAAAAAATTGTTGCTCCACAAAGCCGGAGTCTTGGTCCAGGTCACTTCGATGCCGCTGCTGATCGCATCCGCGCCGTGCCCCGTGCCGTAATCGCTCATCCAGCCAAGGCCCTGCGCTTCCAGCGGCGCGGCTTCCGGGTTGGGACCCTTATGGGACTCCGGGGCGGCGCCGTGGGTCTTGCCGAAGGTGTGGCCGCCTGCGATCAGTGCAACGGTCTCCTCGTCGTTCATCGCCATCCGGCTGAAAGTGGCGCGAATGTCCTTGGCGGCGGCCATGTAGTCGCCGCTGGCGTTCGGGCCTTCCGGATTCACGTAGATCAGGCCCATGTGCGTGGCGCCGAAGGGCTGCATCAGGTCGCGATCGCCGCTGAAGCGCTTGTCGACGCCCAGCCATGCGATTTCCTCGCCCCAGTTCACATCCTCGTCCGGCTCCCACACATCGGCCCGGCCGCCGCCGAAGCCAAAGGTCCGGAATCCCATCGACTCCAGAGCAACATTGCCGGCGAGGATGATGAGGTCCGCCCAGGAGATTTTGTCGCCATACTTCTGCTTGATGGGCCACAGCAGCCGGCGCGACTTGTCGATGTTGACGTTATCCGGCCAGCTATTGAGCGGAGCGAAGCGCTGCTGCCCCCGGCCGCCGCCACCGCGGCCGTCACTAATGCGGTAAGTCCCGGCGGCGTGCCAGCTCATACGGATGAACTGCGGCCCGTAATGACCGAAGTCGGCTGGCCACCAGTCCTGCGACTCGGTCATCAGCTTGACGAGATCTTTCTTCAGGGCTTTGTAGTCGATGCTCTTAAATGCTTTGGCGTAGCTGAACGCCTTGTCCATTGGGTTGGACTTCGAGGAATGCTGATGCAGAAGTTCCAACCGCAGTTGGTTCGGCCACCAGTCGCGGTTCGTCCGGCCCGTCCCGGCGATGTGGTTGAACGGGCACTTGCCCGCGTTATCGTCTCTGACTTTCGTGCTCATGCCTACCTCCCTCTTGTGTCCTCAATGGAACGCAACGGCCCTGTCGAATAATACCCCGGCTGAAACTCACGCCACTAAGGGGCCGCATGAGCCTGCAAACAGGCTGCTGAAGACCTTCCAAACGAGTGACGAGAAGAATGTTTTGGAGGTCTTTGGTGTAGAGGGATTGTTGCGGGGCAATGAGGAGTGCCCCCGCGAATGGCGCAGAGCCGAAGTTCTTTGGAATCAGCAGATTTTGATGGTGAGCCGGGCGGGACTCGAACCCGCGACCACCTGATTAAAAGTCAGATGCTCTACCAACTGAGCTACCGGCCCTTCTTGGGAAATAGCGGTGGGGCTTTTTCAGGATACCAGCGCGGTGCCGCGAGATACAATTGCGGCCATGACACGGCGCGACCTCCTGTTGACGCTGCCCGCGGCGGTCTCCGCGCAGGGTTCCGGCGCACGGCCCATTCGGCTTGGCGGCCCGATCTTCCTGAAGCACGATGACCCTCGTGAACTCGCGCGGGAGCACCGGCGGCTCGGCTATTCCGCGGCTTACTGCCCGGCGGTGAAGATCGACGACAAGGTCCGGTTGAAAGCGATCGAAGAGGGTTTCAAGGCTGAGAACGTCGCCATCGCCGAAGTGGGCGTGTGGGTGAACCTTCTTGATGCCGACGCGGAGAAGCGGAAGGCCAATCTCGAGCGGGTGATCCATGGCCTTATCGTGGCCGAGGAGGTTGGCGCGCGGTGCTGCGTCGACATCTGCGGCTCTTTTAGCGGCAAGACGTGGTACGGACCGGATCCTCGGAACCTCTCCCGTGAGTTCTTCGACGCTTCCGTCGAGAACGCGCGACGGATTCTCGACGCGGTGAAGCCAAAACGCACCAAGTTCGCTTACGAAATGATGGGCTGGTCGTGGCCGGAAGGGCCGGATCAGTACATCGAACTCATCAAGGCCATCGACCGCCCCGGATTCGGCGTTCACATCGATATCTGCAATGGAATCAACTCGCCACAGCGCTTCTACAACAATGCCGCGTTCACGGAGGAGTGTTTCCGCAAGCTCGGCCGCTGGATCGTGTCGTGCCACGCGAAGGACCTCGACTGGATTCACGAGATGAACGTGCATTTCGTCGAAGTAATCCCCGGGCGCGGCTCAGTGGACTACCGGCCGTACCTGCGGGGTATCGCGGGCCTGCCTGTCGACGCGCCGCTGATGCTGGAGCACCTGAAGACGGCCGAGGAGTATGGCGAGGGCGCGCGTCATATTCGCAAGATCGCAGGCGGGTTGAACCTGCCTTTCGCATGACTGTGATTGAATAAGGGCATGGCAGACCCGGTCATATTAATTGCGAGTGGAGACTTGCGCCTTTCGGCGAATCAGACCTGCTGGCCCGCGCAGCAGGCGGCGGAGCAGAGAGTGATGGACGCAGTCCGCGGGTTCGGTTTTCAGATCGAGCGCGGACACCCGTACGACGAGGAACAGAGGCACGGCTTCATCCGGTCGCAGAAGCATGGAATGGACGTGTTCAAGAAGATTCCTCCCACGGCGCCGATCATCGTGGTTGAGGCAGTCTGGCAGTACACCCACCATGTCCTCTCGGGCCTGCTTTCGCACCAGGGGCCGATCCTGACGGTGGCCAACTGGAGCGGCCAGTGGCCTGGCCTGGTGGGCATGCTCAACCTGAACGCGTCGCTCACCAAGGCAGGAACGCCCTATTCGACGCTGTGGAGCGAGAACTTCGACGACGCCTTCTTCCTGGACAACCTGAAGCGCTGGCTGAATGGAGAACGCATCGTCCATAAGCTGGATCATGTGAAGGCGCTGGGCGCGCTGAGTGTGCCGAAGAAGGATGCCGAACTTGGGGCGCAGCTCGGCCGCGAGTTGAAGCAGAACAAGGCCATCATGGGCATCTTCGACGAGGGCTGCATGGGCATGTACAACGCCATCATCCCCGACGAACTGCTCCACCCGACGGGCGTGTTCAAGGAGCGGCTGTCGCAGTCCGCACTATACGCCGAGATGTGCGCCACGCCCGACGACGAAGCCCGCGCCGTGCGCGCCTGGCTGGAGGCGAAGGGCATGAAGTTCGTCACCGGCACCGATCCCGACACGGAGCTGACCGATGACCAGATCCACCAGCAGTGCAAGATGTACATCGCTGCCCTTCGCATCGCCGACGACTTCGGCTGCGACGCCATCGGCATTCAGTACCAGCAGGGCCTGAAGGACCTAGTTCCGGCTTCGGATCTGGTCGAAGGGCTGCTGAATAACGTCGACCGGCCTCCGGTGACGGCGCGAGGCAACGGTCGTGTGCTGTATGAGGGCGCGGCGCTGCCTCACTTCAACGAGGTGGACGAGTGCGCCGGGCTGGATTCCCTGGTAACGAATCGCGTCTGGACGGCGCTTGGCTACGACCCCGAGAACACGCTGCACGACGTCCGTTACGGCGAACAGTACGGGGACGACTATGTCTGGGTCTACCTGATCTCCGGCGCAGCGCCGCCGAAGCACTTCATCGGGGACTACGCGGGGTCCAGCAGCGAGCGGCAGTCGCCGATGTATTTCCGTCTTGGCGGCGGCACGCTGAAGGGCGTCTCGAAGCCGGGCGAGATCGTGTGGAGCCGCGTGTACGTCGACGCCGGGGTGCTGCGCGCCGATATCGGCCGCGCCAAGGTGGTGGAGCTTCCAGAGGAAGAGACCAACCGCCGCTGGCAAATGACCACGCCGCAGTGGCCCATCATGCACGCGGTGACCTACGGCGTAACGCGCGACCAGTTCATGGCACGCCACAAATCGAACCACATCCAGGTGGCGTACGCGCCCACGGCCGCCGATGCCAACAAGGCGCTGGCGGTGAAGGCAGCGATGTTCCGTGAGCTGGGCCTCGATGTGTCAATCTGCGGCACGGAGCACGGGCTCTCGTAGGACCCGATTCACAGTTCAGGTTCTAGTCCGGGGCGCGCCTGACGCCTCCCGCATCCGCTGGCTCCACTGCCAAAGGCCGGTGGTCACGGAGGGAGGAAGACGCGCCCCGAGTTGTCTTGCCGCCAGCACGATCTGTCCCCTGTGGTGCCCCTCATGCGCCACGAGGTAGGCAAGCACGTGGCCGACATCAAGCGGCAGATTCCTCCAAACGTAACGGGAAGTCGCCGGAATCCGTCCCCCGTTGTCCAATCCCAGCCGCAGGAGCGTCTCGACGGCACCACTACTCTGGCTGAGGGCCGTGATCAACTGACGGCGAGTGACTGTTCGGCGGTCGACGGCGTCTGGTACGGGGATGCCATGCGGGAGACCGAGCGTCTTCACCCACGTACACCGTGCGTTGTGGAGGTGGCCCGCGATCATTCCGATGGTCTTTCGCGGGATTCCTGGAACGGGCTGATTCCAGAGATTCTCGGGCAGGTGATCGACCAGAAACACGGTGGTCTGATGATTCGTGCGCCAGGCGCTGAGCAATGAATCAGCCAGATCGGTCATCCGACGTCCCATCGACTTCGACCACACTCACGTCCTCGCATAGTATAGGGCCGCCCCGTCTGATACGCTGACAGTTTCATCACAACCTGGAGGATTAGGCCCGTGAGAGTCGGAATGATCGGCACCGGCGCGATTTCGCACAAGCACGCGCAGGCATACAAGAATATTGGCTATAAGCTAACGGTCTGTACGGACAGATTCGAGGAGGCGGGCAAGCGTTTCGCGGAACAGTACGGCGCCACGTTTGTCCCTACCTACGAGGAGGTCTGCAAGCATCCGGACGTGGATTACGTCGATGTCTGCACGTTCCCGGATTTCCGTTTGCAGCCGATTGAGATCGCCGCCGCGCACGGCAAGCACATCCAGGTGCAGAAGCCGATCTCCACGAATCTCGAGACGGCGCGCAAGATGATCGACGTGTGCAAGGCGAACGGCGTCGTGCTCGGCGTCGTCAGCCAGCACCGTTTCGACGATTCGACGATCTTCGTAAAGAAGGCCTTCGAGCAAGGACGCCTGGGCAAGATCCTGCAAGCCGACGCCTACGTGAAGTGGTGGCGCTCCGCCGATTACTACTCCCGGCCCATCAAGGGAAGCTGGGCGACCGAAGGCGGCGGCGCGCTGATCAATCAGGCTGTACACCAGGTGGACGTCCTCACCTATCTTGTCGGCGGCGTGGAAGAACTGTTCGGCTACTGGCAGCTCGGCGCGCGCCACAAGATCGAGAGCGAGGATGTCGTCAACACGCTGATGAAGTATAAGAGTGGCGCCACCGGCGTGATTCAAGCCTCCACCGCGTTCTGGCCCGGCTACAGCGAGCGCATCGAGATCCATGGAACCAAGGGCACCTGCATCTTCACAGGGGACAAACTGACGGCGTGGGACGTGGAGAACGACGAGGGCGAACCCGCCCCGGTCGAGAAGGAAGTGATGTCGGGCTCCTCTGACCCGATGGCCATTCCGCTGACGCCGTTCGAGCGCCAGTTCACGGATTTCGGCGAAGCCTGCAAGAAGGGCAAATCGCCGCTGGTCTCCGGCGAAGAGGGCTATAAGGCGCTGGAGATTGTCCTCTCCGCCTATGAATCTTGCCGCACCGGCAACAAGGTGCGCCTGGGCGCATGAGTTGGACCGAAGTCA
The DNA here is from genome assembly GCA_050789245.1 of Bryobacteraceae bacterium. GTDB lineage: Bacteria > Acidobacteriota > Terriglobia > Bryobacterales > Bryobacteraceae > PNKE01. Next base: position 14,841 of record JBOZRR010000043.1, on the reverse strand, counting down.
GAGTCCCCGCCACAAGCGCGAACCTCGGACCGGGATTCGACGCTCTCGGTATGGCGCTCAGCATCTACCTGGAGTGCCGCTTCCGCCCCGCGGAACGGCTCTCCATCCGTCCGGCGGGCCGCGACGCTGCGATGATCTCGCCGGGCGAGAACAACTTGATCTGGCAGACGGCCCTGGCCGTGGCGGAGCATTCCGAACGCCCCATGCCGGCGATCGAGCTCGAGATCCGCAACGACATCCCCATTGGCAAAGGTCTGGGTTCCAGCGCCGCAGCGCTGGTGGCGGGGGTCGTGATCGCCGACGAGATCCTGGGCCTTGCCTGGGACCGCCATAAGGTGCTGGACGAGGCGGCGCGCATCGAAGGTCACCCGGACAACGTCGCCGCCGCTGCGCTGGGATCGATCGTCGCCAGCGCGATCGACGGCGAAGGCATCACCCGCGCCGTCCGCATGCAGTTGCCGGCACGGTACGGCGTCGCGATCGTTGTGCCGGACTTCATCCTGCCCACGTCCGAGGCTCGCGCCGTGCTGCCGCAGAGCTATTCGCGCGCCGATGCCGTGTTCAACATCCAGCGCTCGGCGCTGCTGATCGCCGCGATGTTGACGCAGACCACCGACGCCTTTCACGCGGCGCTCGAGGACCGACTCCACCAGCCATACCGCGCCAGGCTGGTGCCCGGCCTGCAAAAGATGATCGATCTGCGAGCCGAGGGCCTGCTGGGCGCGGCGCTCTCCGGCGCGGGACCCAGCGTGCTCGTCTTCTACGAACGCGGGCACGAGGCCGTGGTGGAGCAGTTCCGCTCGATCTTCGCCGAAGAAGGCCACGAAAGCGAGATCCTGTGGGCGCACATCCCCGACCACGGGTATGATTTGATGCGAGGATTGTAAGCAGCCATGGCCAAGCCGCCCGCCAATCAATTTGAAGTGGAATGCCCCTGCTGCGGGGGCACTCTGAAGATCGACGCGAACGTCAAAGCCGTCATCAGCCACAAGGAAAAGCCCCGCCCGAAGACCCTTGAGGATATCAGCGCAGGAGTAGCCAGCCTGAAAGCGCAGGAAGCACAGAGGGAAGAGGCCTTCAAGAAGTCCTTCGAGCAGATGAAGTCGTCGAAGGACGTCCTGGCGGCCAAGTTCGATGAACTACTGAAGAAGGCGAAGGAGGACGACCCGTCAAAGCCGCCCCCCAAACCTCTTGGATTCGACTAGAACCTACTTCTGCGACGCTTCCAGCGCCTGATTCAGGTCCCACTGGATGTCGTCGAGATCTTCCAGCCCGACCGACAGCCGGACCATGTCCGGCGTCACGCCCGCGGCGACCTGCTGCTCCGAGCTGAGTTGCTGGTGCGTGGTGGAAGCCGGGTGGATCACCAAACTGCGCGAGTCGCCGACGTTGGCGAGATGCGAGAAGATCTTCAATGCATCGATGAACTTCACGCCCGCGTCGTAGCCGCCCTTGATGCCGAAGCTGAAGACGGCGCCCGGGCCCTTGGGCATGTACTTCTTCCCGATGGCATAGTACGGGCTCGATTTCAGGCCGGGGTAGCGCACCCAGGTGACCAGCGGGTGGCTCTCCAGGAACTCGGCAATTAGTTGCGCGTTGGCGACGTGGCGTTCCATGCGCATGCCGAGAGTTTCAATCCCCTGAAGCAGCAGGAACGAATTGAACGGGCTGATGGCCGGACCCATGTCGCGCAGGCCCTCGACGCGCGCCCGGATGATGAAGGCGATTGGGCCGAAGGTTTCCGAGAAGTTCATGCCGTGGTAGGCGGCAGAAGGCTGATTGATCTGTGGGTGGGCGCTCTTGGACCAGTCGAACTTGCCCGAATCCACGATTGCGCCGCCGATGGAGTTACCGTGGCCGCCCATGAACTTCGTCAGGGAGTGCACCACGATGTCGGCGCCGTGCTCGATGGGCCGGCAAAGGTAGGGCGTCGCGAAGGTGTTGTCGATGATCAGCGGGACGTTAGCCTCGTGCGCGATGTTGGCCACGGCCGCGATGTCCAGCACGTTGCCGCGCGGATTCGAGATGGTCTCGCCGTAAATCGCCTTGGTCTTCGGCGTGATTGCCTTGCGGAAGTTCTCCGGATCGTCCGGCTCGACGAATGTGACGTTGTAGCCGAACTTGCGGAAGCTGACGTCGAACTGCGTGTAGGTGCCGCCGTAAAGGGTGGATGCGGCCACCAGGTGGTCTCCGCCCTCCAGCAGACTGCTGATGGCCAGGAACTGAGCGGCCTGCCCACTGGCCACAGCCAACGCGGCCACGCCGCCTTCCAGAGACGCAACACGCTGCTCCAGCACGTCGGTCGTCGGATTCATGATGCGCGTGTAGACGTTGCCGAACTGCTGTAGGCCGAACAGGGCTGCGGCGTGCGCCGAATCGTCGAAGGCGTACGACGTCGTCTGGTAGATGGGCACGGCCCGGCTCTTAGTGGTCGGGTCGGGGTCGTAGCCCTGGTGCAGGGCGCGCGTATTGAAGCCGAGAGGTCGTTCCAGATCCTTGACTTTTGCCATAGACCTTAAAGTCTATCGGACTGCACCAGATATTGTCCACCAGCCCCAGGGTTATTCGTGCCGCAAGGACTGGACAGGGTCGAGCCTCGTCGCTCGCAATGCCGGAAGCCAGCTTGCGCCTGCGGCGATCACGAGCAGTATGCCGACGCAGAGAGCGTATATCGACGGGTCCGTCGCCTGGACGCCGTAGAGCATGTCGGCGGCGTACGGGGAGGCCCACGCGGCGAGTCCGGCGCCGGCACCGGCCCCCAAGACGACGATTAACGAGCTTTGCCCAATCACCAGTCTCACGACATCGGATGGAGTCGCGCCCAACGCCATCCTCAGGCCAATCTCTCCCTTGCGTTGTGCCACGGAGTAGGAAAGCAGCCCGAACAACCCTAACGCCGAAAGGAACAGCGCCATCAGTCCGAACAAGAGGCACAGGCCCGCGAGCAGGCGCTCGACAATCATGGCGTTCTCGATCTGCTCCGTTAGCGGCCGCAGCGTGAAACCGAGGTTAGGGTTCACCTCCGTGATTGCGGTCTTGACCGAAGCGATGAGGCTCGGCATGTCGCCGGCACTCCGAAGAACGTAGTTGGTGCGCGGTCCGGCCGATTCCTCCTGGCTGTACGGTAAGTAAGCGATCAACTCGGATTTCTCGCGCAACCGCCGGTAGCGCGTGTCCTTCACCATGCCGACAATCTCAACGGGTTCCCAGACGGGATTGGAGCGCGTGCCGCCGCGGGTATACACCACCTGGCCCACGGCATTCCGGCCTCCGAACGCCTTCCGGGCGAACTGTTCATTCACGATCAAGACTTTCCGGGCGCCGAGACTGTCTTCCACACCGAAGGTGCGGCCGGCCATCAGAGGCGTGCCGATCGTCTTGAAGTAGTCGTCACTCACGAGATTGAACCAGGAGATGAACCGGGACGACGATCCGGCGGCGTCGCGAAGCTCGATTTCGCCGTTCCAGCCAATGTTTGAGACAGGCGGGATGTCCACGGCGGCTGCGCTCGCCACGCCGGGCGTCTGCTTGAGCCTCTCCAGCGTGATGCGCCGCAAGTCCGTAAGCTCCTGCGCTTTCAGGCCGGTCCGCTCGGCGCTCACACGCACCATCAGCACCTTGTCCTGCTGGAATCCATGGTCGGCATTCAGCAACTTCCAAAACGTCTGCAAGAACAGCACGGACCCAACAAGCAGGACGACCGACAAAGAGACCTGCGCCAGCACCAACCCCTGACGCAGCCTGCCGCGGCGGTCGGAGACCGTGCCGGAACTTTCTCTCAGCCCCGGATGCGGCGCGACGCGACTGGCCCGCCAAGCGGGCGCGGCGCCGAAGAGCACGCCGCAGAGCACGGCCGCGAAGAAGGTGAAACCGAGGACCACCGGGTCCGGCGTCACGTCGAGATACAACCGGTCGTCCGGCGTCGTGGACGCGCGCAGAAGTAGATTCGCCGCTGCCGGCGCGATGGCCAGGCCGAGCGCTCCGCCGGTAAATGACAGCAACATGCTTTCAGTGAGCAACTGGCGGATCACCCGGCGGCGGGACGCGCCCAGCGCGATGCGCACGGCCATCTCGCGTTCGCGGGCCGTGGCGCGGGCCAGCAGCAGGTTGGCGATGTTCGCGCAGGCGATCAGCAAGACCAGCCCCACGACGACGTTCAGGATCACCACGGCTGTTCTGTAAGTTCCGCGGCCTTCGGTGGTCCCGCGGGCCGCGGGGCGAATCGTCAGACTCTGCGAGGTGTAGCCTTTGGCGAACTCCTGCGGAATATCGGTGGGCCGCGTCTTCTCCAGCACGCCCTGGGCGAGGGCCTGAATCGCCGCCGCGCCCTGCGCCTCGGTCATTCCCGGCTTCAACCGCCCAAACACCTCCAGCCACCAGTAGCTCGACGATTTCAGAATGGGCGTGTCCGGCTGCAAGTAGAGCTGCGCCTGCGTCGGGATCATCACGTCGAACTTGCCGCCGGGCCGCATCCCATTGAATCCCTCGGGCGCGACACCGATGATTCGGAACGGCTTTCCGCTCAGGCGCAGCGTCTTCTCCAGCACGGCTGGATCGGAGCCAAACTGGCGCTTCCAGAAGTTGTGAGAGAGCACCGCCACCGCGCCTTCGGGCGTATCGTCGCCAGGAGTGAAGCCGCGTCCCAGCGCAGGGCGAAGGCCAAGCGTCTCGAACATCTCGCCATTGACGTACGCGCCGTCGAGCATTCGAGCCTCGCCCCCCGAGGCCGCGTCGAACCGGTCTTCAGACCATGCCACCATTCCGTCGAAGATCTTCTGGTCCGCACGCAGTTCACGGAAGATCGGGTAGTTGAACGTGGGGTTGCCTCGCCCGCCTTCCTTTCCCGTGAGGAAAAGTTGATGGATCTGCCCCGGATCCTTCACGGGCAGCGACCGAAGCAGCAGGGCGTTCGTAAAGGTGAAGATCGCAGTGTTCGCGCCGATGCCCAGGGCGAGCGACAGCACGACAACGCCGGTCAGCACGGGAGTGCGCCCCAAAGTCCGGAAGGCGTAGCGCAGGTCCTGGAAGACCGAGTCCAGCCAGCCGGCGACGTCCGAGTCACGAGTCTCCTCGCGCAGCACGGCCGCATTGCCGAAGCGGCGCCGCGCGTCTTGCTCCGCCTCGGGCTGCGACATCCCGTGCGCGCGATTGTCCTTGGCCCGCATCTCCATGTGGAAGGCCATCTCGTCGTCGAGCTCGCGATTCACGGACTCGCCCCGAAAGGCGTTGGTCACTCGGCTCCAGAAGCCCATGCCGCCTCCTATGCGTACTTCAGCACGCGCGAAACCGCCTGCGTCAGGCGGGCCCAGTTCTCTTCCTCGGCCTTCAACTGTTTCCGTCCGTCTGCCGTGATGCGGTAGAACCGCGCGCGGCGGCTGTTCTCCGTCACACCCCATTCCGCTTCGATCCAGCCCGCCTGCTCGATCCGATGGAGTGCCGGATAGAGCGATCCTTCCTCCACTTTGAGAGTCTCGCGCGTCGTCTCCTGAATATGTAGCGTGATGCCGTAGCCGTGCATCGGGCCGCGCGAATCGAGAGTCTTCAGTACCAGCAGATCCAGGGTTCCCTGCAACCGGTCATTGGGATGTTTCGCCAAGCTCACCGTCCTTCCCTAGCTATCTATCCTAGCCGACTTCCCTAGCCAGCTATACGTGGAAGCGGGGGGAACGTGTGTCTTCTGGCGATTTGTTTACATCTCTTCAGCCGCTACCGGCGGCCGAAATAGGGGTCCGGCTCCGGCATGGCCGCACCGTCCTTGCGGGGGGATGATGCGCCGGACTTCACTCCGGTCTTCTCATCCCACAGGATTGCCTGTCCTCCGCCCATGTCGTTCGAATAGGCGCCGACAAGCTTCACTTGGTGGCCGAGCTTGATGAGTTTCTCGATCTCCGCCTCCGGGATGCGACTCTCAATGTGCACCTCGCAGCCGCCGATCTCCTTACGAGTGAAGCGCGCCGCCTCCAGCGCCTGCTGAACATTCATGCCGTGATCGGCAATTCTCGAAACAAACTGCGCGTGCGCCTGCGCCTGATTCAATCCGCCCATGATGCCGAACGAGATGTGCGTAGAGTCCTTCTCCATGAGCGCAGGAATGATCGTGTGGAACGGACGCTTGCCCGGCGCCAGCGCGTTCGGATGCTTCGGATCAAGTTTGAACAGTCCTCCGCGATTGTGGAGATGGAAGCCATAACCGGGGACGCCGATTCCCGATCCGAAGCTGAGGAACACGCTCTGGATGAGCGACACCTGGTTGCCCTCGCTGTCGGTCGCTGTCAAATAGACCGTATCGCCGTCGTTAGGCAGCGCGGGCGTACCCGGCGCCACGTCGCAGCGCGCCTTGCTCGCGTCGATTAGCTTTGAACGCTCCCCGGCGTAGCTCTTCGAGTTCAGCCCGGCGGCCGGCACCGTTGCCCGGCGCGGGTCCGACACGTACCGGTCCAGGTCGGCGTACGCCAGCTTTTGCGCCTCAATCTCCAGATGAAGTAGTTCAGCCGAATCATGCTTCAGCTTGCCCAGGTCGAAGCGCTCCAGGATGTTCAGCATCTCGAGCGCGGCGATGCCCTGAGAATTCGGTGGGATCTCGTAAACCTTCCAGCCGCGGTACGTCGTGGAGATCGGCGTCACCCACTCGGCCTCGAAGCCCGCCAGGTCGGCCTTCGTCAGCGTGCCGCCCATCTTGCTCGACTTGGCGATCATCGCATCGGCGATCTCGCCTTTGTAGAACGCGTCCGCACCCTTCTCCGCTATCGCCCGCAACGCCTTGGCGAACTGCGGATTCCTGTAGACGGTTGCGACGGCTGGCGCTTCGCCGCCCGGCAAGAACGCCGCCGCGCCATCGGCATCGCCGGCGACCTTTGCCTTCGCGCTGGCCCACTGCGCCGCGATGATCTCTGTCACCGGAAAGCCGTTCTCGGCGTAGTAGATGGCCGGCGTGAACAGATCCTTCCACGGCAGCTTGCCGTAGCGCGCGTGGAGTTCGGCCCATCCGCGCACGCAGCCCGGCACGGTCACGGAGTGGATGCCCAGGTTCGGCATCGACGTGTGCCCCTGCTTCTGGAGCAGATCGATCGTCAGCCCTGCCGGAGCCGGTCCGGACGCGTTCAGCCCGATCACCTTCCCCGTCTTCGCCTCGCGAATGATGGCGAACAGATCGCCGCCGATCCCGTTCATCATCGGCTCGACGACGGCCAGCGCCGCGTTCGTCGCGATAGCGGCATCGACGGCGGAGCCGCCGCGCGCTAGCACTTCACTGCCGGCTTGGGCGGCCAGCGTCTGACTCGCGGCCACCATGCCACGAGTCGTAATCACCATCGAACGCGCGTGGTCGCGGTCCTGTGAGAAAGCGGCATCCAACATAAGCAGACAACCGATGACAATGATCCCTGTTCGCATTCCTCTACTCCAGCAGTCGCAGGCAGACCGGAGCGCTCACTTCGATCCGCTTGCCCGTATCCGTCAGTTTTCCGGTCGCGGTATCAATCGAGAACACGCTGATGTTCCCAGTGCGCTGATTCGCGGCCAGCAGCCACCTGCCTTTCGTGTCCAGCGTGAAGTTGCGCGGCATCACACCGCCGGTGTGCACCGTTTGAATCAGCTTCGGCGCGCCCTTTGCGTCGAGTGAAAAGACGGCAATCGAATCCTGTCCGCGGTTTGATCCGTACAGAAACTTCCCCGACGGATGGACGCGCACTTCGGCCGTCGTGTTCGGCTGCTTGAACTCCGGCGGCAGCGTGCCCGCAGTCGCAATCTCCGTCAGCGTGCCGGCTTTCTCGTCCCACGCATACGCCGCCACCGTGTTCGATAGCTCGTTGATCGCATACGCCCACTTCTTGTTCGGGTGGAACGTGAAGTGCCTTGGACCCGCGCCCGGAGCGGCCTTCGCGCCCGGCGGCTGGTTCAATGTCAGAGCCGCGGAAGCCAGATCCAGCTTGTAGACGTAGAGCATGTCGGTCCCGAGATCCGCCGCCACCGCAAATCGGTTCCCAGGCGAGACATTGATGGAATGCGCATGGGCGCGCTCCTGCCTCTTCTCATTTGGACCTTTCCCTTCGTGCTGATGGAAGCTGCTGCTCTCTTTCAGCTTGCCGTCCACGCCGATGGCCATCGCCGCCACGCTGCCGCCGCCGTAATTGGCCACCAGGCACACCTTGCCGGCCTGGTCCACCGACACATGGCACGGCCCGCCGCCCTTGCTCGACACCTGATTCAGCAGCGTCAGCTTCCCGGTCTTCGCGTCGATCGCAAACGCGCTCACGGCGCCGGCGCGCTCGCCGCGGAAGTTGCCGATCTCGCCCGCCGTGTAAAGGTACTTCTTCGACGGGTGAATCGCGAGAAACGTCGGGTTATCGACCTCGCCCGCCAGCTCCGGCGTCGAGATCGAGCCCGTGGCCATATCGAACTTCGCCACGTACACGCCCTTGCTGCCCTGGTTCGTGTACGTGCCGATGTACAGCAGCACTTCGGCGGCCTGCATGGACGGCAGAGCCGCCAACAGCGAAACGAGAAGGAGAATGGACCGCATAGCTCAACCGACTATATCGAACCAATCGAGCTGGGGCCATCGCTACGGTAGCCTGAAAGAAGATGCAGCACGATTCGCAATCCAGCCCGCTCCAGCAGCGTCCCGTTGTCCGCACCCGCCGTGTCGATGAAGTGGAGACGCTCGACGAGCTCTTTCGGATGTGCCTGCCGGCATTCGGCGGCGCCTATCTGCGCAGAATCTACACGATTCTCGATAACGCCATCGGCATGGGCTGCCCGTTGACGCTCGCGCTCGCCGGACCCGTGACGGTCTCCGGCCAGCACCAGACGTGGCTGATTCCGCTCCTCGAAACCGGCTGGGTCGCCTATCTCAGCGCCACGGATGCAATGTGCTACCACGACGGCCATCGTTCCCTGACCGGCCGCCGCGACCCAATCCACGAAGTGCCCATCTTCGGCGACGACGCCGCTTTGCGTGACGAACGCACCATCCGCGTTACCGACATGGCCTTCGACGAAGACGTGCTCCTCGACCAGGACCGTTTCTTCACGGCTATCCTCCAGTTGCCCGAGTTCCAGCGCAAGATGACCGGCACCGAGTTCCGCTACCTGCTTGGCCGGCGTATCGGCGAGATGGAGCAGCGCAACGGCGTAGACGCGGGGCTGCTGTCCGCCTGCCACCGGCTGGCCATCCCCTATTTCGTCGGCGCGCCCGGCGACGGCAGCATTTTCCTGAATTCGATGAAGCTCTGGGCCATGCGCCAGAACGGCCTGCTGCCTGAGTACGCCTTTGAGCTCGACATCCATGCCGAAGTCTTCGAGAGCTGCGCGTATCACTACTGGGGCCTGTTCGAGAATCCCGCGCACGCCCTCGGCACGTTCATCCTCGGCGGTGGCGTCCCGAAGAACTTCAATCTCCAACCTGAGCCCGCGCTCGGCCAGGTGCTCGGCGTGCCCGATGTCCGAGGCTACCAGTTCGACGTACAGATCGTCTCGTCGCCCGTGACGGACGGCTCGCTCTCATCGTGCTTCCCGGCTGAAGCCGTCACCTGGGGCAAAGTCGACAAGGACCACTACCAGCAGACCACCGAGAGCATGCAGGCCGACTACTCCGCGCTGCTGCCGTTCCTGGTGAAAGCCCTGCTCGACAACCGAAAGCGCTACGAACTCCTGGCTGCCGAGAAGGGCGAGGACGCGCTCTTCATGGAGGAACCGAAATCTCGCGGCTATCTGCGCCCCCGCGACGGCTACCGCCTATTCGAACAGCGCGACCGGCTGGTGGGCAAGCTCAACGATGCCGTCCGCGACAACCACACCTGGCTGCGCGAATCGCTCAGTTACCCGTTGTCCTGATCGCTGTCATCGAGAATGCGCTGTGTGGTGGACCGCCAGCGGATCTCGTCCGCCGTCTCCACCTGGCGCAGCTTCTCACCGAGCCAGATACCGGCGACACCCACGATGGCGCCGATTCCGGCGCTGACTGCGGTCCCCGTGAAGGCGCGGGCCAGTTCCCATGTGACCAGCCAGACCAGCAGTGTCCCGAGACCCCACGCATTCCGCGCCCGCAGTCCCTTCTTCGGTGGAATGCCAGTCGCCGCGGCCTGCCTGCACTTGAGCAGAAACAGCACCCAGAAAACAGCGGCCGCGGCGTAGGTGGCAATGGCGCCCGGCTTCCCCAACTTACGTAGGTCGGCCACCAGCGAGTCCTTGGTCTCCGGCAAAAACACCAGCACCATCGTCGTCAGAAACATCGCCATTGCCAGGTAGAACGAGCGCGCCGCCAGCACCTTTCGCGTCCGGCGCAAGCTCTCCGCCGCGATTTCGCGACCCGGGCCGATCTCCGGCGGCAGGAACGACTCCAAACGTTCTTTCGTCATCTGGGTGCCTCCATCAAATCCTTCAAACGCGCCCTCGCGCGGTGGACCCGCACACGGACCGCTCCTTCCGTCGAGCCCATCACCTCCGCCAGTTCCGTGTAGCTCAGCCCGTGCTCTCCATGCAGCAGCAAGGCAGTGCGGTCGGCTTCGGGAAGCTCCTGAAGCGCCGCCACGGCGCGCTGCGCCCGCTGCCGCACTTGAAAATCGACGCCGCGAGCCGCCAGCGTCTCCTCAAGCGGCGCCCGTCGCGACCGCCTCCGAAGTTCTTTCAGATACAAGTTGCGGACAATCGCCAGCAGGTACGGCTTCGCAGTGCGCACGCGCAATTCACCCCCGGCCTGCCACACACGCAGGAACGCCTCCGCCGTCAGATCGTCGGCCAGCGTCGCGTCGCCGGAGAGCGCCAGCGCAAAGCGCCAGACGTCCCGCTCGTACGCCGAGTACAAGCCGGCGAAACCAGCCGCTGGCTCGCGCGCGTCGTTCACATAGACAATATCCATCAGTGGCGAGTTCGTTACAGAGATTCCTGTTGGCCGTCGTGCTGGCCCCGCTGTGCTTCGCCGACAGCCGGAACCAGACCTTCGACGACTTCACCGTCCCCATGCCGCTGCCGCGCGGCGACATGCTCGTCCTCGGCATAGTCGGCGGTTGGGAGCGATGGGACAATCCCGCCCGTTGCACGCGCCGTACGGCCATCGAGATCAAACGCAGGAAGCTCGCGGGCGTGCACGTCGAAACCGTGGAGAACCACAAGCTCGTGCTGGCCGAACAGCTCGTCCGCCGCGCATTCGACTTTGACCGCGACGGCGCCCTGTCGCCCGAAGAAGCTCGTGACGCTCGCATCATCCTCTTCGGGCAGTCTCTCGGCGGCCGCGCGGTCCTCCGCCTTGCCCGCACTCTCGACAGTTGGGGCGTGCCAGTCCAATTCGCCTTCGTCGTAGATGCTTACGGAAAGGACACTTATCTCGTCCCGCCCAATGTTCGCAAGGCTGCGAACATCTACCAGCGCGACCACTGGCTGATCAAGGGCGCGCCGGAGATCCGCGCCGTGGACGCTTCGCGCACCACTGTGCTCTATAACCGCCGCGTGACGTACAAGGGCCGGGAGGACACCATCGACACGTCGGACGACACGCGCTCTCACCGTATTTTCATGGGTGCGCACACGCTGATCGAGCACGACCGGGAAGTCTGGAATGAAGTCGTCGCGCGAATTATCGAAGCAATCCGCGCACGCGAGTGATGTCGCCGTCCACGCCCTCCGGCGTCTTCAGCCCAAGTAGTTCGAGTACAAGTGGGAACACGTCCACGTTTCGCGCTTCCCGCAGGCGCGCGCCTTTGCGGAACGCCGGACCGGATCCGATCAGCAGCCCCTGCATCTCGCGGTCGTTGTCGGGATCGTAGCCGTGCATCCCTTTGAGCGCCGGCACCAGGTTCACATCTTTCTGTCCGGGCGGCTTCGCGTTCAGGATGTACGGCCCCTTCGCCAGCACTACGATGTCGCCGATCCTCGGATTGTCGCGGTAGTGCCAGCGCGCGGGCGTCTCATTGCGGCGGTACACGGCATACTTGCGGACAGCCGACGTCAGCTCGCGGTACACCATCTCGGGGTCGGGACAGTACAGCATGGTCATCGACCCTTCGTTCGCCGCATTGCAGCCGCCCATCTGGGCATCCTCCGTGAAGTCGATCACCTCTTTCACAGCCGTCACTCCGTGGTCGCTCACCACCAGCACGTTCAGCCGTGGAGTCTTCTCCCGCGCCCGCTTCACGAGGTCCGTCACCGTCGTATCCACCTTCGCCATCGCGGCCCGGGTCTCTTCCGAATCCGGCCCGAACCGATGTCCGGCGCTATCGACGTCGGAGAAGTACACCACCACGGCGCCCGGCCGCTCACCCTCTGGCAGATTGAGCCACTCCAGCACCTGACGCACGCGCTCCTCGTGCGTCACCTTCGAGTCATACCGCTTGTAATACGCCGGGTATTTCCCGTTGACACCCGCATCCGTACCCGGCCAGAAGTAGGTCGCCACCCGGATTCCCGCGTCCTGCGCAATCTCCCAGAACGGCTTGCCGCCGTACCAGAATCCCTCTGTCGAATTCCGGAAATAGAGGAAATCGCGCTCGAGCTGCGGGTCGCGGAATGCCATCGCCACCAGCCCGTGCCGCGACGGATAGAGCCCCGTCGCCATCGAGTGGAAATTCGGAAACGTCGTCGCCGGAAAGCTCGGAATCATGCGCTCCACCGACGCGCCCCCGGCGGCGATTGCCGTCAGCCCGGGAGCGCCGATGGTGCGTGGATAGTCGTACCGGACGCCGTCAAGAGCGACGATCAGCAGCGGATCCGCCCCCCAGGACCGCGCCGTGAACAGGCACGTCAACAGCAGGACGGCTCGCAGAACCGGCACGAACGCGGCGCTAGGACTTGCCTTCACCCTCGGCTTCGCCGCCGCTGAAGCTCTGCAACGCGAGATAGCTCGGTCCGAAGCGCCGGATATTCTCGAGCTGCTTGTCGAATGTGTCGAAGTGCGTCTCTTCATCCATCACCAGAGCTTCGAAGATCTGTTTCGAAGCCGCGTCCGCGTTGGCGCCGGCGTCCAGCGCGGCCCGGTTATAGTCCTTCGCGCTCTGCTCCTCCATCGCGGCCGCTTTCTTCAGCATTGCCTCGGCGTCGGTGATCGGCTCCACCGGCCCGGCCAACTCCATTTTCACATCACCCTTCAGGAAAAGGATGCGCTCCGCCAGCCGCTCCACATGGCCCATCTCGATGATGGCGATCTTCTTGAACAGCATCGACAACGGCCCGAAGCCCTGATCGTCCAGATGGAAATGAAAGTACATGTACTGGTGCACGGCTTGGAGCTCGTCCGCCACCGCTTTGTTCAGGAGTTCAATGCTCGTTGACTTGTCCATGAGTGTCTCTCAACTTAAGAGTATCAGACCGTGTTGTATGCTACTGTGCCGGCCACTGATACACGGGATTTCCAGTCACATCATGGAGCCGCACCTGCAGCTTCGACGTCTGCCCGGTAGGCGTCACTTCCACCGACACATATCCGCCCTTCTCGCGATGGAAGCGTTGCACCGATTTGTCCTCGCCAGGGCTTCCGCCCGCATGCTGATCACTTGCGGGACCGGCCGAGAACTCGTTCAGCCCGCTGTTGGCATCCACGGAGTGGTATTGCCAGTGCCGGTCGCCGGCAATCACCACTAGGTTTTTGATCGCCCCGGCCCAGGCGCGCATCTCGGCGCCCTCTGCCGCAAACGCTTCGTTGGAATAGTTGTCGGCCTTCTTCGGCCGGTCCGGCCCGATCCAGGGCGTCGGACTGAGAATCACCTTCCAGTCGGCATCGCTCTCGGCCACGGTCTTCTTAAGCCACGCCTTCTGCTCTGCGCCGAGGATCGTCTTCGACGGCCCGTCCGGCGCATTATTCGGCGAGCGGTAGTCCCGGGCTTCCAGCAGCCAGATCTGCAGGCCCTTGCCCCACCGGAAAGTCCGGTAGGTCTTCGGCCCCATCGGCACCTGCTCCAGAAACATCTTCCGCCCGTCTTCAAAGGTCATAGGCGCCATGAAGTCGGGATTCGACCCGGGCCAGCAGTCGTCGCTCAATGTGTCGTGATCGTCCTTCATCCAGTACTGCGGCACCTCCGCGAACATCGCCAGGTGGCGCGGCAGCGCATACATCCGCTGCCAGTGATAGCGCATGATCTCCTGCGTCACCGCCCTTGGCGGTTCGTTGTCGTAATACACGTTGTCGCCAGTGAAAACCACGAACGACGGCTGGGCCTTCCTCATCGCTTCGAAGATGCCGAACCCTTCGTCACTGTCCACATCGCGGTACATCAGCCCTGTCACGGCCGTGAATTTCACCGCTGCCCGCTGCTTCGCCTGTGCAGCCGTGGTGAACGATGCCTGGGCCGCCTCCGGTTTCGCGTTCACTTCGACGGCCACATAGTACTTCTTTGCGCTCTTCAATCCTTCGATGGCGACCTGTGCCGAATAATCCCGATCTGCCGCCAACTGGACCCACTCCAGCGGCTTGCCGTCCTTCATGTCCGGACGCGTCGCCACCCACAGACGCGCTCTGCCGGCGATCGCCGGGACAGCCCCCGGCAGTTTCCAGGGATCCACGCTGTCCGGCAGCATGCCTGCGGGCGACCGCTTCGGCTCCTGCTCGTACTTTCCTGGGTTCTGCTTCGCAAGCTGCGACAGCCGAAACCGGGCAATCGCAGAATCCTCCGTGACCTCCCCAATACGAATGCCCTCGGCGATGTACGGGCCTTGGGCCAACAGCGGCGTCAGCAGCGACAAGAGTGCAAGAACTGGGCGCATAGCGCCGTCATCCTGACGCGACGGAATCCCATTGTCAATGCCCTCCCGTTATATGTGTCGTTAGCACGTGAGTTGTCCGGTGTAATTAGCACGTGAGTTGTCCGGTCCAGGCCGGGAGGGGATGCTGGCGAGGTGGAACCGAGCCAGGTG